>NZ_JAMBIZ010000022.1 GCF_025291715.1 Metasolibacillus sp.
GCTCTTGGCTAACCTCTACTTCTGTCTTCGGGGTTCGGGACTTGCACCCTATAGTTCATGCGCATGCTGGGCGCACACAAAAAGCTGTAGGGTGCCTCCTACAGCTTTTTGCATTAAAACTTCAACAGCCCAATCGCATCTAAAAAGACAATAATAATCGCAATTGGTGCTATATATTTAATAGCAATTAACCATATAGCAAATATTTTTTTGGCATAGCTTGCCCCATCGCTAATTTCTTCTAGTAACACTTTGCGTGGAATTTTAAAGCCTGCGAATAAGGCGATTAATAATGCACCTAACGGCATTAAAATATTGGATACAAGATAATCGGCAGCATCAAAAATCGTTTTATCGAAAATCGTAAAATCGCTTAACACCCCGTAAGATAAGGCAGAAGGAATACCAACGATAAAGATTAGGATTCCCGTAATCCATGTTGTCCTTTTACGCTTTGTGCGATCTTGCTTCGTGACAGCTGCTACGATGATTTCTAGCATTGAAAAAGCAGATGTTAATGTCGCAAATAAGAACAAAATTAAAAAAATAAATAAGAAAAATACTCCAAACGGCATTTGATTGAACACAGCAGGTAACACAACAAATAATAGCCCAGGACCTTCAGTCGGCTCAAAGCCAAATGAAAATACTGCTGGAAAAATCGCTAGCCCTGCTAAAAGCGAAATAAATAAATTCATCATAACAATCATCAATGCTGATTTAGGCAAATCTTCATTTTTCGATAAATAGGAGCTGTATGTGACCATAACAGACACCCCGACACTAATAGCGAAAAAGGACTGTCCTAATGCAAATAAAATTGTCTTAGAGCTCATATTTGAAAAATCAGGATATAAGAAAAAGTGCAGCCCTTCCCCAACGCCATCCAATGTTAAAGAGCGGATAATTAAAATAAGAAAGGAAATAAATAAAGCTGGCATCATCATTTTACCTGCGCGCTCAATCCCCTGCTGAACACCTTTTGCTACAACATAAATGGTAATCGCCATAAAAATAAATTGGAATAGGGTCGCATATATCGGATTGGCGATAAAATCATTAAATAGCGGTGCATAGGCGCTTTCTGAAAGCCCCGATAAATTCCCAATAACAGCTTGAACCATGTAAAGAATAATCCAGCCACCAACAACACTGTAAAAGGATAATAAAATAAAGCATGTAACCATGCCAAGTATCCCGACAAAATGCCATTTCGAATTAGGGGCAAATGTTAAATATGCTGAAACGGCATCCTTTTGTGAGCCTCGTCCAATAACAAACTCTGCAAGTAAAATTGGCAGACCCATAAATAATGTAAAAATTAAAAAGATGAGAAAAAATGCACCCCCACCAGAAATTCCAGCTATATAAGGAAACTTCCAAATCGCGCCTAATCCAATAGCGGAGCCAGCTGTTGCTAAAATAAAGCCTAATCTTGATGTCCATTGTTCTTGCTGTTGACCCATAAATAAACTCCTTCATCGTAAAAAACTATATTAAAAAACACACCTATCCATTATACATGAAATGAACATAAAAAAGCGGAATTCGGAAACAGCTTGCTTCCAATTCCACTTTTCATATAAGCTATATTAGAATACTTGCTCTACTTCGACAATGCCTGGTACTTCTTCTAATAATGCACGTTCAATACCAGCTTTTAATGTAATTGTAGAGCTTGGGCAGCTACCGCATGCGCCTAGTAATCGTAATTTCACAATACCTTCTTCTACATCTACTAATTCGCAATCTCCACCGTCACGTAGTAAAAACGGACGTAATTTATCTAAAACTTCCTGTACTTGTTCGCGTTGTTCTAATTCTGTCATTTTTCTCGACTCCTTTCATTAAAATCATTATAATGTGAACAAGAGAAAAAAGCCAATATTGTATTACGAAAGGTCGGAATTTATATGACAACATCTAAAGCAGTAATCGAAATATACGGAGCAGACATTGTTTGTGCAAGCTGTGTCAATGCCCCGTCCTCTAAGGACACATACGAATGGCTACAAGCCGCAATTGATCGCAAATACCCAAATCAGCCTTTTACAATTCGCTACGTTGATATTGAAGGAGACTTAAATGACGATCGAGATCTTGATTATGCCAATCGCATTCAAGATGATGAATTTTTCTACCCACTCGTTTTAATTAATGATGAAGTCATCGGCGAAGGCTATATTCAAATCAAGCCTGTCTACTCCGCCCTTGAAAAACTAGGCTATATCCCTGAAGAAAAAGCCTAATCCAATGGAACGTGCCTTTTCAGACACGTTCCTCTTTTAATTCAGTGATTTGGCAATCTTACGGGCGAATTTCACAATTTCACGGGCGAATTCGACCACCTTACGGGCGATTCATTACTTTCACCAACCCTAATTGTTTTGGCGCTTATACATCCACAACAAGCCTGATTTCATTAAGCGTGCGATACGCCCTGTTACTGTTGTATCTGCTAAATGTACAAAGCCCTGTTTCTTTCCTAACGCGCCCATAAAGCCTTTTAATTTAATTTCTGGCATTGTTTCTGGTAGTGGCTCGTTATTCCAACGGTGACGCAATACTTTGACGATACGCTCGCCTTGCTCCTCCGCAAGCTGTGCTGTCGGTGGTAAATCTGAGGAAGCACAGTCCCCTACGACAAACACATGCTCATCATTTGGTAATGTGAAGTATTTTGTAACAATTGGGCGTCCAAATTTATCTTTCTCAACTTCCATATCGCGTACAATTTTCACAGGCTGTACACCTGCTGTCCAAACAACAGCATCTACATCAATTACTTGGTCATGATTATAAATTTTATTTTCCTCAACCTTTGTAATATTAGACTCTGCAATTACTTCTACATCATGTTTAATAAACCATGACTTCACGTAATTGCTTAGCTTTTCAGGGAAATCGCGTAAAATTCGTGACGAGCGATCAAATAATTTAATTTTTAAATCTGCACGGCTTTCACGTAGCTCACTTGCCATTTCAATACCTGATAAGCCTGCACCAACGATGGCAACAGTTGAATCAGGTGGTAAGCTACAAAGCTTTTCAAATGTAATACGTGATTTTGCAATTGTTTGGATGCTAAATGTATTTTCTTTAGCTCCTGGTACGCCATGATATTTATCCTCACAGCCCAGACCGATTACTAAATCATCGTACTGTACCTCTTGACCACCCTCTAGGAAAACTGTTTTCTCTTCACAGTCAATGCGAATTACTTCACCAAAAACTGTTTTTAAGCGTGGGTGCTCTGGAAAGGCTACACGAATTTCTTTATCCGTTGAAGTACCTGCAGCAAGCGCATAAAATTCTGTTTTTAAGCTATGGAATGATGTGCGGTCAATTAAAATAATTTCTGTATCTTCCGGTAAATTATTCGGTAGTAGACGCAGCAATATACGCATATTGCCATAGCCGCCACCTAATAGCACTAGTTTTTTCATATGAAAATCTCCTTTTTTACTTATACGATTTATTTATCCAATACGAGTATAGCTCATTGTGATATATTTCACAATATATTTTGTGAAACATTTCACAAAATAGGATGTTTGACGAAATCGCTAAAAAAAAGTAGCATACAATTGTGAGGTGACATGTTGTGAATCCAATGGTTGAATTTTGTATTAGCAATTTGGCAAACGGTGCACAGGAAACATATGAAGCACTTGAAAAAGATCCAAATATTGATGTGCTAGAATACGGTTGCTTGAGCTTCTGCACAAAATGTTCCGAATCCTTTTATGCACTTGTTAATGGAGATATCGTAGAAGCTGACTCTCCGAGTGAGCTAACGAAAAAAATATATGACTACATTGAGGAAAATCCTCTTTGGTGATCAATTACGCTGTAGCGTAATTGCGTAATAAAATAGCTGTAGAGAAAGCATCCGCTCTTCCCTACAGCTATTTTTTCTATTTCATCTGTTTTAATACTTCTTCTTTAATAAATGGCTCAGGGCTATAAAAATCTGGTGATTTAATAATTTTGCCATCCTCGCGACATTTCGCATATTTATTGCCATTTTCATCTGTAAAAAGCTTTGACATATTTGCACCTTGCACAATATCAAAGACCGGCTCGATATCAACACCAATCTCCACTGCTGAACCGAATGAAAAGTATAGCTGATCCGCTAAAGCATCTGCCTGTGCAATTACTTTTTCTTCAGCTGTTTGTGGGAATTCACCATTTAATGATTTTTCATATGCTTTGTGAATACCTGCTAAAAATACTTCAAAGCTTGCTTCGAATTGTTCTTTCGTTGTACAAGAAGCAGCAATAAACTCAATTGCCTCCTCCGCTGTCCAAACGCTACGATTAATTGCTCGCTCGCGTTCCATCGGCACAAGCTGCTCAGGTGCGGGGTGACTAAATGCGACATGAAAGTCACGTACATGGTTTTGTAATTTGTTTGCAAACTGTTTCATAAAAACTTCTACTCCTCTTTCAATATAGTTTTAATCATACACGAACTAAGTTGAAAGAGAAACCATATCCATTTTTTAAGAAAGCAATTTACTTAAAAATGCCGTTTGATTACGTCCTGCTTTTTTCGCTGTATAAAGTGCTTGGTCTGCCAAATCAATGTATTTTTCAAACTGCTCCAAGCTTTCAACCTCTTGCACGACATAGCCAAGGCTTATTGTGACATACGGAGCGACCACTGACCTTTCATGTGGTATTTGCAGTGCTTCAATTGCTAAACGAATTTCTTCAGCAATCATCGCCGCATCCTGCTCTGACATATTTAAGCCTACAACTAAAAACTCCTCTCCACCATAGCGACAAGCGAATAAGCCTTTTTCTTCTACAAAATGGGTCAACGTTTCTCCGACAGCTTGCAGCACTTTATCCCCTTGTGGATGTCCATAAAAGTCGTTATACATTTTGAAGGAATCTATATCAAAAATAAAAATAGCCATCTGCCATTTTTCCGTTAACACTTTATTCATATGGCGCTCCAAATAATAGCGGTTCGCCAGCCTTGTGAGCGGATCACGGTTGGCATAAAACTCTAAAGTTTGATTCATTGCAATTAATTCTTCATTTTGTTCGTTTAATAACAGCCCTTGTTTATAGTTTTTTTCGGTTTGCTTATACATAGACTGTGCGCCAATAATAATAAAAGTCCAAAAGAAGGAAATATTAAGGATATGTCCAATTAATATCATCTACTCTCGCCTCCATTAGTAAATACTATATGTTACTTTATTAATAGCCCTTTTAACTATACAACGTTAAAAGGGTAGCAAGAAGTTTTTTTACTTCTTGCTACCCTACATGTTGTTATTTTCCTAAAAAATCAAAGTTAAATGTATCATCTGTAATCGGCTGGACTTTTGCAAGTGCATATGTTGAGCCTTTTTGAGAGAAGAAATCGTATGTCGAGCCTTCATTGCGAATACCGTTCATAACGATTGGGTTGACTTCCTCTTCTGGGAACATTGTGTCTAAGCCTAGGTTCATTAATGCTTTATTTGCATTAAAGCGCACATATGCCTTCACCTCAGGCGATAGCCCTGTTTCCGCGTAAATATCTTCCGTATATTTCATTTCATTTTGATATAAGTCTAATAATAGCTCATAGCCCCATACTTTTAACTCATCTTGCTTTTCTGGCGAGAACTTTCTAAAAATATTTTGTGCAAAGAAGCCGATAGCTACACCGTGAATTGATTCGTCACGTAAAATAAGTGAAATCACCTCTGCACTATTGCGTAAAGTACCTTGCCCACCTAAATAAAGTGGATAGAAGAAGCCTGAATAGAATAAAAAGCTTTCCAGCATAACAGAGGCGAACATCGCTTTCCACAATGATTCATCATCATTTTCTTGAATTGCTAAATATACTTCACTAATACGGTTTGCTTTATATTGTAAAAATTCATTTTTCTTTACCCATTCGAAAACGGCATCAATCTCATCATTATTACATAGCGTTGTGAAAATATATGAATAAGACTTGGCATGAATTGCTTCAAATGAGCCGAAAACAGTTAACACTGCTTTTTCTTGCAGGTCATTGTTATATTTTGCAATTTCATTCATCCCAATATTTGTTTGCACTGTATCTAATAGCGTTAAGCCGCCAAATACTTTTTTGTACGTATCCTGGTGCTCAAAATCTTTCCATTGCTTAATGTCCTTTGATACAGCAATTTCCTCTGGCTGCCACATCTGCTTCCATTGCTGGTCCCAAAATACTTTTGCTAAATCACTTGTCGGCTTGTTCCAGTTAACCGCCTCATATTGTTTTAAATCGAGCATGATACACACTCCTCTAAAGTTTGTAGTCGTTGGCGTACATAGTAAATTGTTTTAATGCCCTTCATCCAAGCATAAATATACACTTTCGCCAATTGCTCTGTCGTCCAGCGGTCCGTTACGTACAATGTCATTGAAATGCCTTGGTCGACATGCTTTTGTGCAGCTACATATAAATCGATTAAGCGGTATGGGTCTACTTCATATGCTTCCACATATAAATGTCTGTTGTCATTGTTTAAAAATGGCATTGGATAAATTGTACGGCTATCTGCATAGTCACGAATTTCCACACGCTCTGTACATGGTGCAAGTGAAGCAGTACTGCTGCGGATATAGGAAATGCTTCCCGTTGGTGCAACCGCTAAGCGATAGGCATTAAATACACCATGCTCCATCACTTGCTCCTTTAGCTCCTGCCACATTGCAGCTGTAATAACCGGCACATTGCCTAATGCTTCTTTTACAGTCGGTGATGGCTCTTTATCCTCTTTCGTTACGTACGAATCAAAATAATGACCATTCGCATACTCGCTATCTTCATAGCGATAGAATGTCTCACCTTTTTCCTTTGCAATTTGCATTGATGCTTGTAGCGAATAGAAGTTCATTGCCTCCATAAAGTAATCAACAAACTCAATTGATTCTGATGAGCCGTATAAAATGTTTGATTGCACTAAATGCCCATGCAAGTTCATCACACCGAGACCTACCGAATGCATTAATTTATTAGCTTTTGCTACAGATGGCACATTCGTAATATTCGTCATTAATGATACGTTCGTTAATAGCTGCATGCTTGTCGTAATCAGCTCACCAAAGTGCTCGCTTTTCGTTGCGCGGTGAATGTCGATAGAGCCTAAATTACATGATACATCTAAGCCATAGTTGTTTGGCTGATCCATATCCGTAATTTCGCTCGTTGTTTGTACTTGTAAAATTTCAGTACACAAATTCGACATTTTCACGCGGCCGATGCCTTTTAATGCATGGTTGTCATTGACGTTATCATCAAACACTTCGAATGGGTAGCCCGATTCGAATTGCGTTTTCTTAATTTCTGTATACAGCTTGCGTGCATTGACGCGTTTTAGCTTTCGGATATTTGGATTGTCTAGCAATTCATAATACATTTCCGTCATGCTAATTTCTGACATGCGCTTGCCATATTCACGATAAATATCGTATGGGCTAAATAAAATAATATCTTTATCGCGCTTCATTAGCTCGAAGAAAATCGATGGAATAATAACCCCTGTTGATAATGTCGCTAAACGTATTTTTTCGTCTGCGTTTGGCTTTTTCGATGAAATAAATTCCTCGATATCGCCATGGAAAATATTTAAATAAACAACACCAGAGCCATTGCGTTGGCCTAGTTGGTTGGAATAAGAGAAGGAGTTTTCTAATAGCTTGGCAACAGGCATTACACCACTCGCACGATTTAAAATTCCTTTAATTGGATCACCTAATGGACGTAAATCGGTTAACAGCGTGCCGACACCGCCACCTAAGCGCGAAAGCTCTAAACAGTAGCCGATATTTTCCGCAATGGAGTTCATCGTATCATCAACTGATAATTTAAAGCAGCTAACAAGCTCACCACGCGCCTTTTTACCGCTGTTTAATGCTGTTGGTGTCGCCGGCTGATACGCCTCCATAATGCTGCGCACAGCACGCTCTGCAAGGTCTTGATCACCTTGTGCTAAATATAAAGAAATAATTGTAATACGGTCCTCATATTTTTCTAATATTTCCTGACCGTCACGGCTCTTCATTGCGTAGCTTTCATAAAATTTGCTAGCACTCATAAAGGATGGGAAGCGGAACTTATAGGAATAAGCGATTTTAAATAATTTTTTTATAAATTCGAATGGATACATTTCTAAAAAATCTTTTTCATAATACCCTTCATCGACTAAATATTCGAGCTTTTCCTCTAAATCGATATAGTAGCGCATTTTCACATTTACATTTTCCAAAAAGTATTTACGTGTTGCCTCTTTATCTTTATCTAAATCTAAAATACCTGTAGAGCTGTAACTATTCAATAAATCATTGTTGAGCTTTAAATACTCTTTCAAGTCGTTTCCCCACCTTTAATTACTGTTTGATAATATTCTCGAATCACTTCATAGTCGTGCGCAAACCCGCGAAGCTCTATTTTGCGAACAATTGGGATTTGATAAGCAGCACTTATTTTATCAGCGGAGCCACAAAAAACATGGTGTCCAAAATTGGAGTTACCACTTGCAATAACACCTTTACAATATACAGCATTGTCTTGCAAAAACTCCTCTACTATTTGTGGCACCGTTCCAAGCCCATCCGTATAAGTAAATAATAAATAGGGCTCAGTTACTTTGAGCCCCTTTGCTATCTCGATGTTTGGTAATTGGAGCTGATTAATAATAAAGCGCACATTGCCTGTTCGACTTGCAAAGACAATCATCCAACTAGCTTGCTAATCTCTTCGTTAATTTGTGAAAAATCATGGATTAGCTGACCATCGATTTCTAAAATGGGCACAGTTAAAAAGCCTGCATTGACGATTTTTTCTTTTGCTTCTGCATCTACGTCAATATTTACCGTTTCATAGCGGCCTTCTAAACCCGCTTCATTTAGCTCCGATTTAACAAACATGCATTTTGGACAAACTGTTTTTGTATACAAAATCATTATAATAACCTCTTCCCATTAATTTTTTATAAAGCATGTACCAACAAAATGCGTCATTCTTCATTTATTAGCATAATTAATTACGAACAATTCTTATAGTTTGAAAACTAAATTTCAAATTTTAATCATCCTTATCTCGTCAAATGCATTTATATCTAAACAAAAAATATACATCGGTACCTGCCAAAACATGAGGAAAAGCCCTTCATATGGCTATTCTCGCTATATTTTCTATATGTAGTGCAAATCAAAACACCACTACACTATA
This sequence comes from Metasolibacillus sp., assembly GCF_025291715.1. Taxonomy (GTDB): domain Bacteria; phylum Bacillota; class Bacilli; order Bacillales_A; family Planococcaceae; genus Metasolibacillus; species Metasolibacillus louembei. Next base: position 9,218 of record NZ_JAMBIZ010000022.1, read on the forward strand.
TATAGTGTTTATTTTGAACTGCATTTATTGTAACATACCCGATTTTAAAAAAACAACTCTTGCATTTTTTTAATTTTCATGAAAACATATATTCCTTTTTGAAAATCCGCATAAATACCTATTGCATTCAATTTGTTTGTCATCAAATTTTAACAAATAACAAAAAGCTATATTAAAATAATTTTAATATAGCTTTTTATCTACTAATCTATGCCCACTCAGCCATTGAAGAAAGACAGTATGTTGGCTGCTCCTGCTGCACTTGTACTTGGGCTGTAGATGTCACGCCTGTATTTACGTGAATCGTATCACAGCCGAAGCGAATACCGCATAAAATATCAGTTTGATAATTATCGCCAATCATCACCATTTCGTTTTTACTATAATGATGCGCCTGTGCAATTGCCTCTAGCATAATTGGAGAGGGCTTGCCTATAAATAGGGGCTCAGTTTCTGTAACTGTTGCTACAAGGTGAACGAAGGAGCCATTTGCAGGAACAAAGCCTTGTTCTGTTGGAAACTTCATATCACCATTTGTTCCGATTAATTTTGCTCCGTTTTGAATCGCTAAACATGCGCTTGCAAGCTTCGCATAATTGATTTCACGATCCAATCCCATGACAACGGCACTCGCATCCTCATCATTCGTTATATGTATGCCTTTTTCTGCTAAAGCAACACGAATGCCATCTGAGCCAATTACCTGCACCTTCATTTGTCGAAAATGCTGCTCAACATATGTCGCCGTGACAAGTGCGCTCGTATAAATATGCTGTAAAGGAGCCGCAATACCTAAAGCAGCTAGCTTTTGCTGCACTTGCTCAGGCGTTTTCGTTGCATTATTTGTAATGTAAAACGGTTCAATACCTTCTTGCTGCAATTTTTTGATAAAGGCAATAGCACTCGCAATCCCTTCATCGCCACGATAGACCGTACCATCTAAATCAAAACAATAAGCTTTATAACGTTTCATCATTGCTCCTCTGGTAAAAATGCTGATACAGGACCAAGCTCATTTGTTAAATAACTTTGCACTTTGTCTGAGAACTGTTTTAAAGCGTGTAGAGAGCCTGTTAACACTTTTACGACTTCTTCATCATCCACTTGAATAAACTCGCGTACAAGCATTTTACGCAAGCCAACAACAGCCTTTAAAGGAGCATCCATCTCTGCTGTAATAACTTTTTCATCTACTAAAATATCAATAATGTCTTCATAGCTACCTGGATCGCGCATAATAAAGCCATCAATCATTAAATTGCCGACATCCATCATCGACTCCATTACATTATGACCGATACGCTCAAGTGCTAGCTTTGTCACATCGCTTTCCAGCCAATTTTCTTGCCCTTCAAAAATAGCGAGCAATGTGTCTAAATGTTGTAAGTTTAATGAAATTTTATTTCGATCCACGAAATACATTCCAAACGCCTCCTAGTACCTAAAAAGTTGATAGTGTTTTCTTATCTATAGTAACATATTCTAGAGATACGGAAGGAGATAGAAATACAAATGGAAAGATTTTTCTTATATGATGATGTAGAAGATACAAAAACACGCTTCGTTAGCTTTGCAGGAAAAACGCAGCGCTATGATTTAGCTATCTTACAAAGCGGTCGTTTTTTTGGTAAAGTGCTTGTTTTAGATATTCAATTTGGTCGCTTTGCTATTATTGGTCCAGACGATGTCGAGGAGCCAGGCTATTTAGAGCATGTGTACAACCGTAGCGAGGAAGAAACAGTAGATTTACGCGCTTATTTAACGGAGTTGCTAAGCTAAAACTTCGTTCGAAAGTCATGATTCGCACGTTAATGAAGACATTTCGCACGTAAGAGGCATGAATTCACACACAAAAAAGGGCTGTAGGAAAATTCCTACAGCCCTTTTTTATAATTCCTCTACAACTTCTTCCATCGCCTCTTGCTGTGGTGCTCGCCCTGTTTTTTGAACGATAAAATAAGCACAGCCAAAATTACAGTATTCAAATAAATAATCTTCAAATGTGCTAATTTTCGTGTCGAATGTCGATTTATGATTTTTATCATCAAAAAATCCTTTTAAACGAAGCTGACCATAGCCCCAATCACCTACGATGTAATCGTATTTTGTTAATATGTCGGAAAAGCGCTCCAAAAATACTTCTTCATTAAAGCCTTCTCGCACATTTTCGATTACCTCATACATATAACCTTCCGCAACAATCATTGAAAACCCACCTATCTATTTGCACATGCCTTAGGCGTTTACGTTTGCCTGTTCTTGACGTTCTTTTGTTGCTGCATTTACTTGCTCATCCGCATGATAGCTACTGCGCACTAATGGGCCTGCCTCACAATGACTAAAGCCTTTTTCCATCGCAATTTTACGCAGCTTGCCAAATTCAAGTGGCGAATAATATTTCTTCACAGCTAAATGCTTTTTCGTTGGCTGTAAGTATTGACCAATTGTCATAATATCTACATTGTTTGCGCGTAAATCATCCATTACCTCTAAAATTTCATCCCATGTTTCGCCAAGACCAATCATTAAAGAAGATTTCGTTGGAATCTCAGGCTGCATTTCCTTAGAGCGACGTAAAAATTCTAATGAGCGATCATATTTTGCACGTGCACGCACTCTTGGTGTTAAACGGCGAACCGTTTCGATATTATGGTTTAAAATATCTGGCTTCGCATCCATAACCATTTGCAAGTTTTCCTCAATACCACCTAAATCAGATGGCAATACTTCAACAGATGTTGCTGGACTTTTACGACGAATCGCACGAATTGTTTCCGCTAACACTTCTGCGCCACCGTCTTTCAAATCATCACGCGCTACCATTGTAATAACAACATGCTTTAAATCCATGATTTTCACAGAATCTGCTACACGCTCTGGCTCCGCTAAATCAAGCTCTGTCGGTAAGCCTGTTTTTACTGCGCAGAAACGACATGCACGCGTACAGACAGACCCTAAAATCATCATCGTTGCTGTACGGCGTTCTCCCCAGCATTCATGAATATTTGGACAACGCGCTTCCTCACAAACTGTATGCAAGTTATTTTCACGCATTAATTTTTTTAAGCCTTTGTATTGATCATTTGTGTTTAATTTTATTTTTAACCATTCCGGTTTACGTAAATGCTCTTCTTTTGCTGTAGGTTTACAAGATGTCATTCAAATTCGCCCCTATCAAAACTATAGTACTTGTAGTCAATGTACCATATTCCATGCGCCACAACAACTCTTTATCTCGATTCAGCAGGAGCCGATGCTTATAAAACCTCTAGTTTTTCCTTTAATCATAAGGCACTGGCACCTCTAATGATGGCTGTACACCTTCTCCTCCATTTGTGTAAATATGCGGGACAGAGCCTTGCACTAACCCGATGGCAACTGGGATATATTGCTCTACAGTGGACGATTTGCTTGCAAACGGGACAATAATTTGAACATTTACCTCTAAATGAATATTTACTTCTACATAAGCGTTATTAATCCCAAATTCTCGAATTGTAGATTGTACATCACTATGCACATTGCCAATAATGTGAAAGCGTATCGGTATTTTTGGTCCTAAGTTTCCTAACAAAGGAAGGTTCGCTGCCTGACCGAGCGGTACAAAAAATACAATGCCATCGCCCGCCTCCATTTTTCCAACATCGTATTCGACATTTTCTAAGTTTGGCAAATGGGTTAGGTCGCCATTTTCCGCCTGCTGTAAATATTCCTTTACTAAAGCCTGTGTTTCTGCACGCACACGGTTAATAATTTCAGTGTTAAACTTTGTCGTAATCATTTCACTTGAGCCCGATGGCAAATTTTCAATAATATCATTGACGTCTAACACACTCGATGTGCGCGCATTAATCGCTTTATTGACAACGAATGAGGCCACTTTGTTTGTTTGCACCTCTGCATATTGTAAATAGGTGGGCATTAGACGAGCATTCAACCAGTATAAAAATAAAATAACTACAATGATTAGTGTTAAAATAACGAAAAAAGCTAAATTTCCTCTTTTTTTATACTTTCTAAAACGCATTTTTCTTCGTTGTAAAAACAGAAAAATCCCCCTTGCTCTATTCGTATGAGCAAGAAGGGATAACTATTCGGAAGGAATAAATTCCGTGTCGACTTTTTCAATGATTTTAGCTGATTCAATTGCTAAATTGATTTCATATGTAGCAACAAGCATTTCACCGTTTTCCTCAAAAATCCTTACATATGGCGTTGCAGGATGTAACTCATTTTGTCGTGAAACAATGCCGCGGCGATTATTAGACAAGGTAAGCACTGTGCCGTTCGGATAATGGACAACACATTTTTTCAATGCTTCGACAACATTTGCATCATACAATGTACCTGCCCCCTGTTCCAAAATGGCTACCCCTTCTGAAGGTAGTAGTTTATCTCGATAAACACGATTCGACGTTACCGCATCAAAAACATCCGCCACAGCGATGATTTTAGCAAATGGATGAATTTCAAATTCCACTAATCCTCTAGGATAACCACTGCCGTCTAAGCGTTCATGATGTTGAAATGCACAATGCGCCACTAATAGGGAGATGGAATGTAAATTGCGTAATAAATCAAAGCCATAGCGAGTGTGCAGCTTCATTTCATTGTATTCCTCTTCAGTTAGTGCTCCTGATTTATTTAAAATTTCTGTCGGTATTAATAGTTTGCCAATGTCGTGCAATATTGCACCAATGCCAATTAAACGTAGCTCCTCATAGGAGTATCCTAGTTCCTTTGCAATCGCAATTGAATAGAGTGTGACTTGGAAAGAGTGGTGGTATAAGTATTGATCATATAAATATGCGTCAGATAAAATCGTTAAAAATTCATGACTATTTAAAATCGTATCTAAAAGCCCTTCGACTATACCACTAATCGCTTTCGATTGTTGGTCAATTATATATGAAGCTTGGGCGCCCTTTAACGTTTTAACCGTCTCAAACGTTTTAGTAATTTCTGTTACTACCCTATGACGTACGACTGGATTTACCGTTTCCTCTATTTGAATGCCGTTAGATATTAAATCATCTATATAAATATATCGAATGTTTAATTGCCGTAATCTTTCAATTATTCTATGATTGATGACAACGCCTTGGTGCAAGAGTGGATGACCTGCCTCATTCCATATCGTCTTGCCAACGACCATGCCTTCCTTCACAACATTTAATGATATTAGTCGCATATTTATCATTTAACCCCAATTCTACTATATACATTATTTTTTATTATATAAGTAATAAATCAAATAAGATAGATGTACAATAAAAAAATATCCTGTCTCACCATTATATGATAGACAGAATATTTCACTTTTTCTCTTGCATTTAATTCAATTTGTTTTGTCCATACCACTGCATGATATCGCGCAAAAATAAAGGGAGCTGATAGTGCTTTTTCGCATATTTAAAGCTTGGGAAAAAATAACCGAATGTAAATAAATCGAGCGTAACTAATTTATACGTGCGCTGTAAGTCTGCAACCTCACCATTTATGATAAGCTCACGCTGGGCATTTAAATTAAAATGATAGGTTAGCAGCTTGCCGAATACGATACCTCTAAAGCCTAGCCCTTTGAATTGCAGCTGTGGCCATTCTTCATTCATTGATTGTATATAAATTTCCTTTAGCTCTGTCCCCGTTAGCTCTATCGTACATAAATTAATGGGGTGTGGCAAAATGCGATGGAGGTCATATGCTGATACGTTGCCTTTGTGCAAATCCTCCAAAAAAATACCTGCATTGAATAAAGCGCAGTCTGCTGCTGTATAATCAATAATTGCCTCTGCAAACAAATCGGATAGCTGCGAGTAATGAAACCATTCTTTATGATAAGTTTTCACGGTTGTAAAAGCAGGTTTATCGAGCTTTTGCTGCGCCTCTTTCAATAGATTTTGTAAAAACGGTAGCTCTTCTTTTGGGCTAGGGAGCAATGCACATTCAATGACTTTTTCCTGTCTCGTCAATTGTTTCGTCTGATGGTCAAACTCTATTATTAAATGTCCTATATATTGACCAAATTTGCCACAGCCTGTGAGTAGTACGTTGCCAACATATTCGCCTGTTTCAAATAAATGATGCGTATGAGAGCCGAAAATGACATCAATTTCAGGACATTCCTCTGCAAGTAGCTCATCCTCTGTTTTTCCTAAATGAGATAAGCAAATAATAATATCCACCTGTGTCTTTAGCTGCTCAACAATTTGAATAATGGCAATACGCGGCTCTGTCACCTGCCATTTTAATGAGCGATAAAATGCCTCAAATTGTGCCGTAGCACCAACAACGCCAATCTTTGTTCCATATTTCGTCGTTAAAATCGTATATGGCTTTAACCATGCAGGCTGGGGGCCTTCTGATGCCTGTAAATTAGCGACAACCACTTCAAATGTAGCATGCTCATATAAGTCCATCAAATCTTCATGTGCAAAAGTAATGCCCTCATTATTGCCGATTGTCACGACATCATAATTGGCGTTATTCAGCATTTGCACATTGCCCTTCCCTTTTAACGCCTCTGTATAAATATGAGAGCGGTCAATATGGTCGCCAATGTCTAGTAAAAAGCTAGGCTCACCTTGCTGTGCTAATAGTGTGCGTTGTGCATGGACATAGCTCTGCGTACGCATCCAAAATTCAAAATGACTATGTAAATCGTTTGTATGAAAAAAATGAATTTTCTCTTGCACAATGCACACCATCCTTTTTAAAATAATCCGTCGATAATTGAACGAATCCCTAATAGTAATAAAATAATTCTTAATGCGAGCACTAATGTTTCCGATTTTAACTTTTTATTTAATTGCGCCCCAAATTTCGCTCCAATATATGCCCCTGGAATGACTGGCAACGTATAGAGCCAAGGCACGTGCCCTAAATAAATATGCGAGGCAGAGTTAACAATTGACGTTAAAAATACTAAAAACATCGATGTGGCAATTGCCACATGCGGTGGGAATAAAAATAAAATAAGCATTGCTGGCACAATCATCGAGCCGCCACCGATGCCAAACAGCCCCGACATACAGCCAATAACAAATGTTAATATGAAAGCAAACCAAATCGGATAACCGTACACATATTCCTTACCTTCACTATCAACATATGTATGCTTTGTTCCATGCTCCACAAACCAACGTACAGGCTTTAATTTATCACGCACTAATAAAATGATAGATAAAATAATTAATAAAATGCCAAAATATAAATTAAATGATGGTAAATCTAAGCCTTTGTTAATCCATGCCCCTAGCATCGCACCTGGGATACTACCAGCAAAAAAAATAAAGCCTGTTTTATAATCAACGGTCTTCGATTTCATTTGTGATAATGTAGAAGCAAGCCCTGTAAAAATCATCATCACAACAGATAACCCGACAACCGTTTGTGGGGTAATATCTGGAATATAGCCTAAGTTAATTCCTATAAATAAGGTAGCCGGTACTAAAATAACGCCGCCACCTAACCCTACGAGCGCTCCGACGATTCCTGAAGCTGCCGCAATAATAAATAGCAGTATAAATTCCATTAAACTTCTCCTTCAAAAATATTTAATTGCTTTGGTGATAAATTGTCAAAATGCAAGCCTAATATTTCCTTTAAACGTTGTGCGTTCGGTGCTGCATGGTAATCTGAATTATTGTTAAACAGCACGTAAACATCCTTCGCTTGCTGTTGCAGCTGCCGAATATGTACAGCTAAGGATTGCAGCTCGTCCTCATTATAATCGTATAAAAAGCGAACTTTGCGCCAATTATGTGCATTGCCGCTATTGCGCCAGCCATGAATATTGCGTCCATGTATGCGTAAAAGCGCTTTATTAGCTGTCGCAATCGGCACTAACGGAACGGAGCCAACCCCTGCCTGCGGCTCATCACAAACTGTATGAATAAAGCTATGCTCCCGTAAAAATTGCAGCGTTTTTTCACGCATCGCTGCCGCATACCAAGTTTGATTGCGAAACTCAATTGCTAATGGTAAATCTGGCAATTGCTCTTTAACATATCGAATATAATTAACATTTTTAGTTGTACAATCAAACCACGGTGGAAATTGTACCAACACCATTGCTAGTTTATTAAAGCGTTGGAATGTATGTGCACATTGCAAAAAAGCTTCAAACATATCATTGCGCGTCTCATATGGTAAATCCTCACGTAAATGTCCTGTCATTCCTTGATAAGCCTTTAATATAAATTGAAAATTATCAGGTGTATCACGGCACCATTTCTCTACATGTTGATTATTTGGAATTGCGTAGAAAGATGTATCCACTTCTACGATTGGAAAATGCCCGCTATAGTCAAATAATTTATCACGAGCAGTCGTCACTGTTGAATATAGCGCAGGGTGATCTCCCCAGCCAGTTAACCCAATCGAAATCACGACCTCTCCCTCCTCACTACTATCGTATCCTTTATCATAACATATTTTCAAATATGGCATATATCCATTCAAAAGTCCCTATTCGCCCAACGACGCTTTAAATTCATCCATCCGATATGCCCTTTCACCCAGCAAATTGGAAAAAGCTGTCCGAATTTAGACAGCCGATTCCTTCTCTCTTTGCAATGTGCGCAAACAAACATCTGTTAAAATCTCAATTCCGTTAAAAATCGCCTCATGATTAAACAGCATATACGGATCGTGCAGCCCTGGCGTTACATCTGCTCCTAAGCCAAGCATCGTCGCCTTTAAATATGGTCGCTCAATCGTATAAAAATGAAAATCATCTGCGCCTGGTGTGACAATCGTCGGTAATGCTGGACATCCTAGTACATGTTCAATCGACTGTGCCATCAATGCAGCCGCCTCCTCATTTACTGCTGCCGCTGGAACGTAATCGAAAAATTCAATATCAATCGGCACTTGATGCATCGCACTTAGTTGTGCACAAACTGTTTTTACTTGATGCTGCAATTCATCCATAACTGCATTTGTTTGTGCACGTAAATCTAAGCCGAAAGTTGCTTTACCTGGAATAATATTAAAATTTTCCGTTCCCGCATGTAAATTCGTCATTTTCACCGTTGCCGCAACATGTGGGTCTGTGTACGTTAATCCTAAATGATGCACAATCGAGGCAGCTACTTCAATCGCATTAACGCCTTTATGTGGTCTCGCACCGTGATGATCCAATCCGCCAATTTGCCCTTTAACAAAGACACAGGAGCCATGCTGAATACCTTGTGCACAATTTGGGAAAGCCATTTCATCAAATGGGCGTAAATGAACGCCATAAAAATAATCTAAATCATCGATAACGCCCTCTTGAATAACGCTTAATGAGCCGTTACCAAGCTCCTCCGCTGGCTGAAACACGGCGCGTACTGTGCCACCTATATCACCGATTTCCTTTAATTTATGCATCACGCCAGTGACAATCGCCATATGTGCATCATGTCCACATGAATGGTTGGCCTTCATTTCTCCATTCACTTCCTGCCATAGTGCATCCATATCTGCACGCATCCCTACTTTCGGTGAGCCAGAGCCAATCTCTACTGAAAAGCCTGGGCAATTTTGAAAACGCTTTGGCTGAAAACCAGCTTCCTCAAATAATGCTACAAGATAATTTGTCGTTTCAATCTCTTTCCAGCTTACTTCACCATGTGCATGTAAATGCTCAAAAATTTGCATTACTTTTTCTTTCATTTTAAGAAACTCCTAACATAACAGCAGCAACTAAAGCAATTGCCGCAATAATTAACCAAATGACAATCAGCTTCCAAATAAATTTCACCCAGCGCTCATACGGAATACCTGCAATCGCTAAATAACCCATTAAAGCTGCGGACGTCGGAATAATCGAGTTCGTAATCGCATCACCGTATTGGAATGCTAAAACGGCTATTTGACGTTCCATTCCAAGTAAATCGGCAATCGGTACCATAATTGGCATCGTTGTTGCAGCTTGCCCACTCCCTGAAGGAATAAAGAAGTTAATAATCACTTGTACACCAAACATACCAACAGCATTCAATGTTTGTGGCAAGTGTGAAATTAATTGCACTAAGCTATAAACAATTGTATCAATAATAACACCTGATTCAAGTACGACTAAAATCGCGCGAGCAAAACCTACAATTAATGCCCCGAAGGCTACGATTTTCATGCCATCCACTAAAGCATCAAATAATTTATTAATGTTCAAACCACCTAATATTCCTGCTACAAAGCCGACAATAATAAAGTTTGCTGCTAGTTCATCTAAAAACCAGTCCAGTTTAAATACGCCATACATATTTACTAAAATTCCAGTAAGCAATGTTAACAGCACTAAAATGTGACGTGTTGTAAATTTATCAAACGTATCAATATCTGAAACCTTTACTAGCTTTATCTTTTGCTCAATATCATACATAATACTTTTCGTTGGATCTGCTTGAATTTTTTTTGCATAGCGCATTACATATGTTATAGCTATGAGCAAAATAAATACATAGACAACCGAGCGGAAGCCAATACCTGAAAACAGCTTTACTTCTGCTATTTCTTGCGCTATCCCAACCGTAAATGGATTGAGCATCCCACCAATAAAGCCGCTTGCAGCCCCCGTTGAAACCATCGCTGTCCCAACAAGCGCATCATAGCCTAGTGCTCTCGCAATCGCTATACCAATTGGTACGAAAATAATTGTTTCCTCACTCATCCCTGTTGAAAAGCCTAAAATAGAAAAGACAGTCATGGAAATGGGAATAAGCCATATACCTGAGCCTTGCATTTTTTGTACGAGTGCATTAACACCTGATTCAATTGCCCCTGTTGCTCGAATAATACCGAACGCTCCTCCTACGAGGAAAATATAGAAAATAATACGCGCCCCTGCCTGCATACCAAGCGGAATCGCTTTAAACATTTCAAAAATAGAGACAGGGCTTTGTTCTACCTGTGCATAACTATTTTCAACAACAATCGTGCGCCCTGCTTCTTCCATTCTTTCATATTGTCCTGCTGGTAAAAAATAAGTCGCTAACGTCGCAATAATAATAATTGAAAAAATAATTGCATATGTATGCGGAATTAAAAACTTCTTTTTCTTCTCTGTAATTTGTCCCATCCGATCACTCCTATAATTCTTTTGTTTACCCTTGACTTCATCCTATTTGCTTTGTACGATACAATTAACGACTATCTAACGACATCTTTTATTGTAAAAAAATTTTTTGTTATATGCAAGGAATTTTCTGAAAATAAAAAAAGAGCCGTCTGAAAAATTTCAAGACGACTCCTTTGCGACAAATCATCGCAGGAGCAAATATTATTTCTTTAAAGCAGGAAGCTCCAAGCGATAAAGTGCTGACGGACGACCCTTTTGATGGGCAGACTGCTCGCCAATAATCATTACATAGCTAGCATCATGCAGCTTTTTTAGCATGCGCTCTGCGGTCCTTCTCGTTACTTGTAAAAACGTCGCTAATTGTGCAGCAGTAAAAGGCTCATTATATTGTAAAGCAGCATATGCAAAAATACGCGACATATTTTGTGTGCTTATATGTACTTGCTGTGCAAGTGCTACGAGTTGTGGATGCTCTATCGAATGTATGGATTGATGTGTGAAAATTGGATAAGGGCCATGCAATATTTGCTTTGCATCCATAAAGTAAAACTGCTTTGATTGTGTAAAGGAGCTTGCAACAAGTGCATTGTTATACGCTGCTTCCATCGAATGCCCACTACCAAAGGAAATTCGCATATTTGGATGCAAAGCATTGTGCCACTTTGTAAACAATGGATGGGCAATAACCGCCTTTACTTTGCCAACTGTGGAATACGCCGCAAGCCCATGTGCAGTTTCCGTTAATGTCGCACCCATTAGCTGCGCAAATTCAGCGAGCTCCCCTTGTGAGCAATGTTGACCTTGGATAAGCCCGACAGCAACTTGAGCTGCTTGTGCTTTTGCTAATAATGCCTGCTCCTTTGCCTTTGTTAATGTATGTAGGATGTCGTTATCTGTATCTACAATGCGCATCGCTGGATAGCCCTCCTCACATAGCTGATCATAGACGGCATGAATACTCGTAATGGCAAAATCCACTTGTCCACTGTCTAATGCCCTACGATGAAATGTCAATACAGGCTGAGATGGCTGTGCGCTTTGTAAACATAGCGTATGCTCTGTTGGTGGGTGATGCAAATCTTTGCACAAGCTTTGCCACTCTTCCTCATGGCGATAGTCAAGGGAAATACGCATTAAAGAATAGCCTAGCTGTGCAGCCTTTAATAGCGTAATCGCTAATGCTTGCACATCTTGACGTAAATAAATGACAGGTATTTGTAGCTGCTCAAGTTGTTGCTTTGAAAAATCATATGGCAGCGAGCCTGAAAACATTAATGCATCACAGTACTCAATCGTTTTTACGAGCTGTGGTGCCTCAGCTGCCTCTTTATATTCGTAGCATACTAGCTTGTATGAAGCATCTTGTACAGCAAGAGCCTGCGCTTTTTGGCAAAAGCTTGCTGAGCCGATTAAAGCAATTGTTACCATAAAGAAAAACCCCCTTTGAAAGGATGTAGAACGATGAAAATTGAAAAAATTGAATTATTCGCTATTGAATTACCATTAAAGGAACCATTTATTATTAGCTATGCTACCTATTATACGATGCCTTCCTTAATCGTCAAAGTGACTTTAGATAATGGAGTTGTTGGCTATGGTGAAGGTGTAGCAGATGAGCATGTAACAGGCGAAAGCATGTATGGTGCCTTCGAAATTATTGAGAAAATTTTAGCACCACGCTTAATTGGTATGAATCCGTTAAATATGGAGGCTATTCATGACGTAATGGATCGCGCTATTTTAGCTGCACCAACAGCAAAGGCTGCACTAGATATTGCATGCTATGATGCTGCCGCAAAATCACTAAATGTACCTGTTTATGATTTACTAGGCGGACGCTTCCATGAGGAATTTCCGATTACCCATGTATTAAGCATTCAAGAGCCTGCTGTCATGGCACAGGAAGCGCTCGATAAAATGGCAGAGGGCTATCGCTCCTTCAAGCTGAAGGTTGGTGCGAAAATGCTAGAGGATGTCAAACGCATTCAAGCAGTAAGAGCAGCAGTTGGACCTGAAATCGCTATTCGCGTCGATGTCAACCAAGGCTGGAAAAACAGCGCAACCGCCCTACAAGCACTTGCCCTGCTTGAAGATTGTCACCTTGATTGGATTGAGCAGCCAATTGTAGCACACGACTTTGATGGCATGGTTGAAATTAAACAAAAAACGTCAACGCCTGTGATGATTGATGAGGGGCTTGTTGGCATGACAGAAATGCGCACAATCATCCAAAAGCAGGCCGCGCATAAAGTGAATATTAAGCTGATGAAATGTGGCGGTATTTATAAGGCAAATAAGCTCGCTATTATGGCTGAAATGGCCAATATTGAATGTCAAGTAGGCTCCATGGTCGAATCATCTATCGGTTCAGCTGCAGGTTATCATGTCGCTTTTTCTAAAAAATCAATGACGAGTGTAGAATTAACAGGTCCGTTAAAATATAGCGTCGATGTAGGCAACCTACAATTCGATATCCCATTTATTCGTTTAAATGATAAACCGGGTTTAGGTATTGATGTGGATGAAGCTCAGCTTGCTAAGCTAACAGTGAAACAAAGCATAATAAGCTAAGTGCTTAAATTTGAAAGCGTCTAAAAGCCACATAATTGCTGGCATTTTAGATGCTTTCGTTTTTTAACTTATTAGCGGGCACCGAAAAAGTCGATTTGTCACAAAATACGTGATATAAATCGACTTTTTTATGTTTAAATTTGTCGGAATACAAAGTTCTATTACAATAAATTCACTTCTAGTTTTTAGTACTCTCCGATAACTTTTTGAAACACAGACTTTTTCTAAAAAGTCATTGGGGCTGTCCAAAAAGCCGTGCATAGCCGTCATTTTGGACAGTAGCGAGGATGTTTCACAAAATGTTGATTCATATAAACAGAAAACGCCTCTTTTAAAAAAGGGATGAACATTGGCTTTAGCGGCGTGATCCTTCAGTAAAAGGGAAGCGATGAAAACATTGATTTCAATGCGGTGCAAATCAAAATGGACTTTTCGGACAACTCCGCAAGTGACAGAAACTTCGCTTTCAATATTGGCTACCAGCGTCAAAAACAGATAATCTATAGTTAAATTTCTCTATAAAAATCCATTTACCCCCTTTTAAAGCCTTATTTTTACTCTCTTGTAACAAGTTATTTAATCAATTACTATTATTTTAGATAATGTATTTTTCTAAATATTCCATATAAGGAGTGTGTTTTATAGTGAAAAAGCTGCTAGGACTGCTTTTTTTAATGTTGCTATTATTAGCCGCGTGTGGCAATAATACACCAAAAGAAAGCTCGACAGATCATAGCGAAACAGAAAATAAAGAAGCTGTTGCTTCTGAAAATGAGAATGAAGAAGTAGAAACGGAAGCAGATGAAGAAGCCACTGTTAGCCTAAGCTCACTAGCCTCTTGTGAAGGTATTTTATTAGAGGTTGGGAAAATTATTGAAGGAAAGCAGCTGGCTGCATGTATGGCAGATGCAATGATTGCAGCAGGTAGTGGCTCGCATAAAATTATTTCATCGACTGGTACTACAAAGGTTGATTTTCAATGGAATCCCGATTTTTCGATGCATGTTGAAAGCGAACATAGCACTGTTATCGTTGATGGTGATACAGGGTGGATGAATATACCAGGCAGAGGCTGGGTTGAGGAAACAGATAACCCGAATGATACCGATGAAGTCATCGCATCAAACGTTGTACAATTAACGCGCGCTTTAGGGCATCCAATAGCCATTGCTGAGAATTTTGCACAATCCCCTACTTGGCATGTTATTGCACAAGGTCCTGTACCTGATGCAGACGCTTTCGTTGATACAGCCTGGCACCTGGCCCCAGAAGGACCGATTAATCTTGGTGACGCTATACTTACAGATGTCCAACTATGGGTAACTCAAAATTATTTAGGAGCCTATTACATTTCAACAGCAACAATTAGTGGACTAACTGATACAACGAGCAATACATTTTTACAATGGGGAGAGCCTGTTGATATTCCAAGCCCTAAATAATAGGAGCTTAGCTTTATGAAAAAAGTTCGCTTATTTTTTAGCATGCACTTTATTCATTTCAGCTTATGGTAAAAAATAATTCTTAACAGCTCAAAACGACTTAATTTAAAATACTTCAAGCCCACCATAAACGTCTGAAAAGCATGTTGAAGCACAGCTTTTCAGACGTTTATCCCGTATTAACAAATTTGTTTGCGACGAGTAACCGCAGGAGCACAGACCTCCACTTCAAAACAGCAGGTAAAATCAAGATGTTTAAGTGGGGGATCCAACAGCCTGCAAAAACTAAGAATGAGGCCAACACGATGTTGGTCACACAAGCGTTTTCGCAGAATGCGAAGATCCTAGCTTGTGTACCTCTATCACCAATCAGTGGGGGATGTGCGAAAATCCCCACTGATTGATAGTTTCACTTTATTAGCAATTTATTAACTTCCATTTTTCTGAAACGAATATCTCGAACTAATTCGCTTCATTATCCTCTAATATTTGTACGCGCTCCTCAAAGCTAACTACTCTATGCATCTCATGCAGCATCCAAAGATAGCCGAATTCATCACTGAATACAGCATTCGATATGCCAAAATCAGGCAGTTCAGTAACTGCTTGTACTTCCTTACAGCCTGCCTGCATTGCTTTTTCATATGTGTCTGCAATATTTGGCACTAATATATTAAACCAAATCGGCTTCGGATCATCTGGCTTAGGTGCAATCATTTGATATGCAGGATTTTCATCTAATAAATGAAACCTAACATCATATAATTTAAAAACTGCTTCATTTTTGCCAACAGGGAAATCTGTTACTTCCACACGCTCTATATCAAAAATTCTCTCATATAATGCCAGCGCCTTCAAACTATCCGTCACAACCATATCGATTTCTACACCAACCATTTTAGACACTCCTTTAATTTTAATGAAATCCTATTATTAGAGTACCACAATGACCGTTAATTATTACATCATTCACATTCGAGTTATTGCGATATGCAAAAAAAAGACGTCCGAAAAGCAGTGCTTTGCATGCTTTTTGGACGCCCTGAGTAATCTATTAACCGATAGAACCTTCCATTTCGTAGTTGATTAAACGGTTCATTTCTACTGCATATTCCATTGGTAATTCTTTTGTGAATGGCTCGATGAAGCCCATTACGATCATTTCTGTCGCTTCCACTTCTGAAATACCACGGCTCATTAAGTAGAATAATTGCTCTTCTGATACTTTTGAAACTTTTGCTTCGTGCTCTAATGACACGTCGTCATTTAAAATTTCGTTGTATGGAATTGTATCTGAAGTTGATTGGTTATCCATAATTAATGTATCACACTCGATGTTTGCACGTGCGCCAGTCGCTTTTGGACCGAAGCGGACGATACCGCGGTATGATACTTTACCACCATGGTGTGCAATTGATTTCGATACGATTGTTGAAGATGTGTTTGGTGCAAGGTGAATCATTTTTGCCCCTGCATCTTGGTGCTGACCTTTACCAGCCAAAGCGATTGATAATGTCATACCACGTGCACCCTCACCACGTAAAATACATGCTGGGTATTTCATTGTTAGTTTTGAACCGATGTTGCCATCAACCCATTCCATCGTGCCGTTTGCATCTACAACTGTACGCTTCGTTACAAGATTGTAAACGTTATTTGCCCAGTTTTGGATTGTTGTATAACGGCAATATGCGTCTTTACCAACGATAATTTCTACTACTGCTGAGTGCAATGAGTTTGTTGTGTAAACAGGTGCCGTACAGCCTTCTACATAGTGTACATGTGCGCCTTCGTCTACGATAATTAATGTACGCTCGAATTGACCCATGTTTTCAGAGTTAATACGGAAGTACGCTTGTAAAGGAGTTTCTACCTTTACGCCTGGTGGTACGTAGATGAATGAGCCACCTGACCATACTGCTGAGTTTAATGCTGCAAATTTGTTGTCTGCGTAAGGAATAACAGTACCCCAATATTTTTTGAAAATGTCTTCATTTTCTTTTAATGCTGAGTCTGTATCTTTGAAGACGATACCCAAGTCTTCTAAATCCTTTTTCATGTTGTGGTAAACTACTTCAGATTCGTACTGAGCAGATACACCAGCTAAATATTTTTGCTCTGCTTCTGGAATACCTAATTTATCGAATGTTGCTTTGATTTCTTCAGGCACTTCATCCCATGAGCGCTGTGTTGCTTCAGATGGCTTTACGTAATACGTAATTTCATCGAAGTCTAATGCTGAAAGGTCGCCGCCCCATTGAGGCATTGGCATTTTATAAAATTGTTCAAGAGCTTTTAAGCGGTAGTCAAGCATCCACTGCGGCTCTTCTTTCATATTTGAGATTTCTCGTACGATTTCTTCTGTTAACCCACGTTTTGAACGGAAAATTGATACGTCCTTATCGTGGAAGCCATATTTGTAATCGCCGATATCAGGCATTTTTTTAGCCATTAGTTCTCCTCCGTTCATTACAATTATTGCGCTTCGCTTTTTACACCCTTTTCCATTGCTTTCCAAGCCAATGTTGCACATTTAATGCGAGCTGGGAATTGCGACACGCCTTGTAGCGCTTCTACATCACCTAAGTCATATTTGTCTAGGTCGTACTCTTCACCAAGCATCATTTTTGAGAAAATATCTGCTAGCTCTAACGCCTCTTCAAGTTTTTTTCCTTTGATGATTTGTGTCATCATCGATGCAGAGGACATGGAAATCGAGCAGCCTTCACCATCAAATTTCGCGTCCTCTACAATACCGTCAGTCAATTTTAATGTTAAATGAATGCGGTCACCACAAGTAGGGTTATTCATATCGATTGTGACGTTATTTTCTTGTAAAATCCCTTTGTTACGAGGGTTTTTATAATGTTCCATAATAACAGAACGATATAGCTGATCTAAATTATTAAAAGACATCGTTGAAATACTCCTTCGCTGAGCGCAGTCCTGCAACTAAGCGGTCGATATCTGCTTCATCATTATATAGATAGAAGCTTGCACGTGCTGTTGCAGTTACTTGAAGCCATTTCATTAACGGTTGAGCACAGTGGTGACCAGCTCGTACTGCGATTCCATTCATATCTAATACTGTTGCAACATCATGTGGATGGACATCATCTAAGTTAAATGTCACAAGTCCACAACGCTGCATTGGATCGCGAGGGCCAAAAATTTGTAAGCCTTCGATTTTCTCTAGCTCATCCATTGCATATGCAGCTAATTGATGCTCATGTGCAGCTATATTATCTAAGCCGATTTCATTTAAGAAATCGATTGCTGCACCTAAGCCGATTGCTCCTGCAATGATTGGTGTACCACCTTCAAATTTCCACGGTAGCTCTTTCCATGTTGACTCATAAAGACCTACGAAATCAATCATTTCACCGCCAAATTCGATTGGCTCCATGTTGTCTAAAAGCGCCTCTTTTCCATATAGTACACCAATACCTGTTGGCGCACACATTTTATGCCCAGAAAACGCTAAAAAGTCACAATCTAAATCCTGCACATCGACTTTGACATGTGGTGCTGCCTGTGCGGCATCAACAACGATAATTGCTCCGTTGTCATGCGCAATTTTCGCAATATCCTTAATTGGATTAATCGTTCCTAAAACATTCGATACGTACATAATAGAGACAATTTTTGTTTTGCTAGTAATTGCTGCACGCACTGCATCTAAAGAAATTGTACCATCTTCTTGTAAATCAATATATTTCAGCACAGCACCCTTTTCTTTCGCAAGCTGCTGCCATGGGATAATATTCGAGTGGTGCTCCATGTACGTAATGACAATTTCGTCACCCTCTTGCAGCGTTTGACGACCGTAGCCTGCTGCAACTGTATTTAAAGCTGTTGTTGTACCACGTGTGAAAATAATTTCCTTTGTAGAACGGGCATTAATAAATTTACGTACCTTTTCGCGTGCACCCTCATAAGAATCCGTTGCGCGGTTTCCTAAAGTATGAACACCACGATGGACGTTCGAATTATCAAATTCATAATATTTTTTTAATGCTTCAATCACTTGAATAGGCTTTTGCGACGTTGCTGCACTATCAAGGTAAACAAGCGGATGTCCGTTTACCTCTTGATTTAGCACAGGGAAATAGTTTTTTATGTCTTTTATATTCATTATCGAACTTTCCTTTCGATAACCTCCGTCAGTTGCTTTTTAACGCCCTCAATTGGCAACTTTGTCACAACTGGCGCAAGGAATCCGTGAATGACAAGACGCTCTGCCTCTGCTTTTGAAATACCGCGACTCATTAAATAGTAAAGCTGAATCGGGTCAACACGACCTACAGATGCTGCGTGCCCTGCTGTTACATCGTCTTCATCAATTAAAAGGATTGGGTTAGCATCGCCACGTGCTTTTTCAGAAAGCATTAAAACGCGTGATTCTTGCTCTGCGTTTGCCTTTGTTGCACCATGCTCGATTTTACCGATACCGTTGAAAATAGATTGTGCACCGTCTTTCATGACACCGTGCTTTAAAATTTGCCCATCAGAGTTTTTACCCCAGTGGCGTACTTCTGTTGTGAAGTTTTGCTTTTGCGTACCGCGACCAACAACAACTGTTTTCGTATCTGCAACAGAGCCATCGCCGATTAAATGTGAAATGTTTTCAGAAATTGTATCTGAATCATTCATTAAGCCAAGTGCCCATTCGATTTTACCATCACGTGCAATGTTTGCACGACGGTTTACATATGTTGTAAAGCCTTTTGCAAGAACATCTACAGCACCGTAAACAACTTGCGCATTGTCTTTAATAACAACTTCCGCAATGATGTTTGCTTGTCCCTTTGATTCTTCAATTGTCGATACATATGTTTCAACATATGTTACACTTGAAGATTCCTCAGCTACAACTAATACGTGGTTAAATAATGAAGCATCTGCATCATCATTAACAAAAACAACTTGTAATGGCTCTTCTACAACAACGTTGCGTGGTACGTATACGAATACGCCACCATTGACAAGTGCTGCATGGTAAGCAGCTAATTTATGCTCATCTACTTTAACAGCCGTTGTCATGAAATATTTTTGCACTAAATCGCTATGCTCACGAACCGCTGTTAAAATATCTGTGAAAATAACACCTTGTGCTTTTAGCTCTTCTGAAACTTTGCTAAATGCTGGTGTGTTATTGCGTTGAATGTAAAGATTTTGTTGCCCCTCTACATCGATTAAAGCAGCTACCTCTGCTGGTAAGCTAGCTAATGATGTGTATGGTGCACTTTCTACTGTATGTTTAGGGAATTCAGTAAAGTTCCATTTTTTAATATTCGTTTTATCAGGCGTTGGTAATGCTAGCTCTGCCGCTTGTGCAAGTGCCGCCTCGCGGAAATCAGCAAACCACGCTGGCTCATTGTTGCTTTGTGAGAACGAGCGTACTTCTTGTGCTGATAACGCCAATTTTGTTTCCACCGTCATCTTGTTCGTCCTCCTCTAATTATGCTTCTGCTTCTACAGTTTCTTCTTCGATACCTAGCTCTTGCTTAATCCAGTCGTAACCATCTGCCTCTAAGCGTTGTGCAAGCTCTGCACCGCCAGATTTCACAACTTTACCTTGCATCATTACGTGTACATGGTCTGGTGTGATGTAGTTTAATAAGCGTTGATAGTGCGTAATCATTAAGCAGCCGAAGCCTTCGCCGCGCATTTCGTTAATGCCTTTAGATACCACTTTTAATGCATCGATATCAAGACCTGAGTCAATTTCATCAAGAATTGCGAATGTTGGCTTAATCATCATTAATTGTAAAATTTCGTTACGCTTTTTCTCACCACCAGAGAAGCCTTCGTTTAAGTAACGTTGACCCATTTCCTCTGGCATTTCTAAAAAGTCCATCGTTTTATCTAATTCGCGGATAAATTTCATTAAAGAAATTTCATCGCCTTCTTCGCGACGCGCATTGATTGCTGAGCGTAGGAAGTCTGCGTTTGTTACACCAGCGATTTCAGATGGGTATTGCATTGCAAGGAATAAACCAGCTTTTGCACGCTCGTCAACTTCCATTTCTAACACATTTTCACCATCTAATAATACTTCGCCTTGTGTTACTTCATATTTAGGATGACCCATAATTGCAGATGCTAACGTAGATTTACCAGTACCGTTAGGACCCATAATTGCGTGTACTTCATTTGTATTGATTGTTAGGTTTACACCTTTTAAAATCTCTTTTCCGTCGATTTCAACGTGAAGATCTTTAATTTCTAAAGTTGCCATTAAATTACCTCCATAATGTTCATTGCATGGGTATCCCATTGCATAATTATTGTCATGTACAATCTTAACTGAAAAGAGCTAGTGTTGCAAATAGTTTAGAATAATTTTAATTAAATAATTGTAAAAAAAGATAGTAGCCAGTATGCAACAATTCATAATTTATTAATAATGCAGTAGCAACAATTATCAATTAGCTCATTGTCAATAAGAATTATGACTCAAGTAATAGTCAGAGTGCATATAAAGTTTTAATTTGCTTTATCCGCATTTTTAACAAATAAAGGAGCGCTCATAATTAGAACGCTCCTTCATTTATTATTATTGCGAAATCGCTAGTTCTTTCATTAAATAGGCATCCACACTCGCTGCGACAGAGCGTCCCTCTTTAATCGCCCAAACAATTAAGCTTTGCCCTCTGCGTGCATCACCTGCCGCAAAAACACCTGGTACATTTGTAGAGAAGTCTTTGATAGATGCTTGAATACGATTGTTGGCAATCGTCACACCAAAATGTTCAGGTACTGTGTGCTCTACACCCTCAAAGCCAATCGCTACAAAAACGTGCTGAGCTGGCCATATTTTTTCAGTGCCAGGTAGCTCCTTAAAATAATAGAAGCCATCATCCCCTAGCACTTTTTCCATTTGAATTGTATGCAATGCTTTCACACAACCACTCACATCCTTTTCAATTTTCGTTGTTTGAATGCAATATTCACGCGGATCATGTCCTTGCGCTGCCTCCACCTCTGCATAAGCGTAATCTAGCGTATAAACATTCGGATCTTTCGGCCAAGGTGTCTCCTCTGTACGTCCTGTCGGTAGCTTTGGATGCTTACCAAATTGGTAAACCGAATTGCATTTTTGGCGAATAGCTGTTGCCACACAGTCAGCCCCTGTGTCGCCACCACCAATAACGATGACATCCTTCCCCTCTACATTCAATGCTTGCCCGTCCTCAAAGTTTGAGTCTAATAAGCTTTTTGTGACATCTGTTAAATAATCCATCGCTAAATGAATCCCGTTTGCGTCGCTGCCCTCCATATGAAGCAAGCGCTGCTTTTGTGCACCTACACATAAAATAACAGCATCATAGGTGCTCTGTAGCTCATCGGCAGTAATATCTTTCCCTACCTCTGTATTGACAATAAATTCAATGCCCTCTTGACTCAAAAGGTCAACACGACGCTCAATAATATCCTTTTCTAGCTTCATATTCGGAATACCGTACATGAGCAAACCACCAAGGCGATCAGCTCGCTCAAAAACTGTCACAGCATGCCCTGCCTGATTTAATTGGTCAGCCGCTGCTAAGCCTGCTGGACCTGAGCCAACAATCGCTACTTTTTTACCAGTGCGCTGTGCTGGAATACGAGGTATTACCCAGCCATTTTCAAAGCCTTTATCAATAATGGTACGTTCAATCGACTTAATGGCAACAGCGGGGTCTGTAATCGCTAATGTACAAGACCCTTCACATGGTGCTGGACAAACACGCCCTGTGAATTCTGGAAAATTATTCGTCATATGCAAGCGCTCTAGTGCTTCCTTCCATTGCCCGCGATAAACTAAATCATTCCATTCTGGAATTACATTTTGAATTGGACAGCCCGCTGCTGTACCACGAATTTCAATACCCATATGGCAAAATGGTGTGCCGCAGTCCATGCAGCGTGCGCCTTGTATTTGCAATGCTTCATCTGTTAAGCGAGAAGCATACTCCTTCCAGTTTGTGATACGCTCTAGTGGCGCGATTTCCTTTGTTTTTTCTCTTTTATATTCCATAAATCCTGTCGCTTTTCCCATTCTAGAACCCCCCTTTACTTGGAAATAGCTAGCTCTTTTATGCTCGTTGCTTCGACAAATGCCTGCATTGCTGCTAAATCAGTTGTTAACCCCTGTGCCTCATGCTGAGCAATTTTATTCAGCATCGCCTGATAATCTGTTGGCACAACTTTGATCAAGCGCTGAACAGTTTGCTCCCAATTTTCTAACACCTCATAAGCCTTTGAGCTATTTGTATAATCAAAGTGCTGTGTAATCATTGCATGTATGATATCCATCTCCTGTTTTTCTTCAAGCTTCGCAAATTCAATCATTTCCATATTGCACTGCGCTTTAAATGCCGCCTCGTCTGTTGGCAGCACATAGGCAATACCGCCTGACATCCCAGCAGCAAAGTTTTGTCCTACATCGCCTAGCACAATAATTTTGCCACCTGTCATATATTCACAGCCATGGTCTCCAATGCCTTCAACGACGATATGTGCACCTGAATTACGAACTGCAAAGCGATGCCCTGCTCGCCCATTAATAAATGCCTGACCACTTGTTGCGCCATATAAACAAACATTGCCTGCAATGACATTGCGCTCTTGCTGTCCTTTAATCGGTGCAATCGCAAGCACTTTGCCACCTGATAAGCCTTTCCCAAAGTAATCGTTGACATCTCCTACACAGCTTAACGTCATACCACGAGGCGTAAACGCGCCAAAGCTCTGTCCTGCATGTCCTGTGAAATTTAGGCGAATCGTATGCTCTGGTAAGCCTTGCTCTCCATAGCGGCGAGATATTTCACTACCGATAATTGTGCCGACAACACGGTCTGTATTTTTAATTGGATAGTGTAATGTAATAGGTGTTCTGCTTGCAATGCTCTGTTCCACCTTTGGCAACAGCTCACGCATATCAAAGCTTTCTGCAATTTTATGGTCTTGCTCCTGCTCTTTCGTACGCACGCCTTGCACCTGATATAGCAACGCTGTTAAATCGAGCTGTCCTGCCTTCCAATGCGCCTTCGCACGTTTAGACACTTCAAGGACATCTGTGCGTCCAACCATTTCCTCTACTGTGCGGAAGCCTAGCAATGCCATATACTCACGCATTTCCTCTGCTACAAAGCGGAAATAGTTCACAACATGGTCTGCATTCCCCATAAACTTCGCACGTAGCTCTGGATTTTGCGTTGCTACACCTACCGGGCATGTATCTAAATGACAAACACGCATCATCACACAGCCTAAAACGATTAATGGTGCTGTCGCAAAGCCATATTCCTCAGCTCCAAAAAGTGCTGCCATAATGACATCTTTTCCTGTCATTAGCTTGCCATCTGTTTCTAATACGACACGGTCACGCAAGCCATTTAACATCAGCGTTTGATGTGCCTCCGCTAAGCCTAGCTCCCATGGTAAGCCTGTATGCTTAATTGATGTTTTCGGTGAAGCACCTGTACCGCCATCGTAGCCTGAAATAACGATGACATCTGCCGCTCCTTTTGCTACGCCAGCTGCAATTGTACCAACGCCTGCCTTTGCCACAAGCTTGACAGAAATTCTTGCATAGCGATTGGCATTTTTCAAATCATGAATGAGCTCAGCCATATCCTCAATAGAATAAATATCGTGATGTGGTGGTGGAGAAATTAAACCAACACCTGGCGTGGAGCCACGTACCTCTGCCACCCATGGATATACTTTATTGCCCGGCAATTGTCCGCCTTCACCAGGCTTTGCCCCTTGTGCCATTTTAATTTGCAATTCCTCTGCATTCACTAAATAATGCGATTTAACACCAAAACGTCCTGAGGCAATTTGCTTAATCGCACT
The DNA here is from genome assembly GCF_025291715.1 of Metasolibacillus sp. Classification (GTDB taxonomy): domain Bacteria; phylum Bacillota; class Bacilli; order Bacillales_A; family Planococcaceae; genus Metasolibacillus; species Metasolibacillus louembei. The sequence goes on from NZ_JAMBIZ010000022.1 coordinate 34,142, forward strand.
GCGACGGCTATCACCGTTTGCGTCTTGTATATAGCGAGCAGGGTCTTCGCCACCTTCTCCAGAATTTGAGCGTGCACCAAGGCGATTCATCGCAATCGCCAATGTTTCATGAGCTTCTTTCGATAATGAACCAAATGACATTGCCCCTGATTTAAAGCGTTTAACAATTGATTCCACCGATTCCACTTCCTCTAAAGGCAAACGCTTCTCCGCCTTTTTAAAGTCGAATAAATTGCGTAAAAAGCCGATGCGCTCTTCATTTGCCATTTCGGCATACATACGATATAAGCCGTAATCATTTTTACGTGTTGCCCATTGCAATGTATGAATTGTTTTTGGGTTGAAGGCATGATGCTCACCGTTTGCACGCCACTGGAAGTCACTGCCTGAATCAAGCTCCTGCTGCTTCATTTGTAGTGCAGCTTGATGGCGCTTTTTCGTTTCTTCACCGATCGTTTCTAAATCAATGCCATCAATTTGCGAGGCTGTTCCTGTGAAATGCTCCTCAATAACAGCTTTACTAATCCCTACAGCTTCAAATATTTGCGCACCACGATAGGATTGCACTGTTGAAATACCCATTTTTGACATCACTTTGACAACGCCATCCGTTATGCCCTTACGGTATTTTTGAATCGCTGTTTGATAATGGAGTGGAATATGCCCTTTCTGAATTGCCTGCTCAATCGTTGCATATGCTAAATATGGATAAATTGCATCAACACCAAAGCCAATTAATGCAGCAAAGTGGTGCACCTCTCTCGCCTCGCCACTGCTAACAATAATGCTTACCTTAGTGCGTAAGCCTGTTCGCACTAAATATTGATGTAAGCTACTTGCAGCTAATAAAATTGGCACTGTCGGTATTGTGATATCCTCATTTTGATCTGTTAAAATTAACAATGTTGCACCATGCCCAATCGCCTTTTTCGCTTGCTGCTGTATACGCTGTAATTCTTCCGCTAAGCCTTCCTTAAATGTTAATTCCATCACAGTGTGCTGGAAATCTGATTGTTTTAGTAGCTCGGTATATTCCCCATGCGTTAAAATTGGTGTATCAAGGAAAATTCTACGTGCATTTGCTGCTGTCGGATGCAATAAATTACCTTCAGCGCCAAGCAACGTCATGGTCGATGTGACAACATGCTCACGTATGGAATCAATCGGTGGATTTGTTACTTGCGCAAATAGCTGTTTAAAGTAATTGAACAGCGATTGTGGGCGCTCAGATAGTACAGCAAGCGGTGTATCATTGCCCATAGCACCAAGTGGATCCTTCCCTTCCTTCGCTAAAGGCACAATATATTTTTGAATATCCTCAAATGTATAGCCATAAATTTGCTGCTGACGTGTAATATTTTGCACTTGTACAGATGGCTCTTCCTTTGCTTCAAGCTTGACCATATGCTCCTCTAGCCACTCTGCATATGGATATGCTACGGCCATTTCAGACTTTAGCTCATCATCTGAGATGATTTTCCCTTGCTCTAAATCAACAAGCAGCATTCGCCCTGGGCTAAGACGGTCCTTATATAAAACATTTTCCTCTGCTATATCAATAACACCTGTTTCAGAAGAGAAGATAATATGGTCGTCCTTAGTTACATACAAGCGACCTGGACGTAAGCCATTGCGGTCTAAAATAGCGCCAATTTGCTTGCCATCTGTAAAGCAAATTGCTGTTGGCCCATCCCAAGGCTCCATTAAGCTTGCATGATATTGATAAAATGCTTTGCGCTCTTTTGCAATGCGTGGATTTTCTGTCCATGGCTCAGGAATTAGCATCATTGCTGTATGTGCAGGTGTGCGTCCTGCTAGTACGAAAAACTCAAAGGCATTGTCTAACATTGATGAGTCTGAGCCTGTCGTATCGATAATCGGTAAGATTTTTTGTAAATCTTCCCCGAAAGCCTCTGAAATAAATTGCTGTTCACGTGCTTGCATCCAGTTAATATTGCCACGCAACGTATTAATTTCACCATTATGAATAATGTAGCGATTTGGATGTGCTCGCTCCCACGATGGGAATGTATTTGTAGAATAGCGTGAATGGACAAGTGCTAATGCGGAAACAAAATGCTCATCTTGTAAATCTAAATAAAATTCACGTACTTCCTCAGGTGCTAGCAGCCCTTTGAATACAATTGTTTGACTGGACATACTTGGACAATAAAAGGTATAATTTTGCGCTTTTGCCCAATGCTCTGCCTGTTTGCGAATTAAATATAGCTTGCGTTCAAAGGCAAGATTATCTGTTGTATTAGCTGCGATAAATACTTGACGAACAATCGGTGCTGTCGCTTTTGCCACCTCGCTTAAACATTCTTTATTAATCGGTACTGTACGCCAAGCAATTAGTTGCTGCCCCTCTTGCGCAATCAATTCGTTTATTTTTTCTTCGATTGCCTTGCGCTGTTCCTCATTATTTGTAAAAAATAATTGCCCAACACCGTACATCCCTTTATTAGGTAATTGTAGCTCTGGACATTGCGTTTTAAAAAAGGTATCTGGAATTTGCACCATCAGCCCTGCACCATCCCCAGTTTTCCCATCGCTTCCACGCCCTGCACGATGCTCTAAGCGACATAGCATTTCTAAACCATTTTTGACAATATCATGAGAAGGTTGCCCTTTAATATTTGCGTACATGCCAATACCACATGCATCATGTTCAAACTCTGGTGAATAAAGACCTTGTGTGACTGGCAATTGATGAAATGTCATAGATGATTCCCCCAATTTTTTCAATAACGTATTTACATTTTATATTTTTGAGAATAATATAAACAATATATAGTTTGGATATAATCTATCTAAAAATCAGATGAATGGGGTGGAAACGTTGGAGTTACGTCAATTACGTTACTTTGTTGAAGTGGCTGAGCGCGAGCATATTTCAGCAGCAGCAGAGCATTTACATGTGGCACAATCAGCAATTAGTCGGCAAATTGCCAATTTAGAGGAGGAATTAGGTACCCCACTTTTTGAGCGTGTTGGTCGCAATGTCAAGCTGACACCAGTTGGGAAAATCTTTTTAGAGCATAGCTTAACCGCTTTAAAGGCGATAGATTTTGCTACAAAGCAAGTTGAGGAATATTTAGACCCACAAAAAGGGGTCATTAAAGTGGGCTTCCCAACAAGCTTAGCAAGCTATGTTTTACCAACTGTGATTTCCGCCTTTAAACGCCAATATCCCGATGTCGCCTTTCAGCTGCGTCAAGGGTCTTATAAATACTTAATTGAAGCTGTAAAAAATCGAGAGCTCAATTTAGCTTTATTAGGGCCGATTCCACCCAAGGATGAGTTAATTGATGTCCGTGTGCTTTTTAGCGAAAATATGTATGCACTGCTGCCAACATCACATCCATTAGCTAAAAATGAATCGATTAATTTAATTGATTTACGTCATGAAAACTTTGTACTCTTTCCTGAGGGCTATGTTTTGCAAAAGGTGGTCGTCGATGCATGTCGTTCAGTAGGCTTTTTGCCAAACATTACATCTGAGGGTGAGGATATGGATGCATTGAAGGGGCTTGTTGCAGCTGGTATTGGTATTACACTATTACCTGAGAGCTCGCTCTATGACTCCACACCGCGCTTAACCGTCAAAGTACCTATTGCAATGCCTGTTATCCGCCGCACAGTTGGTGTCATTTATCCGACAACTCGCGATTTAGCACCATCAGAGCAAATCTTTTTATCGTTTGTTGGCGATTTTTTCTCAAGGCTGACGCAGTTTCAGTAAAGAATGTGGATGGTGACCCCCACAGGAGCACACAATATGTAATGTAAAAGCAAAAGGGGGCGTCCTGTTGGGACGCCCCCTTTGCGACGAGGATGGTGACAATTGATCGTGACCACCGCAGGAGCACAATTTTAATCAAAAATTTATTATGCAAAAAAGCGGAGCTGTTCAGAAAGTGAACTTTCTGGACAGCCCCTCTGTTTTAAGGGAGAACTTTCATAATAGTTGTAAGCGATTTAGAAAGTTATCTATTATTTTTCAACTGGCACAACAGCGCCTTCCCATTCCTCTAAAATAAAGTCTTGGATTTCTTTTGATGTTAATACTTCTACTAATTTTTTGATCGCATCGCTATTTTCATCGCCTGTACGTGTAGCAATAATGTTTACATATGGAGAATCTGAGCTCTCAATTGCGATTGAATCGTTAATTGGGCTAATGCCTGCATCGATAGCGAAGTTTGAATTAATGACAACAACGTCACCTTCACCATTTTCAAAATAAGTAACTAACATTTCTGGTGCAGAGTCTGCATCAAATACAAGATTTTTTGGATTTTCTACAATATCCTCTAAACGCGCCTCAGATTTTACAACGCCTTCTTTTAAAGTAATTAAACCTAAGCTTTCAAACAATGTTAAAATACGACCTTGCTCTGTTACAGAGTTTGAAATAATAATTGTTGCGCCGTCTGGTAATTCATCAAGTGATTTATATTTTTGTGAGTAAACGCCGATTGGCTCGATATGAATACCACCTGCATTCGCAAAGTCATAGCCTTTTTCCTTCATTTCATTTTCGAAATATGGAATCGTTTGGAAATAGTTCGCATCTAATTCACCAGAATCTAAATCTTGGTTTGGCAATATATAATCTTGGTATGGACGAACTTCAATTTCAACGCCTTGCTCAGCTAAAATTGGCTTCGCTTTTTCTAAAATAATATCATGTAAACCGTATGATGCACCTACTACTAATTTTGTTGGCTCTGCTGTTTCTGTTGTACCATTGTCACCTTCTGTGTTGCTACCTGTTGTTTCTTGCTCTTTATCTTCTTTAGCACCACAAGCTGCTAATACTAGCGCAAGTGCTGAGAATAATAAGATTGATAACCATTTTTTCATGTTTTTTCTTCCTCTCTTTTTTCACTTTCTATATGTCAACAAGTTACCTTGTAAAGACCTAACGTTTATCTACTTTGACTGTCAAAATATCACCAATCCATTGAATAATAAAGACGATGACTAAAATAAAAATTGTTGCTACTTGTGTTACATCGCTACGGCTACGTTGGAAGCCATCGATATAGGCAAGCTGACCTAAACCACCTGCACCGATAATCCCTGACATGGCTGTATAGCCAACAAGTGCAACGGCTGTTACTGTAATACCTGAAATTAAAGCTGGCAATGATTCAGGAATCAAGACCTTCCAAATAATCGTCGATGTTTTCGCCCCCATTGAACGTGCTGCCTCGATAACACCTTTATCAATTTCACGCAATGCAATAAGTACCATGCGCGCATAAAACGGTGCTGCTCCAACAATTAAAGCTGGTAGAGCAGCATTCGTTCCACGAATTGTTCCCACGATGAATAGCGTAAAAGGAATTAATAAAATAATTAAAACGACAAATGGAATGGAACGAAAAATATTCACAAGTGACCCAGTAATAAAATTGACGATTTTATTTGCCCACAGCTGATGTGGGCTTGTTAAAAATAGTACAATACCGATTGCTAGCCCTAAAATAAATGTAATTACAGTAGAAATTGTTGTCATATAAATCGTTTCATAGGCTGCTTGCCACATTTTGTCCCAATTGACGTTCGGAAATAATTGCTCAACCACGTTCAATCACCTCCGCTTGAATATTGTTTGTTGCTAATAGCTGCAATGCACTTTCAATACTTTCTTTACCTCCATCAATATGCACGATGAGCGTACCGTAAGGACCATTTGCCGTATGTGAAATAGCACCATGCAAAATATTAATATCAACATCGAATTGTTTAATTAGCTGCGACATAATGGGCTCTTTTGTTGATTGACCTACAAAGGTCACGCGCACAATTTTGCCAGTCGGATAGTTAGCTACAATTTGCTCGATGGATTCCTTCGTCTCACTTGAATCAGAAACTTGTGACACGAAGTTTTTCGTAATCGTTGCCTGCGGATTTTGGAACACCTCAAGCACTTTGCCTTGCTCGACAACTTGTCCAGCTTCCATCACTGCAACGCGATGACAAATTTTACGAATAACATGCATTTCATGTGTAATTAAAACGATTGTCAGCCCTAGCTTTTGATTAATATTCAAGAGTAGCTCTAAAATAGCATCCGTCGTTTCAGGGTCTAGCGCTGAAGTTGCCTCATCACAGAGCAATACTTCTGGGTTATTTGCTAATGCACGGGCAATGCCAACTCGCTGCTTTTGCCCTCCTGATAGCTGTGAAGGATATGCTTTCTCCCTTCCGTTTAAACCGACTAGCTCCACTAGCTCCTGCACACGGTTTGCTCGCTCGCTTTTACTAACACCCGCAATTTCTAATGGAAATGCGATATTTTCCTCAACCGTACGTGACCAAAGCAAATTAAAATGTTGAAAAATCATGCTTATTTTCTGACGTGCTTGGCGTAAGCTTGCACCAGAAGTATGCGCAATATCCTCACCATTGACAATGACTTCTCCAGTTGTTGGCTTTTCCAAACCGTTAAGCAAGCGAATCATTGTACTTTTTCCTGCGCCACTGTAGCCGATAATGCCAAATATTTCGCCTTGATTGATTGTTAAATTAACATCACGAACAGCGGTCAAATCGCCATTTTTCGTTTTGTAAACTTTCGTTATATTAGATAATTGAATCATCGTTATTCTCCTTTTAAAAATCAAAAAAACCTTTCCACTTTGAGCAAGCAGAAAGGTTTTACATAATGAATTTATGTTGAACCATTCTCTCATCTTTCAAAGTGTATACTTTGTGTGACTTGGCACCTTTTCACATTCGTGATGGTTGCCGGGCTTCATAGGGCACTTCCCTCCGCCGCTCTTTATAAGAGGATTTATTTAATTTGTAAATTTAGTATGAATGTACTTTATCACGATATAAAAAGTGCGTCAACTACTTTTTAATATTTCATATAAATTTAGTACGGATTGAAAGGCATAAATTTTTTCCATTGTGCCGTCATCCCTTGCTATTACTAGGCATGGAACACTTTCTACTTGCAACTCCAAGGCTAATTTTTCAGAATAGTTTAAATTCATTTTTCCTATTGGCATAGTAGGTAATAGCTGTTCCACGACATCCATCATTTTCGATGCGATGGCACATGTTCCACATATTGGCGTATATAAATATAGCGTGACAACATCATTATTAGTTAACTGCTGTTGCCACTGCTCGATTGTCCATTCTTCCATTATCATTGTCCTACTTTGTACGTATATTTGCTTTTTTCAAAAGTGTAGCTAACACAGTTGTTGGGGTTGTTGCAACCTCTTTATATTGTGCAGGTATTTCGAGCTGAATAGCCTCTGAATAAACTCGCTTCATTAGCTTACGCATTTTTTGCCCTGATACATCCGCATCAAAAAGCGTATAAAATTTAAGATACTCATATGGTGCTAAAAGTTCAAGCAAATTGTCTTCACTCATCGTTCCGTTTGTACATAATATAATCGCATCCTCGGCAATTACTTGCTCCAGCTTTAATTTATCCGAACGCCCTTCTACAACCATACAAATCATCAAAATTCTCCTTTCATACGCAAATGGGGTGCCAGGAAAGCAGATCAATATCTGTTTTACCGACACCCCCTTTATATTTGTTTTACTCAGCAGTCATTTCGTCGTATTGCTCCGAAGTCATTAACTCATCTACTTCAGATGGGTTCGATAGCTCAACAACAACCATCCATGCTTGCTCATATGGAGATTCGTTCACGAATTCTGGGCTATCACCTAACTCTTCGTTTACTTCTACAACTTTGCCTGATACGGGCGCATATAGCTCCGATACAGTTTTAACTGACTCAACGCTACCAAATGGCTCGTTCAACGTTAATTCGTCGCCTACTTCTGGTAGTTCAACGAATACGATATCGCCTAGTTCATTTTGTGCAAAATGCGTAATACCGATACGCGCCTTGCCGTCTTCAACTTTTACCCATTCGTGCTCTTTAGAATAACGTAATTCTGTTGGTGTGCTCATGAAAACCCCTCCAAATATGTAATACATTCATTTTCAGTTTGCCATATTTCTTACGTAAAAACAAGCTACTATTCACGTTATTTCCACGATTCTAAGAAGTCAGACTCCTTGAAGCCTAACGTCACTTTTTTGCCATCCGTTACAAGCGGTCGCTTAATCAGCATACCATCAGACGCCAGCAAGGCTAATTGCTCATCCTCTGTCATTTCTGCTAGCTTATCCTTCAAGCCTAGCTCCTTATATTTCATCCCAGATGTATTAAAAAATTTCTTCAACGGCAGCCCGCTCGCCTCATAAATTGCTTGCAGCTGCTCCTTTGTCGGTGTTTCTTCTACAATATGTATCGACTCATACGTAATATGCTGATCATCCAACCATTTTTGCGCTTTTTTACATGTTGAACATTTTGGATATTGATAAATTTGAATTGTCATTTGCCAGTCGCTCCTTTTTCATTGCTTCTTAAAAATCATATCATAAATTCTTTTAAAAAGACCTTGAAAAACATTTTATATCATATTACCTTGTTCTAGAAAGGGGACTGAAGTATGAACATGACAATTGAACAACTACCCTCATCAAAAATCGCCTATTTCCGAAGCATCGGGGAGTATGGAGGAGAGAAAAACCAAGAATTGATGGAAGCTTTTAAAGAATGGGCAAAATTGCAAAATATATTTGAGCAATCTATTATTTTAGGCATACCACAGGATAATCCACAAATTGTTCTGAAAGAGGAATGTCGTTATGATGTTTGTGCTATTGTAAGTGAAGATTTTAACGTCACAGCGCCCGCTCAAGTTGGTAAATTTTCAGGTGGCAAATATGCTGTTTTCTTACTTGACCATACCAAAGAAGCTGTTAGTGAATTTTGGAAAAATATTTTTAATATGATTGAAAAAAATCATTTATCTATTAGGGAGCAGCCGATTATTGAAAGGTATACGGCTCAAATGATTAATCAGCATTTATGTGAAATATTAGTGCCTATTCAGTAAAGGGAAGTGCTGTTATTTTTTAATTCAAAAGTAACAATTCGCCCGACCAAGTGGCGAATTCGCTCTACCAAACATAAATAGAAGGCTATCCAAAATATTTGGATAGCCCCACAATATTAAACGATGTACTTCTCTGCCTCGATTAATTTCTCAGCAGCTTCACGTTTTTTTGTGATTAAGTTGTATGGGTTGTTGCGTGTTAATTTGCGCAGTGCTGATAATGTCATACGACCTGCATCACCTTCAACTGACGCAAGCAATGTATCCTTTGCTTCTTTTTCGATTTCTGCAAATGCTTCTTGACAGAAAATTTGCGTATATAGAAGCTTTTGTGCTGCTTTTTCTGCACCATCACGCTCGATTGCTTTTTGCGTGCGGATAACTGCTGATTCCATTGCGTATAATTGGTTGGCGATGTTGGCGATTTTCACCAATACCTCTTGCTCCGCCTCTAATTTCACACCAAAACGCTGAGCTGCTGCGCCTGCTGCTAATACGCCAATTTTTTTGGCGTTTTTCACTAAGTATAGCTCTTGTGCTAATGGCTCATCGCCCACTTCTTCAGGCATCATCATTAATAGCTCTGATTGCAGGTTTTGCGCAACTTGTAATAATGGTAGCTCACCTTTTAACGCCTTTTTCATAAATGTGCCTGGTACGATCATACGGTTGATTTCGTTTGTACCCTCGAAAATACGGTTAATACGAGAGTCGCGGTAAATGCGCTCCACCTCGTATTCTGCCATGAAGCCATAGCCGCCGTGTAATTGCACTGCTTCATCTGCCACATAGTCCAATGTTTCAGAGCCGAATACTTTAGCGATCGAGCACTCAATTGCATATTCAGCTACTGCACCAGCAATTGCTTTGCCATCCTTTTGTTCTTCAGCTGATAATTGACCTAGACGATCTTCGAAGTAGCCTACTGTACGATAGTTTAACGATTCAGATGCATAAATATGTGAAGCCATCGTTGCTAGCTTTTCTTTCGTTAAATTGAAGCTTGAAATTGGCGTATTGAATTGCTTACGTTGGTTGGCATATTGTACAGCTAATTCAAAGGCACGCTTTGAGCCACCTACAGTACCTACACCTAATTTATAGCGTCCGATATTTAAAATGTTGAAGGCAATAATATGACCGCGTCCTACTTCACCTAATAAGTTTTCAACAGGTACTTCTGCATCCTCTAAAATTAATGTACGTGTTGAAGATGATTTAATCCCCATTTTCTTCTCTTCAGGACCTACAGAAACGCCTGGATATGAGCGCTCTACGATAAATGCAGAGAATTTGTCGCCATCAATTTTAGCGTAAACAACGAAGACATCCGCAAAGCCTGCGTTCGTAATCCATTGCTTTTCACCATTTAATACGTAGTGTGTGCCTGCATCGTTTAGCTTTGCTGTCGTTTTTGCGCCCAATGCATCGGAACCTGAGCCTGGCTCTGTCAAGGCGTATGCTGCAATTAATTCACCTGAAGCAAGCTTTGGTAAGTATTTTGATTTTTGCTCATGGTTTCCGAACAATACGATTGGTAATGAACCGATACCAACATGGGCACCGTGTGTGATTGAGAAGCCACCTGCTACAGACATTTTTTCTGCGATTAGTGCAGAGGAAATTTTGTCTAAGCCTAAGCCTTCGTATTCTTCTGGTACGTCTGCTGCTAAAAGACCTAATTCACCTGCTGTTTTTAATAAACGTACAGAGTGGTCGAATTCATGGTTTTCTAAATTTTCTACAACTGGTAGTACTTCGTTTGCTACATACTCCTCTGTTGTTTTCGCAATCATTTTTTGCTCATCCGTGAAATCCTCTGGCGTAATGACGCGATTAATATCTACTTCTTCTACTAAAAAGCTTCCACCTTTAATAATGTTTGTCATTATTAGTTCCCCCTTATTTTGAGTGCCAGGCACTCACACAATTCTCACACAATTTCCAATCTAGCCTTGTTATAGTATTTCGAACACACCAGCAGCACCCATACCGCCACCGATACACATTGTCACAACGCCATATTTGCCGCCACGACGCTTTAGTTCGTGAATTAATTTCAATGTTAAAATCGTGCCTGTTGCACCAAGTGGATGCCCCAATGCAATCGCTCCACCATTGACGTTTACTTTTTCTTCATCAATGCCTAAATGACGTACAACCTGCAATGATTGTGAGGCGAACGCTTCGTTGATTTCCCATAAATCAATTTGCTCCTGCGTTAAGCCAGCAATTTCTAACGCTTTTGGCACAGCGACAATCGGACCAATGCCCATTACTTCTGGCGCTACTCCACCAACCGCAAAGCCTAAAAACTTTGCAAGTGGCTTTAAGCCTTGTGCCTCTGCCTCTTCTTTATCCATCACCAAGACTGCGGCTGCCCCGTCTGATGTTTGTGAAGAGTTGCCTGCTGTTACAGAGCCTTTAACATTAAAGGCTGGACGTAATTTAGCTAAACCTTCCACAGAAGTGCCTGGACGCACACCCTCGTCTGTATCGAAAATAAATTTCTTTTCCTGTAATTTGTTTTTCTCGTCTACATAATGCTGGACAACTTCAACAGGTACGATTTCATCCTTAAATTTGCCCTCTTTAATCGCTTTTTCAGCTAATTCATGTGAGCGTACCGCAAATTTATCTTGGTCTTCACGGCTCACTTCATAGCGCTGTGCTACTTCCTCTGCCGTATGTCCCATGCTCATATAATACTGTGGTGCTTCCTCTGCAAGCTTCGGATTCAAGCGAATCGTATTTCCTGTCATCGGAATCATACTCATCGACTCAACGCCACCTGCTAGTATCGCCTTGGAATGTCCTAGCATAATGCGCTCTGCAGCATAGGCAATTGTTTGTAAGCCTGATGAACAGAAACGGTTGACTGTTAATGCAGGTGTTGTATCTGGTAACCCTGCTAATGCTCCAATATTACGTGCTATATTCATGCCCTGCTCTGCTTCTGGCATCGCACAGCCCATAATTAAATCATCAATCGGCCCTTCGTAACCTGCTCGATTCAATGCTTCTTTGACAACAAGTGCACCGAAATCATCTGGACGGACTGTTGCTAACGACCCCTTCTTTGCTTTCCCAATCGGTGTACGAGCACCTGCTACAATGACGGCTTCACGCATCATTCATATCCCCCTTCTATGACTAGTTACGTAATGGCTTTCCTTTTACAAGCATGTGCTGCATACGCATTTGCGATTTTGGATCAGCAACTAATTGTAAAAATGCCTCTTTTTCTAAGTTTAATAAGTATTCCTCTGTCACTTCTGTTCCATATGGTACTAAGCCCCCTGCAATTACATATGCAAGCTTTTTGGCTATTTTTAAATCATGCTCACTAATATAGCCTGATTGGAACATGCCCTGTGCACCTAACAGCAATGTTGCATAGCCTGGTGCCCCAACAACCTTCACCTTTTGCTTTAACGGTGCAGTATAACCCGTCTCATATAATGCTAGCGCTGCTTGCTTCGCATCATAAAGTTGATGATCTGCATTAACAGAAATACCATCCGCAAAGTTTAAGAAATTGTTTTCACGCGCTTCCTCACCAGATGTTGATACTTTCGCCATCGCAATTGTTTCAAATACTTTTGTTGCAATTGCTTGGTAATCGATTTCTACCCCATTTGGCAAGCCTTTTAAGAACTTTTGATAAAGACCGATATTACCGCCGCCCCCTGGAATTAAGCCAACGCCTACTTCTACAAGACCCATATATGTTTCAGCAGATGCTTGAATATGCGCTGCTGGTAAGCACACTTCCGCTCCGCCACCTAAAGCCATTTGGAAAGGTGCTGCGACAACTGGCTTTGTGCAATATTTAATGCGGCGCATCGCCTTTTGGAATGCGCTCACGACGAAGTCTAGCTCGAAAATATTATCATCCTGTGCTTCCATTAAAATCATGCCTAAGTTCGCCCCAACACAGAAGTTCTTGCCCTGGTTACCAATAACTAAGCCTTTATAATTTGCTTCTACTTCGTCAATTGCGAAGTTCAGCATTTGAATAATGTCTAAGCCAATGGCATTTGATTGTGAGTGGAATTCTAATAATGCAATGCCATCGCCTAAATCAATTAAGCTAGCACCCGTATTTGATTTAATGACACCATGCTTTTTCTTATAGCGCTTTAAATCAATTACTTTCGGATTCGTTGGCACTTTTTCATATTCTGTCCCATTATAGAAGGCTAAATCGCCATCAATTTCTGAGTAGAATGTATCAAAGCCTTTTTCTAATAAACCTTTCACGAATGCTGGCACTTCTCGACCTTCTGCCTCCATTTTTGCAACAGAGTCTTTCACACCAATTGCATCCCACATTTCAAATGGCCCTTGTGCCCAGCCGAAGCCCCATTTCATCGCATTGTCGATTGCCACAATGTCATCTGCAATTTCGCCATGTAGCTGTGCTGAATAAATCAATGTCGGTGCAAAAACATTCCATAATAACTCGCCTACACGGTCATTTGCATAAACCAGTGTTTTTACTTTATTGGCTAAGCCTCTAGCTTGCTTTGCCATTTCCATAGAAGGCGTTTTCAGCTTTTTCACTGACTCATATTCAAATGTTTGTAAGTTTAGCTCAAGAATTTCCTTGCCTTGCTTTAAGAAGAAGCCTTGACCTGACTTCGCACCTAGCCAGCCATTGTCAATCATCTTTTTCACGACTGCTGATTCTGCAAATACTTGTTGCTCTTCACCTGTCGTATTGTCATAAACGTTTTTAGCAACATGCGCAAATGTATCTAACCCTACAACATCTAACGTACGGAAAGTTGCTGATTTTGGGCGACCGATTAAAGGACCTGTTACGGAATCAACTTCACCGATTGAATAGCCACGCTCCTGCATTTCACGCATCGTTACAAGTAAACCGTATGTACCGATACGATTTGCAATAAAGTTTGGCGTATCTTTTGCGATAACAACCCCTTTGCCAAGCACATCTTCACCGAATTCACGCATAAATGCGACCACTTCTGGTGCAGTTGTATTTGCTGGGATAACTTCTAAAAGCTTTAAATAGCGCGGTGGATTGAAGAAATGCGTTCCTAAGAAATGCTTTTGGAAATCCTCTGAGCGTCCCTCTGCCATCGCATTAATGCTAATACCTGATGTATTTGATGTAATAATTGTGCCAGCTGTTCTCACAGCATCAATTTTTTCATATAAGCTCTTTTTAATAGCTAAATTTTCAACAACAACTTCAATAATCCAATCCACATCTTTTAGCTTCTCTAAATCATCCTCAAAATTCCCTGGTGTGATTAAAGCTAAGTTTTGCTTCGAAGATAGTGGTGCTGGTTTTTGTTTTAATAGTTTTTGCATTGCCCCTTGTGCAAAACGATTGCGTACTACAGGATGCTCAAGCGTTAACCCCTTCGCTTGCTCCTCCGCCGTTAATTCCTTCGGTGCAATATCCAACAATAATGTCGGAATACCGATATTCGCTAAATGTGCTGCAATACCTGATCCCATAACCCCTGAGCCTAAAACGGCTGCCTTTTTAATGCTGTAAGCCACGAGCAATTCCCCCTTGTGCAATTCTTTGAATGAACAGTCATTCATTTTGTAGCGAAAAAAAATAGCTCACTACTAAAATATTTTTTTCACATTATTTCTGTTTTTAGTGTAGTGTATTTCTTTTATTAAAGCAATATTTTTTTCACAGTATTTTCAAAATTTTTTCTATCGACAAGCAAATTGCTTTCGTTCACATTTGAAAATCGGTACACTAATCATAAAGGAGTGAGATCAATGGAACAAATAACAACATTAGAGCAATTTAACGAATTAACTTCAACAGAGCAAGCAGTCATCATTAAATTTTTTGCAGGCTGGTGCCCTGATTGCACACGCATGGATATGTTTATTGACCCAATTATCGAGGAATACAACCAATATAAATGGTATTCTATCAACCGCGATGATTTCCCAGAGCTAGCTGAAAAATATCAAGTAATGGGCATCCCGTCATTATTAATCTTCAAAAATGGTGAAAAATTAGCACACTTACATAGTGCCAATGCTAAATCACCTGCACAAGTAACTGAGTTTTTAGACGCACAAGCATAAAAAAACAAGCTCCCGCTTGGTCGGGAGCTTGTTTTTTGCGTTTCGATGAGCGAATTTTACATTTGGTTGAGCGAATTTGCCGTTTGGTTGAGCGAATTCCACCATTCGTTGAGCGAATCTCTACTTTTAAACCAATTCTTTCATTAACTGCTGTCCCTTTTCAACCGATGTTTCAATATAGCCGATGATTTGTGGCAAGGTGAAAACCTGTAAATTTTGCTTTAGCATATCCTCATCATACACCATGTCACCTTGTACATAAGGTAAAAACTGCATAACCTCCTGTTCAGTTACTTCCTCTAAATTCACAATGGTTGCTTTAGATGGCAATATAGATTCATTGAAGCCGTAATATGCTAATAGCTGCCCATTTAGTAGCATAAAATCTTGATGATAAAGCCTTCCTAGATTTTGGTCATTTTCCATACGATTTTTTAGCCAAGGTAGATAAAAGCCTTGCAACCATAAATCATCTGCAATTAAATGCGTATAGTAGCCGAGTATGTATGACTGTTCTTTGTGTGTATTATATTTTTCTAAAAAACCTGTATAATCAATTTTTCGTGTATAATCTTCCTGTTGACCAATATAAAAATGCGAGCGCTCTTTGTCTAATGCAGCATCCGGTGCGATGCCACCTGCTAAAAAGCTCGCTTTGTCCTTTATTTCGATCCGTTCTGCTATCTTCTGTGAGATAATCAAATGCATAATTCTTGAACCCATTTCTTGCCCCCCTTTTCTTTTCCAAAATCACAACGTTTTTCCTGCCCTATAAGTTGCAGCTTTACCTATACAAAACTTCTTAATAAGATAATAGAAGGGGGCTTTAAAGATGAAAAAGAATATTACATTCATCATTTTAATAACCAGCTCTATTCTCCTCATCGCTTTTTCACAAATGATTATGAATAATGCAGCTTCTCCTACAACAAATAATGAGGAATTGCTTGTTATTACTGGAGAAATTATAGAATTAGAGAGTGGTAGGTTTTTACTCCAAGGTAGCTCCTCTGAATCAAATCATCAGCCATTTGATAAAGTTTGGATTTCTAGCAATTCAATGGATTCTTTGAAAATTGGTCAAACTGTCTCTGTGTGGGTAAATTTCGTTGAGACAAGTGATCCTGCACAGGCAAGTGCAACTAAAATTGAAATTAACACAGCTGACTGAAAAGATGATATCTTTTCAGTCAGCCATTTCAACGGACTAAATTCATTTCACGAAAATATTTGTGCGGCTCTGTATAAATAAAGAGCGTATTCGGAATTGCCTCCATTTTTCGCTCATAGCGACTTAATTTATTTATCGTTGCGGCTAGTCGATTTTCTACATTTATATTTGTCATAAAGTGAATGCCGTAGCCGAATACATCGAGCTTTTTCTCCTCCCACCAACGCAGCTGTCCTGCCACTTCAAAATGCTCGCCCATAATATTAAATGTCACATTAAACTTCATATCCTGATGGACTGGTAGCTTTAAATTAGATAAAATTTTCACGCCACCTAAGCTTATATTTTCAATTAACACAGGTGTTTTCCCAAGCGTTATCGCTTGTCCATTGAACTCAGTAATTGTTAAAAACCCTTGTAATAGATGCTGGAAACGATAGCGGTAATATTGCCGTCTCTCTACAGTGACTGCTCTTTTATATTTGCTTTTTGGTATAACATAGCCTGTTTTTAAAATGGCTTTAAATGTCGATTCTTTTGCAGGCTTTGAGAAAATATATCCTTGGACAGCATCACATTCCAATTGCTTTAAAAATTCGAGCTGCTCTACCGTTTCCACCCCCTCTGCAATCACCTCCATCGAAAGCGACTTTGCTAAATAGATAGTCGATTTAATAATCGCATCATCAATGCTATTTTCTTCAAACAAATTTTGAACGAACACTTTGTTTACTTTCAAAATATTCGGTCTTATTTTTCGAATATAATCTAATGAGGAATGTCCTTTGCCAAAATCAGCAACAACCACTTGAATGCCTAGCTGTTTAAATGCTTCTATTGATTCATGAATAATGTCTTCATGTAAAAATGTATTTTGATTCATTTCAAAGCGTAAGAAGGCTGGATTTATATTGTACTGCTCAAGCAATCGAATAACTAAATCATAAAAGCCCTTTTTCAATAGTCGAAGCGCTGGAATAATGACCGTAATAGGCTTTAATGACAGCTGTTCAGCCTGCCACTCCTGCATCGATTGCAGCACTTTTTCTAGTAGCCAGTCGGTAATGGGATTAATTAAATGATTTTCTTCTGCCAATGGGAGAAACTCATCTGGCATGACAAGTCCCCAGTCTGGATGATTCCAGCGAATAAAAGCTTGTGCCCCCGTCAACAGCCCTTTTCTCGTATCAACTTGCGGCTGATAAAAAACGGCAAATTGCTTTTCAGTAATAGCTTTTCTCATATCTCGCTCTAGCATATATTGCTTAAATGTTGAAATACTTGCAACATGTGATGAAAGCTCATACGTATTCTTTCCTTTTTTCTTTGCCTCCTGTAAAGCATTATATGCTTTTTCAAGCAATGTTCTTTCGTCTCCTGCCTCTGCTGGATAAAATGAAATTCCTATGCTAGCTGTCACATTCAATTCAAATTCTTGAATCGTAAAAGGCTGCTGAATTGTTTTTAAAATTTGTTCCGCTAATGTGATGATCTCTTTTTGCCATATGTGAGGCACAAGCATTAAAAAGTTATTATTGCTCATACGGGCAATTTCACCATTTTGAGGTGTTATTTGTTTCAATCTTTGTGCTAATATTTTCAATGCTTCATTACCTGTTGAATAGCCTAATGAATTGTTAATAACATGGAACCGGTCGATATCAATGTTTAAAATAGTGAAAGGCTCTTGCTTTGTTGTATATTGCCCCAATACTTTTCTCATTTTCGTTTGATTCGGCAAACCTGTTAATGCATCATATTGCGCTAAATATAATAATTCCTGCTCCATTGCAATTTCCCTTGTAATATCAAGCACAAGTCCAAAAACATTTGTGACATCTCCCTGCTGATTAAAGCGTGGTATAATTTGCTCAAGCAGCCATTTTTTCTCGCCATTTTGACAAGTAATTGCATAGATTTCCTGTATTTTTTCTCCTGCCACAACACGTGCCTTTGCTTTATTCATCACATCAATATACTCTTCATTAACAAGCTCAAACCAAGCTTGCTCATTTTCATAAAGTGTATTAGTTGGAAGGTTTAATATGTCCTCCAGCCCTTTTGAAGTGTAAATAAACGGCCCATCCATTGATTCTCGCATCCAAATTCCCGAAGTCAAATGATCGAAAATATATTGATATTCATCGCGACTTTGCTTTAACGTAAGCTGCTGCTTAAGTAAATATTTCTCTAAATTGCTGCTTACCTTCACATAGACACTCGTTATTTGATCGCCCTCTTTAATTGGCACAAATGATAAAGTAAGCGGTAGCTCCTCTAGCTGTTTATTGCGAACAGTAATATCAACTTGTGTCGTTATTCCTTTTAATGCATTGATAAAGCTAATTTTTAATTGTTTCAATGTTTCAGGGGAAGTAAATTTTCGAAAGTCATTTGTCGATGTAATTTCCGTTCCAAAAAACGCTTCCATTTTCTCTCTGTTTGCAACATATAGCTCACCTTGACGTGAAAAAACAAAGACGATTTCTGGATCATTCGTTACAAGTGAAGTATAAATTTGCAGTAAATCATCATGTGTTGTTTCCATTACATACGTGCTATCGCTCTTTCTTTTAGAAAAAACATTGAAAAAACGGTTTTTATTGTACATTTCTTTCATCTTCTATCCCTCCCTATGAGAAAGTACATGCTTGTTATTATTAATTATAGTATAAAAGAACTTTTTATTTAATGGGTATTTAGAATTGTTTGAATATTTTTTAAATAAAAAAGGTACTAGAAGAATGAGCTCCTCTAGTACCTTTTCATTAAGCTTTCACTTTATTTCCTACAGTTAATACGATAATTCCAGCAAAAATCAGCACAACACCTAGCCATGATGTCCACGCTAAATATTCATTCAAGAAAAACGCACCGAGTAGTGCTGCTGTCAATGGCTCCGCTAAGCTTAACGTTACTGCCGCAGAGGATGGAACCGCCCGCAAGCCTGTTAAAAATAAAATATAGGCAATGCTTGTCGCTGCTATTCCCATATAGCCCATTGTCAATAGGTTTGTCGTTTCTCCTAGCCAGCTCCAGCCATCAGACCATGCAAGCGGTACTAAAAATAATGCGCTTAATGTAAAGGTCATGGCTACTGCAGGCAATGTCGCAGCATGCTCCGTCAAACGTTTGCTAACATTCGTATAAAACGCAAACATTATGCCACCACATAGTGCAAGCAGCACCCCAAAGCCATTGACTGTCGTATCACCACCAATTGCAAAAAGCAACACACAGCCAACAATAGCAAAGCTTGTAGAAATTGCCCAAACACGTGTCGGCTTAACCTTCCAAAGAAGCCATTCAATAATGCCTGCAAAAACTGGGGCACTGCCAATTGTTACAACCGTTCCAATGGCCACACCAGTATAGCGTATAGAAGAAAAAAACAAGCATTGGAAAAGTGCAATGGATAGCGCCGCCAGTAAATTCCATTTCCAAGGCCATGTTTTCCATTGAATGCTCCTTGCTAAAAGTGCAAAAATTAATAACGTACCGCCACCAATAGCTGAGCGCACACATGCGACCGCAAATGGTGAAATATTCCCCTGTAAAAATGTTTGTGTTGTTCCTGTCGTTCCCCATAAAACAGCAGCAAGTAGCACTGCGATATATGGTAATAGATTCATTTTCATATCCTCCGTCTAATTAAAATATAATATTAGCGAAGGTTTACTGGTACATCCTGTTCAAATAATGGCTTCCAAAGCATTAAAATTCCTCCTCTCACTTCATTGATGCTTCCTCTAAGGAGTGTAAATAATAATAAGGCGTTGACCTTTCCGTATATAGCTCTTGATACTGGATATCAAAAACCTCTCCACCTACCATACGCACTGCTAATAGCTCTTTCAGCAATAAAGGCATATCCATTGCATCTAAAATATTAATTTGCTTTAATGTCCCGTCTTGAACAAAGGCAATATTTGCATGAGCTCCATCAAAAGTATATAAAGGCTCCTCTGTCAAATTTGTTTGAAAAGAAGCTGGACCATTCGTTTTGCTCAACTGCCCTTTGACAGATTGGAAATTATCGATATGCTCATTATAGTATATTAATTCGTAGTCTACATCTTTTAAAGAATCTCCTATTGGTTCATTCATTACATGAATTGTGTTCATTCTTTCTACAATAGAATATTGTGTTTGTGGATCGTCTCTGAAAGAAGTAATTTCATAGTAGTCCCCATCTTTTTCAAGTATTAAAAATATTCCGCTATATCCAATCGTATTATTGCCTTGTTCAATCATGCGCTTTTTCATAAAATGAACAATTACATTGCTATTATTTAGCTTTTGTGGTGATGGCACATTGCTAGCTACAGGCTGATAGTCATCAATTTGAACAATTTGCGCTGTTGGAGCATCCTCGGGTGTTAGCTGCAACGCCTTTGGTGCTTCAAACTGTTCAAAAACGAGCCAATCCTCATATATATCTTCCAGTACTTTAAAGTCATTTGATCCCCATCTACCAACCTTTAAAGTATGAATATATATTTCTCCATCTGTTACATCCTTGTGCGCTATATAAATTTGATACAAATTACCTGCGTCCAGTGACTGTACTTTAATCATTTTTAATGTTGTGAAATCAACGTTTTCATATTTTAAAATTATTTCTTTATTTGATGCGGTGACATCAGTTAATGAAACTTGCCCCAGTGCCGCATAATCCTGTTGTGCAATTGCCTGCAAATAAGCCTTGAGTGCTTCAGTAGCTAGCTTTGGTAACCCTTCTGCGAATCGCTCTATATTTAACTCATTTGCTGGATGTATCGGCTCGCTCGTAGGTGGCAGCAAATAAATGATAAAGGCTAGGCAGGCGATAGCAACAACTGCAAAAATAGGCTGAATGATTGGTATTAAACGGCGTTTTTTTGGTTTCCTGAGCATTTTTTGTACTTTTTCCTCTGTCAGCCAACGCTCCTCACCAATTACTGCATCAATTCCTTTTTTAATTTGTGAATCGCTCATCATATCCGCTCCCCTCTAAATTATATTTGAGCTTTTCTCGCCCTCTACGTAGCCGTGTTTTCACCGTGTTAATAGAGCAATTTAAAATTTCCGCAATCGTTTCAACTTTCATATCCTTGTAATAATAAAGCACGATGACTTCGCGATATTTAATTGGTAATGCAAGTACCGCATGACCAATTTGTTGCTGTTCATTATTGCGTAGCATCTGCTTTTCTGCAGAGCTCTCTCCTTGAAAAATCGTCTGAATTTTCATTGTCAGCACGGTGTTTTTGTAGCTCCAGCTTCGTAAATAATCGTAGCTGCGATTAATTGTCATGCGATATAAATAAGTTCGATAGCTCGCAGCACCGCGAAAATCCTGCTGCTTTTCAAATGCTTTTAGTAGCACATCCTGTACAATATCCTCTGCTATTTCCTTGCTTTTGACATATGTAAAGGCGAGCCGCAGCAGCTCCTCACCATGCTCACGAATAAATTGCTCTAGCTGTGACAACGGCCATCCCCCCTTTGTTGTTTCACGTTAGACGGAGCACTTGTTCATTTGGTTTCAAATTTGAAACTATATGTTATTTTAAACGTATAATAACCGAGGAGTGATGACAATGCGCATAATGCTAAATAATATAGAAGGAATGTCACAATACGATACAAGCGTTCATCCCAACTATCAAAACTCCGCATGTGGACCAACAACGCTGCATGTCATTTTGCGCTATTTTAATATAGACAAAAATGTCAATGACTTATATAAACAGCTCGGCACAACGAAAATTGGCTTGTTTAAATGGCGCTTAATCAAAAGGCTTCGCCATATGCTAGGCAGTCATTTTACAATTAACAGCTGCTCACTTGCTGAAGCTTTAGCACAATTGGACCGTGGCAATCCCGTTGCACTCAAATTTGACCAATATTTCCGCTTTCAATGGCGCTCAAAAAAGAAGCCTTTATTTAAATATCATTGGGTTCCGTTAATTGGCTATGAGCGCAAAGATGGGGAGCTTTATTTCATTATTCACGATAATGGTGGACGAGGGCGGAGCAGTCAAATACGTACATTTCGCTATGAGGATCAAAAGCATGTACTTAGCTTTGTGAAGGTTGAGAAAAAGTAAAAACGTGAATAATCAATTTTTCACACATTGATTGTTCACGTTTTTTCTCTATTCGTAATGAAGCAACAGACTAGCTGTCTTCTTACTGGCTCACTTGCAATACATCGCCACACTGCCTAAACTATCAAATTGTGCAGTAACAGCATCACCTGCTTGAAAGGTAATCGCTTCTGACATCGCACCACTTAATACAATATCACCTTTTTTAAGCCCTTTTCCTCTAGCACCCAATTCGTTTACTGCCCAAGCGATAGCATTTGCAGGATGCCCTAGAACAGCTGCACTCGAGCCCGTTTGTGCCACTTCTCCATTTTTAGATAGCACCATGCCGATATTTTCTAAATCAATTGCATCTGGTGAGACCCATGTACTGCCAATAATAAATTTGGCAGAGGAACAATTATCTGCTATAACATCAACTAAAGTGAAACGGAAATCTTTATAGCGGCTATCAATCACTTCAAGAGCAGGTGCTACATATTTTGTGGCGCGCAGTACATCTGCTGCTGTAACATTGGTGCCCTGTAAATCTTCTGCCATTAAAAAGGCAATTTCTGGCTCAACCTTTGGATGAATAAGTGCAGTATATTGTATAGCCTCCCACTCAAAAGCGAGCATATCGCTTTGTAAAAATCCGTAAATTGCCTTATCAACACCCATCATTTCCTGTTTTACCTTGCTCGTCAGCCCTAGCTTTACACCAATGAACCTCACATCTTTCTCCACTTGTCTACGCACTAGTAATTGCTCTTGAATTTCATAGGCTTGTGGTAATGTTAGTTCAGGAAAGTCATCTGTTACCTTGATAACTTCGCAGACATTTTGTTCAGCAGCCAACAAATAATTAATAATCTCTATTTCTTTTTCCGGCACTAGTTTCATCATCTATCCCCTCACCTTCATGCTTTTCGCCATATCAGCCGCTACATCAAGAATCATATCTTCTTGACCACCTACAACCTTCATTCTGCCTAACTCCATTAAAATATCCCTTGCATCCAGTCCAAACCTTTTTGCTGCTCGCTCTGCATGTAATAAGAAACTTGAGTAAACACCTGCATAGCCTAGTACGAGGCTACCTTTGCGAATTTCCTGTGCAACTGGTAGGATAGGCGCCACAATGTCTTCTGCTAAATCCATCATCTTATATAAATCAATCCCCATATTTATCCCCATTCGTTCTAACACAGCAAGTAAAACCTCTGTTTGTGTATTGCCTGCCCCTGCCCCCAAACAACGCACACTGCTATCAATACGTGTAGCACCTTCTTCAATTGCCGCTACTGTATTTGCAACGGCTAGAGATAAGTTATTGTGTGCATGAAAGCCTACTTCAATGTTCAAGGTGTCGCGCAGTGCTTTTACTCGCTCACGTACTTCATTTGGCAATAAAGCGCCAGCCGAATCTGTTATATAGACAGCCTCTGCCCCATAGCTCTCCATTAATTTTGCTTGCTCTACTAGCTTCTCAATTGGTACGGAATGGGCCATCATTAAAAAGCCCAATGCCTCCATCCCAAGTTCTCGCGCTTTATCAATATGCTGAGCCGAAACATCTGCCTCGGAAGCATGTGTAGCCACCCTTACTAGCTGTGCTCCTAGCTTGTTTGCTTGCTTTAATTCATTTACCGTACCAATACCAGGGATTAATAATACTGCAACTTTTGCCTTTGTGCAGACATCAGCCGCAGCTTCAATCAAGGTCATTTCATCGACCAAAGATTTCCCATATTGAATAGTAGAGCCACCTAGCCCATCTCCGTGACTTACTTCTATATAGTGCATCCCTGCATCATCCAGTGCACGAGCTACAGCCCGTACTTGCTGTTCTGTAAATTGATGTGCTACAACATGGCTACCATCACGCAAACAAACCTCTGTTAGCTTAATTGATTTCTCCATTTCACAAACCCCTTCCTTATTTAATGGAAGCTCTTTTTTTCAACATCGCTTGTGCAAAATCTTCACCTACACGTACAGCAGCGGCGGTCATAATATCTAAGTTTCCCGCATATGTAGGAAAATAATCGCCGGCTCCCTCTATTTCTACAAAAATCGTAACGCGATTTCCATCAAATATTGGAGACTGCCTTAATTTATAGCCTGGTACATATGCCTTTACTTTTTCAACCATATCCATAATGGCTCCTTGAACGACGTGTTCATCCATCTTTTTCACTTCGCAATAAATCGTATCGCGCATAAGAATAGGTGGGTTGGCAGGATTTAAAATAATCAAGGCCTTTCCTCGCTCCGCACCGCCTACTTCTTCTATCCCTCGCCGGGTTGTATAGGTGAACTCATCAATATTCGCTCGTGTCCCTGGTCCCGCACTCAAACTAGAAATGGTTGCAACAATTTCCGCATATGTAACATCTGCTACTTTATTGACAGCAGCAATGAGTGGGATTGTTGCTTGCCCACCACAAGTAATCATATTGACATTTTCTAAATCGGTTGTGGAATTTACGTTAACGGCTGGGCAAAAGAACGGTCCGATTGCAGCAGGTGTTAAATCAATTGCTAAAATACCCAGCTCTTGTAAAACCTTTGCATGATGCTTATGTGCCTTTGCTGAAGTGGCATCAAAGACAATTTCCGCTATATCAGGATTTTCTATAATAGCTTCAATGCCATTTGAAAATGTTTGATAGCCTTTTTCCTTAGCGCGCTTCAGCCCATCAGAATCCGCATCAATCCCTATAACGGCAGTCACTTCTATAACAGCGCTTCTTTCTAATTTATAAAATAAATCGGTTCCTATATTGCCAGAGCCAACAATGGCTGCTTTAATTTTCTTCACTGTCATTCCTCCTATCAATCGAAATGAACGGTCACCGTGCCAATTTTCCCGAAGCTTGCCACTATTTTATCCCCAGCAGAAACGGCTACTGCACTAGACAATGCCCCTGGTAAAATCAGCTCACCCTTTTTTAACGTAATACCATATTCCACTAGCGTCGCATAAATTTTAACTGAATTTTCTGTTTTCTTGTTTTTACTCATGAGAAGAAAAACAAAGACATTTGAATAGAGGTAGTTAACATCCATTTTTTCACTATAACCTTTGACGAGTGCAACA
>NZ_JAMBIZ010000023.1 GCF_025291715.1 Metasolibacillus sp.
TTTTTTTATTCGAAGAATAGATTACAGAAAATTCAGTATTATTTACCGTGTTAAATTATTTTAATGCGACGCTTGTGTTCTTCCATCAATATTATTCTTTTTCCTTGTATCGCAGTGGATCATGATTCCAGTATTGTTAGTTAGCTTAGGCATCTTTTTTTATCTGCTTTCTAAAAAACATAGAGTATGGATGGATATTACAATTGTTTGTATTGGTGGGGTATTAGCTAATTATTTAGCTAAGTTTATTTTGTATTTCTTTTCGCAGGGAAATAATTTTATATATGAATTGTTGTATATTTGCTCCTTTTTACTTATTTTTATTGCGTATATTTATCTTTATAAACAGCTTATACAAAAAATTAATGAAATTTTGATGTTATCAACAACTAGTAAATTTTTTATTTTTCTTATTTTATTTTTAACAGCGTTAGCATTTTATTTGAATATTTATTTTGCAGAACATATGAATTCAACATCTACATTAAATATGAATTTGATGATTCAGCTTTTGTATTTTATTATAGTGATTATTGTTTTAGGTGTATTTTTATATAGCATACATAACACATATAGGGCAAAGAGAAAAGTGCTAGAAACTGAGCAATTTATGCAATACATGACTGCACTTGAAGAAGTTAATCGTGATATGCAGAAATTCCGCCATGATTATACGAATATATTGCTGACAATTCAGGGCTATTTAGATCAAAAGGACATGGAAGGATTGCAATCTTATTTTCAGCAAAGCATTGTGCAAACAGGACGACAAACGTTGGTGAAGCATCAAACATTAGGACGGCTAGACAATTTGGAGTCAGTAGAATTAAAAGGCTTGCTTGCAACAAAAATATTGCAGGCAGATGCATTAAATATCCCATCTATTATTGAGATTCCTAGACCTGTACCGATGCTACAAATGAGTATTGTTGATATTGCAAGAGTTGTGGGGATTTTACTGGATAATGCGCTAGAGGCTGTAAAAGAGCTGCCAAAAGGCAATATTCGTGTGGCTATTTTCCCAACTGATAATGAAATGGTGCAGCTACTTATTGAAAATAGCTATGGAGATATGTCACCTAATATTGGAAAGCTATTTCAGCAAGGTTATTCTACAAAAGGTCAAGGACGTGGTAGCGGTTTAACGATAGCGAAGGCGATTATTGGGAGCTATCCAAATGCTATGATGCATACAAGGGTAGAGGATGGCAAATTTATTCAAGAGTTGAGCATTTATTAAGGTGGTGTATTTTTATGAAAGTAGTAATTTGTGAAGATGACTCACTTCATCGTCATTTGATTTATACAGAGCTGAAAAACTATGAGATGTTCCATAATCCAAGTGTAGAAATTGTATTAGAAACGGCAAGCCCTGAGGAAGTGCTTGCTTATGCAGCAGAGCAGCATGTGGATTGCTACTTTTTAGATATTGACTTATCGCATGAGTTAACAGGAATGGATGTTGCTTATGAGATTCGCAAGGACAATCCTTTGGCGAGCATCATTTTTGTAACAACGGATGCAGAGAAGTGGCATCTTGTGTTTAAATATCAGCTAGAGGCACTTGATTATATTGTCAAAGATACGCAAGAGAAAATGGCTGTGCAACTACGAAAAGTGATTCATACAGCCTTTGAAAAATATCAAAAGCTAGGGCAAAAGGAACAGGCGAATGTTTATCAATTAAAGGTTGATAGGCGTATTGTTAACATTCCATATGAGGATATTTATTTTTTCTCAACATCACCACAAGTACATAAAATCGAGCTGTATGCGAAAAATCATTATTATGAATTTTATGGCTCGATGCAGGAATTGGAAAAAATAGATGAGCGTTTTTATCGTTGTCATACAAGCTATGTGATTAATTTGCAGCATGTTGCCGAAGTTAATGCGAAGGAACGCACAGTAACGATGACAGATGAAAGTATATGTAAAGTGTCGTTTCGTGCGATGCGGACTTTGCGCAAGAAACTAGAAGCTAATTAAAAAGCTATCGAGGCAAATACTGACCTCGATAGCTTTTCATTTACACCTGTGCGTCAAATAATTGACCTTTATACGGGTGTTCAGCAGCGGGAGCAGGCATTTCTGCTAGCATTTCAACGACGCCAGCACCAGCATTTAATGTTTTGTCTAAAATCGACATTTGCAATGTTTGCTGTAGCTGTGCGAGTTGGCTTGACATAATTGAATTAATTTCCATTGTCACCCCTCCTTTGCTTTTATATCGGATTGTCTTTTTTAATTTGAATAAAGAACAGGCGATTTTGGCAACAATAGCAGTAGGAGGGATTATCATGTATAAAATAATTTTACTGAGCACGGCTTTATTATTATCGGGCTGTTCACTATTTCAAGCGAAAAAAGAAGAAGTAGAAGTGCCTGTTCATGCACCAAGCGCTGCTACAGCAACTGCGAAAATGCTCAATAGCAAAGGTGAGAGTGTCGGAGAAGTGACATTAAAGGAAGTAACAGAAGGTGTAGAATTATATGCAGAGCTACACAATTTGCCACCTGGAACACATGCTATTCATATTCATGAGGTAGGAAAATGTGAAGCACCATCATTCGAATCTGCGGGCGCACATTTTAACCCAGAGCATAAGCAGCACGGCATTGAAAACCCACAAGGGCCACATGCAGGTGATTTACCGAATTTAGAAGTAGCCGAGGATGGCACTGTAGAGCTTGAATTTACAACAAAGCTCGTGACATTAATGAAAGGTCATGCAAATTCGCTTTTTGATAAGGATGGTAGCTCCATTGTGATTCATGAAAAGGCGGATGACTATAAAACAGACCCATCTGGTAATTCAGGGGATCGCATTGCCTGTGGTGTCATTGAATAATGTGAAACTTCAATCAGTGGGGAGCTTTCTCCACTGATTATGGGTGTTGGCTGGAAGTTAGCTTTTACAAACAGTGAGCTTGTGGTGATACATGCCACATAATAAGGGATTAACAGACTAGTTTGACAACTGTTTTGATCCTCTGTAAAATGTAGAGTGATTAGCAAAAGAGGGGGGTTATGTTAATAATGAAGAAAAACAGTATATTATTCACAATTTTAGGTATGCTTTTACTTGTCTTAGCTGCATGTGGTGCAGGTGAAGAGGGAGGTAAAGAAAATACAGGTACAGATGGTGGCGATAAGCAATCGTTTGATGTAGATTTCTTATCTATTTTAACAGGTGGTACGCAAGGGACTTACTATCCATTAGGTGGAACATTTGCTGATTTGATTACAACTGACACAGGTGTAAAAACAACAGCAGAGGTATCTCAAGCGTCTGCTGCTAATATGACAGCATTACAAAATGGTGAAGGTGAAATCGCTTTCGTACAAACAGATATTGCTTACTATGCAACAGAGGGTACATTAATGTTTGAAGGGCAAAAGATTGATTCAGTAGTTGCTCTTGGCGCTCTATATCCTGAAACAGTACAACTTGTTACATTGGCTGACTCAGGCATTAAATCATATGAAGATTTAAAAGGTAAAAAGGTATCAGTAGGTGCTCCGGGTTCAGGTACTTATGCAAATGCTGAGCAATTGCTTGAAATTCATGGTTTAACAATGAATGATATTAAACCTCAAAATTTAGACTTTGGTGAATCAACAGATGGCATTCAATCTGGACAAATCGATGCAGCATTTATTACAGCTGGCTATCCAACAGGCGCTGTTGAAGCATTAAATGCGACAAACGGTGTATATATTGTTCCTGTATCAGATGACAAAGCAGAGGAGCTAATTGCGAAATATCCATACTATGCAAAAGATGCAATTCCAGCAGGTACTTATGGTTTAGAGGAAGAAATTCCAGCGGTATCAGTAGGTGCGATGCTCGCAGTGAAAAAGGATTTATCAGAAGACTTAGTGTATGCAATTACAAAGGCGATTTATGATAACACAGATAAAATTAGCCATGCAAAAGGTGCGTTTATCAAGGCTGAAAGCGGATTAGACGGTATTGGTATTGAAGTGCATCCTGGTGCTCAAAAATATTTTGATGAAGTAAACAACTAATCCGAAAGAAGGCTCTGTTGCGTATTGCTTCAGAGCCTTTTCTTATTTGAAGGGTAATAATTATGAAAAAATGGTATCTCCTCATTATTAGTGGCATATTGCTTATTATTCTTTTCATACCATTAGAAAAAGCTTTAACATTTACTGAAACAAGAGTAGAAAAAGCAAGAATATATTATTTACCATTGCAAAAGGAACAACAATTTCAACTATTGTTTATGCACTCTATCCATAAGACAGATGTGATTGAATCCTATGAAGTGCTGCCAAACAATGAATTGCGTCTGCTATCCATGCAATATGAAGATGTGGCAATTGGCATGCCAGGCTATCCGGAAGAAGGGCAAACATTAGTATATGATAAAGGTATCTACACTCTATCCTATGATGATGCTACATTGCCTAGCTTTAACCTATTTATAGCGAACATTGATGCTACATTACAACTAATTTATCAATCTAATTATGTAGATTTGAAGAAGCAATTAGAAAAGGGAAAATCCTATGTATTCGAAGTGAAAAAACTATCACTCTATGACAGGATGAAAGGAGTACGATTGTATGGGGAAAGAAAATAATACAAAGCCGGTTGCTCAAGATGAAGGCTTTGAACAGCTTTCAGCAGAGGACCAGCAAGCATTACTTGAAAAATATGATATTGAATCAAATACTCGTAATATTTCAAGTATGTTTAAATATGTGATTTATGCTGGATTATTAATATTTTCTTTATTTCAACTATATACAGCTATATTTGGCTTATTTCCAGCACAAATTCAACGGACAGTGCACTTAGGCTTCGGTTTAACATTTATCTTTTTGTTATTCCCAGCTCGACGTAAATCACGTAAAGATGTTATCCCGTTTTATGATTATATTTTAGCGATTGTTGCGATTGTAGTAGGCTCTTATTGGACGATTAATTATGAGCGTTTAGTACAAAGCTTAGGCCAGCTAGAACAAATGGATTTTATAATAGGTCTTTTAGCAGTTTTACTAGTTTTAGAGGCTGCTAGACGTGCTGTTGGTTTGCCAATCACAATTATTGCCTCACTGTTTTTATTGTATGCTTATTTTGGTCAACAGATGCCAGCTTTCATGGCACATAGAGGACAAAGTGTTGAAAGCATTGTCAATTTAATGTTTTATTCAACAGACGGTATTTTAGGTACCCCGATTAGTGTATCTGCCACATTTATTTTCGTGTTCTTATTATTTGGTGCCTTTCTTGTAAAGACAGGCGTAGGGCAATATTTTAATGACCTAGCTGTATCATTAGCAGGAAAGCTAACAGGGGGACCAGCAAAGGTTGCTATTTTCTCATCTGCATTACAAGGGACAATTTCAGGTTCTTCTGTAGCAAACGTAGTTACATCAGGCTCTTATACAATCCCAATGATGAAAAAGCTTGGCTATAAAAAGGAATTTGCGGGCGCAGTAGAAGCCTCTGCATCAACTGGTGGTCAGCTGATGCCACCGATTATGGGGGCGGCAGCATTTTTAATGGTTGAGTTTATTGGACGCGGTGTAACGTATTGGGATATTGCCAAGGCAGCAGCAATCCCTGCATTGCTTTACTTCACAGGTATTTGGATTATGACCCATTTTGAAGCAAAGCGCTTAGGCTTGAGAGGCCTTTCTGATGAAGAAATGCCAAATCGCAAAGAAGTATTGAAGAAAATTTATTTGTTAGTGCCAATTATTTTGATTATTGTTTTAATGCTAGTAGGTGTACCAGTTATGCATGCGGCTCTGTATGGAGTACTTGCTTGTATTTTAGTAGGTATGTTTAATAAAGAAACGCGTTTAGGACCTCTTGATATTTTAGATGCACTAGTTGATGGCGCACGTACAGCGCTTGGTGTGGTTGCAGCAACGGCTTGTGCGGGAATTATTGTAGGAGTTGTTGTGAAAACTGGTTTAGGTTTATCATTAGCGAACAGTTTAGTGAAGCTAGCTGGTGGTAGCATCTTACTAACATTAGTATTTGTAATGATTGCATCGCTTATTTTAGGGATGGGTGCACCAACAACAGCGAACTATGTTATTACATCGACAATTGCAGCTCCGGCAATCATTGCGCTATTAGCACCAAATACGCCACAAGATTTAGTGCCAGTTGTCGTATTGCTATCTGCACACTTCTTTGTATTCTATTTTGGTATTATCGCAGATATTACGCCACCAGTGGCGCTCGCTGCCTTTGCGGCCTCGGGGATTTCAGGGGGAGACCCAATTAAAACGGGTGTTAACTCTGCAAAGCTAGCAATTGCGGCATTTATCATTCCGTATATGATTGTATTTTCTCCAGCGTTACTAATGGTTGATGTAACAATCCTGCAAGTTATTTGGGTAGTGTTTACAGCTATCATGGGAATGATTGCGATTGGTGCAGGTATTATTGGTTATTGGTATAGAAAATTATATTGGTTTGAAAGAATCATTGTCATTGTAGCAGGGTTAGCGATGGTTTACCCAGAGTCAATTTCAGATATTTCAGGGCTGATTGTCTTCGGTATTATGTTCGTGATTCAGTTTATGACAAAAAATAAAAGTGGCGGCGTCACAGCAGCTAAAGCTTAAAAACTTGTATCAAACCTATCTGTTTCATAGATAGGTTTGATACTTTTTATGCATATAGTGAATTAATGACTTGCACATAAAAAAGCATCATAGTATTATATGAATAATCAGAAAATTCATTTAAAGGAAAGGGTGTTGTTTATGGGCAAGATTTTATCATCAAATCTTGAAACGTATTTGTTGGATGAGGAGTTAGAGCTTGAGCGTCATGAGGAGATGGATGTCTTTAAAGAGCATGATGGCTATGAGCAATATCCAGCAGGCTTCTTTACAAGCTTATAGAAAAGGCGAATGTTCAACTGAGCATTCGTTTTTTGTTTGCGTTATAATGATGGAGTGTGAAAAACAGAACAGTGTGGTGACAAAATGATTTTTCAAGGATATTTAGGTGAACATGAATTTTATGTACAGCCTCTAAAAAATACACAATTAACTCAAATCCAAAAGTTGCAGCAGGTTGTTTATGATGTATTAGAGGATAAGACAATTTTACAGCCTCTTAGTGATGAGGAGCTTTTATATATTTTAAATGGTCATGGTGTTATGATTGGCGCATTTGTTAACGAGCAATTGGTTGCGGTTCGTGCTTTATTAGAGCCAAATTCAGATGAAGAAGAGCATTTAGGGCTTGATATTGAGGCGGAGGATTTGGCACGTGTGCTATATCAGGAGGTTTCGTTTATCCATCCAACATTTAGAGGCTATGGACTACAGCAAACATTAGCAAGTATCATTATGTCACAAGTGGATATTGAAAAATATGATTGGGTATGTGCAACAGTTAAGCCATATAATATTGCCAGTCTAAAAGATAAGCTTGTACAAAATATGCATATATATGCGCTGAAATATAAATATGGTGGTAAACTGCGCTATGTGTTTGCAAAACCTTTACATAAAGAGCCAGTTTTCGCAGGTGAAAGGTTAATAATTGCGATGGGGGACACAGAGGCACAGCAGCAAGCTTTATGTAACGGCTACCGTGGCGTAGCAATTGAGCAGCAAGAGGATGAATGGTTTGTCCAATTTAATAGATGAAATAAGAGCGTAGTGATGCTACGCTCTTATTTTATTTCAACGGACAAAATCCACAGGCCATTAAGCCAGGGATATCCTTGGATTGGCAGCAGCTTTTGCGAACAGGTCTGTTTAACAGCTGCGAAGGGTGGTTGCCATCTGTATAATTTAAAAATAGCGATTTATCGGAAATGTAGCGCCATACTTTTGTATCTTCTAAAATTTCTAGGTCTTCATAGGCTCTATCAGCTAGCGCAGGGTTTTCAAGCAATGTATGGTAATGCCATAATAGGTAACCAAAAATGTTTTCCCACATAACGAGTGGTGAAATAGATGTTGTTTTACGTAGCTGCTGAATAATTTCAAAAGTTTGCTTATACAATATTTTTTGAATCACTGCCTCACGTTCATTATCCTCCACATAGCGAAAATCATTTGCTGAAATAAATGTGCCAAGCGTATTGATACCGTATTCGTGAACGAGGGCGAAGCGAATGTCCTCTAGTTTGCCATCCCAAACCTCATCATAAACTGCAAGCATATAAAATTGCATTGCAACAAACATACCGTAGCGACGAGTGAAATGGGAAATAGCAGCCGTTTCTGTAGCTGCCTGTGTAATGCCCATCATTAAGTTGCGAAAATCTGTTAAATAAAAGTCCTTTTGCAGATTTGCCAGCGTAAATAATGGACGCTCAGGATTTTCTGTATAAATGCTATAAGAATTTAATTGTTGAATTTGATCATAGGATAGTGCGGGCATAAACTCACCTTTTTCATTTATCATAACATTTTTTGATAAAAAATTATTTAAATAGTGTTGACAATCTAAATGAAAACGATTATCATTATCATTGTAAGCATTACTCATATGCAATACAGTGCTTATGAGCTTGAACTTTAGCTACTTTTCTCCAGAAGTTCGCTAGTTCAGAAAATACGTTCTACCCCCCTCATTTTAGAACGTAATTTTTTACCCTTTATATTTTCTTCAAAGCTTCTCTTTTGAGAGCCAATTTGAGCCGATCCCTAGCCATAGGATCGGCTACTTTTTTTTTATGCGCCAATAAAAAATCATTCTGTAGCTATCCGAGCACGTTTGGCGGCAAGCATTGTATGATAGCTATGCAGAAGCATACCAATAATGATAATTGCTAATCCTACAAGTGCAATTGGTGTCGGAAGGGGGATGCCTAATAAAAGCATTTCACCAATGATAACAAAAACAACCTCCGTTGATTGCGTTGCCTCAACCGCAGCAAGCTTTCCTTGATTGTCACGCACACGATCAGTTGCGATAAAGAATAATGTTGTTGCAATTACGCCTGAACTTAGTCCAACTAATAATGATTGAAATACTTGACTGCTTGAAGGTAGCCCAACGGTCATTATAGCGTAGATTGCCATTAAAATCCATACAGGTAAGGAAGCAATCGTCATACCGAGCACACGCTGAAATGTATCAATGCGCCCGTCGCATATGTCCATCATTTTGCGATTACCTAATGGATAAGCAAATGCTGCAATTAATACAGGTAAAATACCGAGAAGCAGAGCGGTTGTTGACACGGATTTAGCATGTGGGATTTGAATGAGCAATATGCCAATTAAGATCACACTGGAAATTAAAAGTGACACCATTGGGATTTTTTGCCGTATCTTTTGCCCTGCAATAATTGTTACGAAAAGTGGTGCGAGCAGTACCCCCGCAACGATTGTAAACTGCCAAGTACCCGAAACAAGCCAACCCGGACCATAGGCAGCCGCAAATGTAAGTGGTGCATAAAATAATACAAAACCTACGAAGCTCCACCCGAGCCATTGCCAAGGCCGTGCCTTCATTTCATTATGTAGCTGTCGGTAATTTTTTCTGTATAATACGATAGCAATTAAAAAGGGTAGCATAAAGAAATAGCGTAAGGAAGCGCTCCATAGCCAGCTGCCACCATCTAATTCCATAGAGTGATTTAAAATGAATGTAAAGGCAAAAAATAAAGCTGCAATAATACCGATTAAAATTTCTTTCATCGTATAAACACCTCCTATATAACTGAATATTCAGAATGGTAAAAGAAGAAAAAATGCTAGCATGATGCTAGCGCTTTTTCTAAATGATTATGCGCGTGCCTCGAAAGCTTGCACGATTTCTAAAATAACTTCAGTTGCTTTTTCCATTGTTTCTGCTGATACATATTCAAATTTACCGTGCATATTTTCGCCGCCAGCGAAAATATTTGGTGTTGGTAATCCCATGTAAGATAGCTGTGAGCCATCAGTGCCACCACGTACTGGCTCGATAATTGGTGTGATGCCAAGCTTTATCATAGCATCTTTCGCAATATCAACGATTTCCATAACAGGCTCAATTTTTTCTTTCATATTGTAATATTGATCTTCAATTTCCACAGTAATCGCATCTTCACCAAACGTCGCTTTAATTTTTTTCTCGGCGTCGATAAAGCGTGCTTTTTTCTCCTCGAATTTTGCACGATCATGGTCACGAATAATATATGTTAATGTTGCTTCCTCAATATGCCCATTAAAGCTCATTAAATGGATAAAGCCTTCATAGCCTTCTGTTTTTTCAGGTACTTCATCTAAAGGCATTTCATTTTGGAATTTAATCGCCATTGTTGTCGCATTAACCATTTTATCTTTAGCAGAGCCTGGATGCACACTTGTACCACGAGTTGTAACTTTAACACCTGCTGCATTGAAGCTTTCGTATTGAAGCTCGCCAAGTGGACCCCCATCTAACGTGTAAGCATACTTTGCGTCAAATGCTTCTACATCAAATTTATGTGGACCGCGACCGATTTCCTCGTCTGGAGTGAAGGCAACGCGAATTTTACCATGCTTAATTTCAGGGTGCTGTACTAAATATTCCATCGCTGTCACAATTTCTGCAATCCCTGCTTTATCATCAGCACCAAGCAATGTTGTCCCATCTGTTGTAATTAATGTTTGCCCAACATAGTTTTTTAAATTAGGGAAGTAGCTTGTTGACATAACTAATTGCTCGTTTAATTGAATATCGCCACCATCGTAATTATCAATGCGCTGTGGCTTGACATTTGTGCCAGAGAAATCTGGTGTTGAATCAACGTGTGCAAGGAAGCCCAATGTTGGTACATCACTTTTTTCTGTATTAGCTGGTAATGTGGCAAATAAATAACCATACTTGTCTAACGTAATATCTGTTAAGCCAATTGCTGCTAGCTCATCCTTTAAAACGTTTAATAAATCAAATTGCTTCATTGTTGAAGGTGTTGTAGTGCTTGTGAAATCTGATTGTGTATCGATTTTTGCATAGCGAATTAAGCGTTCGATTAATTGTTCTTTCATGGAATAATCCCCCTTGTTATCATACATCTACATTATTGTATCATTTTACTTCGCAGTGCGGAATATTGAACGATGCTGAGTGCGATAAATAATTGCGCTGCGTAGTATGTTAGCATGATCAATATATGTGAGTATGGGATATCTGTAATAAAGCGATTGATTGCTAAAATGGAATCGGACGAAATAAATAAAAGGGCGCCGATAATGGCGAAGCTGCTCGCTGTTCGAAACGAATTCCAGCCCATTAATAAAATGGCTCCAATATAAGCGCAAACGGCTAGTGCTAAAATGTAGCCTCCATCAGGTAAAATAAAGCTCAATAAAAATACCATCATAAAGCCTCCATAAGCAATTAACAGCATTTTCACTAAGCGATGAATTTCCCCCTCATTTGTTTGCTGGAAGGCAATGATATAAAAAATATGTCCGATTAAAAAGCTAAAAAGCCCAATGATAAACCATTGCAATGTATAATCACCAATTGCACAAAAAATAAGCCCACCAATAATAATTGTTTTATACTTTTTCTCGCCTTTTGAACGCAAGGCTAAAAAAATAAGCAATAGCATCGGAATCAGCTTGAACACCATTTGCCATGAAGCGGCAATTGTATAAAAGAAAAGGATATAATAAATACTGAAAATTGCAAATAACAATAAGATAATTTTTTTCTCCATCGAACTGCTCCTTTCTTAATTTAATGAAACTTTCCTGCACTCCATACGTAAAAATAAATAGAGGTGATGACAGTGGGACAATTATTTATAACAGTATTGATTGTGGCAATCGTCGCTACAATTTTAATAGTACCTTTAACAAAAAAGTTACCGAAGGGTGAGTTGACAGGTAAGCAGTTTGGAATACTATTAGCTTCCGTATTTTTCGGTAGTTTAATTTTAACATTTTTAACGGTTTATATTTCGAAAATTGATTTACATTGGACAATTTTCTTATACGTAATTCCTGTGATGGCATTAGTAGGTGCGTTATTGGCAGCTGGTATGGAACAAAAAGCGAAATCTGTAATTACGCTACTGTCAATTGTAGCGGTCGCTTAC
Organism: Metasolibacillus sp.; assembly: GCF_025291715.1. GTDB lineage: Bacteria > Bacillota > Bacilli > Bacillales_A > Planococcaceae > Metasolibacillus > Metasolibacillus louembei. The sequence continues at coordinate 12,037 of NZ_JAMBIZ010000023.1, forward strand.
TTGTTAGCTGCCCCAATTTTTAACGCAGAGAAAAAATATCAATCCTCTGAAATGGAGGAGCAGGTGGAAATTCAGCCATTTGATGAAACAAAAACACCTGCAAGTGTGCCACCGAAGTTTGTGAAAAATAAAATGAAAAAAGCATTTGGGCAAGTGCCGAATACGAGCTACTATGAGCTAGGTCGCCTACAAATTCAAAAGGTCAATGGTGATTATGTGTATATTGCGCCAGTGGAATTTTCAGGGCTTTTTAAATGGTTTAACGGCAAAACAACACCAGGTTACTTCATGATGAGTGCAACTGATTCAAGCGACAATCCAAAGTTTATGGCGCACGATATGGCTTATATCCCATCAGCCTATTTTAATAAAAACTTAGAGCGCCATATTCGACTTCAATATCCAACGTTGATATTTTATGGCGATGCACAATTAGAAATTGATGATGATGGTGTGCCATATTATATTCGAACATATGGCAATTTCATTTCTGCCCGCAATGGCTTTGACGTCAAAGGAATTGTTAAAGTAGATGCGAAAACAGGGCAATCTGAAAAAATTGCCTTAGCAGATGTACCAGAATTTATTGACGGTGCGATTTCACCAGAGTCAGTGAGCTTACAAAATAGCTATTATGGTAATTATGTACATGGCTTCTGGAATAGTTTGTTTGGCAAAAAAGATGTCAAGCTGCCATCAGATGAAGGAACGGAGGCAAACGTTAGCCCTGTCTTTATGGAGGATGGAGAAATGTACTATTTCACAGATTTCTCTAGCCCAAAAGAGGGTGTCGATTCGATGCTTGGCTATTCTTTAACACATGCGCGCACAGGTCAAGCAACATATTACACAGGTAATTTAGAGGAATCATATATGGATTCACAAGGTGCTCTGGAAATTATCGAGAAGAAGTTTATCGAAAAAGAGTGGGAAGGTGAAATGCCAATTTTGTATAACTTCTACGGTGAAGCAAGCTGGCTTTCAGCAGTGTTAGATTCAAATGGCTTCCTGCAAAACTACTTTATCGTATCTGCTGCAAATCCAGAAATTTCAGCATATGCTTTGACACCGAAGGAGGCATTGAAGCAATATAAAACTGCGCTTAGTCGTGGGGGCAGTACAGTAGATGGCTCTTCAAACGCAGAGGAAGCACAGCTCATTGCCAAAATTGTTCGTGTGTATAAAGAGCGTATTGGTGACTTTACGGTTGTGTCACTGTTAACAGATTCAGGGCAAAATTTCATCGTTAGCTCAGAGGTAGCGCCACTTGCTATTTATTTAGAGCAGGGTGATGAGGTGAATATCACTTATTACGCAACAGGAGAGCAATTCCAGCCAATTAAGCAGCTTGAAATTGTCAATATGGAAAGATAGTTAAAAGGCTATCGGGAAATTAGGCTATTACCTATATTTCTCGATAGTTTTTTTGCTAAAAAAATTTGTTTAGCATGGATGATTTTGAAAGTTGTTATGATGAAAAATGTCGAAATATGTAGTATACTAGCACATTTGTATTTTCTTATTAAGAAATGCTAGCTAAAAATAAATGGGGAGCAATGCTTATGAAGATTAAATCGATGTTAATGATGGTTTCAGCAATTGCGGTAATTTTATTTGTGATTAATAGTGTTAGTTTAGGTCTTCTTGTGATGAACACCAAACAGCAGGTGCAAGCATTTCAAAAAGAAAATACAGTGCTTCAATTAAAGGAACAGCTTGTGATGGTATCCGATTATTTAACAACAGAAGCACGTGCTTATGTAAGTACAGGGGATAAGGCATTTTATGAGGCGTATATGAGAGAAGTAAATGACACGCAAACATATGCTAAGGTTATTGCTGAGTTTGAAAAAATACTACCAGATGATATATTAACGATTGTACACAATGTGCAATCAGAGTCAGGGCAATTAGCTCAAATTGAGGCACAAGGCTTTCAGTTAATGCAGCAAGGCAATCAACAGGCTGCCATTGATATGATGTATGATGATAATTATTTTGCAGGAAAAAATCGCATTAATGATTACTTACAAGCCTTTAATGATGAAGTCTCGACATGGGTGGATGAATTATCTACAACAGCTAAAAATGGTGTAACAATGAGTATAGTTATTTTAATTTCATCTGTTGTCATTTCATCTTTGTTTAGCATAATAGCAAGCATTTTAATTATTTCTAAATTTAAGCCGCTGTTTGCTGTTATTCAGCAAATTGAAGAAGTGGCAGATGGCAATTTAATGATCCAGCCTCTTACAACAAAAGAAGGAGCAAAGGATGAAATTTCCCAGCTATCTATCGCGTTTAACACGATGTTTGGGAATTTAAAAAACACTATTGTAACTGTGAATGATGCAAGTATGGAATTATCGGCATCTACAGAGCAATTAAGCGTCAATGTTAGTCAATCAACAGATGCAACAGAGCGCGTAACAGAGGCTACAGATGGCATTGCTGGAGGAGCACAAACCCAGCTTGAGCAAATACAAGAAAGCTCACAGGCGATGATGGAAGTAGCACAAGGTATTCAACATATTGCGTCAGCGGCATCTGATGTAGCAACTTCCTCTACAGAGGTATCGAAACAAGCAGATGAAGGAGGACAGGGCTTGCAGCATGCGATTGAGCAAATGCAGGAGGTTGATGTAGCTGTAAATGAGGCGATGTCCTCTATCGAATCTTTATCAACACAATCTCGAGAAATTGAAAATATTGTAGAGACGATTACAGGCATTGCAGACCAAACGAATTTATTAGCATTAAATGCTGCGATAGAGGCAGCAAGAGCAGGGGAAAGTGGAAAAGGCTTCGCTGTTGTGGCGGATGAGGTACGTAAATTAGCGGAGCAATCAAACCAATCTGCTAAGCAAATTGCTACTATTATTCATATGATTCAAGGAGATATGCAGACAACTGTCCAACAAATGAATAAGGTTAACGATAAAGTTTCGATAGGAACCCAATCTATTACGCATACTGGTACATCTTTTGCAACGATTATTCAAGCTATCCAAACAGTAACAAATCAAATTCAAGAGGTTTCGGCAGTTTCTGAGCAGATGGCAGCAAGTGCACAACAAGTTTCAGCCACTTTCGATTCATTGCAGGTAATTTCACGCTCTTCAACAGAAACGACACAACATGTAGCGAGTTTATCTGAGGAGCAGCTTGCCTCTATGGAGGAAATTGCTTCGGCGACACAGATGCTTAATCAATTAGCAATGAATTTGAATAATGCTGTAGGGAAATTCAAATTACTATAATAACAAGGAGCGCTATGCGAAATCGTACAGCGCTCCTTGTATTTTAGTGAGAATATATAGGGGATGATGGTAGTTCCTTGTCAGCATAATGCGCTGGAACTACAGGTGGCTTTGCTGCCAGAGCTAAGACGATACCTACTACAATCACTACAAATGTTACAGCAAACGATGCGTTGTATGAGCCCGTTTTATCAGCAATCCATCCAGAAATAAGTGGGCTCAATGTGCTAACAACGGATAAAACCCAACTAACAGAGCCTTGAATAGCCGCAAAGTTTTTATTGCCATAGTAAGTATAGAAAACAGTTTATTGTTTATTCAAAAATTTATAGCTGTAGCGAATAATGATGTCATGAATACAATTGTTGAAAATTTAAAGGATCGAATTATTATGAAGTTCATAACAGGGTGGAAAATCAATCCTAATGTAACGAATTATGGCGCGAATAACATCAATACATTATTGTTAGAGGCAATTAAGGCAAATGACTATAAAGAGGCGGTAGCTATTTTAGAGAAGGCAAGTGCGCTCGTAAAGGACCAGCTTGTTACTCATCATTTATTGTAGAAGGGCAAAAAGTTGCAACTTTTTTAGAGGTACTAGCGTTCATATAGCATAGAGGAAATTTGAAGGAGATGTGGACTTGGAAAAAAGTGAAGTAATCAGCTGGATTAAAACAATCGTGTTTGCTGTTGTATTGTCTGTCGGGATTCGCGTCTTTTTGTTTACACCTGTTAGCGTTGAGGGTGCTTCCATGATGCCGACATTTGAGAATGAGGAAAAAGTAATTGTTAATATTATTGGTCCTGCATTATCGGATTATAACCGCTTTGATGTGATTGTTTTTAAGGCGCCAAGTGGAAAAAATTATATTAAACGCATTATTGGTTTGCCAGGAGATCGTGTAGAATATCATGATGATGAGCTGTTTATTAACGGAGAGAAGTTTGATGAGCCTTATTTGGAGACGAATCGAGCCGAGCTATTGGATAGCGGAGATTTAACAGGAGACTTTACTTTGCAGGATACACTCGGTGAGGAAGTTGTACCTGAAGGACATTATTTTGTACTTGGAGATAATCGCCGTTACAGCTCTGATAGCCGCGATATACGAGTTGGCTTCGTAGCACAGGAAAAAATACTGGGCACAGTACCGGTTGTTGTTTGGCCATTACCAAATGCACGGGTAATTAAAGACTGAAAATAACAATTTGCACAAATGCAAAAAGGGAGCTGTTTAGAAAGTTATCACTTTCTAGACAGCTCTTCTTCAATATATTGAAGCATTTTTGCATAACGCAAGGTGAGTTGTTCTTCTGCGAACAGTTGTAGCTTGTCAAAAGCTTGCTGCTGTTCTTGAACAATTTGACGTTCCTGTGTAAAAGCGATAGCAGGCTCATGCTGGAAAATATATCGTAAATGAAATAGCTGAAGCATTGCAACTTCAGGGCTTTCTAGATTGTATGCGAATTTCATATTCCAAACGGTTGTATAAGATATATATTGATTAATATAAGCTGTAGCATGCTGGTATTTTGCTTCATCAATCATTGGCTGAATCTTTTTATGAACATCAGCCAATGCTAAATTAATATCGGCAATGGCGTAATAAAAGCGACGAATCGATTTTAATTGCTGGCGCTCGATTGATTTTGCTGTATGTCTATTCATTTGCATAGGCGAACACCTCATAATACTTTCATGTATTGTAGGTATATTTTATCATGATTCAGTAGAAAATGCCCACCTCTATAGGTGGTGCGATGAATGCTTAGACTACTTTGATTCAGTAAGTGTTCAAACGCCTACTGAATCATAATAAAGCCTCCGGCGGATGTCAGGGATTTTGAAAGGAGCCCATTGTGCAAGCACAATGCAAAATCCCGACGCAATTACGCCAAGGCGTAATTGATCATGATTCAGTAGGAAATTCCTAGCTCTACAACATGCCTTAAGCAATCTATGATTCAGCGACTGTCACAAAAAGCTTGGACGCAACTATGCGAAAGCATACTTGCTGATGTGCAAAATAACCTTGCTACTATTTCCAAGTAAAGCCTTGCTGTGCAAGGTAGTCTTTTATGAATGGGCGCTTTTGCTCAATTAAATAATCCGCCATTTGCTTTGTCCATGTTGCCGTTTTTTGATTGGCTGAGCGGCTTGCATAATAGCTTTCCATCGTTGCATCATATTCATCTAATAAAGCGTCGTATTTCATCACATCATAGCTATTTTCATGTAAAATAGCTGCAACAGGCAAGCGCGGTTTCGTTTCGTTGCGCTTTGTTGGTGTGCCAATTGTCATGGCGAATAGCGGAAAGACATTTTCAGGTAAATTAAATAACTCCGTAATAGCTGCTGGGTTGCTACGCGCGCCTCCAATATAGCAAATACCGTAGCCATGTGCCTCGGCAGCAATGACGAAGTTTTGGGCGAATAAAGATACGTCCGCTACACCAACAAGTAAATTTTCTGCTGAATCCGTGACGATGTTTGTACCATGCTTTTGCCCCGCTACTTGTAAACGTTTGAAATCAACACAAAATAAAAATGAAGCACCTGCTGTTTGAAATTGAAATTCATTTTTTGATAATTCACCAAGCTTTTTCTTTTTATCCTCATCCGTTATCCAAATGACGCTATAGGCCTGCACAAAATGTGAGCTAGCTGCCATTTGCGCTGTTTCGATTAAATCAATAACTATTTCGTGTGAAATTTGTTCCCCTGTATATTTACGCACAGATGAATGACTGCGTAAAAGCTCTCTCGTATCCATTTCCATCCCCCTAAATAGATGTATTCTCCTCACTATTTTATACTACTCAAGCTAAATAACCAATCATGTTGGCTGGGGGTGATGATTCTAGCAATTTAAAAAATTTTAAAAATAATAGTTGACTTCTTGGTTTACAATGATTTATACTCAATTTCAACGATGGAACATGAATCAAATACTCTTATCAAGAGTGGCGGAGGGACTAGGCCCTAAGATGCCCAGCAACCGGTAGGCGACAAGCTTACAAAGGTGCTAATTCCTACAGATTCGAATTGGAATCTGAAAGATAAGGGGAGGAAAACTTGCTCATTTGCAACCCTCTTCTTAGGAAGAGGTTTTTTTGTTTTTCTACCCTCCTCAAAATTCACTGCCATCGAATAAATTTTAGGAGGAATATCATGTCAGCATTACGGCCAGAAACATTGCTACTACACGGTGGGCAAAAGCCTGATCCAGTAACAGGAGCAATTGCAGTACCTATTTATCGTACAACTGCCTATGCATTTAATGACACTGCTCATGCGCAGCGACTATTTGCATTAGAAGAAGCTGGGAATATTTATTCTCGCATTATGAACCCAACTGTAGGAGCATTTGAAGAACGTGTCGCCTTGTTAGAAAAGGGCACAGCAGCAGTAGCACTTTCTTCAGGAATGGCAGCTATCTCATTTTCCATTTTAAATATTGCTGGTGCAGGAGACCATATCGTATCGGCAGGCTCTTTATATGGTGGTACTTATAATTTATTTGCGACAACATTGCCACGCTATGGTATTACAACAACATTTGTCGACGAAAGTGACCCGGAAAACTTCCGAGCAGCAATTCAAGAAAATACAAAAGCAATCTTTGCAGAAACAATTGGTAATCCAAGCTTAAATGTACTAGATATTGAAGCGATTGCTAAAATCGCACATGAGCATGAAATTCCATTAATTATTGATAATACATTCCCTTCTCCATACGGCTCTAACCCAATTGAATTTGGAGCGGATGTTGTCATTCATTCGGCAACAAAATGGATTGGTGGACATGGTACAACAATCGGTGGCATTGTTGTTGATGCAGGGAAATTTGATTGGACACAAGGTAAGTTCCCAGGCTTTACAGAGCCAGATTTAACATATCACGGCATATGCTATGGAATTGATACAGCAGCGGCTGCATTTGCCACAAAGCTACGTGTACAATTATTGCGTGATTTCGGTCCGACATTGAGTGCGGATGCGGCATTTAATTTCTTACAAGGGTTAGAAACGCTTCATTTGCGTGTAGTAAGACATAATGAAAATGCTAAAAAAGTAGCTGAGTATTTACGTGATCACCCATTCGTGGAATACGTAAATTACAATGGCTTTGAATATGCTGACTCGCATTCATTGGCGACAAAGTATTTGAAAAACGGCTTTGGTTCTATTGTAACTTTTGGTATTAAAGGTGGCAGAGATGCTGGGCGAGAAGTAATTGATAATGTTCAATTATTCTCACATGTAGCGAATGTAGGAGATGCGCGCTCCCTTATTATTCACCCTGCATCTACAACGCATCAGCAACTATCTGCGGAGGAATTGAAAATCGCTGGTGTATCAGAGGAGCTCATTCGCTTATCGATAGGCTTGGAGGCAGTAGAGGATATCATTGCAGATTTAGAACAAGCATTTCAACAGCTTTCACTAAATAAGTAAAGACAAAGGCTCTGTAGGCTGCATCATTTCGCAGTCACAGTTGCCTATAAAAAATAATACCTAGTATTTTTATAAGAATTATTGACTTCTTCTGTTTTATGAATTACAATTAAACCAACCAACTTGCAGGGAATTGAAATGATAAATAAAAGGAGTGTTGGACATGGGACGTACATATAGTGCACAAAATATCGCATCTTATATCGTATATGAATTAAATGAAACGTATACATTTGTTAATGCACAGGCGATTCAATTATTATTGGCAAATGTTGAAAAGATGTGGATGAAAGTATTTGGACACAGTGCGTTCTTAGAAACAACATGCGATTTATCAAATGGCTATATTATTAAGGAAGTTTACGATGCGTATACAGACTGTGGAAGTCACCATATTGATATACCAGCAAAAGAATGGTTTTTGCGCTATGGTGAATTCCAGCTTATCCAACGCACATATGCAGTGCCTGCGTTTACAGCTTTAGAGGAAAAAATTATGCAATCAATTTTACAAAATTACCGAAGTAGACAATTGACACAAGTCAGCTGAAATATTTCTTACTATATAATAGAAGAAATTCCCCCATTTCTTTTATTCATAAATGTCAAGGGCTGTCGGGAATTAACTTCCTAGCAGCCCTTTTAAATTTCGCAACGCACATAAAGTGACCTCTCTGAAAAAACAAATGTCCATTTAAGGTAGAATTTCCTTGTAATATCCTAAGGATTGCGCTAGAATCACTATATAATAACTAGAACGATGCATCAAAATAAAGTCTTTAGTGCAAATTTTGAAGTGATTATCCTAAGGAAATTTAGATAAAATGGCACTAAGATAAAACGAATTGTAATTTTTGTACATCATACAAAGTATGATTGGTCGTGAAAGGAAATTTGGAGGCGAATTAGATAATGGCAACAATAAAGGCAGCCATCCTCGGCTTTGGAACCGTGGGGCAAGGAATTTATCATATATTAAAGGAGAGGAAGCAGGAGCTCCTAGAGAAGCTAGGTGTGGAGCTCGAGGTAGCAAAAATATTAGTAACAGATGCAAGTAAAGAGCGTGTACCAAATACACGGCATTTAATGACGGAAAGTATTGAAGATGTATTGGCAGAGCCAGGCTTACACGTTGTATTTGAAGCAATTGTCAACGAGGAGCCAGCATTTTCTTATTTAAAGCGCGCAGTTGAGCATAAATGTCATGTGATTACAGCGAATAAGGTGATGTTTGCAAAGCGCGGGCAGGAGCTTGAGCAGCTTGCAAAAGAGCACGGTGTAGGTGTAGGGTATGAAGCATCTGTAGCAGGTGGCGTACCTGTTATTAAAACGTTGAAAAATATACTGTTAGTAAATAATGCACAGCGCATTCAAGGGATTTTAAATGGAACGACAAATTTTATTTTAACAAAAATGCGCATTGAAAATGTTCCCTTTGAGGAAGCTTTAAGTGAAGCACAGCGCCTAGGCTATGCAGAAGCAGACCCCTACAATGATGTCTCAGGGCAAGACGCCTTCAAAAAACTAATGATTTTATCAAGCTTAGCATTTGGTGAACAGCCAAATTGGGCAGAAATAGAAGTAATCGGTGTTGATACAATTTCTCAAACGGATATGGAAGCAGCAAATTTACAAAATTCGCGTTATCGCCATGTTGCTGAAATTGAGCGTTTAGCAGACGGAACGCTAGTTGGCAAAGTGACACCGCTATTAGTAGACAATATGCATCCATTATATTCAATCGATGATGTAAATAATGCTGTTACCGTTGATACAGACTACATTGGAACAATTACACTTGTAGGACCAGGTGCAGGTATGTACCCAACTGCAAGTGTGATGGTAGAAGATTACGCAGCAATTATGTTGAAGGGCGTAGGGCAGGCTGTATCCATCTAAATAAGTGCCAGGCACAGAAACAATTCTGAATTGTTTCTGTGCCTGGCACTTTTAATCTTCATCCTTTACATCAATATCTTCAGGAATGGGTGTATGACGCCAAATTTCAATTTCCTCTTTAATACGTTCAATTTGCTCATGATATGTATCGAATTGACCGCTGTTAATTAAAAATTGTTCCCCATCGTGTACTGCTTTGATGCGGCCGTTATGAATATAATGTAAAATTTGTTCTTCTGGCATATTTAAATCTATCGCTGTTTGGGCTACAGTTTTATACATAAACGACATTTCCTTTCCACTTCTTCAGAATTTCTTAAGATTTACAATAAGCAATACTTCATTTTTATCCTTTATTATAACATTATAAGAACTTATAGTGAGGTGAACGATATGACAAAATTGACGGTATTAGTCGTGGATGATGACCAAGATATTCGCGATGGTATCGAGATTTATTTAAAAAATGATGGCTATCATGTATTGAAAGCTGGAGATGGTGTAGAGGCTTTAAATATGCTGTCACAGCATGAGGTGCATTTAATCGTTTTAGACATTATGATGCCTAATATGGATGGCATTACAGCGACTTTTAAAATTCGAGCAGAGCGCAATATCCCTATTATTATGCTGAGTGCAAAGGCAGAGGATTCGGATAAAATTCACGGCTTATCAGTTGGAGCAGATGACTACATTACGAAGCCGTTCCACCCGTTAGAGCTGATGGCACGTGTGAAATCACAGCTTCGTCGCTATGTTGAGCTAGGAACATTTCAAAATAGTGCAGTACAGGTAGAGGGCTTGGAGCTAGATGCCGCAGGGCGTCAAATTTTGAAGGACGGAGAGCCTATAAAGCTAACGCCAATTGAATATAAAATTACTGAATTATTATTAAAAAATGCAGGTCGTGTTTTTTCCATTCAAGAAATTTATGAAATGGTTTGGAAGGAAGAGGCCTATAATGCTGAAAATATTGTTGCAGTCCACATCCGAAAAATCCGCGAAAAAATTGAGACAGATCCAAAAAATCCACGTTATTTAAAGGTTGTTTGGGGACTTGGCTACAAAATGGAGAAATAATGTTGCGCTAATTTGTACAGTTATTAGTGCGGTAGCTAGTGTGATCGGTCTTATTTATATCGGGATATTTTTGTGGGCGGCAAAGGCGGATTTAATCAATACATTACAGTTATTACGAAAGCTTTTTTAGGAGGATAAAGGAATGAAGAAAGGGAGAGGCGTCCTTACAGTTTTTCTAATCTTTTGGACGGTATTTGCGCTAACGTCTTTTGTAAAAGACGCAGATAAAATTATAGGTAAATCCTTCGTAACCTCAGATGAATTTCAATCAGAGCTACGCAATTATTATGAGGGATTATATCAACATGTTTTAAACACATTTGATGCAGAGAAGGTAAAGGAGCAAATAACCGTTAATAAAGATGAAATTCAGTATTATCGCAATTATTACGGCTCGTTAGAGGAACAAGTAGGGAATGTTGCATCACAATATGATTACCGCATACAGGAGGAGGGCGTTTCTGCTGAAGTAAAGGAAGTATTAAAGCAAGAGCGCGACCGTAAGATTGAGGAAATTAAGAAAAACTTTGCAGATGATGCGCATGTAGAAGCGAAAATTCGCACATTAAAAGAACAGCTGATTGATAAATATGCTGAAGAAAGAGGGCGTTATCGCCGAGATTTCCTTAAATCGACTAGCTATAGCATGTTCAGCTATGATTTAGTAAATGTTGAGACAGGACAAAGCTTTTTGAATAGCAGCACGAATGCACCGAGTATTTTTAAACAGCAATTTACAGGAGATGGTGGGGAATATTTTACACCTGATGCTAATGGAAGCTTTGTCTATGCTGAGGCCATGACAGATTGGGCTATGTGGTCTGATAACGTTGCAACATCGATTGATACAGAAATTTATTTGGATGGGGCAGTGGAAGAAAGCTATGCTTTATTAAACCACTCTGTGCCACTGACACTTGAACAGCCAAAATTTACGGGAACAATTTCTTTACCTAAAGCAGCATTAAAAAATACAGAGTTAAAAAGAAACTATGAAGGCTTTCAAACATTTAAAATGCTCTCCTACCTTATTTGGGCAATCGGTTTAGTTACATTCGCCATATTGCTCTATATAATACGTACTAAAAAAACGGGAATTAGCGTTTTGTTCCCAAAAATTAAGCGATTGTTTGATAAGCTACCGATGGATATAGCACTTGCTTTAGCTTTATGTGGCATCATCCTACTTATTGGTGCTATTGATGGGCTAGTACATTCACTTTATAGCGTTGCTTATTACATTAAACATAATACAGGATTTTTATGGGATTCTATTATCTTCTTTGTATTGAGCACTAGCCTATTTACAATAGTAGCTATTTGCGCAGTATGGCTAATGGAGGATATTCGTAATATCGAGCGTTGGCAAAAATCGTTTTCGTTAAAGCTTTGGCAAGTAGGTCAAGAAGCCTTTTTAAATCGTTCAATCGGTGTCCAAACAGTCGCAATACTTATCATATTTTTCCTTGCAGGGATAGGGTTTGTAGGCGCTATGATTGATGGTAAGCTGTTCCTTATTTATATACCGTTGTTCTTATTTATACTTGTGCCAGCATTATATATATTCCTTCATCGAATGGGCTACCTAAATCGTGTGATGAAGCAAACGGAGGATATGGCAGAAGGGCGTTTAACGAGCGATATTGAAGTGAAGGGCAAATCGCCGATTGCAGTACATGCAGAAAACTTAAATAAATTAAGAGATGGTGTTCGTACATCGATGACGGAGCAGGCGAAGAGTGAGCGCTTGAAAACAGAGTTAATTACAAATGTTAGCCATGATTTGCGTACACCGTTAACGTCGATTATTACGTATACAGATTTATTAAAAAAACCAGATTTATCAGAGGAAGAACGCAGTAAATATATTGATATACTTGATAAAAAATCAGCACGTTTGAAAACGCTAATTGAAGATTTATTCGATGTGTCGAAAATGGCTAGTGGCAATGTCGAGCTATTGAAGCAGCGTGTCGATTTAGCACAGCTATTACAGCAAGCGATTGGTGAGCATGAAGAGGCATTTGTGACAGCTAACTTAGATATGCGTGTTAATATTGAAAGCCAGCCAATTTTCGCCTATGTGGATGGGCAAAAATGGTGGCGTGTAATCGATAATTTAATCGTCAATGCACAAAAATATTCGTTACAAGGTACACGTGTTTACATTACATTAAAGCAACAGGGCGCAGAGGCAGAGCTTATTGTGAAAAATGTAGCGAAATATGAGCTTGTAGAAAATGTTGATGAGCTAACGGAGCGCTTTAAACGTGCAGATACATCACGTCATACAGAAGGCTCTGGCTTAGGCTTAGCGATTGCGCAATCTATCGTGGACTTACATGGAGCGCGAATGAAAATTGAAGTAGATGGCGATTTGTTCAAAGTAACAGTCGCAGTACAAGTAGCATATTAAAAACAAGGCTGACGGAAAAATTTTCGTCAGCCTTTTAAAATTAAGTTTTTGTTTTGAGGTTTATATTTTTCTACACACAATTAGTAATGATATACTTTTGCATGTAGAAAAAAACAGGAGGATACTGTACAGTGCAATATTTAATTGGTACATTAATAGTTGTTATTTATAGTGGGCTTACATTTTACATAGGCTGGAATTTTAATTTATGGCTAGTATCTATAAATATACATATATCAAATTTTATTTTTTGGCCGATTCTTTACATAGTAGCGTTTGGCTTTTTATTAGGGAGAATTCATGAATACTTGCGTCCGTTATCGATTTTAGGTAACTATTGGATGTTTATTTTTGAATATGGGTTAATTTTATGTATTATTGCAAATATCGTTGTCTTTATAACACCATTGACAGCACGTACGACTGGTAGTGCTGCAATCATTATTTTTATTATGCTTTTCGTTTATGGAACGTATAATGCATATTCTCCTGTTGTACGAGAAACAACAGTCAAGGTGGATATTGATCAACCTTTGAAAATCGTAATGGCATCAGATTTTCATTTAGGTGTCTTATCAAATAAAGCCCATTTGCAACGATTTGTAACATTATCAAATGAGCAAAATCCTGATGTTGTCCTATTGGCAGGAGACTTAGTGGATGACAAGCCAGACCTGTTTATTAGGAAGGGTATGGGAGAAGTGATGGCACAGCTAAAATCGACATATGGTGTATATGGGGTGCTAGGTAATCATGAGTATTACGGAAACGCTATTGCAGAAGTTGTTGCTGAGCTAAAAAAAGCAAATGTAAAAATGCTATTAGATGAAACCATTTTAGTAGCAGAGCGTTTCTATTTAACAGGGCAGGAAGATTCGACAAATAAAGAGAGAAAACAGATTGCAGATTTAGCACCGATAGAGCGAGATAAGCCTTGGATTGTGATGAATCATACGCCGAATGATTTACAGTCTCCTGCACAGGCAGGCGTGGATTTGCACGTATCAGGGCATACGCATTTAGGGCAATTATGGCCAAACAACTTTATTACAGATAAAGTATTTGAATTGGATTACGGCTATAAAAATAAAGATGGTATGCATGCGCTCGTTTCAAGTGGCTTCGGCTTTTGGGGGCCACCAATGCGGGTAGGGAGTCGCTCGGAGCTATGGGTAATTCATGTTGAACCAACTAATTAATATTGGAGGAGTTACGGAGTGGAATTAATCGAATTATTAAAAGCCTTGATTTTAGGTTTTGTAGAGGGGATGACCGAATTTGCACCTGTATCATCAACAGGACATATGATTATCGTCGATGATATGTGGTTGAAAACGAAGGAGTTTTTAGGCTCTAGCTCTGCGAATACATTTAAAATTGTCATTCAGCTTGGCTCAATTTTAGCGGTTGTTGTTGTTATGTGGAAGCGCATGCTGAGCTTAGTAGGCTTGTATAAAATTGAAGGGCAAACAGCGAAGCAGCGATTTCATTTAGGTCATGTTATTGCAGGTATTATTCCAGCGGGTATTTTTGGCGTATTATTTGAGGATTTTATTGATGAGCATTTATTTTCAATTAACACAGTGGTGATTGGTTTAATTATTGGGGCATTTTTAATGATTATTGCTGATAAATTTGGTCCACAAAAACCAACAATTACTTCATTAGATCAAATTTCATATGCAAAAGCATTGAAAATAGGCCTTGTGCAATGTTTATCGTTATGGCCAGGCTTCTCACGCTCAGGCGCTACAATTTCTGGAGGGGTTTTATTAGGCTTAGATCATAAAACAGCAGCGGACTTCACATTTATTATGGCTGTGCCGATTATGGCAGGGGCAAGTGGCTTATCTTTAATTAAGCACTGGGAGGATATTAACCCAGACCACTTTATCTTTTATGCAGTAGGCTTTATTAGTGCCTTTGTCTTTGCATTAGTATCAATTAAATTCTTCTTGAAATTAATTTCACGTGTGAAACTAACGCCGTTTGCGATTTATCGTATTGTATTGGCAGCCGTGTTATTAGTAGTGTTGTATTTATAAATAAAAAGCCTCATTGTGCATAGTTTTGTACAGCGAGGCTCTTGTTTGTTAAAAAACGGATTTTAGGCTTGCATTATCATTGTCAGAGTCGCCATTTTTTACTCCATATGCAGTGAATTAAATGTAAAATGAATTTTAATAGTTAATTCTTTAAAAAGTCTTGTTTCTAATCATGGCTGTTCTGATACAGTAGACCATGATGGCAGTTCAATTATTGCAAGACAAGATAAGGATAAGTAATTGAGTATTCTGGAAAAAGGGGACTTGAATGGTGATAGACGTTCAAAAGGTGAAAGAACGAAAAAAGTTGAGGTTAGAAATTTTAACGCAACTCTATAATCTTCATTATTTTGCTGTTACGCAAAATAATAATTTGCACGGCAAAACGAGTGAATTATTTGGAGAAAGAAATAGTGAAAAACATTTAGCTTACCATTATCTTCTTACAGCTGGATATATCGAAATAGAGAGTATTGAAGATAATTCAGCAATAACACTTACAGCAAAAGGTATTGATTATGTAGAAGATTTTTATGAAAAAAAAGAATAGAATTAGAAGGAAGCTAATCTCGAATTTTAATTGAGATTAGCTTTTTTACATCGTTTACTTATTAAATAAATCGAACAATCCACCAATGCCGCCTTCATCGCTTGAGCGACCACCACCGCCCTTGCTCGCTGGAGCTGCTGCGAATACGCGGCTTGCTAATCGGCTAAATGGCAATGATTGTACCCATACAGTACCAGGACCACGCAATGTTGCTAAAAATAGACCCTCTCCACCAAATAATGCAGTTTTTACGCCACTTACCATTTCGATATTGTAATCAACATCCTGTGTCATTGCCACGAGACAGCCTGTATCAACACGCAATGTTTCGCCAGGCTGCAAATCGTGACGGTGAATTGTGCCACCTGCATGGATAAATGCCATGCCGTCACCTTCGAGCTTTTGCATAATGAAGCCTTCTCCACCGAAAAAGCCTGTTGCTAATTTGCGTTGGAATTCAATACCGACAGAAACGCCTTTCGCCGCTGCTAAAAAAGCATCCTTTTGACAAATAATTTTGCCACGCCAAACGCTTAAATCAATCGGAATAATTTTTCCAGGATAGGGTGCTGCGAAAGAAACATGTCGTTTGCTAGAGCCTACGTTTGTAAATGTCGTCATAAATAAGCTTTCACCCGTTAATAAGCGTTTACCAGCACCCATAAGCTTATCCATAAAACCGCCACCACTGCTTGCAGAGCCATCACCAAATATCGTTTCCATACGAATGTCATCTTCCATCATCATTAAGCTGCCCGCCTCAGCAACGACTGTTTCAGAAGGGTCAAGCTCCACTTCTACAAATTGCATATCATCCCCGTAAAGCTTGTAATCAATTTCATGGTTATTCATTATTTTTTCCTCCTATCAAAATCTCATTTTATTAATATGTACGTATTTTGAAGAAAAGAAGTTTCAAAATATTAAGACTAGAAAAAGGATTTAAAGAGGAAAATGTCGAATAATTTGTAGTGTAACATGAGAAATGAAGTTTTTGCGTATGGAAAGGAGAGAATCAATGGAACTGAAAAACTATATAGCTGGAGAATGGGCTACGAATGAGCTACAAAGAATGCCGATTATAAATCCAGCAACAGGTGAGCAACTAGGTACAGTGCCACTCTCAACAAAAACGGAAATCGATGTAGCTGTCCAAGCAGCAAAGGAAGCACAAAAAAGCTGGGCTTTGCTACCCGCACCAAAACGTGCAGATTATTTATATGAAATAGGCTTTAAACTAAAAGAGAAAAAGGAATATTTAGCTCAAATTTTGACGAAGGAAATGGGCAAAGTAATTGAAGAGGCGCGTGGAGAGGTACAGGAAGGTATCGACATGGCGCTGTATATGGCTGGTGAAGGGCGCAGATTATTTGGTGAAACAACACCATCTGAGCTAACAAATAAATTTGCAATGAGCGTGCGAGCTCCGATTGGTGTAGTGGGATTAATTACACCGTGGAATTTTCCAATTGCTATTGCGACATGGAAGGCATTTCCTGCACTTGTAGCTGGCAATACATTCATTTGGAAGCCCTCAAATGAAACGCCAATGATGGCATATGAGCTGGCGAAAATTTTTGATGAAGTTGGCTTACCTAAAGGTGTTGCAAACATTGTATTTGGTACGGGGCCAACGATTGGGACCGCGATGATTGAGCATCCAGATGTGCGCGTAATTTCCTTTACAGGGTCAACAGCAACTGGCAGTAAAGTAGCGGAGCTTGGTGGGAAGCATTTGAAAAAAATATCGCTTGAAATGGGCGGTAAAAATGCAGTTATTGTCATGGATGATGCAGATGTTGATTTAGCTGTACAAGGCATTGTTTGGAGCGCCTTTGGAACCGCAGGGCAGCGATGCACCGCGTGTAGCCGTATCATTGTACATCGCGATGTGAAAAAGGAGCTTGAACAAAAGCTTTTAAAGGAAATGCAAGCGATTACAATTGGTGATGGGCTTGACCCCAACGTCAAGGTAGGTCCGGTAATTAATCGTCAGGCACTTGAAAAAATTAATCATTATGTGCAGCTTGGTAAGCAAGAGGGAGCCACGCTACTAACGGGTGGTCATATATTAGCTGATGCACCATATGATAAAGGCTTTTATTTTGAGCCAACTGTTTTCACAAATGTCCTGCCAAATATGATTATTGCACAGGAGGAAATCTTCGGACCTGTCGTCAGCATTATTGAGATTGATAGCTTAGAGCAAGCAATTGAAGTAAATAATGGCGTGCGATTTGGCTTATCCAGTTCTATTTTCTCACGCAATGTGAATACGATATTTAAAGCACAGCAGCTTTTAGATACAGGTATCGTTTATGTCAATGCTGGAACGACAGGAGCGGAAATTCATTTACCATTTGGCGGTACAAAAGGGACTGGCAATGGCCATCGTGACTCCGGTCAGGCTGCACTGGATGTTTACACAGAGTGGAAAAGCATTTATGTAGACTATAGTGGGACATTACAAAGAGCACAAATTGATAGTTAAATCATCTTTTTAACGGAAAGTATTAAGCTGTAACAAGGATATACGATGTTTCAAGAAGTAATTTTGATTTACTAATAATGACATACTAAATAAAAGGGGTTGGATTACATGAAAGTAGTAGTTCTAGGTGCAGGCTTAATGGGGAAAGAAGTAGCACGTGATTTAGTAGCAAGTGAATCAGTTGAGAAAGTATACTTAGCAGACTTAGTAGTGAGTGCAGCAGAGGAGTTTGTTGCAACGTTAAATACAAATAAAGTGGAAGTCATTGAGCTTGATGCTACCTCAAGTGAATCCTTAGAAAATGTGATGTCAAAAGGGAATGTAGCAATCAATGCATTGTTTTATGAATTCAATGAAACAGTGGCAAAGGCAGCGATGGCGACAGGTGTCCATACAGTTGATTTAGGTGGACATATTGGTGGCATAACAGAGCATGTACTGGCGATGGCTGATGAAGCAAAGACTGCGGGCGTTACCATTATTCCAGATTTAGGTGTTGCACCAGGGATGGTCAATATTTTAGCTGGATATGGTGCAACAAAGCTAGATAAGGTAGAGTCTATTAAACTATATGTAGGCGGTATTCCAACAGAGCCGAAGCCACCGTTACATTACACGCATGTATTTTCATTGGAAGGTGTGTTTGACCACTATACGGAGCCATCTAAAATGATTCAAGAAGGCAAGCTCACAGAGGTGGAATCGCTAACGGGAGTTGAGCCAATTTACTTCGACGAATTTGGAGTATTGGAGGCGTTTTATACATCAGGAGGTATTTCGACACTGTACCAAACATTCCCGAATGTCAAAACGCTAGAATACAAAACAATTCGTTATAAAGGGCATGTCGAAAAGTTCAAGCTATTGGCTGACTTAGACTTCCTCAGCAAAGACAATGCAGTAGAGGTGAATGGGCAAGAGGTAAGCGTGCGTGATGTTGTGCGTGAGGCTTTAAAGAAAAAGCTAGAACTTGGAAAGAAAGTGGATGCCGTATTATTACGTGCAATTGTTTCGGGTGAAAAATCCGAGGAACAAGTAACGTATGAATATGAAATGGTCGTGAAAAAGGATTTAGAAACAGGTGTAACAGCAATGGCTCGTGCAACAGCAAATACAGCATCTGTTGTTGCGCAAATGATTGGTAGTGGGCTCATTTCGGAGAGAGGTGTTTTCGCACCGGAATCGATTGTGCCAGGTGGAGCGTATATCGAGGAAATGGCGAAGCGTGGCGTGGTTATTAGAGAAACGTCCCATCGTTCAGCAATGATTGTTAAATGGTAGAATGCAATATGGCTGGAGGGGAAAGTATTCCCCTCCAGCCATATTTGTTTTATAAAGAAAGTTAATAACATATAAATGAAAAATGTCGATTAAAGTAGTTTTACATCGTAATTTGTCTAAATAATGTTATAGATACTTATTTTGGATTGTATTATAATGAATTATGTAATTTGGTAATTTAAGTATTTGTAAGGTGGTAAAGTAGGAGAAATGAAATTTTGAATATACTTCGTTATTGGTGAATTGCAGCATATTGATTAATTAATTTTGACTAAGGAGTGATTTATTTGAACAAACTAAAATTCCCAACAATCTTTACAACAGCAGCACTAAGTCTTTCAATTTGGGGTATTTCCTCAAATTTTGCACATGCAAATGAAGGTAATTCCATACCAAGGGTAACTCATGAAAAACAAGGTCATTTGGATATAACAACTTATTACTATGATGAGCCTGTGAATTATGATTTTCAAACCTATATGTTGCCTAACTACACTCCATACTATATACCAGACGACTTTAAAGAGTATGCACTAAGCACTCAAACACTCTACAAGCAAAAGGCATGGGGCTCAGAAATTAGAAATGATAGTCCATTAGCCGATTCTGTTACACGTTCTGTAGTACGTACTAAATTTGCTAATGGAAAAATAGGGGCTTCAGCAGAAACAGCAGTGAACTGGAAGTTAATACAAGGTAAAGTAGGGATAAATGGAGAAGCTGCATGGGGGAGTTCTACAACAATTACAGTTTCATACAATATTCAATTACCTGCAAAACATAAAACATATGTAGAAATTGGTACAAGGGCAGTGAAATCAACAGGTTCAATTGTTGAATATCGCTCAGGAGTAGAGGTTAAAAGGACGGCAGTAAATGTAGATTATTCATATGATGAGTATATGGATAAAAAATCAACACCACTTTAACAAGGGAATATTGAAGTATGAAAACATTACAATCATTCATAACCCTTGTTATCATTACATTATTGCTTCTTCTTGGGGGATGTGTGCAAGAATCGAATGAACCAGATAATCCACAAGACCAAATTACTGATAAAGTAACAATTCCGTTACAAAAGAGGTATTATTCAGTATTAGACTATAATAACTTTATTACTGGTGAACATTTAGTATGTGGAATACCTGATATTTCTTATGAGGGGAATTATTTAAATATTAAATTAAAGATTCGAATTTCATCATTATTACAAGAAAAAATGTTAAATACAGAATCGCCATTTTATTTCAATATAGCAGATATTCCTGGGCATAATACTCTATTAGATGTGACTGCGGAGCCACCTATATTTGTAGAGGGTGATTTAGATAAATTAAAAGATGGTAATTACTATATCATCACGCAATCTATAAAGCTTATTGAAGATGTGCCTGCTGAAATAATCGAAAAATTATTACTTCCCGATACTTATGTACTTGAAGTAGTAAACGAGGAAACATTAGTAGTAGCTATATTTGCTGGGCTAGAAGTAGATATGCTGGATAAACCTATGTAATAATTGACGTGTTGATTATAAAAAACATGCGCAATTTATCAATATAATTGTTAGCTTAATACTTTCGTAGGGAGATAAATCTCTTTGCGAAAGTATTTTTTGTTTTGTTCATAGGCACTAGGAATAAGATAATAGGTACAGAAATTTTACATGACTACTATTGTTAATTTTAATAATGAGAAAGAAATACAATAAGAGGAGAAAATGCACTTATTATTTTTCAGAGTTTTTAAAATTTGTGTAACGAATTTTATTATGTCTCGTCTTATTTAATGACATGGAAAGAAAACCATAAAAAGGAGTGGAGCACAACATGGTTAAAAAGCGAACAATGGTCACCATCTTTGTTGCGGCTATTATGTTTATCGCATCAACTGTTTTATTTGAAAATAAAACACTGGCAAATAGCGCTACAACAGTATTGGAAGGGCAGCCATTTTACGCCGAGCTTGCAAAGGGCATTGAAGCGGCAAGCTTAACAAATGGTAAAGTGTATGTGACAAATGCTGCTGGAAAAGAGGTTGAAGCAACTTTAACATTAAATGAAACAAGCGATGCGATTATCGTTTGGGGGCTAAATCAAGGAGAATACACGCTACATGTTGAAAAAGGAGCGTATAAAAAATTGTCATTAAACCATCAGAAAAAAACGATTAAGTTTAATGTTGTGAAGGCAGTCAAGCAAATAAAATCAACAAAGGATTTAGTTACTTATTTTGAGACGGTAATAAATAATCAAAGCTTTACACGCAATGGTGTAACTGAGGAAATGGAAATGTCTGATGCTGCTGTAGGAAATGAAGCATCGAGCAATAAATCCGCTGATCATTCTACGACGAACAACCAAGTAGAAGGTATTGAAGAAGGAGATATTGTTGTAACAGACGGGCGCTATATTTATGCAATCGTTGAAAATGAGCTTGTCATTACAGATGCAAAAAATCCTAAAAATATGAAAGTTGTCGCAAAAAAAGCATTTAAGGAAAATCAATATTTATCCACTTTAATACTGCATGATTCATTATTAATCGTTGCCTATAATAGCTATGAGGAACGCCCTCTACCAGGAAAAGATTACATGCAGACAGTTTCGCTATCAAAATTTGCATTCTTTGATGTGAAGGATGCTGCAAACCCGAAATTAATACGTGAAATTGGGCAAGAAGGTCACATGGCAGGCATTCGTAAGCAGGGTGATGTTCTATATATGGTAACAAACTCAACACCTGATTTTTGGCTGTTACGTGAAGGTGTAGATGTAGAATTGCGTCCATACACATATGATAGCAATGTACAAAACACATCACAGCCAATGCCGATTGAGAAAATCTCAATTTTCCCTGGCAATACAGAGCCGAATTACACAACATTATCAGCAATTGATTTGAAAAATCTAGCTAAGAATGAAGTGAAAACAGAAAGCTATTTAGGTAGTGGCTCTCAGTTATATATGTCACCAAAAGCAATTTATGTAACAGCACCTAAGTATGATTTTGTAAGCCCAGCAGCAACAGGGGCGAAGCGTATGGTGACGGATATGATGATTATGCCAGCTACATCAAATACACAAATCTATAAGTTTGATGTAAATGGAACAGCGATTAAGCTAGCGGCACAAGCAGAAGTAAAAGGAACACCATTAAACCAATTTTCGATGGATGAGTATGAGGGGCATTTCCGCATTGCTACAACAGAGGGCTTTGCATGGGGACGCAATGCTGATTCGAAAAACCATCTATTCATTTTAAATAGCGAGTTAAAGCAAGTTGGGGCATTAACAGATTTAGCGCGAGGTGAGCGCATCTTCTCAGCACGTTTTATGGGCGATAAAGCGTATCTCGTAACATTCAAGGAAGTAGATCCACTATTCGTTATTGATGTAGCAAATCCAGCCCAACCAAAAGTGCTAGGAGAGCTAAAAATTCCTGGCTTTAGTAACTACTTGCACCCGCTTGATGACAAGCATTTAATCGGTATTGGCTACGATACAGAGGTTCGCATAAACGAATATTCTAAAGAGCCATTTGTTGTAACGAAAGGTATGAAGCTAGCATTATTTGATGTGAGCGACTTAGCTAATCCAAAGGAAAAAGCAGCTGTTATTATCGGTGGGCGCGGCACATATTCCGATGTGCAATATGACCATAAAGCGTTGCTAAGACACATCGAAAAGGGCTACTATGGCTTCCCTGTAACATTGTATGAGGAAAAGAACGTTAATGAAATGCTTTATAAAGGTACAGGGTCACAAGTATATGAAGTGACGACAAACGGCATCAAGCTAAAAGCAGATTTAATTGAACCTGCTCAATCTAGTCAAATGTACGAGGAATGGGATAAGGCAGTACGTCGCCTGATTTATATTGATGACGCACTTTACACAATTTCTCAAAGCGGTATTGTCAGCTATGATTTAAATACATTTAAGAAATTAAATACCGTGAATTTTGCTAAGTAAAACAATTCTACTTGCTTTAAGGCTATTCTTGAAGCAAGTAGTTTTTCTATGTATAGAAGGTTAGGTGAATAAAATGGATGAATTACTTCAGCAGCTATTAAATATTGGCGTGAATTATATAAAGAGCGATAGTGGGATTAGTCTGGAGATTTTGGAGTACAAGCCTCATCAAGCAGCAGAAATCGATTTACTTATTAATAAGCTGTTAGATCAGCTACAGGCATATGATTTGAATACAGTGAGGCTAGAGTGTCCAGCAGCTTTTTTAAATCATCTAGCTTACACTAAAGGGAAAATGCAAATTGTTGGTGAAAGAGTACTGTATAAGAGTAGTTTTATAGCACCACTGGATGTTTCAGAGCAGGATAATGCACTGTGGTCGATTTTTGATAGTAGCTCTATTGCTTTTCTCGCTGCAGTGATGGGAAAAAGCTTTCAAGATGCAGAAAAATTTTTAATGGAAATGAATGCAGAGCTGCCATCACAGGCACAGAAAATGTACACCGTATATATAGTTAATCAGGAACCGATTGGTGTAGTTTTTCCGCATATAGAGCCGAATACAAAGCAAGAAGGTCGCCTCTTTTGGATAAGGGCACTGAAAAACTAGAAACAATCATTTTTTTACAATACAAATCTTGCTTCTTTATTCAATTTAACCATTAAAAAAGTCGATTTATATCACAAAACTTGTGACAAATCGACTTTTTCAGTGCCCTCCTTTTGGATAGGGGTGCATCCTAATTATTTAGGGCAAGGTTTAGGAAAGAAGCTGCATGCAATTGGGCTGTATCGATTAAAAAATGAATTGAAGGCGAACTCTTATATGGGAATTACTCAAATTGATAATCATCCAATGAGAAAGATTATGGTTGCAAATGGTTGTATACAGTATAAATATACATTAATGTCATTATGTTATTCTATAAAAAATCGCCGCTCTTGTAGGCAGTAAGCTTACAAGAGCGGCGTAATTGCTTTAATGATACTTCAAAACCTCACTAACGGTTACAAATGTATAACCTTCCTCAGTTAAATATTTCAATACATCCTCCAAGCCATCGGCAGTAGATGCATGGATGTCGTGCATTAAAATAATGGCGTTATTATGCATATGATTTTTAATAACAGGCAATAGCTGCTTAGCATCACGATGCTTCCAATCCAATGTATCAATCGTCCAATTGACTACAGGAATTGGAATTAATCCATTTACGCGTTGATTTGTCGCACCATATGGAGGACGGAATACAGTGGCAGATTGTCCAATAGCTTGTTGTAGTGCTTGGTCTGTTGAGTTGTATTCTGCTAAAACTTGCTTAGATGTTAACTTTGTCAGCACAGGATGGCTCCAAGAATGGTTGCCTACTTCATGTCCAGCATCGTATACTTCTTGCGCGATTTCTGGATAATACTGTACGCGGCTACCAAGCATAAAGAAGGTTGCTTTTGCATTATACTGCTCTAAAAGCTGTAGAACATGTCTTGTTACTTTTGGGTCAGGACCATCATCAAATGTAAGTGCAACACGTTTTATATTATCCTGCTCGACTGCATCGTCTGTTGTTTCCTGTCCAGAGATAATTGTTTCAGAGTTCACCATTTGCTCTTGGAATTGCTCGGCTAAAATCGGATTAATATATGAAAGTGAGGTTGTGACAGTTGATATACCCATTTCAGGGCTAGCAATCTCACCTGAATCGAAATACAGAACTAATGCGTCATTTTGAATGGCGAAGCGTTGGAATAATTTCCATTTAGGCTCTGTTTTCGCCAGCATCTCTTCTGCTAATAAATGCCCTTCGAATTCTACGCTATCCGTAATTTGTGAGCGAATATGTGTTGACAATACTTCTAAGTTTTTTAGATTCTCTCCTAAAATAGCACGAATATCTAGTAGCTCACCAGTTTCATAATTATAAAAATAAGTTGTGACTGTCATATCATCACTACTGTTTGTTCTTAATTTTTTCTTTAATACAAACGAGTAATAGTGCTCTTTGTATGGATATGTTTCAAAGATAATATTCAGTTCACCGGGCTCGATTTTATAATTATCGACATTTTTTTCTAAACGCATTTCCGCTATGTAATTTTCTTTTGAAGCTGTAATAAATTTTGTGACGGCTTCATTAAAGGAATCTGAATCTGATTGAGGATATTGAATTGCATATGGCATAGTTTTATCATTTGAAATATCTGTTACAATACGAATACCGGGGAAGCTAGACTGACTTTCTGTTACTTCTCCTTGTATTGTATCTTTCGGTTCATCTTCAGTGGCTTGTTGTTGATCTGGATTAATAACTGTAAAGAATACAACAGCAGCAGCTAAAACGATGATTGCCCCAATAAGAATAAGGTCAATCCATGGGCCGCGTCTTTTTCTACGTTCATTTTTCATGTTGCTTAAAGAGCTCCTTTCTGTTATAAAATATAGACGAATAAGCGCTGAAAAAAGACGACAAATTTTAGAAAAACATTGATAATGTCAATTTTGTATATAACTAACTATAGTAATATGGTTGTTTGAATAATAGACTTTGCGTTTAATCAAGTTAGAATACCAAGGGAGGTTTGAAAGATGATAGAGAAGCCCCAGCAAAACGAACTAGCTATTGATTGTTTTCTATTAGCTGGTCGCATTATGATGGAAAGTGGAGCAGAAACATATCGGGTGGAGGATACGATGCTTCGAATGGCTCGCTCACAAAATATGAACGATGCACAAAGCTATGTTACTCCAACGGGTATTATTTTTTCTCTTGGTAAAACACAGCCAACACGTATTTCAGCTATTTCGACAAGAGTTACCGATTTACATCGTATTGCACTTGTTAATAATGTATCGCGAAAGCTTACATCTCACATCATAACATTAGAGGAGGCATATGACGAGCTAAATACGATACAAAAGACAAATTATTTCCTGCCCGTCACTTTACAAGTATTAGCCGCATCATTTGCTAGTATTAGTTTTTTGATATTATTTGGCGGAATATGGGGAGATATGCCAGCCGCGTTTATCGCTGGAGGCATAGGGCAGTATGTTGTGATGGTCATGCAGAAGCTATCACGCGTTAAATTTTTCTCTGAGTTTGTAGCGACGCTCGGCGTAGGCATGGTTGCCTCCTTGGCGCTTTATTTTGGATATGGAACACAAATAGATAAAATTATTATCGGCTCTGTTATGCCACTTGTACCAGGGCTTCTTATCACGAATGCAGTACGCGATTTAATGGCAGGGCACTTTACAGCAGGCATGGCAAAGGGAGCAGAAGCTTTTTTAACAGCCTTCGCCATCGGAGCTGGTATTGCGCTTGTCATGGCATGGTAACGGAGGCGAACAGATGGAATATATCATTCAAATGATTTTTAGTTTTATTGCAACAGCTTGTTTTGGTGTTATTTTCAATGCGCCAGTTAAAGCCATTCCATATTGCGGTATTGTTGGCTCAATTGGCTGGATTATTTATTATCAGCTTGGCATAAATGGTGTAGATGAGGTCAAAGCTTCCTTTGCAGGAGCATTTGTTGTAGCGATTTTGGCAATGGCGCTAGCAAGGAAATTCCGCATGCCGATGATTATTTATAGCGTGTCAGGTATCATTCCTCTTGTACCTGGTGGAGTGGCATACAATACGATGCGCAATATTGTGGAGCTAGATTACGCACTAGGTATGCAAAATGGGATGCGTGTATTTATGATTTCAGGTGCCATTGCGATGGGTCTTGTCTTTGCTGAAGTCATTATGCAAATTTTATTCCGCATGCTGCGAAAAGGAAAAACATCTATTCAATCATTCATAAAGGTGAAAAGATAACAAATAGAGATTAATAATTAGAAGCGCATGAAATCAAGTTGGTTTCATGCGCTTTTATTTTTAAGCCTTTTGATAATAAAGATTTTTTACAGCATTTGCGGCTGTTGGCTTACATATATGATAGCCTTGTGCTAAATCGCAGCCGAAGCCTTTGAGCAAATCAAATTGCTCCGCAGTTTCAACTCCTTCTGCTAAAATAGTCAGCTGCATTGATTTAGCTAACTGAATCATGCCGCGTACAAGCTGCTCTGTTTTTTCAGACTGCATCATAGAGCGGATAAACGTTGCATCAATTTTGACTGTTTTTAAAGGCAATAGCTGCATGTAACGGAAAGAAGCATAGCCTGTACCAAAGTCATCAAGTACAAAAACGATTCCTTCCTGTTCTAGCTGGCGCATTTGCTTCATAATCGCCCCTTCGCTCTCTGCCTCTAAAGCAAACTTCTCTGTAATTTCGATTTGAATTAAATCAGCAGGGCATTTTGTACGCTCTAACGTTTCTAAAATAGAGCGTGCCATATTTTTATCACGGAATTCGCGAATCGACACGTTAATGCTTACCTTTAACGGAATCCCTTCTTTTTGCCATGCTAAAGCTTGCTGACATGCTTGCTCTAAAACGAATGACCCAATCGAGTGGATAAGTCCCGTTTCCTCAGCAATCGGTATTAACTCATCTGGTGAGACAACCCCGATATTTTCGTCCACCCAGCGAACTAATGCCTCTGCTGCTATAATTTTCCCTGTTTGTATATCAAGCTGTGGTTGATACAGCACATTTAAGTTTTTTTGATCAAGTGCAAGTAGAAGGTGTTTTTCAATCGTTGCCTGTCGACTTAAAGCTTTATGCCCCTCTTTTGAAAGTGACATAATGCTATTGCCACCTGCTTTTCTTACATTTGTAATTGTTAAAGTAGAGGCTTTCATCATTTGACCAAATGTTAGCTGATCCTCTGGGAAGCGCGTAATGCTACCACTAATAGAAAGAGGAACCGCGGTGTGCTCATTGTAAATAGGATTTTGCTGTAAATATGATAAAAATCCTTGAATAAACCATTCAGGCAATGGTGTAATAATAACAAAATCGCTCGCATCAATGCGGGCAACAGTACTATCCTGGAAGTAAATTTTAATTCGTTTAGCAAAATCTGCTGCTAAGTTTTTAGCTGCATTAAATTCCGTTAAGTCCTTCAGCGTGTAAAATTTATCAATGCTAATGTAAACAAATGAGAAGCGACGATCCTCTTGTATCATTTCATCAATTAAATGCTCCAAGCGATGAACATTCATAAAGCCTGTTTCTGTATCGATATAAGCAATTTTTTCAAGCTGCAACTGAATAGTTTTTTCATTTGTAATATCTTTTTCAATTAATAAAAAGGAACGGTTACCTGGCACTGGGATTGCCAGTAAATCAGTCCAATAAAGCATGCCATCTTTCGTTATTTTTTCTACTTCACCTTTCCATACTTCGCCTCTTTGTAGCGTTTCCCAAATTTCCTCCGAGGCTTGCACTCCTGTAGGTGATTTAGGGAACAGCTGCCAAAATGACTTCCCAATCACGCGCTTTGGTGTCCAATGACTTGTTTTTAAAAATAAATCATTACATTGTGTAATAAGTCCTTCATAGTCAAGTGTAACAACCATGAAATAAGACATAATACTGTTTTTTAAGTGGATAAGCGTATCGCCATCATCCTGGAATGTGCGAATGCTTTTCATAGGAATACAAGTAATTTGCATGCCTTGCTGTTCTCCAAATTGACAAGGTGTTGTCATTAGTGTCATTTCTAACAGTTGATCATGTTTAGTTAAAAGTTGTAATGAATCCAGCTTTAGTGCACCATTGCTATTTAAAATCGTTTCGTGTATATGTGATGGAGCAACCGAAAATAGCTGCTCGTTAAATATAGCTGAATGGGAAGAGAAATCCTTTGCTGTGTATCCAAATAAATCTTCACAAGCAGATGTCCAATGCAATAAGCATCCATATTGACTGATGATAAAGGAAGGGAACTGTGCTTGATTTAATAATTCTTTATCTACTTTATAGCGTTGCAAATCTTTCATACTGAGTAATCCTCCTTTATTTTATATTTCAAAGGGATAGTTATATATAGTTTTTGGGTATAAAGTACGAATATGAGTTTTTAATTGAGTATATTATATATCTTTTGAAACAGTATGTGTGTAAATTTTGAAAAAAATATTAAGAAAAGAGTTACCAATGTTTACTTATATGAAAAAAAGGGAGAATAATTTCTAAAAAAAATATAAGTCTATTTGCTTCATATTTACTATAGAGCATAGTGAAGTTTAATTTTTAAGAATATTGTGGCATAATTATATTTCGGGTTGCAAAATAAAGTAGGACTTGTTACAAGGGGTGTTGGAATGAAAACAGTGTTTGCTTATGTCAAGCCGTATAAATGGCCTGCCATCATTGCACTCATCTTAATGTTAATTGAATTATTCGTAGAGCTTGTGCAGCCATTAATTATGGCAAAGATTATAGATGATGGTATTTTAGTACAAGATGGGCAAGCTGTGTGGCATTGGGGTTTAGTCATGTTTGCACTATCAATGTTAGCACTAATTGTAGGGGTGACAAATTCCTATTTTGCTTCACATGCTGCGCAAAGCTTTAGCTATGATTTACGCAATGCGTTATTTAGTAGAATTCAGTCGTTTACAATGGCGACGTATTTAAAATTTCCAACGTCTAGCTTAATTACGCGTTTAACGAGCGATATTACTCAAGTGCAAAACGTTTTCTTTATGAGCTTGCGCATTATGCTACGCGCGCCATTGATGGTCGTTGGAAGCATGATCATGGCCTTTGTCGTCAATGCGAAAATTGCGCTATTTTTAATTATCGGTGCACCATTTTTAATATTTTTCCTTGTTATTATGGTAAAGCGAGGTGTAGCGTATTTTAGTGAGGTGCAAGGGCGTCTTGATCGTGTCAATCGTGTGCTACAAGAGAGCTTGCAGGCGATGCGCTTAGTAAAAGCATACATGCGAGGTCAGTATGAGGAGAGCCGCTTTAACCGCGTGGCAGAAGCCTTAAAAATTGATACGGTGAAAGCTCTGCGCACGATGGAGCTGATTATGCCGATTTTGCTTTTAGTGATGAATGTCAGCCTGCTTGCAGTGCTTTGGTTCGGAGCTGCAGAAGTAAGCAGTAGCAATGCACAGGTAGGGGATTTAGTCGCAATCGTCAACTATGCAATGCGCATGACAGGCTCATTTTCGATGTTTGCTTTTATCATCATTGCGCTTGCTCGTGCGAAGGCATCAGCAGAGCGTATGGAGGAAATTTTACTTGTTGAAGAGGGGCTTGAGGTGCGTACAGGACAAGCAATAGAGCTTGACGCAGCTGAATTAGGAACAGTGCGTTTTGATAATGTGTCATTTGCTTATAATGAAGAGCAAACTGTTATACATAATGTATCTTTTGATGTAAAGCAAGGCGAGAAGCTAGCGATTATGGGAGCAACAGGAGCAGGAAAGTCGACGCTACTCAATTTAATTCCACGCTTTTACGAAGCGACAGATGGTCACGTTTTAGTAAATGGTCGAGATGTGAAAGCATGGGATTTAGATGATTTACGGGCAATGATTGGCTTTGTACCACAGCAGTCATTACTTTTCACAGGCTCAATTTTGGAAAATGTGAGCTGGGGGAAAATCGAGGCAAGTTTAACAGAGGTCGAAATGGCAGCGGCACAGGCTCAAATACATGAGTCTGTTGAAAGCTTCCCAAATGCATATGAGACGCGTGTTGGACAAAAGGGCGTAAATTTATCTGGTGGGCAGAAGCAACGTTTATCGATTGCACGTGCTTTGATTCGCAAATCGCAAATACTGCTATTAGATGATAGTACATCTGCGCTTGATGTAAAAACGGAGGCAGCGTTATGGGATGCTCTAGAGGAAGAGCATGCAACGATGCTTGTTGTAACGCAGAAAATCCGTACAGCACAAGGAGCGGACCGTATTTTACTTTTAGATGCAGGGCGAGTTGTAGGCTTTGGTAGCCATGATGAACTATTACAAACAAGTGAGCTATATAGAAAGATTGCACAATCACAGCAGGAACAGGGGGATGCACAATGAAATTCCTTGAAAAACCTTTTGGCTACGAGCGTGTACTGACAAAGGAAGATTTGCAGCAAGTAACGAAAAAGAAAAAAGGGCCACGTGCAAATGATTGGAAGTCAGTGCTAGCCCGTATTTGGAAAATCGTTGATGAGCAACGTTTCTTATTAGTGATGGTCTTAGTGATGGTTGTAATGAGCTCAGCTTTAGCTTTAATTGGTCCATTTTTAATTGGGAAAATTATTGATGAATATATTGTGCCAGGTCAATTTGAAGGCATGCTATGGATGGTTGGCATTTTAATTATCATTTACATTGTCTTGTCGATATCGCTCTATTTACAAAACTATTGGATGATTGGTATTGCACAGCAAACGATTTATCGTATGCGTGTAGGTGTTTTTAATAAATTACTGCGCCTGCCGATTAGCTTTTTTGATAAAAGGCAGCATGGGGAGCTAATGAGCCGTGCAACGAACGATATTGAGACGGTCAGCTCAACATTAAATAGCGCATTTATTCAAGTGTTTTCAAGCGTGCTCACTTTAACAGGGACGCTGCTAGTGATGCTCTATTTAAGCCCGTTGCTAACTTTGCTAACGATGAGTATTATACCTGCTATGTTTATTGCGATGCGTTGGATTACGCGCAGAACAGGTAAGCTTTTTAAAGAGCAGCAGGCAGCGGTCGGTGCGTTAAATGGTATGATTGAGGAAACGATATCAGGACAGCGTATCGTCAAAGCATTTTCACAGGAAGAGCGTGTGAAGGCGGAGTTTCAGGAAAAAAGCGCGCGCCTTCGTTTAGTCGGCTTTTGGGCTCTAGCTTATTCAGGCTACATTCCAAAGGTAATGAATACACTGAACAATGCGAGCTTTGCAATTGTTGCAGGGGTTGGAGGCTTGCTTGCAATCAATAACCATGTTTCAATTGGTGTTATCGTTATTTTTACGGAGTATGCAAGGCAGTTTACACGCCCGCTAAATGATTTAGCGAACCAGTTCAATACAGTGCTATCGGCTATTGCTGGGGCGGAGCGTGTATTTGCTATTATGGACGAAGCGGATGAAGTGGAGACGGGGCATATTGGTAAGGAGCAGCAACTAAAGGGAGCAGTTGCCTTTCAGCATGTTTCGTTTAAATATGAACAGGCAGAGGAGGCACACACACTACGTGATGTCAGCTTTGTTGTTAAGCCAGGACAGACAGCTGCTTTAGTTGGGGCAACAGGTGCTGGCAAAACGACAATTATGCAGCTAATTTCTCGCTTTTATGATACAAATGAGGGGGCAGTATTGTTTGATGGGGTAGATGTGCGTGATTTTACACGTGAGGCATTACGCAGTCAAATGGCATTTGTTTTACAGGAACCGTTTTTATTTGAAGCGACGGTTTATGAAAACATTCGCTATGGTCGTTTAGATGCGACAAATGAAGAAATCGAAGAGGCTGCTAAAAAGGCCAATGCACATGATTTTATTATGAAATTACCACAAGGCTATAATACATTGTTAACTGCTGATGGAAGTGAAATATCACAAGGACAAAAGCAATTATTATCAATTGCACGTGCCTTTGTAGCAGACCCTGTCATTTTATTGTTAGATGAGGCGACGAGCAGCATTGATACAGTGACAGAAATGAAAATTCAAGAGGCGCTTGAAGTGCTAATGGAGGGACGTACAAGCTTTGTTATTGCGCATCGCTTGAATACGATTCGCAATGCGGATGTCGTCTTTGTTATGCAAAAAGGAGAGCTTGTTGAGGCGGGCTCACAGCAGGAACTTATTGCGAAAAACGGTATTTATGCTTCGATGGTTAATTAGATGAAAGAAGGGAAAGAAATGAGCTTTTCAACGGTGACAGTATCATTTCCTGTTGATATGGAAACATTTGAAGAAATGCGTGCTCTATGTTCAGAAGCAGGGCAGGCGGATAATGTACGCTATGAGCTGATTATGAATTTACAGGCTGCTAAAAATTATGAAATGTCTGGCTTTTGTGTGCTTGCCTATGACGATGAGCAAAATCAGCTGATTGGCTTAGCAAGTGCGATTGATATGATGGGCTTACATACTTATGAATGGTCAATTGTTGTAGCACCAGCATATCGCCAAAAGGGGATTGGTCAATCTTTATTGCAGGAAGTGTATAACGGGCTAGCTGTGCGTGGAGCGGATGGCACACTTGCCTTAACATTTGAAGAAGGACCGTATGGCGCACAATTTTTAAAGAACAATGGCTATAGTTATAGCTTTTCTGAGGCGACATTGCAAGGGGCAGCGCAATCTGCTGAGCGACCTGACAATATAGAAATTCGTCGCTATGAAGAGGCAGATCGAGAAATGCTCGTAGCAATCTTTACTGCAGCATTTGGTGACACAATGGAAGAAGCACACGATTTAATCGATTACAATTCAATCTCTGAACAGCTCACTTTGTGGGTAGCAGTGCTGGAAAATCAAGTTGTTGGTACTGTGACGACACGTCAAGAGGAGTCTGTTCAATGGCTAACAGCATTAGCAGTACATCCACAGCATACAGGGCTTGGCATCGGCTCTACATTACTGAAATGGGTGCAGCAGCTTGCGTTTGATGGGGGGCAGCAGCATGTGTTGTTAGATGTGGAAATAGATAATGCACGTGCGCTGTCTATTTATGAAAAGGCAGGCTTTGTTAAGGCTTTGCAAATAGATTATTATGTCTATGTAAAATAAGCATAATAACGCTTTTTCTATCATATAAATATAGTAAACTAAGGCTGTTGGGAAAGGTATCCAACAGCCTTATCATGATTGAAAAGGAGATTTTATAATGCGTATGCCTGCACTGCCTAGAAGCCGAAATGAAGCAGAAAAAAAGACCATTTTTCAAAAATTGCGTAGCAAGCTGCCTCAGAAATGGTTTGCCAAAAAGCCATTTTTTAAAGTGCCGCCACGCCAAAAGTTATAATAAGAACGTTTCCTTTGATGGACCAACTAAATATAGCTCATGCATCGCACGCGTTAAAGCAACGTATAGTAGCTTACGGTCGATGGCATGGTCGTAAAAGGCGATATCAAAAGCGGCGATAATGACTGCATCGAATTCAAGTCCTTTTGCTAAATGACAAGGGACGACAAGCAGTGTCGTTTGATCAATACTAGAATGTTCATTGAGCTCTGCCGCAT
Source organism: Metasolibacillus sp. (assembly GCF_025291715.1). Classification (GTDB taxonomy): domain Bacteria; phylum Bacillota; class Bacilli; order Bacillales_A; family Planococcaceae; genus Metasolibacillus; species Metasolibacillus louembei. The sequence goes on from NZ_JAMBIZ010000023.1 coordinate 46,593, forward strand.
TTACAGCATGGGCTTGTAGCAATGTGACGAATTCCTTCGCCTCCTTTGTCGTTTTACAAATAAGTGCGATAGAGCGATGTCCTGCTGCTTGAATTGATGCATAGAGGTCTGCAATAGTTGCTGCATCGAAAGCCTGCGCCTGTATAAAGGCTGGCTCTTTTCCATGACGAACAACGGGCTCAACTAATGGCAAATCCTCATCCATTTGTGCTAATACTTTATTGGCTACTTCCATAATTTCAATTGTCGTTCTATAGCTTTTTTGTAGAGTAGCATATGTTGCTCTTGGGAATAGCTCAAGCACAGGATTCCATTCCGTCACAGAACGGTAGCTATGAATACCTTGTGCTAAATCACCAACCATTGTAAACATATCCGTTTCAAGCCCTACCTTTAAAGCAGTGAGCTGGAATATGCTGTAGTCCTGCACCTCATCAATAAAGACAACGCGCATTTTCCACTTATCATCAATTCCTTTAATACGTGCATGTAAATAGTAGAGAGCTGCTAAATCTTCAAATGCCCAGCGCTCTTTTTGATGTGCCTGTAAAAACAGCTCCTGTTCATCTAGCGTCCATTCAAGAGCAAGCTCCTGCAACAATGGACGATTGGTCACAATATCACGGTAAGCAGCTTTTATTTTTAATTTGCTAAAACGTTTCATATAGGCAGATGTTGTTGTTTTAGCTTCTGCTTTTACTCTTGGTATGCGTGCATCGCGTTCGTCAATGTATTTTGTCACAATACGTCGGCGATTTTCGGCATTGCGTATCCCGTTTAAAGCACGTCCGATGGCTTCCTCATAGCGTGCATTTAATGAATTTAAAATGGCAGTCGTTTTGCGTTTGACCTCTGTTTGAATAACTAATTTAATACGCTCCAACCTTTTTTCAATCGGCATATAAGCAAATTCCTGTAAAAAGAGCTTTTGTAAATGAGCGCCCCGTATAATGCGGTATTTTTCGATAGATACATCTTCAAACATAGAGGCGAGCTGCTCCTCATAGCGCCGCACATAGCGCTCCATTATAGCGCGATAGCCAAGTGAGCCCTTTGCCTGTGGAATAGAAAAGGCAGGAAGTGTGGCGCTACTGTTTTCGATAATATGCTCTAATTGCTCATTCGGATTTTGTAGCTTTAGCTTGATACCAATTGCATTTTGCACATAATCAGCATAGGTCGTTTGACAAATTTTATCGACGCCTAGCTCTGGCAGAACGTCACCAATGTATTCGATAAACAATTGGCTTGGTGCTAAAATCATGAGCTGCTCAGGCTTGAAGTGCTCGCCCATTGTATAAAGGAAATAGGAGATGCGGTGTAGCGCAATAGTCGTTTTTCCACTACCTGCAGCGCCCTGCACTAAAATCGGCTGACGCAAATGCGCACGAATAATTTCATTTTGCTCCTTTTGAATAGTAGAAACAATTTCCGTTAAGCGTACATCTGCTTTTCCAGCTAATGCCTCCTGCAACAGCTCATCATTTGTCGTTAAATCGACATCGCGAAAATCGAGCAGCTCTCCTTGCTCAATTTTATATTGCCGCTTGGCAAATAAATGTCCCTCATGCTCCTCATCGCGTACTTGATATGTAACATCGCCTAACCGTCCATCATAATAAACATTGGCAATAGGTGAGCGCCAATCGATGATAATAGGCTCATTCGTATCCTTGTCAAATAATGAGGTTTTGCCAATATATAAAAATTCCTCTTGCTCATCAGTACGCTGGAAATGGATGCGTGCAAAATAAGGCTTTTGCATAACAGCCTCTAATCCTTCTTTTTGTGTACGAGCCATTTCGAAAAAACGCGCATTCGTTAAAATATTCAAAAAGCTATCACTAGAATCAAGGTATTCAAGGTTTGCCATAGCAGAGCGAATATTTTGCTGTGCTGCCTGTAAATCATGTTCAGATGTCGATAAAATATCATACATATAGGCTTTTGTTCGTTCTAACCGTTGTACTTCGTCTTGGTAATCAGGATGTTGCATGTAGTCCATTCCTCCAATCGTCTTTTAAGTCAGAAATTTATCATGATTCAGCAGAAAACGCCCACTTCTATAGGTGGTACGATGAATACTTAGATTACCTTTCATTCAGTGCTGTTCACAAACTTACTGAATCATAATAAAGCCTCCGATGCAATTACGCCAAGGCGTAATTGATCGTACCAAATTATAGAAGTAATAAGCAAGTAGGAGCTTGATGTTTAAAAGCAATTCATGCTGGGTATACATAATAACATAGAAAGGGGAAGATACAATGAGTACAGCTTTAACTACAAATAAACGCACAAAGGGGCAGCATTCTGCGTTAACGAAGCTACGTCAGCAAGGTGCGATTCCAGGAGTAGTGTACGGCTATCAAGTTGAGTCTACACCAATTTCAATTGATGCAAAGAAATTTGCGAAAGCTTTATCTGACAACGGAAGCAATGGTGTTTTTCAGCTGGAGCTAGATGGTAAAAAGGTTAATGCCGTTTTATCAGAAGTACAGCGCGATGCTTTAAAAGGCTTTGTGAAGCATATTGATTTCCAAGTAATTAATATGTCAGAGGATTTAGAAGTAAATGTCCCAGTTATAACAACAGGTGATTCAGTCGGTGTAGCAGAAGGCGGATTGTTGTTACAACCGGCTCGTGAGATAACGATTAAAGTAAAGCCGAATGCGATTCCAGAGGCCGTTGAAGTCGATGTAACAAATTTAGCAATCGGCTCCTCATTAACAGTTGGCGATATTCGCTCACAGCAAACGTACGATATTTTAAACGCTGATGAGGAAGTGTTGGTTACAGTAGCAGCACCAGCTGTTGAGGAAGAAGAACCAGCGGAAGTAGAAGAAACAACGGAAGAAGCAGAAGAATAAATTGAAAAACTGTCGGGAAATTAGGCGAGGTTAGCCACTATATTTCTCGGCAGTTTTTTGTTTATAAGAATTATCTATGTAATGCTTTTTGCAATGCAGCCAATGAACGAAAGGCGATGGGGCAGTGACTACCATTTGCCATTATGATTTGGCGCTTTTTAAAATCCACTTCCTTGATATTGTTCAGATGCACTAAAAAGCTTTTATGACAGCGGAAAAAGTCATCACCTAAATTGATCTCTTTTAAAGAGCCGTAAAAGGAGTGACAGCCATTACGTTCATATAGTTGGATTTTATGTGGCTGTGTAGCCGTTTCGAAAAAGTAAATATCCTCTATTTCTATATTTTTGATCTTTTCCCCAATTTTTATTTGAAACCATTTTGTTTGGTCAATTGTACCGAGCTGCTGATATTTCATAAAGGCAGCTTGTAATGCCTCGGTTAGGTCAGCCTGTATTTGTGCTGGTGAGTCCTTCACGATGAAGTCGAGTGCTGCTAATTTGTATTTAAAAGTTAAGGTTAAATACTGCGCATATGTTGTAATGAAAATAATATGTGCAAGCGGGTCTCGCTGACGTATTGCTTGTGCAATCTCTAAACCATTCACACTACTATTCAGCTCAATATCAAGTATGTAACAATCGGCCGTCTCAGTTGAAGGCTGTGCTGTACATGATACAATTTGAATGCTAGGTGCTTGGAATAAGGCGTAATTTTTGACTGTTTCTACAATAAGCTGCTGATAGAAGGTATCATCCTCACATATCGCGACGCGCATTTTCTTCCTCCCTTTCAATCATCATTTCTTGAACAAACCATCCATCCTCGACATATGTATTCAATGTTATGTTTGGGTAGTGCCTTAATAATTGCTGTACATTATATAAACCTAATCCTTGATTATTTGATTTGGTAGAATAATTTTCTTTAAATATTTCTGTTATATCACTATAACTTCTATTTGTTGTGTTACGAATAATAAGTAGCTGCTCATTTTCGCTTATCGTTAAAATTGCCAGCTCAATTTTCGGTGTAGCGTGCTGTATAGTCGCCTCCATTGCATTATCGAAGAAAATACCTATAAGGCGAACTAAATCAATTGATTCAATAAATAAATGTTCAATAGTATTAGGTATTTCGATATTTACGGCGATGGAGAAATGGTGGGCTTTAACAATTTTCGCGCTTAGTAGTCCTTTTAGCTCTAGCAACTGAATATTTTCAAGCTGCTGCAAGCTATGAATAGCAGGTGACTGTGTAGTTGTAGTCACTTTTTTGAAATAATTTCTAAGCCCTTCCACATCTTCTTTTTCTATGTAGCCCCTGATTGCTAATAATATATTAGAATAATCATGCTGTACTTGCCGAATTTCTCGATTCATTTGCTCCAGCTGTAATGTATATTCATAAAAGGATTGCTGGGCTAACTCCTTTTGTGTAAGTGCCATCTCTTTGACAACAACTTTTAGCACGATATTGATTGTCATAAAAAGAAAAATTGAATAGCAAAGTAGCAGGCTAAATTGAAAAAGAGAAAGTGTGATATTGCCGACAAAGACTGTTACATAAAAAATAATAAATGTAATGATTGCCATCGTAATAAGTAATAATTGAATTTTTAATGGGACAACTGCTATTTTATTTATTAATTTTTTATACATATAAAGCGCAATGACAAAGAATATGAGTATCAACAAAGCGTGTGCAATCGTTGAAAGCTGGAATGCGTCAACGAGCAATAAGCTCGCATATTCCACTGGAATTACTAGTAAAACTATGATGAGGCTATGAAAAAAGGCGATGCCTTGCTTTGTGAGACAGTAAAAGAAGCCGCCACTAAAAAGAGTGCTTAGCACGAGTGCAATCCATTGGGCAGGTGTGAAATAAAAAACACTCATCGCAAGCATTGTATTGACTAATAAAGTGATGGCAAGCATTTTGAAGGTAGGGCGAACATGTAATAAATAAAAGAGTGAGCCAAAGACAATCAAATAATTTAATAAGCTAAAAGCCCAAAAGAATAAACTCATTTCAAGCCTCCTTCGACATCAGACGTTTAAGAAGAAATTTCTAACGCTTAAGATAAAGTTCAGCTTTTTCTACTATAACTTTCTACAATGAACAGTATAACATTTACACTGTAGAAAGAGGGAAATGGATGAATTACTTTTCATTAAGCAGCAATGCTCTATTGCTTGCATTTATTTTATTGTTAATTGCCATCATTCCGTTTGGCTATGCAACGAAAATGAGACATGCGGCAAGCTGGAAAATAGCATTGGTGTTAACATGGACTGCTTTTATATTGCAAATCATATATTTCGTATGTAGATGGATTGCGGTGGGGCATGCTCCTATTAGCAATATGTATGAATTTATGACGTTTTTTGGCATCATGTTAATTGGTTCTATATTGCTGATAAGCTCGCTTTATAAGCAATGGTCAATTGGTTTTTTTGCTATTCCAATTACATTGATTATTTTAGGCTATGGTAGCGTATTTTCCAATGAAGCATCGCCACTAATACCGAGTTTACAAAGTCATTGGTTAGCGATTCATGTGATTACAGTCGCCGCGTCAAGCGCAATTTTATCGGTTGCCTTTATTACAAGCTTAATATATTTGCTGAAAACAGCGAAAGCATCGAAATGGCTGGAGTTTGTATTGTTTCAGCTTGTGGCCGTTATAGGGTTTATTTTAATTTCAACGTTCTGTCACTTGTTCTTTAGTCCTCGAGCTGTAGAGTTTACGAATAAAGTAGGGGGAACTGAAATTGCTACATATATGCTACCAATTATTACTTCAAATCATGCAGATGTAGGCTTACTAGCATTATCTAATAGTATTGATGCAAAAAAATTTAATACGATACTTTGGGCTTTTCTTGTAGGTGGGATACTTTATTTTCTCATTCGTGTTGTAGCACGTAAAACGCTTTGTGAGATATTGCGGCCATTTACGTTAAAGATGGATTTGAAGCTGCTTGATGAAATTTCACATCGGGCAATTTTAATTGGATTTCCTCTATTTTCACTCGGCGGTTTGTTTTTCGCGATGATTTGGGCACAAATGGCGTGGGGCAGGTATTGGGGCTGGGATCCAAAGGAAGTATGGGCCTTGATTACATGGCTATTTTATGCGGCATTACTCCATCTGCGCTTAACAAAGGAATGGGAGGGGAAGTGCATAGCATGGCTCGCAATTATTGGCTTTGGGTTGATTGTTTTTAATCAAGTGTTTGTCAATTTGGTGATTGCAGGGTTGCATTCATATGCGTAAGTTGAGACAAACGCAGATAATCTAGTAAAATTCGCAGATAAGTTAGGAGAAAGCGCAGATATCTCAAAGGAATTCGCAGATAAGTCCAGAAGAAGCGCAGATATCTCAACAGCTACCTTGCAAAATGAAGAAAAAATTAGCACATTCTATAGAGAAATGTGCTAATTTTTGCTTTTACCATTTCGCAACATGTTCCTCAATACAGCCGAGCATTTGTTGAATCATTAATGTTTCGCCAGTAGGTAATGTAATTGTTCCATGGTAATAGCCTACGAGTTGATGTACCTCAGATGTCACTAATTTTGCATCTGTTTTTGCTACACGTTCAAAAAATGGTGTGAAGGTCAATTCTACTTGATTGCTTGATTTAGAGCGAATTGCCCATGGTTGCATAAAATTCGCTCGGTTATATGTAAATGCTACATCTTCGCTAATTTTAATCATTTTACCATCGATAAAAATAGCATTTTCAGTCATGCCAGTACCATCTGTCCATTGTCCCCCGAAATTGAGCCCGATGCGTTTTCCACGAATACGCTGTGAAGCCATCCCCCAGTTCCATACCGCTTTGCGCGGCCAAACACCACGCCCATAATCAAGCACAGCAAAGCATTCCTCTGGATTGAATGTGTAGCTTCGTTGCCCGATATGAACACTACCAGAGGCTGGCAATGTATGATGCTTCGCAGTAAATTGGAACATTTGTCTGCTCCAAGGGATGACCACATTTAATGACTCATCATGTGGAGGGTGCTGAATTGTTAAATCTGCCTGTAAATACTCGTTATCAAAATCAGGTATGGATACTGAAAGCTGTGTCGTCTCATTGCTATAAGTAAAGCGAATATCGAGCTCATTATTTGAAAATTTTACTGTTTCAAGTACTTGTGTTGGCATTTTCACACCTGTGCCAAGTGGGATTGTGACAGTTTTTTCGAAATAGCGCTGTGTTTCATATTCTAAGAAATAGACGAAGCAAACAGCTGCATAATCTAAATGGCTAATTGTGGCTGAAAATAATATATCCTCACCGTATACACACCAATAATTCCACTTTTTCTTGCGTAAATAGTGGCCTTTTACATTGCAATCAATTAGCGGTTTTCGTGCAAAACCAATTGCAGCAGGATTTAAATTGCCTTTTTTATCACACAAAGGTGTGGGAATTGTCACTTCACGTTCTGCAACTAGCCTCATAAAAATCATCCCCCTTGCATATTGCTATTACTGAATAGTGTAACAAATCATAAAGGAATATGGGAGCTTTTGACACGATAAATGAAAATATATGTAAATAGGAGAAAAGGAGGATGGTAAATGCGTTATAATCGTGAGGCAGCTGTTGCCTATGCAAGGATGTGGTGGAATGGACGCAATCCCGCTTTTCCTGCCTTTCAAGATGATTGTACAAATTTTGTATCACAATGTTTATATGCAGGAGGGGCGCCAATGAGGGGGGCACCGAATCAATCTGAAGGCTGGTGGATGCGATCGGAGCAAGGTATTTGGAGCTTTAGTTGGACGGTTGCACATTCATTGCGCTGGTATTTAGAAACATCTAAAAAAGGACTTACAGCAACACGAGTTTACTCGCCGACAGAGTTAGAAATTGGCGATGTCATTGCCTATGATTTTTCAGGAGACAATCGCATTGATCACACGACAATTGTGACAAGTATTCAAGGGGGCATTCCATATATACATGCCCATACGTCCAATAGTGCTGATCGAGCGTATCATTATCGTGATTCAACAGCAGCTACACCAAATATGCGCTACTATTACTTTCACATAGCAGATGTATTTTCGTGGTGAAAGCTTTATAATTGAGAAGGAGCATCAATTGCAGAAGGGGAGATTCCATAATGACAAAAGCATTAACAGTGCGAGAAGCGATTACAACACGCCGCTCAATTAAAAAATTTAACGGACAGCTTGTAAAGCGAGAAGATTTACTAAATATTATTGAGGATGCAGCATGGGCACCTAACCATGGTACACGTGAGCCTTGGCGTTTAGTAGTTGCATGTGATGAGCAATTACCAAAATTGCTTGAGCTATTGCGTGACTTAGCTGTACCGAAGTGGCAGGAACTATCAGATGAGGCTCTAGCTACACAAATGCAAAAATTTACTTTAGCAGGTGGCTATGCATTTATGGTTGTACCTGAAGATGTACGTCAAAAGGAGCGCTTAGAGGACTATGCAGCTGCATCAAGCTTTTTACAAAATATGCAGCTGCTTGCATGGGAGAAAGGCATTGGCTCATGCTGGAAAACACCAGGCTTTTTAGATGTACCAAAATTCCGCGAAGCACTTGGTGTAAAAACTGGTGAGCGAGTGATTGCCATGCTACAGCTTGGCTATTTTGACGAGCTACCAAAAGGAAAAGAACGCAAAACAGCAGCTGAAATTGTTACGTTTTTCGGAGAATAAGCAGAAAATCCATTGCTATGAGCAGTGGATTTTTTATGTGTAAAACCGCATGGAATAAGGATTCAACCATTTATTTTTCATGATTACTGAGTCATTTAAAAATATGGAATAAGTGTAAAAAAGTACTCTAATGGAAGTATTAGAAAAACTATTGAGCTTATCACGAAGAATCAAAGGGTAAATAAAATCTATTATACGGATATTTCTTCTGCGGAAATTATTTATCAATATATACAAAAGATGTCACCATATGATTTTAGTCCAGATGCTGTGTATTTGAAGGTAACGATGCATAATGGTGTAGAAATGGAGCTCAATTTAAATAATACATCAATGACATTTCTTCCACAGTTCATTGCATTTTTGCAAAGACAGCATGTACATGTGACTGATAATCATGCAATTGTACAGGAATTGATTGCAAAAGATTATTTAGTAGGATAAGGATATCGTGTAAGAGACTATACCTCTGATTGAGCGTATTATTTTATCATGAGAAAAGGGAAACTGCACCTCCAATGATTTTAATCATTAGAGATGCAGTGAAAGCTCTTATTTAAATTTATACATGTCCTTTTGTTCATAGCGAGGATAGTGCTCTATAGATTGGCTATGCGTATATATGTCTATTGAACAGTTAATCGTTAATAAAGATTTCATAATGTTAGAAGGGATAGAAACATGCGTAAGGGAATCTTGAGCAGAAAACAAATATATTTCTAAATAACAAATAGCATTATATCGATTTTGTATGTCAATAATAAGGCTTTGTTTAACTGTTAAAAACTGTTCGTTAAACTGCTCTAATAAGTGCTGTATATAGCCATCTGGATGAGTGTATTGCTCCTCATCATAATATCCGCCTAATCTGTAAATCCATGAAGAACACCAAGGGTTTCCAGGACGCCTTGATCTAGGGGGCTCTTTACGTTCTAAATCATAGGCCTGTGTTTGAATTGGTTGAACTTGTAAAGCTTTAGTTATCTCACTTGGGTCAAAATGTTCAAACTTATTGTCTGGGTCCATATTTGTTTCAAGAGAAAATGTAATAAATATTTTTGGCTGCATTAAGAACATCTCCCTTTACGGTGTAGTTATTACATAACCAGTTTCAATAACGATTTTTCCTGATTTATCTATTAAGTATACTTTTTTAGTGTCTTTAATATAAGCAATATCAAATTTCGAAACATTTGATTTGCCAACAAAATCCTCTTTAAAGCTGTGTTCATTAGTATTTTTAGATTTTACAAATTGAGCGGCTTGAGAGCGACTCATTCTGACAAGACTTCCAACATCTACTTTTTGTTTTTCAGGAAGCCTTTGTTGGATAGAAAAATCTTCATCTACAAGAGTTAGAGTTTGTTCAAAACTTAAATCAGTCGTTGCTAAGGTAGGTTGTAAATTTACCCCACTAAAAATTAATGTTAATAAAATAGTAAAAAAGCAATTTTTCTTAACATATTCCATTTACCTCCAATAATCATAATTTTACATAATAATAACAAACTTAAATGAATTTAAGCAATTAATTTTATATAAAATATTTCACTAGCGTCGCATAAATTTTAACTGAATTTTCTGTTTTCTTGTTTTTACTCATGAGAAGAAAAACAAAGACATTTG
>NZ_JAMBIZ010000024.1 GCF_025291715.1 Metasolibacillus sp.
AATTGAACCGCCGTATACGGATCCGTACGTACGGTGGTGTGAGAGGACGGGAGTTAATCGCTCCCTCCTACTCTATTTTATGCAGCAAATAAGCTGATATTAAAAAGCTAAACAATATATGGGATTACGGACTATCTTTTAAAATGATAAATTTGTTTCATTTTTAGAAATCTTATTGCTGATGACAAAGTAATTAGCTACATATATTTTTAGCGCCCTCCAAAGAACAAGGCACAGTCCTCCCTTTAAAAATACTGTTAACCACAGTTTTGAAGATGAGCTAATTATAATTAAAATAATGAAACCTTTTGCAATTGTTTTTCGTAAAGAAAGAAAACGGAGGGAGGAGAAACATATGGTAAAAGGCATGTTCTTACTAATTATTGTTTTAACTACCATTATCATTCAAAATGTCAGAAAACCTAAGAAAGAATAGCTATATTTCTTTATGGAATGAAGCTAATAATATTGTTTTGGTTATATCTAAACATTTTAGCTTCCTTCTAGCAAATTTCATATTGCTTATCACTTAAAGGCTAGTTCGTTTCAACATACATGCAACATCACAATTAGTCATAGCACTTTAAAATACCTATTTAGCGTGCTACATTAAGCAGGATAACAACGTTCAAATGTTTGGTAAATTGTCATAATTACAAAAAAAATACTGTAAAACAACTGGATTTATATCCTATATTTAGATAGAATAATATCATATTGACTTTAAGGGGGATTCTTTCATTATGAAAAAGAAATTATACACAGTGGCCGTTGCTTCATTAGCAGCAACAGCAGTAGCAGTTGCACCAGCGGCGGCAGCAGATACGTTTTCAGATGTGAAAAAAGACAATGCACATTATGAAGCGATTACAGCATTACATACAGCAGGTGTTATTAGCGGTTATCCAGATGGCACATTTAAGCCAGCAAAAGATGTAACACGCGGACAAGCAGCAAAAATGATTGCTGGTGCACTAGGTTTGGATACAAAAAATGTTGAGAATCCGAAGTTAGCAGATTTACCAAAAACGCATCAATACTACGGTCCAATTGCAGCATTAGCAGAGCTTGGTGCCATTGAATATTACGTAGATGATAACACTGTTGCACCAAATGAAGCTATTTCACGTGGTGAATTTATCTTTATGCTAGCAACAGGTCTTGGCATTGAGGAAGAAATCGTGGAGGATGCAGACGCTACAATTACACGTGGTGAAGTAGCATCATTCATTTATGAAACATTAAGTGAAGAAGCTGAAGAAGAAACAACGACAGAAGATTCAGCAACAGTTGAACAAACAACTGCGGATGCGGCGTTATTAGAAACAGTGTTCACAAAAGCAGCTGAAAAGCAATTAGCAACAGAAAGCTTGAAAGCAGCAATTACTATGGCACAATCAATGGTAATTCAAGATGGTGAAGAAGCAGTAACAGTTGATGCAAACATAAAAATGGATATGTCAATTGTCAATAAGCCAATGGCGTTCTTTGCTGAAGGTACAGTAGCGATGGTTGAACCAACAACTGGTGAAGCAATCGAGATGCCAATTAAAATGTATATGACTGAAAAAGATGGCATGTACGTGTATGAAGGCTTAACAAAAACTTGGGTTAAATATCCTACTGAAATGTTTGACGAAATTTTAGCACAAACAGGTGCACAAATAAATGCAGCAGAGCAATTAGAAATGCTAAAAAAATTCGCAACTGATTTCAAAATTAAAGAAGAAGGTAATCACTATATTTTATCTTTAACAGGGGCTGGCGATAAATTTACTGAGCTAGTTCAAGAGCAAATGGGTGCATTAAACTTAGGCTTAGATGAGGAAGCTCTTGCTGAAATTAAAAACATGAAATTTGATACATTCACATACGACATCAAAATTAATAAAGAAACATTTGATATCGAAGAAATGGTTATGAATTTCGGCTTTGGCATGAAGGCTGAAGGCATAACAATGGATGTTACAAATAAATCAACAATCAAATACACAGACTACAACAGCGTATCAACAATTACAATTCCAGAAGAAGTATTAAAAAATGCTAAGACATTTGAGGAATTAGATTTATCTGCTATTGAAGAAACAGAAGCAAAATAATAATGAAGCTAGTTGAAAAACATAACAAAACAATAGAGTAAGAAATATATGGGTCGGTTTATGCTAGGATTTTAGTATAAATCGACTTTTTCAATACTATCAATATGACAGGCATGTTTTTTTATTAAGAATATTATTAATTATCTAGAATTCTATAGCGCTTTCATGTAGAATTTAAGTGTACACTTTAGATTTGATATAAAGATGGAGGTAATTTCCCAAATGACGAAAAAACGAAACAAATTTTACGCAGCAACAGCTGCTGTTGCTGTTACAGCTACTGTAGTAGCTGTAACACCTGCATTAGCAGCAGGCACTTTTTCAGATGTAAAAGCTGGCGATGCACATTATGAAGGAATTACAGCATTACATGAAGCAGGCGTTATTAAAGGCTATCCAGATGGTACATTTAAACCAAATCAAAATGTAACACGTGGACAAGCAGCAAAAATTATTGCTGGTGTATTAGGTCTTGATACGCAAAAAGTAGAAAATCCAAAATTTGCGGATATTCCAACATCACACCAATACTATGGACCAATCGCAGCGTTAGCAGCACTTGATGCAATCGAAATCTATGAAGATAACACAATTGAGCCAAACGAAACAATTACGCGTGGCGAATTAGCATTCATGATTGCGCAAGCATTAGGTCTAGAAGCAGAGGGCGATAGCCCGTTCAAAGATGTACCTGCAGATAATGACTATGCATACTTTGTGACAGCATTATATGAAGCAGGTATTGCACAAGGCCTTTCTGAAACACAATTTGGCGTTGAGCAAAATGTAAAACGTGGGCAATTAGCAACATTTATTTTAAATGCTGTGAACACATTAACTGAAGAGCCTGAAACACCAGAAGTAACAACAGGCGATACATTTACATTATCTGTATTACACGTTAATGACACGCATGCACGTGCAGATAAAATGCCTAAATTAGCTACAGCTGTGAAAGAGCAGCGTGAAGCGAAGGAAAACGCTTTAACATTACATGCTGGGGATGCTTTCAGCGGTACATTATACTTCAATGAATTCCATGGTAAAGCGGATTTAGAGCTATTAAATGAAATCGGCTTTGATGCAATGGTGTTCGGTAACCATGAGTTTGATTTAGGTTCATCACCTGAAGGACATCAAGCATTAGCAGATTTCGTAGCAGGTGCTAAATTCTCATTCGTTTCAGCAAACGTGGATTTCTCAGCTGATGATAAGTTCAAAGGCTTATTTACAGACTTAGTTTCAAGTGAGCCTGAAAACGGTAAAATTTATTCAGGTATCGTGAAAGAAATTAACGGTGAAAAAGTAGGTATCTTTGGCTTAACAACGGAAGAAACAAAAGATATCGCATCACCTGATAAAGTAGTATTCTCAAACTATATTGAAGAAGCAGAAAAAGCAGTAGCTGCATTTGAAGGTATGGGTGTTAATAAAATTATTGCGTTAACACATATCGGCTATAACGATAATCCAAACGTTGACAATGATATTTTACTAGCGAAAAGTGTACCTGGCATCGATTTAATTGTTGGTGGACATGACCATACAAAATTAGAAGAGCCATTTGTTGTTGATACAAATACAGTTGGTGAAGACAAAGAGGCAACATTAATCGTTCAAGCAAATGAATATGTAAACTATTTAGGAACAATTGATGTGACATTTGATGAAAATGGCGTTGTCACAGAATATGATGGTAAGCTAATCGACTTAGGTGAAGTAGCAGAGGATGAAGCACTAGTAAAATTATTAGCTCCATACAAAGCACATGTGGATGGCGTAAATAATAAAGAAATCGGTGTGACATTAACTGAAGATTTAGCAAGCCCACGCGCAACTGAAAATAGCTTAGAAAGTGTACGCAGCAATGAAACAGTACTAGGCAATATTATTACAGATGGTATGTTAGCAAAAGCACAAAAATATACTGATAAACCAGTTGTAATGGCATTCCAAAACGGTGGTGGTATTCGTGCAGCGATTCCAGCTGGCAATATTACAGTTGGTCAAGTAATTACTGTACTACCATTCGGTAATACACTAGCACTTATGGATGCAACAGGTGCAGAGCTAAAAGCAGCATTTGAAGTATCAGTGAAAAATGCACCAAAAGAAAATGGTGGTTTCCTACACGTTGCAGGTGCAAAATTAAAATATGATTCTTCAAAAGAAGTAGGTTCTCGTGTTGTATCAATCGAATACTTCGATAAAGCATCTGGCAGCTATGTAGCACTTGATGATGATAAAACATATACAGTTGCAACTAATGCGTTTACAGCTAAAGGTGGAGACGGATTTGATATGTTTGCAAAAGCATATGCAGAAGGCCGTGTAACAGATTTAGGTTTATCTGATTGGGAAAACTTCCAAGAGCAATTACTTTCATTAAAAGAAGTACCAACAAAGACAGAAGGTCGCATTGTTGATGTTGCACTAGAAGAAGCAAAATAATAATATAATGCTATATTATGTAAAAAAATAGCATTGCAAGCAAAGCCTGAACAAGGAAGTAAACGCAAACATCGAGCGTTTTACAAAATTGTTCAGGCTTTTTTAATTTGCATAAGAAAGCTTATAGCATCATATTTCAGCATTTTTTTGCGAAATCAACAAAATTTCACTTTTATATGATGATAAAGGATAGAAGATTAGTTGATTTTTGAAAATAAAAGAAGTTGATGTTGCTAGAAAATTTATAACATTCGATTAGCAACGTTGACATAGTATAAAAGAAATGCATATAATGAGATTGTGTGTGAAAAAGGGGGTATTTTTGGTTGAGTATTGGGAAAAAATTATACATATCTTTAGGTACATTAGTTGTGATTATCTTCGGTATTTCAGTTTTTAGCTATTTGCAAATCTCGAAGGTCAATAATAGGTATAATGAACTGATAGATAGTCGTTTAGAGCAAGTTTATTTGGCAGCAGATGTGCAGTCACGTATAGGGGGACAAGGGGCTTTTTTACGACAATATGTATTAGCAAAGGGTTCTGACGCACTGTCGAGCTTAGAAAATGAGCAAAAGGCGATTGCAGCTTCATTACAGCGCTTAGAGGAGATTGCATCTGCTGGTACAATGGAGGAATTACTTGCCCAATTAATTGAAGCAAATAATAACTATAGTGAAGCAGCGGCACGTGTAATTGGCTTAGTGGATGATGGGAAAGTTGATAGTGCGATTCCAATATTAAATATTGAAGTGCGTAAAGTCAATAATAAACTAAGTGAAGCAGCGAATGAAATGCTTATCTATAATAAAGAACGATTTACTGAAACGCAAAAGGAAACAGGCAAGCAAGTAGAGCAAGTAACGATTATTTTAGCCATTATTTCACTTGTAAGTATTATTATCGGTATTATAAGTGTTTTAGCAATTATGCGTGTAGTTGTAATGCCATTAAAGGCATTAGCAGGAGCAGTAGACCAAATTGCAACAGGGGATTTAACAGTTGAGGACGTTGCCATAAAGTCAAAAGATGAAGTAGCAACAATTGCGACATCCTTCAATTTAATGAAGGCATCACTGCGTGAATTAATTACTGTGGCGAGCGAAAATGCGGAGCAGCTTTCCAACATCTCGAAAGAGCTGACAACAAATACAGCGCAAGTATCCTCAACGTCTACAACGGTTGCAAGCAGCATTGAACAAATTTCATCAAGCACACACGGATCATCACAAATCGCAACAGATACTTCAGTTGCAATGGATGAAACAGCCTTTGGTATTCAAAATATTGCGGAGTCTACGCAAACGGTACACAATGAGGCACAAAATACGCAAGTCATTGCAAGTAAAGGGCTTGTTACGATTGAAGATGCGAAAGAGCAAATGCAAGATATTTATAGCTCAACGAAATTAACAACAGAGTTAATTTCAAAGCTAATCACACATTCACAACAAATTCAAAGCATTACAAATGTTATTACAGATATTACAGATCAAACGAATTTATTAGCATTAAATGCGGCAATTGAAGCAGCACGCGCTGGCGAGCATGGTAAAGGCTTTGCTGTCGTGGCAGATGAGGTGCGCAAATTAGCAGAGCAATCGAAATCATCCGCTAATTTAATTGTGAACTTAACGACAGAAATTTTACATGAGACGAAAAATGTAGAAGGCGCTGTTGCAGATAGTTTACAGCGTGTTGAGACAGGTGTACAAGTTATTGAAGTAGCAGGAGATTCCTTCAATCAAATTACTGGAGCAATCGAAAATATGACGATGCGCATTGCGGATGCATCTGCTGTTACAGAGCAAATTTCAGCAGCAACAGAGGAAGTTTCAGCATCTGTTTCAGAGCTAGCTTCCAACGTCAATGGTGTAGCGAACAGTACGGAAGAAATCGTGCTGCAAATCAGTGAGCAAGTGGCATCGATTCAGGAAATTAACGCTGTATCTGCAGAGCTTGAAATAAAAGCAGGAGAGCTTACACAAGCAATTGCGAAATTTAAAATTTAACTTGAATCAACAGAAGTCCCGATGCCATTACGTCAAGGCGTAATTGATTAATCAAACGCAAGAAAGCCATTGTGGCTTCTTGCGTTTTTTATGTACAATAAGAATAAAACTAACAGCATGAATGGAGGAAGCGATGCGATTTAGTAAACAGCAGAAGCAATTTGAGCACTTTTTAGCCGATAAGCTGAAAGGGCAAGTACAGCTTTATGCGACAGTACATCGAAAGGCGCATGACCAGCCTGCAAAAGTATGGCTAGTATATAAAGGTGAGGAAATTTTGCGCACGGATGATTTAGCATTCCAAGTACGTGTGAATCAGCAATATACAAAGCAAGCAATGGAGCTACCGCGAATACCATACAACGAAAATTGGGAAGTGATGATGCAATCAACAGAACGCCAGGCACTTGTGAATTTAAGCGATCAAATCGAACAGCAAGTAATGAATGAGGGACTTTACCCTGCTTGGTTGTTCTATCAAGCATTAGATGCATTTTATGGACTTACAATAGAGGGGGCACTGCATCATGAAAATGAGCTAGTGCAAGTGCTTGCAATGCTTGACCGTAGACTAGGAAAACGCAGACTTGCAGCAATGGAGCCACAAACTCCACTTGCACAAAAATTCCATGCTTTACGCTGTGAAGTAGAAGGTATAATTAAAATAGGCAGGAGTGGAGGAAGATGAGTCATTTAGCGAATACATATGAGCTACCCTATTATGCGGTAATTTTTGCTTCAGAGCGAACAGAGGGTGACCAAGGCTATCATGTGATGGCCGCAAAAATGGCGCAATTAGCGAGTAAGCAAAAGGGCTATTTAGGTGTCGAAAGTGCAAGAGATACACATTTAGGTATTACCGTTTCCTACTGGCAAACGCTTGAAGATATTGCAGCCTGGAAGGCAAATGCCGCTCATCAGGTGGCACAAGAGCGTGGAAAAAAGGAATGGTATAGTCGATTCGCATTACGTGTATGCAAAGTGGAGCGCGATTACTTATTTGAAATGTAAATAAAAAAACCTCTCGCTAAGGAGAGGCTTTTTATTTACCATGAAACATTGGCAATCATGCCAGCTTCATCATCAATATCAAGCGAGATTCGCGCACTGATTGAATCGCGTTGTAGCTCTTCATCGATATAAAGACGTAACGCGGTAATAAAATTAACAGTATTGTATAGTTCAACTTGGCCATTCACATAGGCTTCTGCTGTATAGCCTGCTAAATCATCATACATTAGCTCAACTTCTACATTTTCAGGCTGAACATTTTTAAAGCGTGCATGGAAAATGCAAATCGCATTAATTAAATCCTGCTCGAATAATGTTAGTTGTTCCATGTTTTTGACGTCTCATCTTTCTTTTTACGTGTCATTACTTGGTAAATTTTAATGCATAGGAAGACGATTACCGCAATCGCTGCTGCATTGACCATAAAGCCTAAAATTGAGCCTAAAATACCTAAATCGCCGAATAAGCTACCAAATAATAAGCCCGCTAAACCACCGATAAAGAGACCTTTCATTAAGCCGCCAGAAGTGAAGCCACCTTTTTTCGTTTGAGTTGTATCGCTTTTTGATTTATTCGTGTTATTTTGATTTGTTGTCGCGTTGTTATTGTCCTTATTCTCTTTTTGAATATTAGACTGATTGTTATTGTTGGATTTAAAGCCCTTTTTCCCTGATTTATAAGACTTTGCCTCCACTTGGTGGTCACCACCGAAAAAGATTGTCGTTCCTACACTTGAGAAGACAAGTGTAAATGCTAGAAATACTGCTGCAAGTTTTTTCATTTCTTTCCTCCATAAAATGTTCTACAACTATAGTATAACAAAAGAGTGAATTGAAGAAAAACAAATACACTACAATTTTTGCCCAATGCTATGCTGATTTTAAAAAATATGGTATCTTTGTACAAGGTGAAAGGGGAATCAAGATGTCGGCACAGCAACAATACAATGGTCTTATTTTATTAGCATCATACATACAGCGCATTTACATAGCAGAAACAATCAACGAACGTACAGGACAACAAGTGAGCTCAGCACGTCTATCTCAAGCGAAAAAATATTTAGATGAGCTCAATATGCTCATGCCATTGTTTGAGCAAACACGCACATTAACAGATACGCAATTACAGCGTGTGAAAGAAATAACAGCGAGCACAAAACATTTTATGGAAGGCTATTTTCCGCAGTCTCCTGTGACATTCTTACAAAAGCTTGCAATTGTTGGCTCCTCTTTATATGGCGAGCAGGCAATGAATGCAGGCGTGCTGCGCTTAGGACAGCTATTCCAAAAGGAAGTAGGCAAAGACTTTGCAATGCGCGTCAAATTTTATGAGGAGCGCACACAATTTATTGATGCGGTCGTTCATACGCTGTATCAGCACGAGGAGCTAGAGGAAAATTTACAGCAAATTATCGCTAATTGGTTTGAAGGCATTATCGCCAATCGCCAATACGTACTACAAGATATGGATAAAATCGATCAATTTTTCGCTTGACGCACGTATTGTTCATTGTTAAAATAATTGAAATTCGATGAAAAAGACAGTAGCTATTTGAGTGAGTGAAGCGAGTTAGGGATGGTGTGAGCCTAATATCATGAAATTAGTGAAGCGCACTTTGGAGAAATTACCTGAACAATGAAGTAGGGTCAATCGGGGAAGTCACCTCGTTAACAACAGTAAAGTGGTCATTTCGATGACAACTAGAGTGGTACCACGGGAATTTACAGCTCTCGTCTCTATTTTTTAGAGGCGGGGGCTTTTTCTATGCAAAAAAGGAGAGGAAAATATGAAAAACCAATTAGCAACAATCATTAGCATAGCATTGCAAAATGAGTTATCAGTAACAGAGGTGACAGCATTATTGGAAAAGCCGAAGCATGAGCATTTAGGCGATCTTGCCTTCCCTTGCTTTACATTAGCGAAAAAATACAAAAAATCACCAACAATTATTGCGGCTGAAGTAGCATCACATATTCAAGCCGATTTCATTAAAGAGCTGAAGGTGGAAGGTGGCTATATTAATTTTTATTTACAGCAGCTACCAATTGCGCAGCAAGTTATCGCCCAAATTATGGCTGAACAAGGACAGTATGGCACACGTTCTACCAATAAAGAAACAATTGTG
This sequence comes from Metasolibacillus sp., assembly GCF_025291715.1. Taxonomy (GTDB): domain Bacteria; phylum Bacillota; class Bacilli; order Bacillales_A; family Planococcaceae; genus Metasolibacillus; species Metasolibacillus louembei. The sequence continues at coordinate 9,702 of NZ_JAMBIZ010000024.1, forward strand.
CTCGACTTTTCTTCACCGAACATTGCCAAGCCCTTTTCGATGGGGCACTTACGCTCCACAGTCATTGGGAATGCATTAGCGAATATTGCTGAGAAAATGGGCTATCAGGCAGTGCGTATTAATCATTTAGGGGATTGGGGCACACAGTTTGGCAAGCTGATTGTGGCATACAAATTATGGGGCAATAAAGAAGCAATTGAAGCGGCACCAATTGCTGAGCTGTTAAAAATTTATGTGCGCTTTCATGAGGAGGCAGAGCACAATGATGGGCTAAATGAGCAGGCACGTCAAGCATTTAAGGCATTGGAGGATGGTAATGAAGAAGCACACGCATTATGGCAATGGTTTAGAGCAGCTTCTTTACAGGAATTCCAAGCAATTTATCAATTGCTCGGCATCACATTTGATAGCTACAACGGGGAAGCCTTTTACAATGATAAAATGGCACGCATTGTGACAGAGCTTGAAGAAAAGCAATTATTAGTCGAATCAGACGGAGCCATGGTTGTGCCACTTGTTGATATGCCGCCATGCTTAATTAAGAAAAATGATGGTGCCACATTGTATGCAACACGTGATTTAGCGGCTGCTGTTTACCGTCAAGAAACATATGCACCAGCGAAAGTTTTTTATGTTGTAGGCAATGAGCAATCGTTGCATTTCAAGCAATTGTTTGCCGTCCTGCAAAAAATGGGGCATGATTGGGCAAAAAATTATCAGCATATTCCATTCGGCATGATGCTCGTTGGGGGCAAAAAAATGTCGACGAGAAAAGGCAAGGTTGTACTGCTTGCAGATGTGTTAAAGGAAGCGATTGATGCAGCCTTCCATAATATTGAGGAGAAAAATCCCACGCTTGTAAATAAGGAAGAAGTAGCAAAAGCGGTTGGCATTGGTGCAGTGATTTTCAACGATTTAAAAAATGACCGCATGCATGATATCGATTTTGATATTGAGCAAATGGTAACCTTTGAAGGAGAAACAGGTCCATATGTGCAATATGCATATGCAAGGATTCAAACGCTGTTGAAGAAGGGTGCTTATGTAGCTAATGAGGAGCCAATCATACATGTGGATGAAGCGGCTTGGCCATTAATTAAGCAATTACAGGACTTCCCAGACAGCCTAGCAAAAGCATTCAAAGATGCGGATCCATCGCAAATTGCAAAATATAGCTTACAGCTAGCACGCAGCTTTAATAAATATTATGCCCAAACGAAGCTACTAAGCGGCGACGAATACCAGCAAGCCCGTTTAGCTATCGCACATTGCGTGGCACTAGTGTTAGGCGAAAGCTTACGTTTATTAGGAATTGCAAGCCCAAAGGAGATGTAGATAATGCAGTTTGCACTTTTGACAGATATTCATGGCAATGCTGTTGCTTTACAGGCAGTTTTACAAGATATAAAGGAGCGAGGTGTGGATGAGGTCTATTGCACAGGTGATTTAATTGGTATTGGACACCAATCAAATGAAGTATTGCAGTTGCTCAGCGCCTTGCCACATTGTGAAATTGTTTGTGGTAATCACGATGAGGCAGTGTTAGCAATTATTGAAGGTCAGCCTTACCCAAAAAGTCATGCGGGCATTCGTGCGCATCATGAATGGCTTGCGGCAAGGCTCGATCCAGCATTGATTCCTTTGTTACAGCAGCTGCCACGTGAAATAGAGAAAACAATTGATACAAAGCGCTTTTTATTTACACACTATGCGTTAAAAGGAAAGAATATGCCTTTCCATGAAGACCCGTTTGCCTCAATTCATCAGCCATCACTTGAAAATATGGAGAAGCTATTTCAAGCTTATCCAACATATGATTGCATTTGCTTTGGACATCATCATCCAACACATGTCTTTGAAAATGACAAGACCATGTATATCAATCCAGGTGCCTTAGGCTGCAATAGTCCAAACAAGGCGAAATATGCGATTTGCACTGTTGATATAGCTATACATTGGACATTTATTGAAGTAGCCTATGACGGCGCAGCGTTTATTGAGCAATTTAAGCAGACCGATATTCCTGACAAGGATTTTATTTTGACATCATTTCATGCGGAGGCTAATAAAAATTAGCAAAATACCACTAAATAAACAAAGCATTTTTGCGAAGGAAATCTTATCCTGCATCCCAGCTAAGCCGATGCCTGTTGTGACAATAAAAATAATGGGACCAACGAGCGCAAGAGAGGTATTGACAACGAAAGCCTTTTCTAAAGCGCCAAGCTTGTACATCAGAAATGCAGCTGCAATATCAATGCTACCAGATAAAATACGGAGCCAAATCATATAAAGAAGTGCTAGTTCCACTCATGTCCCACCTTTCCTTGCTACTATATGAAGGAGGCGGGAGAAATATTAAAAAAGCCTACACGTAAAAATAACAGTGTAGGCTTTCGCTTATTATTCAAAGAACACTTTATCGATGTTGTACTTCGCACGTAATGTGTTGATTGCGTATGTTTCATAAATTTCGCGTTCCATAGGATCTTCGATTTCGTATACTTCGATTTTAAAGATTTCATCGCGGTATTTTTTCATCGGTGACACATTGTCCTCGAAATGCTTTTTAATGCGCTGGCGGATTTTGCGCGCTTTCCCAACGAATAAAAGCTCATTTTTTTCGTTGTAAAAGAAGAAAATTCCACCTTTTTCACGTGTGATTTTATGGAAGTCGATAAAGCCATGGAATGGTGTAATTTCTACATCACCTGGTTTTAACACTTGTTCACGTTGACGAATAACAAGATCTGGTTTTGGTAATTCAATTTTAATCAAAAAATTCACGTCCCTTACTGTATTGAAGCTTAATTCTATCATGAATTCATGAGCTTGGCTATTATCAATCATCTTTCCAACGAAATATAGCAATCATCCATATGGCATAGTTATATCAATAACAACTCAAGCAACCTAATAAAGCGTTAAATATACTTAATATGTAAAAAGTGTTGCTATTCAATTTTAAAAATTGTAAAGTAAGCTGTATGAAAATTTAGCGTCTCCAATAGATAAATAATTTCATTATACCTACATATTATACGACACTTCATTTTAGAAATTTATTTTTATATCACACGCCCCATACTACTAACAAAACAATATTCAATTCTCGCACAATTTATAACGATAAATGAAAGTGAATATAATTGCAAATTATCTTTATTTATGAGTATACTAAAAGTATCACGTGATAGTTTGGAGGGATTGATTTGGGATCGAGATGCTGAAAATTGGTGAACTAGCTGAAATGACAGGGATTACGAAGCGCACAATTGATTATTATACGAATCTAGGTTTGTTGAAAGCAAAGCGATCTAGTTCTAACTATCGCTATTACAATCAAGAGGCTATTGAGCAGCTACATTTTATTGAGCGCAAGAAAAAGGAAGGGCTTTCATTAGAGCAAATTAAACATTTGATTGAACCGAAGATGGAGGAAATTGATATTCAAGATATTCGTGTGCAGATGCAGCAGCTAGAAAAAGAGGTAGCATTGCTCGTGACAAAGTTATCAAAAGAAGACCAGCTTGCAAAACAAAATATTGTAACAAAAATGAAGCAAGATAGTAACACATTAATACGATCATTACTACTATTAATCACTTAGGAGGTGAAGTCTTACGTTTCAAGCGTAAGACAACTGATTGACGACCAGTATCAACTTAACCATTTTTATTATTTTATTAGCACTAACAGCATTTTTCGTGGCAACAGAGTTTGCCATTGTAAAAGTGCGCCAATCACGTATTGATCAGCTACTTGCAGAAGGTGTAAAAAGCGCCCCATCTGCAAAGCAAGTAACGACACATTTGGATGAATATTTATCGGCCTGCCAATTAGGAATTACCGTAACAGCACTTGGTATCGGGATGGTAGGGGAGAAAACGTTTGAGTTTATTCTTCACCCATTTTTTGAAATGCTAGGTATTGGCACAGATTATATTAAGTTTTTCACAATTGGTGGCGCTTTTGTTATTGCCACGTTTTTACACGTTGTTGTTGGTGAATTAGCACCAAAAACAGTAGCAATTCAAAAAGCTGAAAAAGTAACATTGCTGTTTTCAAAGCCAATTATGCTTTTCTATAAAATTTTATATCCATTCATTTGGTTTTTGAATGGCTCAGCGCGTTTATTAGTGGGCTTATTTGGCATGAAGCCTGCGAGCGAGCATGAGCTGTCACATACGGAGGAAGAGCTACGCTTACTGCTTGCAGAAAGCTTTAAGAGCGGTGAAATTAATAAAAATGAATTGAAATACGTAAATAATGTATTCGAATTCGATGATAAAATTGCACGCGAAATCATGGTGCCACGTACAGAAATTGTTGGCTTCGATATTAGTGCTAATTTCCGCGAAATCATTACAGTTATTTCCGAAGAGCGTTATACACGATACCCAGTCTATGATGGAGATCGCGATAACATTATCGGCTTCCTAAATATTAAGGAAATTTTAACATTGGGAATTAATAATCGAATTACAGAGGAAACATTTAAATTTGAAGATTTTATTAACCCTATTTTAAAAACAATCGAAACAATTCCAATTCACGATTTACTGACGAAAATGCAAAAAGAACGCGTCCATATGGCTGTTTTACTGGATGAATATGGCGGTACTTCAGGCTTAGTGACAGTTGAAGATATTTTAGAGGAGCTAGTTGGTGAAATTCGTGATGAATTTGATGGAGATGAGGTTCCAGATATTCGAAAAGTAGGCGAGGGGCATTATATTTTATATGCAAAAATGCTGTTAGATGACGTGTCAAAGCTATTACATATCGAATTGGAAAATCCTGATATTGATACAATTGGTGGCTGGTACTTCTCACAAAATACGGATTTAGTTGATGACGTTGTGATCGAATATGAAAATTATGCATTTTCAATTTACGAAAAAGAGGATATTTATTTGCGTTACATTGAAGTGCGGAAGCTAGAAGAGAAAGAGCTAGTAGTAGAGGAGTAAAAAGACGTCGGGAAATGACAGTTTCCCGACGTTTTTTCAATTTACATTATTTCAGAGTGGAAGTCTCCTTAAACAGCCGTTTAAAGGGGGTTTTTTTCGGCTACACTCCACGATAAGGAGGTAGATTTTTTTGTTATTATTAGAAACAGCTCTTGTAGGGCGTGAGGCAAAATATGGCTTATTGCGTAGCCAAATTTGTAAATATGGATTTTCGATTGGTGGTAACTGGGATTATGACAAAGGAAGCTTTGATGTTGCGTTATGGCGCGAAGGAGGAACGACGATTTATTTGAGAGCTCCTTTCGTTGTAGTAGAAGGAGAAATGGATTGCTATGACTGCATTATTCGCTTTCAAAAACCATTTATTATTAAGCATATCGTCAATATGGGGTTGGATTACGATGAAAGCTCTTGGCTTGATGCAACGGGAGCAAGTCAATTCCAATCCCCAGTTGAAAAGGACGCAGAAATATGTCAAAAAAGCAAATGGATGAACGTAGGGCAGGATGTCATTGAAAATCAATTAATCCCGTATATTCACTAAAAATAACAGGATTCGCGTCTCCTCCTCACGAATATATAGTCGTAAGGAGGGGAACGTATGAGAAGCTGGCAAAGTTTTTTATTTGAGCAATTTTTAATTTGGCGTAAGACGAAGCAAAAGTTTTTAGATGTGCAAGAAATGGCACTTTTTATCGAGGAAAGAAGACAAGCACCAGCCTATGAGCTTGATGAAAAATTTCAAGCAAAGCATCATATTACTAAATATCAATACGATGGTATGCTGTACTATGTTTTGAATGAGCATATTGACGCTCAGAAAAATCTTCTTTATTTTCATGGTGGCGCTTATATTAATGACCCGCTGATGTTTCATTGGCGCTATCTTGTAAAGCTAGCTGAACGCACACAGTTTCGTATTATTGTGCCGATTTATCCAAAGCTACCGCATTTTACACATGAGGCATTGTATGAAAAACTGCACTCATTTTACGCTATGCTTTGTGAAAAACATAGCGAGCCCTTTATTTTTATGGGAGATTCAGCTGGTGGAGGGATTGCACTCGCTTTCGCACAGGATGTTATGCTGCAAAATAGGCGACGGGCGGAACAAATCATTTTATTTTCCGCATGGCTTGATGTCTCAGGGGAGGACCCTCGTTATGCAGATGTTGAAAAAATCGATCCGATGCTTGGCTTAGCTGGTGCGCAAATGCTTGGAAAGCTGTGGGCAAACTCTCAAGATATTTCACACCATTTAGTTAGTCCACTGCACGGCCCTTTGCAGGATATTGGACGCATTACATTGTTTGTTGGTACAGGAGAAATGCTGATCGTTGATGCTCATATGCTACTTGAAAAAGCAAAGAAGGAAGGCGTTGATCTACTCTATTTTGAATATCCAAAAATGAATCATGTATTTCCTGTTTTTCCAATTCCAGAGGCTAAAAAAGTATGGAAGCAGCTACTGCCAATTTTGCTTAGATAATTATTGTTTAGTTTTTGTATAGGCTTATTATGTTATTCTACAAAAGAACGCGCATAAAGTTTCATAAAAAACGAGTCTTCATTCATGGAGGCTCGTTTTTTATGTTAGATAACATATAACAACATGCTTGATGAACATAAAATACAAAGAAAGTAGGTGATAATAGATGAGTGTAGAAGCGACTATTCGAGATATAGCGGAGCTTTTACCGACAGCACAAACAGCTTGTAAATTACTATTTCAAGAATGTTATAAGGCAGGAATTCGCAATGTTTTTATTACCGAGACGTACCGCAGTCAAGAGCGCCAAAATTACTTGTATGCACAAGGGCGTACAAGACCAGGGGCAATTGTCACATGGACGCTTAGTAGCAAGCACAAATCACGTTTAGCGTGGGACATCGCTGTTGGACCACCAAACACCTTGTATGATGCTTCCATATTAAATAAAGTCGGGGCAATTGCTCGCAAATTAAATATTATATGGGGCAGCGATTGGGCAGGTAGCATTGATAGAGTACATTTTGAAATCAATTCAACTTGGAAGATGCCGTCTGGCTATAAACTAGAAGGGAATATCGTTGTTCCAACAAGCAGTACTGTACCTGTTCAATTTGATCCAAAGGAGGAAGTGCCAATGTCACAAATATGGAATCCAGGAAGTCCTGCTATGCAAACAGCAGCAGAAGCCTTTATAGCGCAAGCCGTACAAGAGGGCATCATTCAAGCATCACATTTGACAGATTTGCAAAATAAGCAAATGACTACTGATCGTTTGTTAGGCTTGTACATTACGATTGATCAACGACGAAATGTTACGAAATAAAGTGACTCTGAAGCCTGCCATAAAAGCGGGCTTTAAAGCATATATCCCCTTATTTCTACATAATTAGTAGTAGTATGTCTCCAAATTATGTATAGTAATAGATAAGGAGGAGAATTTATGAAAAAACTACTACCATTTTTATTCGCATTATCTCTTATTTTAGTAGCCTGTAATCAAAATGTTGAAATCAAGCTACCTGCATCTTTCCTAGAAGGTCAAGATGTAGCTGAGGTAATTGCACAAGCAAAAGAAGAGGGCATTGGCGAAATCAAGCAAAACGATGATGGTTCTTTGACATATACAATGTCGAAGGAAAAGCATAAAGAAATGATGAAGGAATTGGAAGACGGAATACTGGAATCAGTTGAAGAAATTAAAAGCACTGATAATTTCCCGTCTATCAAAGATGTCGCTTATAATAAAGATTATACTGAGTTTACATTAACAGTTGAAAAAGAGAGCTTTGAAGGTAGCTTTGATTCAATTGCTTCATTTGGGCTAGCTATCGCTGGCATGTATTATCAAGTGTTTAATGGCGTTGATGCAGACGCATACAAAGTAACGATTCATTATAAAGATGAGGCGAACGGCGAAGTTTTCGATACAACCGTTTACCCAGATGATTTGAATAATTAACAAGCAGGTAGCTGTAGGAAAATTACATTTTTATAGCTACCTGCTTTTTTATGAGCATAAATGCTAAAGCAACGCACAAAATAGAAAACCTACTTTCTTTTTCTTTTCATAGAAGCAGAAATTGCTGCAAAAAGTGCATCATCTCCTAATTTGTCTAATAGTAGTTACGTTTAGAATAGTAAGAAGTTCCGAAATGATATTGTCCAGTTGAAAAGGTTTTATAATATGCCTTTACAGGAATATTCTTGTTGAGGTATATTTATGATAATCAGCATTTTATGAGGTGAGGAACATGTTAGGGAATAATTCGGACATAAACATATCGACGTTGAGCGCTTTAGCCGAATCAAATCGTATGCATATTGTCGAGCTCCTACGCCAAGGCCCTCAAACTGTTGGGGAAATTGCTGACCAATTAGGATTAAAGCAGCCCCAAACTTCAAAGCATTTAAAAGTACTGAGTGACAGCGGAATTGTAGAAGTGCAAGCACAAGCGAATCGACGAATCTACAAGCTTCGACCAGAACCGTTCCAAGCACTGGACTCTTGGATACAATCCTTCCAGTGTGTCATGCAAGAAAGATTTGATAATTTAGATGCGTATTTGAAGGAATTGCAGGAAAAAGAACAATCATAAAACTAAGTAGGATTTACAATGTCAATGGTATCAAGAGTAGAAAACGATCGTGTACTTATACTGGAGCGCATTTTTGATGCACCACGTGATTTATTATTCAACATGTTTAAAGAGCCATAGCATTTAAAAAATTGGTGGGGACCTAAAGGGTGGGACGTGCCTGTATGTCATATCGACTTCCGTCCAGAAGGCATTTGGCACTACTGTATGAAATGTGTTGACCAAAGCCAAGGGGAATTCTTTGGCATGGAATCTTGGGTGAAGGTGGTTTATAAAGAAATTATCGAGCCAGAAAAAATTTGCTATACGGATTATTTTTCAGATGCAGAAGGCAATCTAAATGACGAACTGCCTTCAACTGAGGTCACATTAGAATTTGTTGATTTAGGTAGAAAGACGAAGTTAATTAACCGTGCTGAATACGTATCCGCAGAAAGTCTTCAGACCGTGTTAGATATGGGCATGTTAGAAGGCATAGAAGAAACTTGGGATCGCCTAGCGGAGCTTGTGTAAACGAAGAAATAGATTGAATTGTGAGCTTTTCGAATAAATAGATAAATTTTGGACACAATACTAATGATGGTTGGTTAGCCATCATGTTAAAAGGCGCTAAAGATTCTAAGGAATCTGGCGCCTTTTGGTTATTTATGATATAAGCTTCTTCACAAGCTTCATATCCATTTCCAGCTCAGCAATTTTAGCGACAGCGTTATCTAACGAAGGCTGAAGCCTAGCATTGTGAGCTGTTTGTGCAACTACAGTATCCAATGTTACCTGTAACACAGCAATATCCTCACTATTTCGAGTAACCTGCTGTGTGACTACATCTAGCTTTGTATCCATCGTGTCCATCTTTTTTAAGATGACCTCAAGTAATTCACGATCCGTCATAAATGTCTCCTCCTTTCCTTAAATGATTTGTTCCTTTTTATTCAAGTAGCTCGCCATTCTAATAATCTCATAACGAAATTTGGAACACTCCGCTCAAATTTTAGTATATTTTATGATGCTACCGACCGAAATAGATAATTTTATTTTATCATCTGGGCTTGGTGGAGAACAATAGATTGATTTTATTTATGGTATATTTGAGTTAATTTCTAAAATAACACCTCAAACCTGACAAACTCCCACCCAAAGCGGTATGATAGACCATGAGGTGACCAAAATGCATATATCAGAAAAACAAATTGAAATTCGTTACGCAGAAACAGACCAGATGGGCGTGGTGTACCACGCAAATTATATCATTTGGAGAGGTGAAGCTTAGAAACGCAGTTATATCAACGTTTCTAAGCTCTTTTTATTGCGTGTACCCCAATTTGTACCCCAAATGATTACTGATTGCTGACGATTCTGTCGAGCAGGTCACTTGCCTCAGTTTCCTTTTTGACGAGGGAATGAGCGTACACATTATTTACTGTTGTAGGGTGGTCACCAAGCATTTCTGCTACAGTGATGAGAGGGATATTACGAGATAATAAAATTGATGCAAAAGTATGACGTAAGCCATGCGTTTTGATGAAGCGCAGATTATGCTTTTGACAAATATAAGCCATCGCATCACGTGTGTATGAATCTTTAACAGGTCGTAGTCCCTTAACTGTAATGAAAACATAGTCATCGCTTTTAGGCTCAATCTTTTTACTCCATTTAGCTTTCTTGCTCCAATCATAGTAAGATTTTAGCTCAGCTACTAGAGTACTATTCATATGCACTTTACGAATACCACGGCGTGATTTAGGGGTACGCTCACCATACCGATCTCTTGTTTTGGTGATAGAAATTGTTTTAGACATGAAATCGATGTCTGACCACCGTAAAGCCATTGCTTCACCTCGACGCATGCCGGTTAAGGCAAGGGTGTGAATAATGGCAATTCGAGAAGGGGAGCCATCTAAACGAGTACAACGTAGTAAGTCATTCAGTTCCTCTTCAGAGTAATATTGGTCAGGTCCATTAGGCGCTGCATCTTCATAATCTAGCTCTGTAATTGGGTTTTTCTTTAAAACTTCCCGTTGAACAGCATAGTTGAGCATTGCGATGAAAGGGCGTAAAATATTTTCGATTGTGGATATCCTATTGCCTTTTTCGATAAGTGGGTCAACAAGCTCCTCTTGAATAATTAAATTCGTTAGCTTATGCAGCCTGTAATGACCTAGCTTTGGAATAAGGTGATTTTCAGCCGTTTCAGTATAATGTTGCAGCGTGCTTGGCTCCCATTTTTTACGGCGGATTTGCAAATAGAATTTAATCCAATCACTCACAAGTGTTTCGGAGTTCTGTACAAATACAATTCGTTCATCTAAGACGTCCGCTTTAACCGCAATTAAGGCACGCTCAGCTGCTTTTTCAGTGAGGAAATCACTACCTGATTTTTCTCGACGCACGCGGCTATGGTCATAAAATTTATACCTGTAGGCATAGCGCTTTTCACCGTCTGAATTAAAATAATAATAGATACAATCCTTTTTTGTTTTTGTATATGCTTCTCTCGCCATTTAACGAATACCTCCATCTAATGAGCTGGCAGGCGCGTTAGATTGAATATATTCGTATACATGAACTTGCATCCCTCCTTTCAAATGTAATCACAAGCGGGTAGACTTACCATTCCAATATGGACTATGTAGCTTTTTATGGGTGTACTGGATTAATCGTTTTTCAGCAAATTCATATTCTACGTTAAATTGCTGTTGCATCTTTAAAATATCGTTTTTAGCTGTACCATATACCTCCTATACGCTGTAGTATAAAAGTCGGCACACATGCATGGTACATAAAGTTATTGGCTTTAAACTCCTGATATTGTTGAAAAGGGAAGGTAATCGAAACTAATCGTCACTATGCAACAGCACATTACATAGCTCATGACAAAAATCTTGCCATTCCTTTGCTGGTGTTTGATACTCTTTTAAAAATATATATGGCTGGGCATTCAAAAACAGTGCTTGGCTATTATCTGGTCAATAGAAAATTTTAATTCATAATTGTAGTGCAATTTCTGTTATATCAAGTAGGGAAAGGGCTGTGATACCTAAATAGCTGTAAAGCTGTTTATATAATCTGTAAAGTGAGTGTAGTAATGCATTGAATCAACTCCTAAGAAAAGAATGTATGTTCTTTTTTATTTTACAATAAAACCCTCACTTTTGAGAAGGAGGGTTATTCACTCACACTAATAAAGGGATTATTGGCTTCTAGTTCATGAGAGGTAATATCATTGAGTGCGGTGTCATTATCTAGTGCTTCAATTTTTCTTTCAATAATGCTTGCAAAGCTATATCCTTGCTCTAATAATTTAAAGTCAGGCAATGAAAAAGATAATATTTTACAAGTATTATCACTTAGAAGGTTTATTTTTCTAACTAACCCAGAAGAACCGCTCCAACTTTTTCCTGATAAACCATGGTAAGAAAATATAATTCCTATTTTTTTCTTAGATGTCTTCAAAAGACTATAAAACTTGCCAGTCCAAGTTACACCAATTGTTTTATTATAATTTTTGCACTCACACAATAAATAATTATCTAATGATATATAGCCTGCTTTCATAAAATCAATGCCAGGTTTATTCAATTTTACAAGCAAATCAATTTCGTTAGTACTGGTACGCACATTCTTATTAATAGTAAAAATATTTGATTTTTCAAATATAAATTCAACTAAATTTTCTAAAGCTTTTCCTTTTGTTGCAGTTGATGTATTTGTAGAACTGTTAGTTTTAATGAATACATCTAACAAATTTGAATACATTTTAGAGTCTTCTGAAGAGAATTTTAAAGAATCAAGAACGTCTTCACCCTCTTCTTCACATATTTTTAAGTATTCTTTAAAAGCTAAGGCACTTTTTGAATTCATTCACAAACCACCCTATAAACGATTAAGACATCACTGAAAATATTTAAATTATCAGCATAACCACAATGGCTACATTCAAACTCACCATGAATATTACCAATAGACTCATAAAAGTGTTCTTCACCACATGAGGGACAGTTTATGAGGAAGACATGTTCAATATATTTTAATTTCTCGATATCCTTTAGTATTCGATATGCATCATGAAGAGTTAATGATCCACGTTTAGCAATGAGTCCAGGGTATATCGTTTCATTCTTTTTGAAATATTGTAGCGTCTTTAATAACTTCTCTTGAGATTGGTGTGGCAAATTCTTGATTTTCGTATTTTCTTTTATACTCAACAAGGTATTTTGTAACATAGTTCATCCTCTCCATCTCAGTACTACTTGAATTATAATACTGAAGTAAGTCAATATTTTTTTCTTTATAATTAAAAGAAAATTTAACTTTTAAGGCTTTATTGCTAAGTTCATCGTTCCAGCGTAATGAAATCCAAGGGCTGTCGGAGCTTTCTTCGATTTCATCAATAAAGTCACTTAATAATTTTTGGATTTTTCCTGTATTAATACATGATTTGAATAAATCATCATTTTCAGAGATAATTTGCTTTAAATCGCCTAACAAAGGCAAAACAGTGGAGTCATTTCTACCTGTGTCTAAAACCACTTTAGAACCTGAACGGTATTTTAGCTCTTTAGCGAAGACATTAACATGTTCCTCATCAGCATTTGAGATGATATCTATAGTGGATCCAATGTCCAAAGGAAGAGGGGTAATGTCTAAATAAATTTGAAACCAAGAGATAACTTTACTTATTTGTTTTGAATAAAAGTATTCGTCACCTCTACGCAAATAACCTTTTATATTGTCTAGTCTTATTTCTAAGATGTCTAAATCACTGTAGTATACCACTATAATTGGATATTTAATAGTGACTCTACTGGAGTTTTCAGCTGTTTTATGACCAGAAATAGCATTACTAAACTTTAAAAAATAAGTAGTATCATCGTATTTTTTAAAAGATGGTATCAAATTAGTTTGATAAGTCCAATCCGTAACATAATCCTCTGAAAATTTAAGAGATGTAGCATCTAATATTTTTCCTTCTTTTAATAATTTATCTAACTTGCCTAAAATAGGACTGTTAATAGTGTAGAGAGTAGCATATTTAAATGCCAATTCGTACTCTAATTCTTGAATAATTTGAATAGTTTTCTCTTCATAACTATTCATTGCTAAATTAAAGATTTCTCCAAATGTTTGTGTTTTTTGGACATGAACCAAATCATAAGTAAAAATACTCTCCTCATACGTTATAACTTGATTTTTCAATTTCTCAAGTAATTTTCTTTGAGTTGCTTGTACATATGTTTCTTTAATAGCTGTTTTGATTAAATCTGAATATTTTATATTTGTTATCATTAAATTCTCCCTCCTCTGTGGCATTTTGTCATTAGACAAAACATCACTACTTTGTACCAGTTTTATGGATATTTTTATAAAGTAAGTATTTATGAAATCTAATGGTGTGTTGAAAGAATATCATTATCAACTTTACGAAATACAACAGCATGTGGCTCAGTGTAGTTCATATTTTTACACAGAAACAACTGTGATAATAGTAATTCACTTTGTTGTGTAAATATACCTACATAAACGATAAAAAAATAATGTGAAACATAAATGCTTAATATTTAAAATGGTGATGCTTTTAAAAGACATGCTACACACATGCCCTATTTTATGATTTATAGAAGAAGTACAGCTGGTACACCTTTATTCGCTTGACATTACAACTTCTATTCTTTATCGATATTAATGTATAGTAGGTTATCCGCTACACCATGTAGGAAGATTTTAATTTCATATCCGTTATCAGTGTACTCTTCAGCTTCTCCTGTTAACATTTTTTCGAATTCTTTATTGAATTTTTTTAAGTCTAACTTCAATGTATCAATGACAGTTAATGTAGCATTATAGGCAAGTCCTTCCTTTGTAATGAAGTTTTCTAAATCCTTTATTACAATACGATAACCTGAAACTTTTTTTCCATCTCGATATTTCGCATTTATGTCATATTTTTGGGATTCAAAAAGAGTTTGCCAACTCATATTTTCGTCAACTTCGATTTCACTGAATTCCTTTTCGACTAATTCTGGTACATTATATTTTCTTGCATTTTCGTTATAGTCCTTAGTGAAATCACTTAAATTACTACTACATCCAGCTAAAAATAAAGTCATTACAAATGAAAGAAATAATATAGTTTTCCTCAAATTAATTCTCTTCCTTTCTATGTTCCATATTGGTTATACCATTCAAAAAACTCTAAAACGCCTAATGGTTCAAAACAAATTGTAAAATTATCGATCGATACAGATAAACCGTACTTACTTTCATACCATTCAAGCGCAGCTTCCAAAAATTCTTCTGTCACATTTAAATAATCTGCCAGTTCATAACGATTTCTTATATGTAACTTATGGGCTTGTATAATTTTCGATAATGGTACAAGCTTTTTATATGCCCATCTGCGAGCATTAAGTTCTTGTTTGCGGCTGACTACATTCTTTAAGTCGAGTATATCCCCTGAACTAGTATGGTAATGCCCGATCTCTTCAGCAAGGACACAAGCCTTTTCGATTTGTGAAGGTATATGTTTATTAATCCATATAACATTGTCTGCATAAAGACCTTTTGTAGTATAAGGCATCCACTTTTCAAAAATACGAATGTCTAACTGTTCGGCTTCATACATTAAATTTTCATAAAGCAACATTCGTATCACCCCTTGTTTTTCCGCTGAGACCGTACAAATGCCTTGAAATCTTCAATTGTTTTTAGTTCCTCTTCTGTCCATTCGTCACCTTCTTTGTGTGCTGCGATGGTTTGTATTTCGTAATCATCTACGGTGTTTTGATTGTCAGTACGTCCAAGCAAATAATCAACAGAAACTCCGAAAAAGTCAGCTATTATTGACAAGGTTTCTGGCGGAGGGGTTTTAGTTCCATTTTCATAAGCGGTGTACGTTGTTCTTGCTACTCCTATTTTTTCAGCTACATAAGATTGAGTATATTGTGAATTCGTTTTTTTGATAGATTCTCTACATTTTTTCAATCTGTTAGCGAAAACATCCATTTCTATCCCCCCTATTAACAACTATTGTAATTGTTCCTGATAGGAACTGAAAGAGATAAAACATTAAAGTTCCTTAAAGTATAACTTTTTGTTGACATGTTCCTTAAAGTGCCTTATGATAAAGTTATCAAATGTTCCTTTAAGGAACTGAAAGGAGGTTGTTATGAGAATTTGGCTAAAAAACATTCGAATGCAAAAATGCAAAACTCAATCCGAAGTAGCGGAATTAGCAAATATCTCTCGAAGCTACTACACCAAAATTGAGTTGGGTTTAAAAACTCCGACAGTTGAAGTAGCTCAAAAAATTGCTGATGTACTTAATTTTAAATGGGTAATTTTTTTTGAAAATAAATGTTCTTTAAAGGAACAAAAAAGATTAGATTAATAATTTTAATCCGTCCTATGAAAGAGGTGGGAACGTGAACAATAAAAACGTAAAATCTTCGCAAATTCCTGAAGAAAAACTACAGGACATCCAAGTGAAGAAAAATGGTCAAGAAATTTGCTCAAAAGGTTTAGTTGTTATAAATGGACTAGAGTTCGGCTGGGCTGCAAACGGCGAAAATCATGGTAAGGGTATTTTAGGCTTCGACATCATCGTTAGAGGTGATGAGAAACCTAAAGTGATTGTACACTACCATTCGCATTTGATTTCAAAAGAAATTGTTGAAATTTTAGGTTTAACACACAATCAACTCCATTCAGAAAGGGGTGAGAACATGAACAAAAGCAAAGGGAATGAAAAACAACAGTCCATTGAAGAACTACTCCGCCAACAGTTGCAGCTATTGGCAGAGCGTTCTGAAAAAGCTAATTCGTGCGATTTGCCACATATAACTTTGGCGATGGTCGAAATCTTTAAAATTCTAAAAGACTAATAAGGTTTAGCAGCTAGTTCTTTATCAATTTCTTTGTAAACTTCATGATATTTTTCAACTAGTTGCGAAGGGCTTAAATCAGATAAATCTTGTTTTTCTAAGTAAAGCATTGTTAAAGCAGTTGCTTCGTTAAAAGGAAAATTAGCTTGTCTTGCATTCACATAAGTCATATGTATCACCTCCAACCTATCAATAGTTTAGCAGATTGGAAATTATCTGTACTAATATCCCATTCAGAAAGAGGTGAGAACATGAACAAAAGCAATGAAGTAATTAATGCTTTGGAAGAATTGACAATCTATCTAGCAACTTTTTACAAGGAACACCAAGCAAGCGAAGAAGAGATTGCAGCTCTTGCTGAACTTGCAAAAGTGACGTTACATGGTAGAGCTACTCTAACTGCTATAGAGAATAGACGTTCGAGAAGTGCTACAAAATAGACGATTTATTCGCTTTCTTCCAATTAGATTTCGTCATCCGATTCAACTCTAATCATTTCGTTGTAAATAGTTCTTAAATCGTGAGCGACTTGTTCAGCAGTTAAAGGTTCAGGACCGCCTGTTGTATCTCCGATTTTTTGAAAATCCTTTGAATTATGACTGTACATCGCTTTCAATACTTCAACAGCTAATGATGCGTAGTTAGTGTCCATTTGTATCACCTCTTTTCTTGATATAAAGAACTAATGTTCCTTATATCAATTTAACACAAAATATTGTGGCAATCAAAAGAAGGAGGCACAAAATATTGAAATTCCGTGTAAAAGAATTAAGAGAATCCTGTAAATTATCAAGGTACCGACTTGCCAAACTATCGGGAGTAAATGAATCGACACTCCAAATGATAGAAAATAGCGAAAATCCAAACCCCACATTTCGTGTTATGTGTAAAATCGCTGATGCTTTGGGTGTAAGTTTGGATGACCTTAGAAAGGGGTGAAACAACTCCCGTGAGTAAGCCCATTAATGACCCAACCAAAAAGCTGTATTGGGATATTGATGACATTATTGCAGTAATGCCGTACCAGCGCTCATTTTTAATCAACCATGTGCTAAGTGATCCACGAATCCAGCGTCTTGAAAAACGTTTTGGACCACGTAGCAAAAAGATATGGCCGCGTGAGCAAGTAACAGAAGCTATACACAACATCATTGCAACTAAATGGGAATAAAAATACAGCTGGCAGGCGCGTTAGGCAGGGGAATGAACACCCTGAATGATATTGCATTGATGTTACAAGACAGCTTGGTTTAGAGATTAATATAACGTGAATTTTAATGGATTAGTAACACATTTTCGACTAAGTTCGTTTTCGACTTTTTTATAGAGGGGGTGAAGGCAATGAGAGCTTTGTCCCTAGACTTTTCTAAAATCTTAAAGAAATTTCGTGAGGATGCGAAGTTGTCGCAGGAAGAGCTGGCGTATCGATTAAACATGACACAATCGCATATCAGCAAATACGAGTGTAATCGCAAAGTAATTGATCTTGAAACATTTCTGCGCTGGGTACATATTACAAATGCGGATGCTCAAGCGGCAATTGTCATGTTTGGCACAGATGTAATAACGCATGCAAGCCAACTGATATCCATTATGCCAGCGTTTATCTTTATCAAATTACAAATTTTTCTGTGAGGTGAAGAAGTATGACATTGGATGAATACCGCGCAGAGCTCGCTAACTTAGAGTACATGCGTGATAACACAACATGTGAGGATTGTCGCAATCGATTATTAAAAAGAATTTACGTAACGAGGGCAGCGATTATCAATCTAGCAAAACGCGAAGTATTATTAACAGATTTAGAAAGCCGAGGAATAGCGGTGGAAATTGTTAAACGCTTCAAAGTGAAAAAATCTATTAAGCCAAATAACAAGGCGGTGAAAGCGATTGTTAAAGTGGATGCTTGATTACTTTTTCATGATAGAGGACTGGCAAGAGTTGAGTGATACAGATTTAGCGTATTTAGGCTTGTTAGCAATTGCAATCATATTTTCAGCAATAATAATTTTAGTTTTTTGGTAGGAGGTAGCAACATGTTAAAAGTGAACGGAGCGGCCGTTGTAAAAGGCCAATACACTGTATGTTTGCCATTGACAGAGGCAGTATATGAAGCAATGTCAACTGAAGAGGCAAGAACATTAATCAGCGAGGCAATAAAGGCACAAACGCACAGAAGTGTTCAAGTGAGTCAGGTCCATATCTATGACTACGAAGAAGTTGAAGAAATTAATGCATTACAAGCGATAAATCACTATTTAGTGCAGGGTGAGCGTGTGGATGGTGTATTACATCACATTGTTACAAGTGAGATTAATAGGCTGCAAGAAATGCTAGAAGGAAATGACGGTATGAGTGTACGAGAAATCAGAGCGCAGTTTGTAGATCTGCACCGTCAATTGTTAGCTGCTCAGCGGAAAATTGAAAGTTTGGAGCGTGAGCAAAATGATTAATTTTTTTAGAAAGCTCTTTGGAAAACGGACAAGTCTTACAACAAAACAGCAGCTTGTATGTATGTCTAATTGCATTAAAAAAGGTTGACTAACCGCTAGAACGATTAATCAACCAATACAAATCAATAGCAAAGTTATTATATCACATATCACAACGACGATGCGAGTTAAACTCGCTCCCGTCCAGCAGCTTAAAAGTAGCACAGGTTAGCGTGCATCCCCCTCGCTTTTAAGTTGCTTGATGGGATAAATCCATCAGAAAGTAAAAAACCTAACGCCGGCACGCTAGGTTTTCAGGTCATACGTAAAAAATCTCTAACAGTATTGTAGCGTATGGCCACCTTTAAATCAAGAGAGGAGGCAACATTATGATTTTTTCAGACAATAACACGAATATTTCTGCAGCACTAGCAAAGTCTTGGGCGGCTATTCAAACGCCCAAGCACAATAAAACGGTGCAAGTGAGGACAAAAAGCGGCAGTTTTTACACATTTGAATATACGGATTTTGCAGGCATTTTAGAAGCTGTTAGAGCGATTTTCGTAGAAAACAAGTTAACTATCATGCAAAACAGCTATACACAGATGGAGCAGGACAAAGTATTTGCGTGTGTCGAGACTATCATCTTGCATGAATCAGGTGAATTTGCAAAATCTTATCCGCTCAAATTTCTAGCTGCTAATAGTATGCAAGATTTTGGGGGGCAAATCACCTACATGAAGCGTTATAGCCTAGCTGCAATGCTTGGTATTGCTACAGAGAAAGACGATGATAGCAACGGGATGAGCGGCAATGAGTATCAATACATCCAAGAACCGCCACGTCAGCAGGCACCACAGCAACAACGGCAAGCTCCATCGCAACCAACAGGGCTTATCACACAAAATCAAATGCAACGTTTGGATAAGGTGTTATTACCGTTGGCGGAATCGCAAGGCATCGAGGCGAACACGCTTTACAATAACAGCTTGCAAAAGTGCAAAATTGCTCCAAAGCCATCTAATCAACTCACGGCACAAGAGGCGAGTACGTTAATCGGCTATTTAGATCAAGTAGCCGCAAAAGTAGCTGAAATGGCAAAAAATGGCGCACAGGCACCACAGGAGCCTGCTGAGCCTACCAATTCACCAAAGTCTGACAAAATTACGTCAGGGCAAATGAAAGACCTAAAAGCGGTGCTTAACGCTGCAAGCACACGTACAAAAATGGACAAGGATGCTGTAGCGTACTATGCCAAAACGACACTAGGGATAGCTGACAATATTTTGATAGACAATTTGACGCAAGAGCAAGCAAATAAAATGATCGATTTTATCTCACAAATACCTGAAGCGAAGAAAGCGTGATAGGAGGAACAAGCATGCAAACAATACGGGATTTTAATCGCAAAACAGTTACTGCAGTTGTTAAAAGTGACTTGTTAGGCAAAATTGAGGAAAGCCAAACACGTGGATGGCGAGTCATAGGAGAATTACAACAGCTATCGAACGGACATTGGTCCTGTTTGATGGCTAAGGATGAAAGGTAAGGAGGCACTTCCTCATGGAGCACAGCAAAAACATTGTAAGAGTAGAGAAAAACAAGGACTACACTATCATTAACAACACGTCGCTGTATGATGATCGTCTCAGTTGGAAGGCAAAAGCTATTCATGTCTTTATGTTATCAAAGCCAGATGACTGGACATTCCACAATATTGAAATGATGAAGTGGGCGAATGAAGGTGAGCACGCTTTTGCTTCTGGATTAAAAGAATTGAAGCGATATGGCTATGTGAAAAAGGAGCGTCGTCGCAACAAAGGTGGCAAATTTGATTGGGTAACGGTGGTTTATGAAGTACCTCAGGAAGTAAAGGAGAGTGAACAGCCTGTCGAGTCTGTTCATCCATCACCCGATTTACCATGTACGGAAAATCAGGGTATGGCTCAACCATACCCCGAAAAACCATCCGTGGAAAAACCACGAGTGGATAATCCATCTACGGAAAAACCATCCGTGGAAAATCACGAACTACTAAGTACTGATATACCAAGTACTGAATTACTAAGTACTAATAAACTAAGTACTGAATTTAAAAATATTAATAATAATGATGATGAAGCAAAGGCTTCGCCAGCACCAGCAAGACCGCAAGAAAATGCCTTCGCCTTTTATCAAGCGAATGGCTTTGGTGTCTTGTCGGGGTACGTTACCGAAAAAGTTGGAGCGTGGGTGGATGATGTTGGGGACGATCTCGTTGTACATGCTATGAAACTAGCAATTGAAAATAATGCAATTAAGTGGAGCTATGTGGAAACAATCTTGCGTGGTTGGTCACAAAAACAAATTACAACAATTGAGCAAGTGGAAGCAGAAAAGTTACGCTTTGCTGCTGAAAAAAATAAACAACAGACTCAACGACGGCGACCAGGTAACTATGGGCGAAAGGTTGAGGTTGTGCCAAAGTGGATGCATAAGGAGCAAAATCCTTCTGCAGCTCTTGAAGTACCAACTCCTTTAAACAATGAAAATACAGATATCGATGCAGAGTATCAAGAATTACTTAAGCAATTTCGTGGATTGTCATAGAAAGGAGCATGGAAGTGATGAAAAGACCTTACCAAAACGTATTCCCATCCTTAAAGGCGCTTTATGAGCAGTATGCTGTGCCCTATGAGCAAATCGTGTATGAGGACAAGCCATATAAGTTTATCCGAACAAAATACAAAGCGAATATGCACATCGATATTTATCGCCATAAAGAGGAGCAACACACGGTAGAAATCTATCTCGTTGGCAAGAGACCGTACTACATTAACACGTACTATCAGGTGAGTGTACTCCATGCAATCGTGTAAGCGATGTGGTCGCACATTACGCAATGGCAAATCGATGGAGCGCGGGTATGGTCTCACTTGTTGGCAACATCATTTAGACGAGCTAGAACAGCAATTTTTAAAAATCCAACTCACGATAGATGACATATTGAAAATGGACCAGAAGGAGCGAGTAGATGTATAAACCAAAGTCAGTATCACATGCCAATCGTGGCAGGCACTTAGAACGCCTAATTGACATGTCTAATACAAAATACCGTAATGCAGGGCTGGCAGACATACGCAAGATTCCAACGCCTGTGCAAATCACAAAATCACTCGGAAATCGAGTAGAGGGGCGCAAAGAAAAAGCAGAATGGGTGGATTACGCAGGTATCTGTAACGGACAAGCCATTGTATTTGACGCAAAAGAAACCAAAGGTAAGAGCTTCCCTCTCGCCAACTTACATGACCATCAATACGAGTTATTGCAATCGTGGTATGACAAGGGCGCCCTTGTATTCTTGTTAATTTATTTTACAGACATTAACAAGTTTTATAGATTGCCATTTCCACCTTTACGAGACGCTTGGCAAATAGCTAAAGCGGGTGGCCGCAAGTCAATTCCGTTATTGACTTTTGAGCAAGTAGCTTTTGAAGTAAAGTCAGCTGATGGCTACGCATTGCATTACTTATTGCCATTTATCAAGTGAGAGGTGAGGGCTAATGTTGACAGCACCGCAATTTTACATTGAGCAAGGTATTCCTAAAGCCCGTTGGATGTTTCCAGGTAGGTATTATAAAGCAAGGCTACTCACTTTACCACGTACAAGTGATGAAGCATTGATGTATATACATGTGCAAAATACACAGCAGGTTACAGCTTATCAAGACGAGGCTAGGCAGCATGAGCTAGGCACATATCCATTGCAAGATTTTGAAAAAATCAGAGAGCTGCCAAGAACGAACACCCCCATATCAGGGCAACGCAACAAGTTTTTAGCAAAAGTGGTACAAGCACTGCACCATTTCGCTGTAGGTGACGAGTATGTTATCTCTGATCCGCGCGCGGATAGTTACTACAGTGTGTATCTAAAAAGTCGCCCTGACCATGCGCCAGTGGGCTCATATATTACTAACTTTTTTGAGATAGTAGCACCATTTGAAATGGAACCACAAATGGTTGATAGTGTGCACGATTTAACCAAAAATGAGCGGAAAGTAACGCAATCCGTGCACGATATACCAAAAACAGCGCTTAAAATAACAAAATTGGTGAACGAAGAACCTGAAAAGAAAAACGTTTCACAATCAGAAAAATTTGAACAACTAACTTTATTTTAAGGAGAATGCAAAATGAAAGCTATCACAATTACACAGCCTTGGGCTTCGCTAATTGCCCTTGGTGAAAAGCAATTTGAAACGCGCGGTTGGTCAACAACCCACCGTGGAGAAATCGCCATCCATGCGGGGAAGAAAGTGAATGAGGAAGCGTTTGAGGATTTCAAAACCATCTTTAGAAAGCATGGTATTACATCCGCTAAAGAACTACTAACAGGGGCAGTTATTGCTACAGCTAATTTAGTAGATTGTCATAAAGTCACAACTGAAGATTATGAGCAAGGAATGGCCGCTACAACTGGTCCAAGAATTAGTGGACAGGAATATCGATTAGGTGACTATACACCACGTCGCTATGCATGGGAGTTGGATAGTGTACAGCACTTGT
Organism: Metasolibacillus sp.; assembly: GCF_025291715.1. Lineage (GTDB taxonomy): Bacteria > Bacillota > Bacilli > Bacillales_A > Planococcaceae > Metasolibacillus > Metasolibacillus louembei. The sequence continues at coordinate 33,120 of NZ_JAMBIZ010000024.1, forward strand.
CAAAGCCGATACTAGCCAAAGGCAAGCTCAGTTTATGGGAGTGGAAACAAAGTATTTGAACCATTATGCGTAGGAAGGAGCTAACAGGATGGCTATAGTTAGTACAAAATCATTAAGACGATTATCTGATAAATTGCCAAGTTCAGCAGGCGTTGCAGCAGGGGCTTTATTAGAAAGCGCTGATTATATTGACGAGTTAGAGGCGTTAATATCAACAATGACAAATAAAATTGAGAGCATACAAGATGAACTGAATTTGTCGAGAGTTAAACAGATGGATTTGATTGTGGATAAAGCTGATTATATCAAAGGAATTCATTTGATAAACGAACATAACAAACAATTACGTGAAGCACTTGAGTTTTACCAAGAAGTACAAGATTACAAGAGCCTTGCTGACATACACATAACACGTGCACATTTAACAAAGCTTGGTCAAGATATGGGAGCGACAGCTCGAGAAGCATTATTAAGTACCTGGTCGGAGGTCAATTAAACAATCTGTGAATTGAATGAAGAATGGAAGGGTGAGAACAAATGGAATGTTTATTATGCGACAAACAACTAGAAGAATCAGAGGTGGTTTACGATGAAACAGGCAATGAATACTGTGAAGCATGCTTAAAGGAAGGTGATAGTTAATGTTTAGCAAACAAACTGGCAGAGATTTTATGATTTTGGGATATGTGTTAGTTGCACTAGCCTTTATAGGTCTAGGAGCAGTAGGCTACTTGATTTTCAAATGGATATTTTAGTAAACACAATGACCAAAATGTGAAGTAAAGAGGGTGAAGAAATTGGAATGTCCAAGTGAATTTGGCATTTACGACGCAATGGTCGTTTTAGAGTTCCCTGATCACGTGTATGCAATAAATGGTGGCTATTACACAACGAAAGATAGCTGTGCTGTCGACGTGTGTATGGTGGATGAAATTCAATATTTGTGGCAACAAGGCATTGTTACTACAGGTTGCTGTTGTGGTCATGGCATTACTGACGCAATGATAAATGTTGCTGATTGTAGCATACAAAAAATGATTGAGCTGGGATATCGGCGATCAGAAGCAAATGATTACACATTTTTAGCTACAAGTAAGCATGAGGAGCTGGCACTATGAAAAAAATTATGGAATCAACTACAAGCGAAACAGTTAATCTATTACACACTATTTCTGTCGAATGTTCTTATTTTGATTTAAAAGATGCATGTGAACACAACGCCATCACGTTTGTTGCCAAAACAGACGGTGAAGCCGATGGAGAAAAAGTAAATAATTTAGATTATGCAGTTCAATGTTCAATCACAGACGCTAGAGATTTTGCAAAATATATATTGTCTTTATGTGATGAAATTGAATCAGCAAAACATGAAAAGAGGGGCGATTGAATGCTAGAAATCACAAACAAGCAGCTTGTCACAACACGTAAGCCACATGAGTGCTTTGCATGTACAACAACTATTGACAAAGGTATACAAGCCATACACGCAACAGCAAAGCAGGACGAACAACACATGCGGTTTCACCTGCATACTGAGTGCAATATAAAGTTGACCAAAAATAAACATGCATTGCCTGACGGCATTTATTATGGATGCTTAAACGATATCGAGCCAACACCACAATGGCTACTGGAGGGATAAATCATGAATAATAAATGTGAAAAATGTGGGAATGACCACTTGTTTTACAACGAAGTTGCCCTATTAGCTAAACAACTTATTTGTAATGATGAAAGTTATATGGATGGGGAGATTGTAGATAAAACTGATGAAGTAGCCAATGCATACGAAATTGTGTACTGCTATCAATGTAGGGAAGTTGTTGATAGTGGAGAGCTATATTAAAAAATCATCGTAGCGAGCTCCAACTTGCTACGATGAAACATAGGTTCCCTTATGTGTGTGCAAAATTATTATAGCACAAGGGGCGAGTGTATGGGGCAAACAACTGAAATTAACAAATTTGAAAACGGCGTTTACATTGTACAAGACGGACATATTACACCGTTAATGCCAAAAGATTTCGGACAAGACACAATCATTTGGAAAAATGGACGTGTACTAGATGTGGAGCGTGCAGAACGTATTCGCATCCAACAAATTAAATAACAGTCCTTACGGAAAAACCGACGGACACTGATAGGCTTTGGCAATTACGCCAGGCTTATTAGTGTCTTTTTTATTTTTACATAACAAGAAAGGGTGATGAATATGTATTTTCCTGATCTAATCGATGAATATAAACAATCGCTGAAAGAGCTACGTGCATCTGGCGGATGCTCAAGTATGGAGCGCGACATGAAAGAAGCCATTCAATGGATGGAAACAGGTTATGATCCAGCCGAGTACCGCGCGGCCACTCGTACAGATTCGTTTGTCATGGACCATCACCTTATGCAAGATTTGATTTCATATACAGATGCTGAGAGCTATGTACCCGACTGGATGAAAGAAAATGAAAGTGGTGATGATTCATGGGCGAATGAAATTTTACGCATGGCAAAGATGAAAAATAAAATAAAGCATACGTTGAAAGGTTTAACAGAAAACGAACGCGCGATTTTCGTTATGATCCGCGCGGAATATATGTCATTTGGAAAAGTTGCGCAAGTGTTGAATGTTACTAAAAGTACAGTTCAAACGCACTTACGGCGAGCTGAATCAAAAATAAACAGCAATATTTCCAAAGAAATTGCGAGTATGTCATACGATTACCTATATAGTAGAGAGGCATAAAAGTGTATATGGAGCAGCTCATGATGTTATAAAGAAAAGAAGTTGAATAAGAAATGCGGTTTGAATTTGGGCATATAGACACATTTTTGACAAATTTATAAACTTGTCTAATACAACGATTCTCACAAAAAGTATCAATGAGGGACAAATCGCAGCTAATTAGAGTATAGTTAAACAATTAGATAAAGTTGTAAATTTCTCCCCTAATCTAGGTATTTTAATCTAGTCATAAATGATAAATGTGTTATTATGATATTATCAAGAATAATATGGTAATTGTTATAATAAATTGATTATTAGGAGAAGAGAATTGGAGAGACTACAGCAGTTTTATAAACATAGTTGTACCCCACATACAAACGAAAATCTTGTGCTCTTACAAACTGATTTCGAGAAAATAGAAATTGATGTAAAGGATAGCGCTTGCCATCATTTAAGGTGTTTGCAATTGAATAACTTAGTTCGATTTTTGAATCCAAAAGTAAACATAAAAAAACATGCTAAACCACATATTTCGACAGATATTTTGGAAAACGACATGGATGCAGCTTTTAACACACTAAGCCAAATGGAGATCCCCTCTGAAAAAATTGTAAGAGACAATGTAGAAGAAATGAAGCATCTTTACTTTCTTCCTTGGTATATAGAAGGAAAAATCAAGGATATAACATGTGGGAATAAACGTAAAAAAATAGATTATAGAATCAAAGGAATCTTGCCTTCATACTTTATAAGTGAATTGGATTTACAATTTGATGCAGAAAAAGAAGAAGAGGTTGTAGAATATGGTGATAGAGGAGCTCGCGCCATATCATTTTTTAAGTTTTTTAAAGATAGCGAGTTCGAAGAATGTATTGATTCCCAAGAAATAGACAGAAAAGTGAATGAGGTTAAATATAGAATAAAACCAAAGTATGTTGAGAGTATGGATTATTATTTTATTGGCAACATTAATGCAGAGGTAGGACTTTTAGAGAGGGATAATCAACCACATAATGAGAATCCTTTATACTATCATTTTAACTTATGGAAATTAAAAAGTATGGAATTAGCAACGATATATAAAGAATTCGAATTATTCCCTTTCAAAAAGGAGGTATTGTAGAGTGAATATAGAAAAGAAATTAAGTAAAATGTATGAAAATACAAATGATTGGGGAGTTTCGAACAGCTACAATGGGCATGTTTTACTTGATATAAGTGAGCCTTTGATGTTTGTTTTAAATGAATTAAATAATTATTATTTAGCGTACACACTGCAAAATAGAACTTTGCTTTTAAATAATGACACTAAAGCAGATATAGTTGAGGTATTAATTGTTAATACTTCTTTTCATATGATAAAGATGTTGTTACAAGGAGAATTGGATATAAAGGAGGCGCTTTCTAGTGACTGTATGTATAGGGTAGGTAAAGTAGGTGATAAAGTGTTTCCGGAAAAAAGTGTAAGACATATTAATGAAGTGGAAGATAGAGTACCTGAGTATGGGGTTCGATTGGATAGTACAGTACCTAACAAAGTAGATTTAATGAAGGTCTTACACATGATTGAGTCAAGTGCAGAGGTTTATGAACCATTTTCTATCAAGGAAAAGAAAGTATATAGAGATAATACTCGAATTGAAACATCGAAAAAAGAAAAGAAATATAATTACCTGAATGCAAGCGATTTGAAAGAGTATTATCTTAAAAAAATATATGGCGACAGAATTGAGGAGAAAGATGAAGTTCATTATTAATAAAACAGTTTATAATGTTTTTAAACCATATCCAAAAAATGAGAAAATTTCTATGGAAATGATGGTGAAATTCGGATCTGGGAAAAAAGATGTCTCACAAAGAGCTTTTTTTGTTGAGCTTAATATAGAATGCAAAGATGGGGAAACTGAAATTGAAACACGTGATTTATTCATAGATGCTAGATTAAACTATACGTTAGATAAGACCAAATTTAAAGATTTGGATGATAAAGAGATGGAAGAAGATAACAAATATTTTATCGAGTTGTTAAATCGTTTAAATAAAGCAATAAAAGGTATAACCTCTCTAGATGATGTACTTAGACCTTTAGATATTGAAAGGGCTATTAAAAAGTATAAAAAAGAAAAAGGGGATTAATTACCATATTAATTCCTGTTGCTGCTTTAATTTGATTATTAAAGTTTATTTAATTCAAATGGTTAGGGAATGTCATTAAAAGGTATCCATTGTGATGCCTTTTTTTATTTCACAAAACGACAGGTAGAAATAAATGTTAGAGGTGGTGGTGATTATGAAGCATGGCTAGAGCAAGAGACCCAAGACGTGACCAAGCCTATGAAATTTATAAAGTCTACAACGGTGATATAAAACTGAAAGATATAGCGGAACAACTCGATATATCTGAGGGAACTGTGCGCGGTTGGAAGAACAAAGATAAATGGGACGAGCGTCTAGAAGCAGAATCGAATGGAACGTTCCATTCGAAAGCAGAAAAAAATACGGAACGTTCCGTAAAAAAGAAAGCAAAAAAAACACAACGTAACAAATCAAATAGTGAAGCGAATTCACAAGCAACTGTACAGTTTGAAATCGTCCCAAGTGACGGTCTCAACAGCCAGCAGTTGCTTTTTTGCATGTACTACACAAAGTATTGGAATGCCACCAAAGCATACAAAAAAGTGTATGGTTGTGACTACGCTTCAGCGATGAGCAATGGTAGCCGCCTGCTAAGAAATGATAAGGTGCGCGCTGAAATTCATCGATTGAAAGAGGAACTGGCGAACGGCATTATGCTTGATGCACGTCAGGTGCTACAAAAGTATATTGATATTGCATTTGCAGATATTACAGACTTTATCGAATTTTCACAAGTCGAATCTGAAGTAACCGAAATGACGGTTACTACTGATGAGGATGGTAACCAGATACACACATTTCGCACCGAGCCATTTACGTATACGAAGTTTGCTATGCGTCATAGCGATGAAATTGATGGCACGCTTCTTACTGCGCTATCTAAAGGTAAAGATGGCATGTTCAAAGTACAACTTGCTGATAAAATGACCGCGCTCAACATGTTGGCGAAGTATACGGACTTGTTGGATGACAATACGCGCAAGCAACTTGAACATGAGAAATTACGTGCCGAAACCGACTTTGCAGAAATGCGTGCGGCTAAGCTTCGTGGTGATAAGAAAGATACATCGATGTTAGATGCGTTAGTCAAAGGGCGCGAAGAATATATGCAGATGATGAAAGGGCGTGAGCAAGATGGCCAAGACTAATATAAAGTTCAGTCCTAAACAACTTGAAGCCATTTACCGCCCTTACGATGTTACTTTTGATGTACTGGAAGGCACACCACGTTCAGGAAAAACGACAGCCGCGCACTTTCGCATGGCTGATTATTACACATGGAGCCGAGACACTAACCATCTAATAACTGCCTATAATCAGGAACAAGCTCACCGCCTGTTTTTTGATGGCGATGGCACAGGACTGATTCATATTTTTGGTGATTTGATTGAGCCTAAGCACGATGATGATGGAGCCCACTATCAATTGCACACACCTAATGGTATCAAGAAAATTTACTATAAAGGTGGCGGTAAAAGCAATTCAGTTGGTGCTATCACAGGTATGTCGCTAGGTAGTGTAGTATTTTGCGAGATTAATTTACTCAATATGAAGATGATACAGGAATGTTTCAGACGGACATTTGCTGCAACGGATCGTTATCATTTAGCTGATCTAAATCCACCCGCACCTCACCATCCTGTTATAAAAGATGTGTTTGAGGTACAAAATACACGCTGGATGCATTGGACAATACAGGACAATCCAATTATCACAGAGGCACGTAAGCAAGAGATTTACGACATTTTAGTCAAAAATCCATATTTATTAGATAGAGATTGGTTTGGTAAAAGAGTGCTTCCGCAAGGTGTAATTTACAGCATGTTCAATATGCAAGCTAATGTATTGCCAAAAGTGCGCGGTCAAATATACGAAATGTTTTTCGTTGCTGATGGAGGACAATCGGACGCGACTTCGTGTAGTTGTAATATCGTGGTGCGTTATGAGGATAAATTCAGGCTTTTGCGTGTAGCTAATTACTATCATAGTGGCGCTGAGACGGGGCAAGTTAAGGCTATGTCTACCTACGCCAAGGAGTTAGTCAAGTTTAAGGAGTGGTGTGTTAAAACGTTTGAAATGCGTTATACAGAGTTCTTTGTTGATCCAGCATGTAAATCTCTCCGAGAAGAATTACATCTGTTAGGCGTACACACAAAGGCAGCAGACAACAATAGTAAAGATGTAAAAGGGAGCTCGAAAGGAATTGAAGTAGGTATTGAACGCCTACAAAACTCAATCACTAACGAGCAATTTTTAATTGTGGAAACGGATAGCGAATATGACCATTATGACTTTTTAAAAGAAATTGGAATGTATGCGCGTGATGATGACGGCAAGCCAATTGATGACTATAACCACGCATTAGATGAAGGCAGATATGCTAATAATTACTTCTTCAAGCGTTATTTAAGAGGGTAGGTGAAGCAATGCTCAATGGAATTAAAAGCTTCTTTCGAAAGGTGGGTGAAAAATTGGGGTTAATAAAAAAGATAGAAAGTGTCACGCAGCATAAAAAGATAGCGCTTGGAGATGATTTTTATAACAAAATTATCGAATGGCGCGCGCTGCATCGAGGGCATTTCGAGGGCATTCACGACATGCCGTATTTTAATATCCAAGAGGGCGTAGGTAAGCGTACAATTGCTACACTCAATATGCCAAAGGTAGCAAGCGAAGAGTTGGCAACACTCATTTTTAATGAAAAAGTTGAATTGTCGTTGTCGGATACTAATTTTAATGAGTTCGTACACGAAGTGTTGAAGGAAAACAAATTTACATCCAACATGCAAAATTACTTGGAGTTTATGTTTGCGATGGGCGGCATGGTGATTAAGCCGTACGTCAAAGATGGTAAAATTCAGTTGTCTTATGTAACTGCGGATTGTTTCCTACCCGTGTCATGGACGAACGCGCGGATTACTGAGGGTGTGTTTATCAGTGAGACACGTAAGCAGGGTAAAGTTTACACGCACTTGGAATGGCATACTTTCGAGGATGGTGTATATACAATTATCAACGAGCTGTATGAGAGCGAAAACGGCAATGATTTAGGCAGTAAAGTACAATTGTCAGTGCTTTATCCTGATATGGACGAGATTATCTCCATTCATGACGTTGAGAAACCGCTGTTTGCTTACCTCAAGCCGAACATAGCGAATAATATTGATTCAACTGTACCTTTGGGTATCTCAATTTACGCCAACAGCTACGATACGCTAAAGTCACTAGATATTGCATTTGACAGCTTGCAGCGTGAGTTTAGGCTAGGGCGTAAGCGTATCATTGTACCAGCGCATATGATTAAGATGGTAGTTGACCCCGACACAGGGGAACGACATCGCTACTTTGACCCAACAGATGAAACATATGAGGCGTTTGATAGTGGAAATATGGATGAACACCGGATTGATGAAATCAACGTGACATTACGTGTAACAGAGCATATCGACGCTATCAATGCGCTATTGAATATACTTGCTATGCAGTTGGGTTTTAGTGCTGGGACATTTTCATTCAATGGTCAATCAGTCAAGACAGCTACAGAAGTAGTTTCAGAAAATAGTAAAACTTTCAGAACGAAGCAGAGCCACGAGAACGTTATTGAGCAAGGAATCAAGGATTTAATAGACTGTATAGCTGTGATAGCTGGCTTGTATGGGCTTTATAAGCCGCCAACAAAGTATGAAACAACAATTAAGTTTGACGATAGCATAGCTCAGGACGCTGACGCAGAGATAGACAAGCAAATTAAGCTTGTGGCAGCAGAGTTACAAAGCCGCAAGCGTGCTATTAAAACAATATTCGGTGTGACCGATGAAGTAGCGGAAGAAATAATACAAGAAATTTACAAAGAGACGTTGCGAAATGCTCCTGATTTAGACGAGCTAAAAAAGCAAGCGTCTTTTTTCGGTCGTGAGGAGTGATTAGATGGCACGTCCAACTGTCACACCGCATCAATTTAACTTATATACATCGCAAATCAGCGACATTTATGTTGCGCTAGAGGATGAGTTATTTCAACAAATAGCCAAACGCTTGAAAGCTCCTACAACGGCTGGCAAAGATTATGTTTTGCAATGGCAGATTGATAAAATGCAACAACTACGTATGCTGAATCAAGAAACCATAGCCGCGCTTGCTCAAACGACTGGGATAGCAAAAGGTGAAATTGAGCAAATGTTTGAGAATGTTGGATATGACACTATAAAGTCAGTCTATGAAGATATAAAGCGAATTAAATATCAACGGCAACCTAAGTCATCGGATATTGACGCACGGCTTGAAGCATACGTAAAACAAACGTTTCTTGATATTGATAACTATGTCAATCAAACATTGATCACCACCAACTACGGTGAGGGTACGGTTACTAAGATGTATCGTAAGATTGTCGAAGAAACCACCGCACAAGTGTTAGTTGGCAATAAAACAATCAATCAAGCGATGGCTGAGACAATTGTTAGGTGGGCGGAGCGCGGCATTGACACTGGATTCATCGACAAGGGCGGTAATACATGGCACTTGGAAGAGTATATAAATACAGTTTTACGCTCAACGGTTAACCGCACATACAACGAGTTACGTCTATCACGTATGCAAGACTATGATATTGATTTAGTGCTAGTTAACAGCTATTCAAACGCTCGCCCAGCTTGCGCAAAGATACAAGGGCGCGTCTGTAGCATGAGAAATCCGTCGAGCCATCCTGATTATCCGAGCATATATGATTTTGGATATGGTAGACCCGACGGAATTAGAGGTATCAACTGCCGCCATATTCTTTATCCGTACATTCTAGGTATCAATATCAACAATCAAATACAATATGATGCAGCGGACGTATCGAAAGAATATGAGCTCACACAAAAGCAGCGATATCATGAGCGTCAAGTACGCAAGGCGAAGCGCTCTTTAAACCTAGCGAAAGAAATCGGTGACGAAAAGACGATTGCTAAATATGATAAGCTGGTGCGTAATCGTCAAGCGAAAGTGCGGGAGTTTATTGCTGAGCATGGCTTGCCGCGTAGGTACGACAAAGAGCGTGTCATTGACTTGAGCAATGCAAGGAGCCTCAATAACAATGAGCAGCGAGCAATTAATCAATATATCAGTTCAGACTCCTACAAAATTAATGATAAGTTGCGTAGGGGGCTGTCTCTCGATAAGAGCGACAGCGAGCTAATAGAAAACCTTGATAAAGCTTTAGACAAGTTACCTAGATACACAGGTGATGTAAATAGATCGTTGTTCTTCTATGATGACGAATCTTTTATTAATTTTACTAATCAATATCAAGTTGGTAAAATAATAAAGGAACCTAGTTATTTATCCACTGCTAAAAATGTATACGACGAGGACGACGATATCAGGTTAGTCATTAAGAATACGAAAAACGGCATAGACTTAAAAGGGTACAATGACAGTGAAAAGGAAGTATTATATAAGCGAGGATCGAAATTCGTTGTCACTGGACGGAAAATTGTGGATGGTAAAATAGTTATCACGCTGGAGGAATACGATGAGTAAAAAATATAAACCTTATGAGCACCCACGTTGGCGTGAGACACCATCTTTCAAGGTAGTCGGGGATGTGCCAATAACGGAGGAACAGCAAAAACAAGAAGAACAGTTTCAAGAAGATTTTACTGAACTAATGAAAAAGCGTAAGGAAAATAAGAAATAGTATAACACTTGCCTCTAATTTGGTGAGTGTTTTTGTTTTGGTCAAAATCCCAAACGTTTGGGAAAATCGTCTTTTTGACGCACAGCTTGTAGACGTTAAACAATAAAGCGTGTCTTACTCTATCGTGCCGTTGCACGTTAAACACGTAGGAGGACATATTATGACGAAAGAACAATTGATTGCATTGGGATTGACAGAGGAGCAAGCACAATCGATTTTAGATGGTTTTGGCACTATGGTACCTAAAACTCGATTGGATGACAAAATCAAGGAGCTAAAGGCTGCTAATGACACCATTGCGGAACGTGACCGGCAACTTGAAGATTTAAAGCCAAAAGCGGCAGGGCATGAGGCATTACAAGCAGAAATCACACGTTTGCAGCAAGAAAACAAAGATAATGCAGATAAGCATGCATCCGAGCTTGCTGAAACACGCCTAACAAGCGCAGTTAAGTTAGCAATAACTGGTAAGGTACAAGATTTAGATATTGTCTCAGGCTTGTTAGATAAAACGAAAATCGAGTTGGATGAACAGGGTAATGTAAAAGGTGGTCTTGATGAACAGTTAACGACTTTGAAAGAATCGAAGTCGTTTTTATTTGTGCCCGATGAAGAGGAACAACCAGCAGTGCCATCGTTTGGCGGGGGGAATCCAACGCCGCCAAAACAAGGCGGTAGTGACGATCCATTCACTGCAAAACTAGCAAAATATGAATAAAGGAGCATTTATATGACAACAAAAAATAATCAAAAAGCTGCACGTAGTTACCAACCGCAATTTAAAGCGTTGCTACAAGCGGTATTCAAAAAGCAAGCTTATTTCGCTGACTTTTTTGGCGGAGGAATTGAAGCATTAGACGGTGTACAGCACAACGAAACTGCTTTCTATGTAAAAACGTCCGATATTCCTGTTGTAGTAGGTACAGCCTATAACAAAAATCCAAATGTAGCATTTGGCACAGGGACAGGCAACACAACGCGCTTTGGACAACGTACCGAAATTATTTATACAGATACACCTGTACGCTATTCTTGGGAATGGGTGTTTCACGAAGGTATTGATAAGCACACAGTCAATAATGATTTTGAAGCGGCTGTAGCAGATCGTTTAGATTTACAAGCGCAGGCAAAAATTAAAACATTCGACGATGCACACCGTGATTTTATTGCATCTGTAGCAGGTCATACTGATGAACTAGCAGGTTATACAAATGATGCTGTATTACAATTATTCAATCGATTGTCGACGTATTTCACGAACATCGAGGCTATTGGCCGCCGTATCGCTAAAGTTACGCCAGAGCTTTACAATGCGATTGTGGACCATCCATTAACAACGTCAGCAAAAAAATCATCGGCCGACATTGATAATAATGGCATCATTAAGTTTAAAACGTTTGAAATCCACGAAATTCCTGAAACAAAATTGAAAGAAGGAGATGTGGCTTATGTGTACATTGCTGGTGTAGGTAAAGCATTCACAGGTATTAATACGGCGCGTACAATTGAATCTGAGGACTTTGACGGTGTCGCGTTACAAGGTGCAGGGAAAGCGGGAGAATTTATCCTAGATGACAATAAGCCTGCTGTTGTCAAAGTAACGTTAGCGGAAGATACAGACACGCCGGAAGGGTGATGACTCATGGCAAAATACAAGGTGTTGCAACCATTTAGAGATAAATATACGAAAGAAGTATATACACCTAACCAAGAAATCGAAATGACTGTCAAGCGCGGGAATGAAGCAATCGCCAATCTCGAAAAATGGGATGGCGATTTTTTAGAGCGTATTGATAAAACAAAAGAAGGTGATTAAATGCCTTATTTAATACATGAAGAGTACAAAGCATTGAGCCAAAATAACATTGCGCCTGATGCTTTTCCTTTTTTTGAACGAAAAGCCTGTGATGTATTAGACAGTGTTACAAATGATTTTTATCAGCATACAGACTTAGAGGGCGATTGGGATTGGCGCAAGTCCAAGTTTAAAAAAGCTGTCGCCGCGCAAATTGATTACTTTTACGAGATGGGCGCTACTAGCTCGCATGGATTACAAGAAGTGGCTACGGTACAGATTGGCCGCACAATGTTGAGTACAGGCACAAGTCGCAGTTCTGCAAAAGCTGAAAAGAATAGCCTATTATCTGAGGATGTTGTGGTGTATTTGCGTAACACAGGGTTGTTATATCAAGGAGTGAGTACGGCATGCTGGTGAGGGCTTTGCCGCGCTCGTGGCTCATACATGACATTGTCTATCGGCAGCGTCTTGATGGTAAGGATGACTACGGCAACCCTTTATATGCTGTACCTACCATCATTAAGCATGTGAGAGTTGACCAAACAACCGTATTTAGTCGTGACAAAACACAAACTAAGATTATGGCCAATGCAATTATTTTTATAGATGCACGTAATAGCGAACTGATTCCTGATAAATTTATCGAGGAATCTATTATCGCTTTTAATGGCCAAGAATACGTCCTTAAAAAGATTGTGCCATGTTATCACCCTAAGAGTGATACTGTGAGACATTGGGAGCTAGAGGTGATTTAATGCATATCAAAATAAGACGGCAACTTGATGGTGTACCCATACGCTTATCCAATATGACTAAGCAGGGACAATATGCGTTTGTTAATCAGGTCTACGCCGATACAAATATGTATGTGCCTATGTTATCCAGTGACTTGCGTAATCAGTCATCCATTGGGACCGATGGCAAGTCAATTACGTGGCACTCAATTTATGCGCGGCGTCAATATCATAACATTGGAGCTAAATTCACGACACCAGGTACAGGGCCGAAATGGGAAAGCAAGGCATTGGCAATCCATAAAGATGATTGGCTAAGAGTCATTAGAAATGCAATGAAGTAGTTTGTGAAATGGCTTATACTGAATTACAATTTATATAATTGATTGTAATGAGGTGGCGAAATGATAACATGGATTGAATTAATAAAAGATAGTTTACCCGTAATTGGCACCTTAGGGGGTGCTGCAATAGGAGCGTTTGTGACTTTAAAAAGTAACAAGTTTATTTATGAAAGAGAAATAAATAAACTGCAGTATGAGAGAAAACTAGAACAGCAACAAACTTTAATAAAAGCTTATCAACACATTGTGAAAATATCTATCGAAAAAAATATTATCACTTTAAAGAATAACGGTTTACACGATATCAAATGGGATGAATTCGACAAAGAAATTCGTTCAGTTTTATACGATAATTATACTTTGCTAGATGCTGAAGTGAAAAGTAGACTTAAAAGTATTGATAAGATAAGGAAAGAAATTGCATTATCACTTTTTCCTAATCCGGAGTTTGAAATAATGATTGATACTTATGCTTATGAATGTGATCAATTAATTGAAACAGTTGAAAATATGCTGAATTATAAAGAGTGGTGAAACAATGGAACTTGATTTATTGTTACAGCTCAACCGCTATATCAATAATCAAAAGCCGTTTGCTAGCAGTATTATTGGGGTGTTAAATGCCGTCGAAAGTATTTCGGTTATGGCGATGCCCGGCGGAGCAGAAACGGTCTATTTTGATGGTACACGCGATAAACAACAGCAAGTGCAAATTAATGCTAAAAGTAAGAAGCAAAATAATTGTATCGACTTTCTGAATACGATTTTTCAAAAGCTTGAAAATTTATCTGATCTACCGTCGGAAAACGGCAGTTATATGTTTAACGATATACGAATTGCTGGTATGCCCTCGCTCATCTTAATCGATGAGCAGGGCTATTTTATTTATCAATTATCAATCAGTGTACAAATTACAATTGAAAAAGGAGTGGCTTAAATGGCACGTAAAAAGAATGCTTTAACGGAATATTGGGTAGGTGCATATGAAGGCGAAAACAGCACAGCTAATTTGCGTCTAGCAAAGTGGATTTCTACTGTTACGGATGATGGTGAGGAAGAAACGGAAGAATACGCATTTTATGACGGTGATGGCACAAAAGAGACAGACGTTATTGCAGTCAAGAAAGCATATACATTTGAAGGTATGCACGACGTGGAAGATCCGGCTCAAAAATTAATAGCGGACCTCGAACTAGAAACAGGCGAAGCTCGTAAAATCATGTTCAAACAAGTTCGTACAGACGGAACGGAGTTTGAGGGGCGTGCTACTGTATCAGAAATTAAAGTTACAGGTGGCGAGGCATCTGACTATGCGCCATTCAACTGCCGTATCTCATGGGATGCTAAACCGACAATTACAGTAGCACCAGTAACGCCCTAATGAGCCCGAATCATCGGGCAACACAGAACCAGAACAACCCAATGAACCAATTGAGGGAACAGAAGAATTAATCGAAGGAGAAGGCGAATAAGCCTTCTTTTTCTTTATAAAAAGGAGCGGTATACATGGTAATTAAAATTAATACACGAAAAGCTACAATTCCAGTGGAGATTGACGGAGATTTAAAGTTTGAAATTGATATGTCGGACGAGAGTTTGCAACAAAATCGCACAGTTTTTGAAAAGTTCCATGCAGCTGCTCATGAGCTTGAAGATGAAGATTTTGATGGAGCGAAAGAGCTTATTATTAACGCACTTGACGAGTTGTTAGGAACCGGTGCAGGAAACGCTATCTACGAGCGTGTAGGTGGAGCTTTTGCTTGCGTTGATGTATTTAATCAACTTGCAGAAGGAATTGCAGCAGAAGCTAGTAAACGCGGTTTACAGATGGAACATGATAAAGTTACCCAGTATGTACAGTCAAAAAAACAACACTAACCAAAAAAGCGTAAAAAGAAAAAGTAGGAAGTGCCTATGTTTATATTAACGGAAACGCTACCTTGGCAAGTTGAAATAAACGGTGTTATGTATGACATTGATTTGTCATTTGATAATGTCTTATCAGTTATTGACTTGCTCAATGATAACGAGGTCAATGACGCGCAGCAGATAGTAGCAGGGGTGTATATGCTACTAGGACAAGATTTAGATTGTACTCTGCAAGAGCAAGCGGATATTTTTGTAATGCTTTTTGACACATTTATCAATAATGAACAGGACAATGACGTTGAATATGATCTTGAAGGCAATCCAATGCCACATATGCAAGAGGATGACCACGAGGCTCTATATGATATCAAGCACGACGCGCAATATATTTACGCGTCTTTTTTGCAATGTTATGGCATGGATTTATTTGAGCAGCAAGGCAAGCTGCATTGGTGGAAATTTAAGGCGCTCTTGTCTGGGCTGAGCGAAGATACCAAGTTTAAAAAGGTATTAGAGATTCGTCAGATGGAGTTGCCAACGGGCAAAGGTACAGGAAAGCAACGTGAAGCAATTAAAAAAATCAAACGGGCATATGCGCTAAAGGAGCGATGATATGCAAAATACTAGAGAGCCGTTGAGCACCAAAGGGGTGATATAGTAATGGCGGCAGATGGAAAAATAGTAATTGATGTCATATTAGATGATGGACGAGTCGTTAAAGGTGTTGCTGACATTAATAAGCAGATTGATGGTATCAATAAGTCAGCAAAAGGCGCTTCGACTGGCGTTAAAGATATGGTTACTGCGCTAGGTTTAGTTGGACTTGCTCAAAAAGGGATACAGCTTGTTACAAGTGCGCTAGATGGAGCAATAAAACGCTTTGACACAATAAACGGATTCCCGTCCGTTATGGAGCGTATGGGCTTTAGTAGTGAGGCGGCTCAAAAATCTATCAGCAAGTTGTCTGATGGTATTCAAGGCTTGCCGACAACGCTTGATGGTATTGTGTCAAGCACTCAAAATATAGCGGTTTTAACAGGTGATTTAGATACAGCAACTGACACAGCATTGTCTTTGAACAATGCTTTTTTAGCGTCAGGGACAAGTGCAGCTGATGCTGAACGTGGACTTGTGCAATATGTGCAAATGCTGAGCAAAGGCTCTGTCGATATGCAATCGTGGCGCACGTTGCAGGAGACGATGGGATACGCAGTTAATAAAACAGCCGAGGCATTTGGCTTCGCTGGTGAGTCAGCCCAAAACGATTTGTATGCAGCGTTAAAAGACGGTGATATCAAATTTAAAGACTTTAACGCTAAAATCATTGAGTTAAACGGTGGAGTGAACGGCTTTGCGGATATTGCTAAAAATAGTAGTGCAGGGATCAGTACATCATTTGGCAATCTGAAAAATGCGATTGTTGTTGGTGTTGCTAATATGATTTTCTCGTTTGACCGTTTGACAAAAGAAGTTACGGGTAAAACAATTGCTGAAAATCTTGATAGTTTAAAAATTGTTGTGCGAAATGTGTTTGCTGCCATTAATGGTGTGATTGAAAGTGCCGCGCCAATTGTTAAAGTGTTTGCATCAGCGATAAGCGCTACAATTCCTGTAGTACAGACATTGACGCCCGCTATAATCGGTTTGACAGCAGCATTTGCGGCATACACAGTCATTACAAAAGCAACGTCAGCGATTAACGCTGCAAAAGTAGCAATAGCAGCTGCGGAAGCCACTACACAAGCATTAACAATAGCAACTAAAGCACGTATTGCGTCACAAATTACCATGACGACAGTAGATAGAGCTGGCACGGCTGTAACGATTGCATCAACTAGTGCCATTACACTTAAAACTTTAGCAATTGGTGTAATGACAAAAACTATCAAACTATCAACAGTTGCGCAAATAGCTGCGACAGCAGCTACAAAAGCATTTGGGGCAGCTATATCATTTTTGAGTGGTCCTGTAGGTTGGGTGATTGCAGGTATTGGATTACTTGTTACAGGTGTTATTGCTCTTGTCAAATGGTTTAATAGGACCACAGAAGAGGGAGCTAAATTAGCCCAACAAAATGAAGCGTTAGCAGAATCAACAAAAGCATTGAGCACCTCAGTTGAAGAATCTGCAGCAGCATATCAAAAAAATCAAAGCAATATTGAAACTAATGCGCAGGCTTACACAGAACTTGTTGCTGAAATTGAGACACTTGCAGCAAAGGAAAAGAAAACGGCTGAAGAAAAGAAGCTATTAAACTCGTATATTGAGGAATTAAATCGAAATGTCGATGGTCTAAACCTTGTATATGGGGAGCAGACCAATGCATTAAGTGCCACTTCAGAGCAAATTTTAAATCGAATTAACCTTATGAAAGAGGAGCAAAAGCAACATGCATCGCAAGAGCGGCTTACTGAAATCATCAAGGAACAAATCGAAATCGGCAAACAACAAGAGGAAGTTAATGCGTTAATTGAGAAAAATAACAAATTATATGAAGATGGCAAGATAACTAAATCAGAATACAAAGAAGAATCAGAAAAGTTGCAAGTACAAGAAGCGGAACTATCAGCAGCTCATACAGCAGCAGGCGAAGAGCGTGTACGAGTGGAAAACGAAATCATCGAGGCGAATGCCGCAGTAGCAGCTGCGGCAGAAGAGAATATTGGCAGACAATTGAAAATGTATGATGAATTGTCCGAATCCGCCAGAAAAACAGTCGATGACATGAAGTCTACTTGGGAGGACTACGCTAGCTCTGCTACGGATATGTTCGATAAGTTGAGTGATAAGTCTAAAGTTTCTGTTGCCGAAATGCAGAAAAACTTAGAAGAAAACCAACGTGTCATCACAGATTGGGCAGATAATATTGCGAAGCTTGCCGAGCGTGGAGTTGATGAGGGTTTACTAAATAAGTTACGTGAAGCAGGACCTGAGTCGGCGGGCCATGTCAATGCACTTGTTAAGGCTTCTGATGCAGAATTGCAAAAGTTAAGTGAAACTTTTGCAAAGGGTGGAGAAGTTGCAACGGAAGCGCTTAGGACGTCATTAGGGCCAGAAAATGCCGCTATTTTCAATGAAGTGAGTCATTTAGTAATAGGTATTGAAAAAACTTTAGCAGCTAGCATTGAAAGTGCAGATTGGACAGCACTAGGCATGGATATTGCAAAAGGGTCTGCAGGAGGTATCGAAAAAGGTACACCCGAAGCCGAGAACGCTGCAAAAGAAATGGCAAAAGCGACAGAGGATGCAGCAAGAAAACAATTAGATACACATAGCCCATCGAAGGTGTTTGTTGATATCGGTAAAGATACAGCAGATGGTCTAGCACTCGGTATCAAAAAAGGCATTCAAGCAGTTCTTAAATCTATTACAACTTTAATGAAAAATATAACAAAGCCATTCGACAATATATCTGCCACTTTCGAAAAAGTTGGTAATGAAGCAATGGCCGGAATGGTACGCGGGTTAAAGGCTGGAGAAAAGCAAGTTATAGCAACAGCTCGTAGCATTGCTAATAGCGCAGCTCAAACAGTGCGCCAAGCCTTGGATATTCATTCACCCTCGCGAGTAATGAAAAAAATTGGTGAATTTACTGGCGAAGGTATGGCTATCGGTATTGCAAATACTAAAAGTCTGAATGAAAAAGCAGTAACTGATGTAACGAAAGTTATTACTAACGCAGCTAAAGCTAATGCGGCGGAAGTTGCGAAAATCGCGGATAAGGCTGAGGATGAACGTACTAAAATTCAACAGTCTTATGCTAAAAAGCGTGCTAATTTAAAGAAAGCTGATAGCAAAAAAATCGCAGAGCTTGAAAAAGAGATGCATGCGAAATTAGCGGAAATCAACAAAAAAGCCTGGTCTGAAATGGAGAAAAAAGAAGGCGAGGCTAACAAGAAAAAGCTCGAAGCTGTCAAAAAGTACATTGATGATTTAAAAAAATATAATCAGCTAAGTTTGATTGAGGAAGCGCAGTATTGGCGCGCATCTTACAAACAATTTGCAAACGGATCAGCAGAAAACGTTGAGCTTAGACGACAATATCAAGATAACGTCAAACGTATCAATGATGCTATCACTAGCACTAATAATGAGTATTTAGGCAAAGCACAAAAAATCAACGATGATCTAATAAAAAGCGAACAAGATTTAAATAAAAAGTATAATGATACATTGGAAAATCGATATCAAACAATCCTAAAAACATTTGGCTTGTTTGACGAGGTAAAAAAACGTGAAGCCGTCACTTCCGAAGTGCTCGCTAAAAATCTAAGCGACCAGGTACTCGCTCTGAATGACTGGCGTAATCAATTAACACAGCTAGAGCGCAGACGAGTGTCTAAAACATTGTTAGATGAGCTCCGACAAATGGGTCCAGCAGCCACCGAAGAGCTACGAGCTTTAAACTCTATGACGGATACGGAATTAAAAGCTTATCAAAGTATGTATCAAGAAAAGTCTAGAATAGCACGTGAACAGGCCGTCAAAGAGATGGAGCCGCTAAAAAAGGAAACTCAATTACAAATCAGTGAAATGCGCGAAGCGGCTAACAAGGAGCTGCAAACGCTTAATACGGAATGGCAGCAAGCGATCAAAGACGTGGTAGGCGGCACTGAAACGCAACTGAAAACACTCCACCAAGTGGGTAAAAACGCTGGGCAAGGTTTAATCGATGGAATGAAGTCGATGGATGGAGCTTTACGAAAACAGGCAGAAAATATGGCTAAATCTATCAAAAAAACGATTGAATCATCCTTGCAAATTAAATCACCATCGCGTTGGATGCGTGACTACGTCGTTGGAAATTTGGCAGCAGGCTTTGATGTCGGGGTAGATCGTCAAAAATCATTTTTGACGAACGCATCTGAAAAAATTGGTGATTTTATTAAGCCATCAATCATCAATCCATTACGAGGCGCAAAAGTTAACCTCGATTTGGACAAACCATCGCCAATGATAAATAATTATTCGACTGTCAATAACAATACTTTTGGTAGTGATGGAGAAAGTGACATGCACATTGAAACATCCGATGTTATCCTGCATGGCGAAAAAATTGGTGAGATTATGTACAAAATCGTTAGTGGTAAACAGTATCGAGGCGCTAATGTAGCAGCTATGGTGAAAGGAGTGCCATTGTGACATTAATTTTTGTACGAAAAGATGGATCAAAAATAAATTTACTTGATGCAGGTATACGAGTGATGGAGTTTGAGCCTGAATCTTTAGACAATCGTAATGAATCTCACAATATAAACGGTGGTGGGTATGGCATTACTAATCAAGGTTACAACACTCGCTATATTGATGCGACATTTAAAATGCAAAATTATGATTTGACAGACTACGTCTTGTCCAGACGTGTATTATTTAATTTATTTGGTAGCGGAGAAGATTTTCACATCATCGATACAAAAGAAATTGGTATATGGTGGTATGTCCGTAATGACAACAAATTTAGTTTAAGGCGTACCGTTAAAAATGGCATGTTTAGCGTCAAATTTGTATGTGTTACACCATATGCACAATCAAGAGGTAGTTGTATAGATTTACAAAATCATAAAGAATGGGACAAGGATTTGTGGAGCTGGGGCATGGGGATAGATTGGGATAAAACATATAGCTATGAACATAGCTCAAACCATTTCAGTATTGAAAACATTGGTAATGCCTTAATTGATCCACGCCAGCATGAGCTTGAAATCACTGTCAAAGCAACAGCATCTCAATATTTGCAAATAACGAATCAAACAACAGGCGATGTGTATAAATACGGTGGCACATTAACGGCAAATGATACGCTAGTATTAAAAGGGATACAGACATTGAAAAATGGTCTCTCTGTATTTAGAGATACAAACAAAAAGCTAATTACATTAGCACCCGGACAAAATATATTTACAGTAGAGGGCGGTACTATTCAAAGTATCGCTTTTAATTTTAGGTTTTTATACCATTAGAAAGGAGTTGTATGCATGACGTTATATAATACACAGTCACCAATAACGAAAGATGAGCGTGTCAATATCAATAAAACATGGGATGATATTTTACGTCGTTTTAATAACCTACAAAGGCAGATTAATATCCTAGCTGGCGATAACGATGTAGACGAATTAATCAAACGTATACAAGATGCATTAGATAGTGCAGATTCAACGCTTGCTGAATTGCAAGCGGCTTTAAATGATGCATCGGACTTAATTGATAACATGATTAACGCAACGATTGAGGCAACGGAGGCAGCTACAGCAGCCAACCAAGCCACAGCAGATGCAACACAAATAATTAACGATTTAACTGCATTACAAGTAGATTTAGAGCAGTTGCAGACATCACTAGAGCAAAGTATCGCAGATGCCACAGCAGCAACGACAAACGCAAATACAGCGACAACAAATGCTAATCAAGCAACACAAGACGCCCAGCAAGCCACGACAGATGCAACAAGTGCGGCACAAAGAGCAGAGAGTGCAGCGGATGCCGTCAAGGGTTGGGGGCAAGCGGAGCCATACAATAGCACTAAAACATACGAACGTAATAATGTTGTGACTTATGAGGGTAGCTCATACCAGGCTAAACATGATGGAGTAACATCTATACCAACTACAACAGCAGACTGGATTATAATTGCTCGCAGGGGGCTAGACGGTCAAGGGGCAGTGCAAACAGTTAATGAGCAATTGCCTGACGAGGATGGCAATGTCGATATAGGTATCGCTAATATTAATGGTCTACAAGTAGCGCTTGACAGTAAGGCAAATGATGCGGATTTGACATTGCTAGATAACAAAGTTACTACACACTTGGACAAAAATGCATCGCTAATAGAAAAAGGGCATGTGCAATTATCAAATACACCTGCAATGGATGAGACTAAAGCTATTACACCGAGAGGCGTAGCAGTTGTAGTTGGAGAATTTTATAATTCAGGCTTTAACAGTGCTTCGGCACGAATAGCAACAGACTTAAATGCTATAAATATATCATCAAGATACTACACTTATAATACTACTTTAAATAAACCACCAAATACATTACATGGCTTAGTGGAAACTATAATAAACGATACTCAAGCAGTGCAAATTTTCTATGAGACACATCTTAACGACAGAATCTATTTCAGAAGAAAATCTGAAGGAGTTTGGAAACCGTGGGTAAGTGTAGTGACAAGTTCAATGACATGGATTGAAGCCACTCCTCAAAATGGATGGCAACAACCACCCGAAGAATATATGAGATTAAGATATACAAAAGATAGTCTAGGATTTGTACATGTCGAAGGGCATTTATTTGGTGGTGCAATATCTATTAATACTATAATCACCACATTACCAATTAATTACAGACCGATAACGGTGTTACCTATAAATGCTGTATTGGCGGACGATGGAAATA
>NZ_JAMBIZ010000025.1 GCF_025291715.1 Metasolibacillus sp.
TTGAACCGCCGTATACGGATCCGTACGTACGGTGGTGTGAGAGGACGGGAGTTAATCGCTCCCTCCTACTCTATTTTTATATAGATGTAGCTTTTTAATAAAGTTTGATTGCAAATGCTGATTTTATACAGAAGGAAACCAACTGTTTTGAAACAAAGTTTAATCAAAACAGTTGGTTTTCTATTTGTCTAGGCGAATAGCAACCATCTTTTTGAAATCCTTCATAAAATCTTAAGTTTTACACTAAAAAAACCTTAAGAACTTCTTGCTACAATGAACAAGTCAAATCATTTAGGAGGTTACGTTATAATGGATTTAATTAGTATAGTATTCGGTCTTTTACCATATGTAAAATATTCTATTTTTATCATCGCAATTTTGATGATTGGCTACTTTGTATATAGAAAATTTTATCAAAGAAAGTATCCAATACGTTTTTCTAAATTTGTTTTCATCACCTTACTTATTTGTTGGTTCATTGTTGTACTTGGAATCACTACTCTCAGTCGAGGGGCAAGGTATACAGGACAGATTAATTTTGATTTATTCACCAGTTATATAAATGCATGGAATGCTTGGTCGCTGACTGAATTTCAATTAATCATCTTTAATATGTTAATGTTTGTACCGCTAGGTGTGCTATTACCATTGATTCATCATAAAAACAAATCATTTTGGCGTGTGCTCGTCATATCAATTATTTTCACGGCTTGTATTGAACTGTCCCAATTGATTACAGGTAAAGGGATTTTTGAATTAGATGACCTTTTGCATAATACCATTGGGAGTTTAGCAGGATACTTTATTGTGATGGTATTCATTTTATGGAACGAACAACGAAAATTAACATTCATCCCGATTGTGAAAGCTATTTCTATTCCACTAGTTTTTATTGCTTTATTTGGCGTGGCAAATGGTGTGTATACCGCACAGGAATTTGGAAATCTGCCATTCAAACCTGCACAAAAACAAAATATGGAGCACATCAAAATGGAACTGGAAACGGAGCTTTCCAATAAATCACTTAACGCATGCGTTTATTACAATAAAGATGTGAATGATGTAAAAAAGGGAAATTTAATTGCTCAATCTATTGCAAAACAATTTAATTTGCAACAACAAGGTGGCATGCGGATTGATGGGGATAATCGTATATTTACATTTCAAGACGATGAAGGGAATGCTTATTATTTAACGTATTTCATGTCAAATGGCTCTTGGTCTGTATCATTAGATAATATAAATGATGCCCCTTTAAAAGTTGATATTAAACAACAGAAGCAACTTTTAGAAAATTGGTTAAAAAATGAAGGACTACTCCCTAATAACGCTATCTATCAGCAGCAAGATGAACGTACAATTCGTTGGGATTTAGCTGAACCAGAGAATTTACAATCCACATGTGAAGATTTCTCTAAAGGTCTGGTTATGATTAGTTTTTTTAATCAGCCAGTACCCGACATCTTATTTGATATTAGTGACAATGAAATGGTTGCGAAAAAGCAATTAATTTCACAACAGCAAGCATATAATGCATTGGTAAACGGAGAGTTTAGCACGTACCAGCCTTTACAAAAAGGTGATACATTAACGATAAAGAATGTTCGCTTAACCTATACTTATGATACAAAAGGTTATTATCAGCCTGTATATGTATTTACATGCAATGTAAATGATCAGGACTACCTAATTGAAGTTTTAATATCAGCTATTCAGTAAATAAGATTGTTTGGTAAGAAAAAGAAGGGCAGTCCAAAAATAAGCAAGTCCCATATATTAGATATGACTCGTATATGGGACTCTTTTTATTTTTAAAAATAGAGTGGCTGCTTTCATTTTTGCTTTTGCGCTGCTAGTAATGCTGTTAAATTTTCTACTGTTAACGGTTTACTGAAGTAATATCCTTGCACAGATTGACAATTATGCTTTTTCAATATGTCGAGCTCTTCAGATTGTTCAACACCTTCAGCAACAACATTTAAATTTAAAGCATTTGCTAATGAAATAATCGCTGCAACCATCGATTCACCTGAAGGCGTCGTTCGGATGTTTTGAATAAATGTACGATCGATCTTTAAGGCATCGAATGGAAACTGACGCAAATAGCTTAATGAGGCATAGCCTGTACCAAAGTCATCTAGCGATATGGCAATGCCCATTTTTTTCATCTCTTTTATTTTTTCAATGAGCTCATCCGTGTAATCCATCATCGACATTTCAGTAATTTCAATTTCTAAATGCTGCGGGTTTGCCTGCGTTTCATCTAATATTGCTTCTAATCTTGGAATAAAGGTTGCTTCTGCAATATGAATCGGCGAAATATTGACTGCAACGCGTAAATGGCTATTGTAGGCTTCGTTCCATTTTTTTATTTGCGCAGTTGCTTGTTTTAAAACCCATTCCCCAATTGCAGATATTAAACCACATCGCTCAGCAAATGGAATAAATTGATCTGGTGGGATAAAGCCTAATTCGTCATCATTCCAACGTATAAGTGCTTCCATCCCTGTCATTTTATTATCCTGCAAACTATACTTCGGTTGATAATGAAGCTCGAAAGCATCATCTCGAAGCGCTTGGTGTATTTTTGTTTCAAGATGCAGTAAGCGGTCATCGACACCTTTCATGTTTGCTTCAAAGATAACATAATTATTTCTGCTTTTTTGCTTAGCTGCGTACATCGCAATATCTGCGCAACGCAACAATTTTGATATTGTATTACCATGGTCAGGGAATATACTAATGCCCATGCTAACGCTAATGTAAAACTCATAATCATAAAAATTAAAGCTCTCTTTGCAAATATTGATAATGCTTTGTGCGATTGCTTTAATTTGTGAATCATCTTTTAAAAGGTAGACAAACTCATCTCCGTTTAATCGGAAAACCGCATCTTTTTCTGTAGCAATACTATTTAACCGTTTCGCAAATTCCTGTAGGAACATATCCCCTACTTTGTGGCCAAGGCCATCATTTATATTTTTAAAGCGATTGATATCGATGAAAAAAAGTGCAAATTTCGTTTGATTTCTTTCAGCGATTTCTATTTGCCTTTCCAATGTATTTAAAAGGCTACGACGGTTTGGCAAGCCTGTCAAATCATCGTGAAAAGCAAAATGCGTATACTTTTTTATATTTTTTTGGGCGGTAATATCTGTGCGTATCGAGATATATTGGTATGGCTTCCCCTTGTCATTTAAAAACGGAACAATTGTCGTTTGCACCCAATAAAGCGTTCCATCCTTCGCCCTATTACAAACTTCCCCGCTCCATGTGTCCCCTTTGCTAATTGTGCGCCATAATTCTTTGAAAAATGCTTTTGGATGATGACCAGAGTTTAAAATGCGATGATCCTGTCCAATTAGTTCTGCACGACTATATTGGGAAATTTGACAAAATCGATCATTAACATTTGTAATAATTCCACGCCCATCTGTTACAGCTACGATAGCTGATTCATCTAATGCGGCTTTAATATCCTTTAGCTCATCATACGTAAGCTCCATATTCGTTAAAATATGAGAGTTATTCATCATTTAACTTTCTCCCTGTTCATAAATTACTCTTACAAATCAATTACATCTTCGTGTAATTGCTGTCCAGATTTTCGAAAAAATCTGTGACATCCGCCGGAGAATTAACTTGCTTCAGCAAGGGGCTTGAATCCCTTTTGATTGAATTATCTTCTTTTGTAACAGAAAATCGTGCTGAATCGAGTTAAAATTTAGCTAAAATGCACTATCTATAAGTATAATCTATTATCTTTGTTCTATTCAATAGTGATTTTATCATTAGCGCTACTTATTAGAATATGACATTCTTCACATTCGTCATATTTATTTAATGAATACATTTTACGGATAATAATATTATGTAAACTATATAATGCGGAATTTTCTGAAATAAATAGGTTGACAGGCAAAGGATTTCTGTACTATATTAATATCATGAAATTAAATCTGTTATATTACAAAGGAGTGTTGTTTATGTCGATGTATCGTGAAGGCTATGAGCATTACTTAGAAAAGTGTGAGCAATTCGGTGTTGAGCCTGTCAATTTTCACTTTTATTTATTGCAATTATCACAAGAGCAGTTAGCATCCTTTACAGAACAGGCACGCACAGTGCGAGCGGGTATTTAATATATGAAGAAAAAACATAAATAACCAAACTTTATGAGTGGTTCATAAAGTTTGGTTTTTGTCATTTAGTGGATTATTTTTCATCACTTCTTGAATTTGCTCGTCCTCAATATGCGTATAAATTTGTGTTGTTGCTACACTGGAATGCCCTAATATATGCTGTAGGCTGCGAATATCAGCGCCTGCACGATACATTAATGTGGCGGATGTATGGCGCAGCTTATGCGGTGTGAGCTTTTCCTTATTTAGTGTGGCTGTATTCAACTGTTTAACGATTTTCGCAATCGATTGTCTTGCAAAGCGTGTTCCCTTTTGCGATACGAAAAGCGGCTCAGCCCCGTCCCCTTTATAGGTATGGCGTTTTGGTAAATATGCCTGCAAGGCCTCATAGCAGCTTTCGTTCATAAATACAGTACGCTCCTTATTACCCTTTCCGATAACTGTAATATGACGTCCTTGAATCGATTGCAAATTTAAGGAACAAAGCTCGGTAACGCGAATACCTAAATTTAAGAAAAACATCATCATGCAATAATCACGTTCGCTATAAGGCTGTGCTGTTGTTGCTGCAATAAATTGGCGTGTTTCCTGTAAATTTAAATAAACAGGCGTTTTCCTTCCGATTTTCGGTGTTTCTAGCTCATCTGCTGGATTATCCTCTATTAAACGACGCTTGCCCTTTAAGTATTTGAAAAAGGATTTTAATGTCGCGACTTTACGCGCGCGTGCGGCTGGCGAATTTCCTCGTTGTACCTCGCAATATTCCATAAATAAATATAAATCCTCGAGCGTAATTTCCTTAATCATTTCGATTGTCACATCGGAAATATTAATTTTTTGTAAGTCTGTTAGCGTAATATCCTGCTCGATTGCCTTTAAAAATCGAAAAAACAGCACTAAATCATATTCGTATTCTTT
Source organism: Metasolibacillus sp. (assembly GCF_025291715.1). Classification (GTDB taxonomy): domain Bacteria; phylum Bacillota; class Bacilli; order Bacillales_A; family Planococcaceae; genus Metasolibacillus; species Metasolibacillus louembei. The sequence goes on from NZ_JAMBIZ010000025.1 coordinate 5,061, forward strand.
GCGTGTTCGCTGTGATTTTCCTGTAATCGTTGTTAAATATATTAAAAAATCCTTTAAAATTTTCGGGAGCACAATCTTCACCTCCCTTTCAGTATACAGCACTTCGATGCTTGATGTAATAAACCCCGTATAAAAAGGCTAATCCCCACAGCAAACAAATGCCTAATAATACAAGCATTCGCAATGAAATGATTTGTGTAGCAATACTTAGCAACAGCAAAATAGTGATGGTTGTAAATGCTTCAAGTAAGCTAAAAATAGCAGTAAATCGACCTAACATCGCTGCTGGTAACGCTTGTTGAATATAGGTCATAAAACCGACACTTACAAAGCTGTTTGCGAAGGATAAAATAAAAAATCCAAGTGCGGCCATCCACCAATTTTGTGCTAGTCCATAACATAAATAACCGACGCTACAGCATAACACGCCATAAAAGATAGCGTTTAACGGCTTAACGAGCCATTTCATATTACAAATCGAACCGGCAATAAAGCCGCTACCCGCGATGCTGACTAATAGTCCATATGTGCTTTCTGACATTTGCAATGTTCTAGTCACAAATGCTGCCTCTAATGAATCGATAGCTGTTAAGCAAACAATGAAAAGACCGTTCAAAATAAAAATAAAGCTAATCGAAAGATGCTTGTGGGCATATAGATAGACGATGCGCCAATCAGCTTGAATCGTTGCAAACGTAACTCGTTGTTGTATGCCTGTCTCGCTTATATGAGGGCATTTTCCGAGAAGTAATGCAGCAATTATTAATGCGGTACTATTCATGACAATCGCTAAATGGGCTGTACCGATAAAGAAAAACAGGCCCGTAATCATTGGACCTAATATAAAGCCGGATGATTGTGCCATGCTTCTCCAGGCGTTAAAGCGTTGTTGCTCATTTTCAGAAATTACTTTCGTTGAATAAACAAAGATGGCATTTGTATAAATCGCTGTAAATATTTGAATGAAAAACGTGAGTACATAAATGATTAGCATATTTACAGCTTTAATGATTACATATTGAAACAGTGCGGACAATTCGTGCTGTTTTTAATTATTTAAAAAGTTCCCAAATTGATATTTGGGAACTTTTTTGTTATATTACTTCTTTTATTTGCGCTATATGATGTAAATCATGTGTCATCAGCCCTTTAAAATAACTAAATAAAGTTAGTTGGGATTGATGAATTGTTATTTCAGTTTCCCAAAGCGCATCTGGTATTTCAGTTAATCGTTCAATCAATTGAGTTCGACCACACAAAAATGCATCAAGTACGACAGCGGCTTCCTTTTTACGGGTGGATGCTGCAGCTTGTTCATTGAACACAGTCACATCTGGTCCAGCCGGAAAAGTGCCCCCGCCAACGAAGTATGGTATTCTTTCATGTAATACAAATTCATCCCACGCAATCAAATGACCGATTATCTCTATAATCGACCACTCCCCTTCAGTGATAGGTTTCCGTAACACCTCCTCGCTCAACGCACGCAGTGAAGCGACAAATTCCCCGAATTCAAGATGATGTGCAATTATTTTAGTTTTCTCCATACATTCCCTCCTAAAAGAACATTTGTTCCGTATTTGTAAAAACGCATTTTAACGAAGTGAAAATCGGTCTTACGTACAATGATACATCTCACTTCGTCTGAGAGCCTTTTTAAAGATAGGCAATTTTCATTAAAATATAAGCAATATCTCACCTATTTATCAAGAGGAATTTTCCTCGCTCTCAATTAAAGAGACTTTACTTGTCGAGGGGAAATATTGATATTTCCAATAGTTTTTAATTTTATTCCCCTCTAATTCTAATACCTTAACCAAAGTAATGAAGTATTCGGCAGTAGAAGCCTCTACTTCTGTAAATTCATTATTCTCTGATTTACCAGGACGATATTCTATTTGCGAAAAATAGGTCACTGTTTCATTTTTTTCTTTAATCGTAATCGTTTCATCAGGATTAAGTTCAGGGAATTCAGGATGCTTCTTCAAAGCAGTTAAAAGCATTTCCTTATCATAGTTATGAAGCGATTCACTTATTTCAATATTTGTCCCCTTTGAGCTTTGTGGTAAATTACAGCCTGATAAGATAAGAGTTGCCATTGAAAAAGCAATGATCTTCTTATACATGAGTAGCCTCCTACTATTTTAAATTTTATAAGATAAATACTATTTTTCCGTGTTAAAATGAAGCGAGTCATGTATTGAAAGGGGCCTTCAAAATGAAAAAACAAACAATCGTCATTTCTGCTATGTTATGTATTGCAGCAATACTCGATATTATTTATAAAGGGTTATTTTATAAAATGCTCAAAAAATTTTGCAGGTAATTAAGAAAAGCCTAATTTCCAATAAAAAGAAATTAGGCTTTTCGATTATTTTTTCGCATTAAACCTTAATAATTTTTTCAAAGACAACTAATTAGTATGTCGTTTATTAACTTCAATTGTAATAAAATCTGGTAAATAGCTAGGGGTACATCCTTTGGCTACCATTTCATCTTTGTACAGACCCGTTTGCTCACCAAGCTTCATACAACGCGCACGATTCTTTTCATCATAAACACCTATCCAGCCTGCGGTGAAATTCATAGCCCATTGAACTTCTGGCTCTTCCTGCGCAATAGTAGCTTCTATTGCAGCTAGTAAGTTTGCAGTGTTATCAGGTGGTGTTTGTCCAGTCCATCTCAATCGCGCTTGATAATATCAGAAAGTCCGTCTTTGCAGAGCAGAAGGGCTATTTTCCCACGTCTCTATCAACGCAATTTTTTGTTTGTCTTTAGTGAGCTGATTAGCCATTAACCAATCCATTAAGTTATTTCGTTCATAGAATACTAAATGGTCTTAATCTGGCAATTCCCATTGCACCACTCCTTTTGTCAATTGTGCACACTCTCGAAAGGCAAAGTGCTGACAGCCAATGCATTTTGTGTTATCTAAATAGCGTAGTGCGACATCAATTGCCTGACCTGTATGCTCAAAGAAGTACTGTTTGCCAATTTTATCATACAGGCCACTTTTTTTCATGGCTGACTGCAAACGTGGTGATAGACCAGTCACAAGAATGGTTCCCTTAAACTCCTGAACAATATTATCGAAATAAGCCTCACCTGTTGTATCCATAAATGGCACTTTGCTCATACGTAAAATTAATATGTTTGGCTTAGGCTCAGCTGTTGACAAAATCGTTTGCTCAAACATTTGTGCTGCACCAAAAAACAGTGGGCCTTCCATTGTATAAATGCTGATTTGCGGGCAGTCATGCATCGTATTAACGACGTATGGCTGCATCTTTTCATTTTTTCTTGAATGGTCTGGCAACACTTTGAAAATTGTAGGGATATCAATCATTTGCTTTGTAAATAAAATGAGCGCAAGCACTAGGCCTACTTCCACCGCAATCGTCAAGCTCGTAAACACCGTTAATAAAAAGGTTACGATTAAAACGAGCGAATCTGCTGATTTTAATTTTAAAATATGCATAAAATGATGACGCTCACTCATATTCCATGCTACAACCATTAAAATTGGCGCCATGCTTGCAAGTGGAATGTGCGATGCATATGGTGCGAACAATAATAGGACAAGCAACACAAAAATGCCATGGACGACACCTGATATCGGCGATGTCGCCCCACTCTTAATATTTGTCGCTGTTCGTGCAATCGCCCCTGTTGCAGGAATTCCACCAAACAATGGTGTCACGATATTCGCTAAGCCTTGCCCAACAAGCTCTTTATTGCTGTTATGCCGCGTTTTTGTCATGCCATCTGCAACGACTGCCGATAACAGTGACTCAATGCCACCAAGCAACGCAATGACAAATGCTGGGCCAATTAAACGTTCGATGCGTTCCCATGTGATGTCAGGTAGCTGAAACTGTGGCAATGTATTCGGAATCGCTCCATAGGCTGTACCAATTGTTGGTACTTGCCCAGCAAAAAAGACAATGGCCACAATTGTAGAAATAATGATACCAACCAAAGAACCAGGTATTTTCGGTAAAATTCTCGGCATTATTAAAATAACTGTTAAACAAATGAGGGCAATCACTACATTATATAAATTAATTGTGGCAAAATGCATAACAAGCTCTCGCATATTTGCAATAAAATTTTCGTGCTTTTCAATTTCTGTTAGCCCTAAAAAATTGGCGATTTGCCCTGTAAAAATAATGACTGCAATACCTGCTGTAAAGCCAATTGTCACAGGGCGTGGGATAAATTGAATTAAGGAGCCTAATTTAAAAAAGCCCATTAAGCATAGCAGCAAGCCAGCCATAAGTCCTGCGAGCAATAAATCCTCATAGCCATATGCTAAGACAATGCCTAGTAAAATCGGAACGAAAGCCCCTGTCGGTCCGCCAATTTGATATTTTGAACCACCAAATAATGAAATGATAATGCCCGCAATAAACGTTGTGTAAATTCCATATTCAGGCTTGACTCCCGATGCAATAGCAAAGGACATTGCGAGTGGAATTGCGACAATGCCTACAATTAGTCCAGATAAAAGATCTTTTCGAAAATCCGCTAATGAATATCCTTTAAACCTTCCCATTTGCAGCTTCTCCATGCTCAAACCCTTCTTTTCTATTTATTATTCCTCATCTAATTCCTCTAGCATCGTAATTGTATCGATAAGGTGGTTATTAAAAATTTTCCTTGCAACAACGAGCAAATCTAAAATCATCGGGTCTCTCAAAGAATATAAAACTCGTTTGCCATCCTTCACGCCAACTACAATATTTTTAGCCCGCAAAACACTTAGCTGCTGCGAAATCGCAGAGCCTTCTTTTTGGAGTGCATCTTGAATTTCCTGTACACTCTTTTCACCTTCTGCAAGTAGCTCAAGGATATGTATACGTAAAGGGTGTGATAATGCTTTAAAAAAATCGGCTTTAAATTGCTGGAGCTCTCCTCCCATCAAACCTCTCCTTTCTATATATACATATTCAAAACTTTGAATATGTATATATAATACGCCTGATTTTTTTAATTTTCAATATAGAAAAGAGAGCGCCCGAAAAGTCATTTCGGGACGCTCCCTTTTTAATCAAAAATTTATTTCTTCTTATTTAAATACAATGCTAAAACAAGTGCAGGTATCGTACATACAACCATTCCTAAAAAGGCGAAGCGCGGCTCGATTTCGTATAAATAACCACCGAGCAATGTTAAAACCGCAGTGCTCCAGCTCATCGCAAAAGCATTGTACATGCCTTGTGCATTTGGAATTTGTTCCTTCGGCAAGTGCTGTGTGAAAAACAGCACGACAGCAAAATGCGCTAAAGCAAATGATACAGCATGTAATGTTTGCGATAAAATAAAGACAGGAATTGTTGGTATAAGTGCAACCATTAGCCAACGCACCGTTGAGCCAATTGCGGCAATGGTTAGCAATGCGGCTGGTTTCCATTGTCCAAAAAAGCGATCTGATTGAGCGAAAAATAATATTTCTACAAAAACACCGATATTAATAATCAAACCAATATAATATTTTGGTACATGGAGCTCCTGCAAATAAATATAGCCGTAACTATAATAAGAAGCATGTGCGCCTTGTAATAAAATTGCAATAAGCAAGACAATTAAAAAATTGGGTGTTTTGAACAATTGCTTCATTGAAAGATTGCCAGCTTTTGCTCGTAGCGGCTTCTCTAATAAAATCGCTGGTGCTTGTCGCATATTTAATGCAAACAATAAAATCAATCCACCAAGCAATAGCCAAGCAATTGTACTATCACCGAATTTTCCCGTTATGACACTGACGATGAGCACCATCACGACAAAGCCTACAGATCCATAAGAACGGCTTTTTCCATAATGCAATTGTCCATGTTGAACAAGTATTCCTGCCATGCTATCGATTGCTGGCATCAATGCAGGAAAGCAAAAGCTGAACAATAGCGTAACCATGAATAAGCTAATAAAGGAGCTTGCAGGAATAAAAAATAATACGGTGATGATGGATGCTGCTGCTAATATATCTACTACACGCTTGCTGCTCCATTTGCTTGAAATATACGGAAAGGCAAACATAGTTGAAATCCCTCTTGCTACTAATCCAAAGCTCATAATAAGGCTTGCCTCTGCAACTGTTAAGCCCTTTGCTTCTATTAAAAATCCTGTCCAATATGGTAAAAAGATGCCCCATGTCATATAAAACGTAAAGAAATTTTGTGACATCCAGCGTTGATTATTCATTGTATATCCCTCCATCTGTCTTGCATCATAGCATGCTTTCTTTTAAAATAATGTGAGATATCTCATATTTAGGTGGTTTACGATGCAAATTTTACAAAATGAAGAGAAAAAATATTATATTGAGCAATTTCCAATTCATCATTTATTTTCATTCGATATTACAAATTTAGTGGAAGTACATCGCTTTGAACGTGGAAATTGGATTATTAAGGAGGGGCATTTTCCACAGTATTTATATTTTCTTGTAGAGGGAAAAGCAAAAATTTACATGACACAAGAAAATGGAAAGGTCGCATTAATTAGCTTTGCACAGCCAAATGCCTTTATTGGTGAGCTAGAGCTACTTGATGAAAATTATTATTCCAAAGGTGTTCAAACGATGAATTCTACTATTTGCTTAGCACTGCCAATAAGCAAATGTAAAAAAGAGCTGCTATCAGATGTTGTATTTTTACGCTATTTATCGACGTTTTTAGGAAATAAAACATCAGAAATGACCGCTAAGTTTTCGAAAAGCCTTGCCTATCCGCTCGAAAATCGCCTTGCAGAATTTATCGTACTGCTAGCAGATAACGGCATTTATAAAGAAAAGCATACGGAGGTATGTGATTATTTAGGTGTTTCCTATCGCCATTTATTACATGTGCTATCGCAGCTTTGTGCACAAGGCTTGCTAGAAAAATGCGGCCGCAGCTATAAAATTATCGATATGGACGAATTAAAAAAGCGAGCGATAACAGCCTCTGTCTAGGTCGTTATCGCTCACTCTATTGAATATTACGCTCTTTTTTTCAAATAAAAAATATCTCGATCATGCTCAGCGATTTTTTGAGCAAAGTACTCTAAATCATCCTTGGTCGCTACTTGCTCAAAGCGCATCATCGTTTCAGCATGATATTCAGTCAATCGGCCTGTTTGCTCATAAACAATATGCAGCTTCGCCTCGATACCATCTAAGCGATCATTTGTTTTTTGCTGTTCAGCCTTCAGATTTTGCACATCCGCTTTTACTTCTTGCATCTCAATCTTTAAGCTTTGCACATCTGCTTTCACTTCTTGCATTTCAGTCTTTAAGCTTTGCACATCCGCTTTTACTTCTTGCATTTCAGTCTTTAAGCTTTGCACATCCGCTTTTACTTCTTGCATTTCAGTCTTTAAGCTTCGTACATCTGTTTTTACTTCTCGCATTTCAGTCTTTAAGTCTTGTATGCTACCTTCCATACCTGTTACTTTGTGTACGAGTAATTCTAATAGTTGGCGATCTGTCATTTAGTTACTCCTTCCCTCGGTTCTTTGTACTTAAATTATAGCATATGCTCAAGTGATTTTCATTAAGCCTTTACATCAATTTCAAACCAATTGTTGCACCTAAAATCATCGTAATAAAGACAATACGTCGCCAATCCTTTGATTCACCAAATGCGATCATGCCAAGGATAGCGCCACCAGCAGCACCGATTCCTGTCCAAATCGCATAGGCTGTTCCCATCGGTAATGTTTTCATGGCAATTGCTAGCAAGCCGAAGCTCGCCGAAAAGGCAATAATCATATAAACAAAGGAAGCAATATCGCGTTTTTGATACATGCGTCCCATCATAAAAACACCTAACATTTCACACAATCCTGCTAAAATTAATACAATCCATGCCATTATGCCTGCTCCTCCTTTTCACCAGATACGAGTTTTAAGCCGATAACTCCAGCTAATAAAATAGCGATTAGCACCAATTTCCCTACATGCACAGGCTCACCAAAAATGATCATATCCGCTATAACCGTCCCCGCTGTACCTAATCCAACAAACACTGCATACACAGTGCCAACAGGCAGCTTGCTTCCTGCATGAATCATTAAATAAAAGCTCACAATAATACATACAATCGTTAACCCCCATTCAAGAGGTGTCGTAGCATGCTTTAAGCCAATAACCCAACCTACCTCAAAAACTGCTGCAATAATTACTTGAAGCCATGTTAAATTCATCGTAAATTCCTCCTTAAAAATGACAAAAAGCCAGAGAGAATGATTGCATTCTCCCAGGCTTTTATCCTTCCGTGTAACACACATATGCTGTGTGCGCCTTCTCTCGGACCAGACTAGCAAAAGCATCTGCTACGGAACCCTAGAAAGCTTGATAATTTATTATTTCACAGCACCGCAAATTTTGCAAGCTCTAGACAAAAATATGAATTGTATCTCCGTTACGTTCAATTTTCCAGTTTGATGAAACAAGTGCTGCAATTTCCTTTTCTGTCTCTACATTCGCTGGTACATTATAAGCACCAAACTCCTGTAATTCGTACTGACTCTCATCAATACCGAAGCGCATACGTAAAATATTTTTCAAGCCATTAATTGTTAAAAATTTCACTTGATAGCTTGTTGTATAAGCTTCTTTGAAAAGCGCTTTATCTGTATCATACAGCTGCTGTAATAGTGAGAAATCAGATTGCATCTCTTCAAATAATGATAAATCTTTGTTTTCAAATTGTGCTGCTACTTGTTCATAGCTGTAATTTGGTCGTAATGATTCAATTAAATATGCTTCCATTAATGAGATAGCCATTTTAGTTATTCCCCTTTTTATATGTATTGTCAATCCAGGCTGTAATGTTTTTATCATAGCTTGGATACGCATAGCCAAGCTTTTCGGCTACTTCGTGAGAAATATCGCGGAACATGTCACAGCATAGCTCAAAAGCAAGCCATGTTTGTTCAATTCCAGCTGTTGTGTAGGTACGAAGTAATTTTTCATAGACTTCGGGCGCTAGATGCTGCTGAATAAATTTATAATTTTTCCCAACACTAAATGTAAAGCCTTGGCGAATACCGATGTCCCATGACATCATGCGCAGCAGCTCTTGTCTTATGTTGTTATGCAAGTGATCTATTGCAAATAAAAACTCATTGCGGCGCAAGCCTTTTGCCACATATGTCGCAACGCTCCAAAATTCATTGCAGCAATCATCAAAGCTGCGTGCAGACGGTTTTTGAATCCAGTATTTTTCGTCTGTCGCAATAACCTCCTGCGAGATTCGCTTGTCCTTATCCAGTAGCACCTCCACTAACCCATCTGAGCTTTGAAAATAATTTTTGAGCTCTGTTAATGGGATTAAGCTTAAATCGATTTTAATTCCATCTGCAAAATATAAAATATAGGTAAACCAATTTTCAAAATCTGGAGGGAAAAGCTCCATGTCTTCGGGCTTTTGGACAAAAACAAGCTCACCAAAGTGCTGTAACCAATCATCATTTTCTAAGTAGCTATCCATGCTTGTGACAAAAAAGCTAATATCGTAATCTTGATAATGATCTTGTGGAATATTGCGATTCGTGCGTGAGCCCTCTAGCACCGAAATACGAATGCGTTCATCCTGTGATGCGAAATCTGAAAAAAGCTGAAACATTTCTACCTCTGATCGCATTGTACCGCCTCCTTTTTTAATTATAGCATTTTACTCGGGTTTTTCCATCCGTGTTGCTCGTTCTTGCAGCACACCTTTTCTTGCATAGCCGTATTTTTCATATAAATCCTCCAATTCTTGTTGCTCCTTTTTCATATCCTGTTGAATCGCTGTATAGCGCATATTTGTCGTTGTAACGGCAAAGCCTACTTGCTGTGAGACGTAGGCAAATAAACGCTCTATTGTTTTTACAGTAATTGGATCACCCTGTTTATTGCCCAAGCCGAGCCAAATATAATCTACTTCCTGTGCAATCGCAAAGCGCTCGCTCGTTTCTTCTTTATAAAATTGTAGTACATCCAATAATGCTTGTGGCAACGGTAAATCGCGATAGCTACGCTTACTTAATATACGAACAAAGCCTTCATGGATATGTGACCATTTCATGCGCACAACCTCACTCGATTTAATGCCAAGTGTTGCAATAACACGCATAATCGTATAATTGCGCAATGCCATCCAACGAATTTCGTCCTCCTCTGCCGTTTCATAGGAAATAAGCCACACATGTAATGCTTTACGCATTTGGAATGGAGATAACGTTTGCAGCACCTTTTTTTCAAAGGGAATTGGGCTGAATAAATCATCAGCAAGTGTAGGAATCACATCGCGCGCTTGTAAAAAATGAACGAAGCTTTTTAAGCTCGCAAGCTTGCGATTGACACTTTGTAATGAGCTGTAATGCTCCAGCAACCATTGTCTATATGCTTGTACAACCTCTACTGTTAATATTTCATATTGCTGTTCTTTCATAAAATTTACGAACTGTGCACTATCTAAGCTATATTGCTTCACTGTATAATTAGATTTTGACTGACTAACCAAAGCTGCTTGAAAACGTTTAACGTAAATCGAATAATCTGTCATGCTCAGCACTCCTTATTAATTTGGCGTGAAGGTACTTTTTTTATTAAAGATTTGGTGCGTGTGCTATCTTATTTTTACTAAATAAAGTGTCGTATAATATGCTATTTATATTCAACGAAAAATAAGAATGTTTGTTCTTATTATAGCGAAACAGTCATTTTTATTCAACTCGGTGCACTTTTGTGGCATACTTGCAGTAATTCAAAAGAAAATGGAGGGCTTTTTGTGCAAATACAAACAGTACGCTTACATGAGGAAGACGCAAAATTGATTTATCAAGAAACAGCTAGCCTTGCGATTATTACTATCCATCGGCCACAAGCTAAAAATGCATTAACAGCAAATATGTGGCGTGAGCTCGCCTCCCTTACCTTACAAGCTTTGCAAAATCCGAAAAATAAAGTGCTTATTTTGCGTGGAGCTGGTGAAAATTTTTCAGCAGGCTCAGATATTAAAGAATTTCATACGATGTCGCTGGAGCAGGCAGAGCAAGCCTTTGTTGAAATGGAGCGTACTATTTCGACAATTGAAAGCTTACCACTTCCTGTTATTGGGGTCATTAATGGACCTGCAATGGGTGCAGGCTTAGAGCTTGCACTTGCTTGCGACATTCGCATTGGCTCAGATAAAGCGAAAATGGGCATTCCCGTTGGAAAATTAGGCATTATGCTAAACAATCGTTTTGCTAAGCGTCTTGTAAATCTTGTTGGTCCTTCTGCAACAAAGGATTTCGTTTTCACAGGACGCACCTATAAAGCAGAAGAAGCCTTTCAAGCAGGTATGTTAAATTACTTAGTCGCTGAAAAGGATGTAACAAAATTTATGATTCGCTTAGGAAAGCTTGTAGCAGGCATGTCTCCTGACTCCTTACAGGCGGTCAAAGCAGCGGTACAACAATGCACAGAATCAACCCCTGCTTTATGGCAAGGTACTACTCCGTTTGTTTCGCCCAATGACTTTGCTGAAGGCGTGCGTGCATTTGTTGAAAAGCGCCAGCCGAATTTTACACGCAGCAACTAAGGCTTATATTAGTTTCAGCCCTTTAATCGTAAAATGAATATACTCAGGCTCCAGCTCAAAGGTTTGTACAAATGCTGTTGCGATTTCCTGCTGTAAGCCTTGCAGCTCTTCTATTATATTTGTATGAATCGAGGCCTTTAAAATGATATTGACAGTAATTTTAGGCATCGTAGCCACATTAAATGCTAGCTTTTCTACCTGTGCGATAATAGGGCTCTTACTCATTACATGCAATAACACATCTCGATATACTTGCTTATGAATGGTGATTGTTTCATAGTGAAAGTCAGGCTGAACGATTGTCGTTTCTCCGACTTTCACTCGATTGTTGACAAAAATCGCCCGTCCCTTTCGTACTAAGCGCTTGAAAAAATTTTGCTCTACTTGCTCATATGGAATTGGCATCACATGCTGTCCCTTTGTTTGTCGAATAAAGCGAGCAATTTGAATTTCGCGTGGAGAACGAATATGCTGTACTTGATAAAATTGAGTAATTGGTCCAAGCTCTAGCTGCTCCGCAATTTTTTTCGTCATTTTATCTGATGTCCCAATAATTAAGATGGACGAAGGCTGCACCTTTTGAATAGCTGCTTGGACTTCCTGACGATGTGCTGGATCTTCAAAAATGGCACGACGCACAGCTGTTAATGTGTTTTTTTCAAATTTAGCACTAATGCCAGCCTGTTTTTTGCCATGAAGGATGAATAAACCGTCATCAATAATTCCTTCGATTCCTTTATCATAAGCAAATTGCAGCGCAGAGGTACTTTTTCCTGTACCACTTGGCCCACTTAATGAATATACTTTCATCTTTCTCTCCCCTTTTCTTATAGTTAATATACACTTTTTTTGAGCGAGAAAAAACTAGTACTTATCTGCCATCTATCTAGCATGAAAGTTGTATATTGACAAGATAAGTGGAAAATAAAAGGGAAACAGTTTATGATAAATAATGTAGCTTCCGTCCAGAGCAAATGATCAAATCAAATATGAGAGAGGTAATAACAGAATGAAAAAAACAAATTTATTCATTAGCGCAACGATTGCCATCGCAGCTGTAAGCGTAGCTACACCATCGTCAACAATGGCTGCTAGTCAAACATTTAGCGATGTTTCACCTAAACATAATTACTATACAATTATTCAAGAAATGGCGAAGAAAGAAGTCATTACAGGCTATCTAGATGGCACATTTAAACCAAATGAATTAATGACACGCAAGCATGCGGCCGCTTTAATTAGTCGCGCCTTCCCTACGCTTCCAACCGAATATGAAGGCATTTCTTTAACGGATGTTAGCAAGGATAACCCATATTACAAAGATATTCGCCGTGTACTGGAAGCAGATATTATTCAGCATGCTGATAATTTTGATTTTCGACCGAACGATATTATTACAAGAGGAGAAATGGCACGTGCTTTAGCAATCGCCTATAAGCTTTCTAGCAGCGAGCAAAAAAGTCCACTCATTGATGTATCGCCTAAAGTCGCACCATTTGTCGATGCACTCTATATAAACAATATTACAACCGGCTATGAGGATAAAACATTCCGAGAGGATAAAGGGTTGACACGCGCTCACTTTGCCGTATTTATGTATCGTGCAATGGAAGTAAATAAAGATTAATTTATGCCAAGCTGTTATCTTTAATGATGACAGCTTTTTTCATGTCCTATTGCGCAATACTAATGTGTTCTTAGCTTCGAGTATTAGTGCTGAGTCGAGAATTCTCAGATTGTTCTGTATACAATAGCAATAACTTTAATATTTTTTTCTGAATTATTAAAATACATTTACTATATGTTATGTTACAATAAAGTGTACTTTTTAACAGATTAGGAGTGTTCTTTTTGATTATCGAAGCATCATCAAAAATGTCGCTTTTTACAGAGGCGATTTTTGGAAAACTAAAAGCATTTGCTTTACAGCAACAACAAAACGGACAAGAAATTATCGATTTAAGCTTAGGAAGCCCTGATATTCCACCTGCTCCTATGCTACTTGAAAATATGGCCAAGCTTACGGCTAACCCACAATCTTATGGCTATACGTTGACAGGTGTTAAAGCTTTTAACGACGCTGTCTGCCGCTACTACGCAAGAGTCAATGATGTGCTGCTTGACCCCGAAACGGAAGTGCTACAAACAATGGGCTCACAGGAAGGCCTAGTGCATCTACCAATCGCTTTTTGCAACCCTGGTGACATTATTTTAACGACAAATCCTGCCTATGTTGCTTACGATGCAGGTATCCATTTAGCTGGTGCAACTCCCTACTATATGCCACTCACAAAAGAAAATGGTTATTTACCAGACCTAGCAAGCGTTCCAGCAGAAATTGCGGAAAAAGCAAAGCTGCTTCTTTTAAATTTACCTGGTAACCCTGTGCCCGCAATGCCCTCTAAACAGTATTTCGAGGAGGTTGTAGCATTCGCTAAAAAATACAATATTATCGTCTTACATGACGCTGCCTATTCTGAATTTTACTTCACAGGCGATGCACCAATGAGCTTTTTAGCAACACCTGGGGCCAAGGATGTAGGCTTGGAAATCAATTCTTTATCGAAAAGCTTTAGCTTAGCAGGTGCTCGCATCGCCTATATTGTTGGTAATGCTGAAATGATTCGCATTGTTAAGCAATTAAAGTCGAATTTAGACTTCGGTATTTTCGAGCCTGTTCAATTAACGGCCGCGCTTGCTTTAGACAATGCAGAGGAAATTACAGCAAGCTTACGTACAACTTTTGCAGAACGTCATCAAATATTAATGAACGGACTACAACAAATCGGCTGGGAGGTGGCTCCTTCCAATGGTGGTATGTTCGTTTGGGCTAAATATCCATATGCAATGACAAGTGTAGACTTTGCATTTAAAGCAATTGAGCAGGCTGGTGTTGTGATGGTGCCAGGCACTGTCTTTGGTACAGCTGGCGAAGGCTACGTGCGTCTAGCTCTTGTTCAAAATTCAGCGCTACTTGCACGTGCTGTAGAGAAGCTACAGACAATTAAATAAAGATAAAATAGGACTGCTGACACGTATAGTCAGCAGTCCTGCTATATTTTCTTATCCTCTTGTAATCGTTCTTTATCCTCTAAGCGAAAAATACCCGGTATCCAATTTGGCAAAATGCCATGACCACCAATGATTTCCCCATTACATTCATAAATAACTGCCTTAAGTCGCTCGCGCTCTGTGTCACGTTCCTTTAACAAATAAAGAAATTGTGTTACTTCCTCCCCTTCATATTCTCGGAAAAAGAAGAGCGCATTCGCTTCATAATTAACAAGTAATTCCTCAGGCATTTTCAGCACAAAGGTTTCTTTTGCTAGAAGCTTTTTCGCATGCCAGCCGTATTCGCTTAAATACTTATTATGCTGTTCATTTTCTTGTGCACTACAGGCCACTAGTAACAAAATGAGCGAAATAAAATATATCCCTTTACTCCTCATACATATGCTCGTCCTCTAGCTGAAAGCGATTATAGCGCTGCTTAAACACACGGTAAATATGTGTCACTAACACTTTAATGAGCGCATATGTTGGGAGCCCTAAAATAACACCTGGTACGCCAAACAACGAGCCAGCTGTTAATAAAACAAAAATGATTGTAATCGGATGGATGCTTAATGATTTGCCCATAATTTGTGGCGAAATAAACTTCCCTTCGATTAATTGCACAATTGTCCAAACGGCTGCTAGCTTTAAAATCATATAAGGTGAATCGGACACAATTGCAATAATCGCTGCTGGTGTAATCGCAATAACGGGACCTAAATATGGTACAACGCTTGTTACCATCGCCAATACACCGAGCAGCAATGCATAATCTAAGCCGATAACGAGAAAGCCGATTGTCACCATTGCGCCGATACAGATGGACACTAAAATTTGCCCTTGAATATATGAGCTAATTTGCTTGTCCATGTCGTGTAGCACATCTCCTACAAATTTACGCATGCTTGGTGGCGTATTACGCAAAATAAACTTCGGCATTTTCTCGCCCTCATACAGCAAATAAAACAAAATAAACGGGACGATGACTAACGACAGCACTAAGCCTGTTAGTGCGGAAACAAAGCCCGTAATACCCGTCGCTACGCTTGTCGCAAAGCCTGTTGCAAAATCCTTTACTTGTGTGACAATATCCTCTGTTAAGTTGGTAATCATTTTATCGTATTCAAGATTAATCATTGAAAAATAGTCACTTAAACGCGAATTGTTTAGCCATGACACAATATTTTCAACAAATGCCATGAAATAAGCTGGAAACTCATTCATTAAATTTGTAAACTGATCGCGTAAAAATGGATAGATAAGGACAATCGTTAGCGTTAAGGCACCGATTGCGACAAGATAAATAATTAAAATCGCCCATATTTTTGAAATCTTCCATCTCATTAATAAACGCAAAAATGGTCGTGTTAAATAATATAAAATAACGCCAAGCACCCCTGGTAAAATAACGACCTCAAACAATACGCGTAGCGGCTGGAAAATAAACGCAATTTTATCGTAAATAAAAATGACACAGCCAACAATTAACAGAATGAGCAGGAAGAATAATAAATTTTTCCCACCTAAAAACCGAATAAAACGTGTTGAAAAGAAATTTGATGTTTCCTGCGGTAGTTGCTTATTTTGTGTTCTTGCTTTGCTCTCTTCCAAAAAACCACCTCTGCCAATTGTCAAATTTTCTGTAAAGCTATTGTGCTGTCATTTTATCATGAATTATCAGTTTATTTCATCTGTAAAAACTCATGTAACAACGCTTTATTTTGTTCTTTATCAATTTCTAACACAGAGCCTGCATGCTGATAGGCATTAAATGTATATGTCCCTTCAGCAGGAAGCGTCATTTTTTCAATATCTACACCGCCACCTGTAGCAACAGATAGTGCCATTTTCAGCTCCTCAGCAGACGTTAAATCTGTCGTGATATAGCCTTGTGCAGCACCGACAAATTTCGGCAAATTTTTGGCATTACCTATTGAAAATAGCTCATTTTTTAATGCATCCATTACCTTTTGCTGACGAGCCACACGCCCAAAATCACCTTCTGCATCTTGGCGGAAACGCGCATAGCCAAGCAATTCCTTGCCGTTTAACTGCTGTGTCCCTTGCTTTAATGACACCCCAATAAATGCTGACATATCCTTTTCAACATCCACTGTAATCCCATCTGGTGCTAACACATCAATCATTGCCTCAAAGCTTTTAAAATCAATCATCGCATAATGGTGAATTGGTACATCAAACATCGTATTTAATGTTTCCTTTAATAGCTGCACACCACCTAAATAATAAGCTGTGTTTAGCTTGTACGATTGATAGCCTGGAATATCTGCATAAATATCGCGCATAAACGACACGAGCTTCATATCGTTCGTATCTCGGTTCCACGATAATAGCATCATCGTATCTGTGCGTGATTTCTCCTCCCCTCGGCTATCGACACCTAAAATTAAAAAGTTTTCAATTTCCCCATTTTTCGCATCTGCCGCAAAATCCTGTGCTGGTGGCTTTGTTTCGCTTGCTAGCTTTAGCCCACTGCGATATTGCTGGATACTATAAGCAGCCCCTGCTAATAAAATAGCGAGGAGGGCAAGAAAAATAAGTCTCCCCTTTCGAAATTTTTTCCGTTGATGACGTGTTTGTCGTTGTTCGTGCT
The DNA here is from genome assembly GCF_025291715.1 of Metasolibacillus sp. Classification (GTDB taxonomy): domain Bacteria; phylum Bacillota; class Bacilli; order Bacillales_A; family Planococcaceae; genus Metasolibacillus; species Metasolibacillus louembei. The sequence goes on from NZ_JAMBIZ010000025.1 coordinate 22,281, forward strand.
GTTCCATAAAATTCTCCTTTTACCGATTGTATCAGTACGATTATACTATTTTTCCCACATATTATATATGTAATTATTATTTTAGACGATTGTTGTGGAAGAAAGTTCAAATATGTTGTCGTTCGTTTTTGCCACATGATACAATACAGGCTAATGACAAGGAGGAATGACAATGGAAAAAGCAACATTTGCAGGTGGCTGTTTTTGGTGCATGGTAAAGCCATTTGACCAATGGGACGGCATACATAAAGTAACAAGCGGTTATATGGGTGGTCATGTAGAGAACCCAACATATGAAGATGTCAAAGGTGGCAAATCAGGACATTTAGAGGTCGTACAAATTGAATTTGACCCTAGCATTTTTAGCTATGAGCAGCTACTTGAGATTTACTGGATGCAAATCGACCCAACAGATGCAGGTGGTCAATTCCACGATCGTGGCGAATCGTATACAACGGCGATTTTTACGCATAGCAAGGAACAGCAGCTTATCGCTGAAAAATCAAAGCAGGCACTTGCAGCAAGTGGTCGCTTTAAAAAACCAATTGTGACGGTTATTCGAGATGCGGAAACTTTTTACGTCGCAGAAGATTATCATCAGGATTATTACAAAAAAGAGACTGCGCATTATAAGGAAGACCGTGCCAAATCAGGGCGCGATGAATTTATCGATACACATTGGCAAAAGTAAAGGAAAGCTGTAATCAGTGGAGATTTAGCACTTCCCCACTGATTGCTAGGTTTTGCGGTATAACAACTGTCCGTTCATATAGTACAAAGGAGTGAATAAATCTGAGTAGCGCAACACGTGCTGCGCTAAAATTTGCGTTTCCTCAAACGATTCCAATTTTAGCGGGCTTTTTATTTTTAGGCATCGCCTACGGAATTTTTATGAATTCCTTAGGCTTTCATGCGATTTACCCAATTTTAATGAGCCTCTTTATTTTTGCAGGCTCGATGGAATTTGTTGCAGCCAACCTGCTGCTTATTTCCTTTAATCCATTGAGCGCATTCTTTCTGACGCTCATGGTTAATGCAAGGCATTTATTTTACGGTATCTCAATGCTTGATCAATATGGAAGAGCTGGTCATAAGAAATGGTATTTAATTTACGGTATGTGTGATGAATCCTTTGCCATCAATAGTACATTAAATATTCCGAATCATCTGGATAAAGGAAAAGTCATGCTATTTGTAACATTACTTAACCAAATTTATTGGGTGGCTGGGGCAACGATTGGTGGCGTTTTCGGCTCATTCATCACCTTCAATACAGAGGGCTTGGAATTTGTCATGACAGCACTTTTTGTTGTGATTTTCCTTGAAAACTGGCTAACTACTAAGCAGCATCATAGCGCTCTAATCGGTCTTGCATTATCGGCACTTTCACTCGCCATTTTCGGCGGTGAACGCTTTATCATTCCTGCGATGCTAGCAATTTTAGGTGTTTTAACGCTTCTTCGTCCATCATTACAAAAGGAAAAGAGGACTGCCCTATGACAATTGCACAGCAAATTATTACAGTCGGTGTGGTGGTGCTTGGTACGATGTTGACGCGTTTTTTACCGTTTTTCATTTTTCCAGCCAATAAGCCAACACCTGCTTATATTCAATATATCGGAAAAGTATTACCTGCTGCCGTTATTGGTATGCTTGTTATTTATTGCTTTAAGGATGTGCGCTTTTTATCAGGACATCACGGATTACCTGAAATTTTAGGGGTACTCGTTGTCGTCTGCTTGCATCTTTGGAAACGCAATATGCTGCTATCCATTGCCGCAGGTACTTGTTTTTATATGATGCTTGTGCAGCTTGTCTTTTAGGAGGACATGTCTTGAAAAAATGGCTTGTACTTGTTGTTGCCCTCATCTTACTAGTTGGCTGTCAGAAAAAGACGGAGAACGTTCTCCCAGAAGAAATGCCTGCCGATTTTAATTTTAAAGTGCAATTTGGCATAAACAAACGAAATAGCATCAATACGTACGACAATACAGTAACTAAGGATTTAATTGTAGATGGCACAGCTTCTACTGCCCTGCAATTAACAGAAGATGACATGCGCGCTATTTATGAAGAAATGAAGGAGATCCATATCGGTACGCCAAAAAAGCTGATTCCTCAATCCACTTGTAAGCAAATACCTTATAGTGAGGACGAATGGCATATTACCATAGATGGACAAACATTTGATTATAGTGTTTCACAACAGTTTTGCGAGCTGACAAAGGATGGCAAGAAGCTTTTAGCTTTGCGTGAACAAATATGGAGCATCGTGCGCGAAAAACCAGCCTATCAGGAATTACCAGAGGCTCGCGGCGGGTATCAATAACGGCTTGTTGCCCTAAAATACTCGTAGCCAAATTTATCAAGCGATATGAAAGGAATATGTTTATGCAAAAGGTATTCGCTCGCGTAGTAATCAAAAAGAGGAAGAAAAAAATCTATTAACTACTGTGACAACAGAAGTGATTGCAGATTTTCCTGTCATTACTGTATGTGAGGAGCAATTTATTCATCATCCATCACCTATCAACTTTACAAATGATATGTACTATGATTGGCCGTATGCAAGAACCGATATTGTCTAAATGAACAATAGCCTTCAAAATAGTTATTCTACTATTTTGAAGGCTATTTTATTAGTTTACATAATAATATTATACGTTAGCTGTTTCGAATGTCACAATCGCTTCAATGAACTGTGCTCCATACTTTTCAAGCTTGCTTTCTCCTACACCGCTAATCGCTAAAAATTCTGCGGCATTTTGCGGGCGCTTAGCACACATATCATGCAATGTTTTATCAGAGAAAACAACGAATGGTGGCACGCCCTCTTGTTTAGCAATCGCCATACGGACAGCACGCAGCTCCTCGAATAACGGATCTTTATCGTGCACGACTTGCTGTACAACAGCTTGTCTACGATAAACACGTACATTGCCTAGCAGTACCTCTTTTCCGCGCTCTGCCACAAAGATTGTTGGAAACTGCCCATTGCTTACCGCAATTAGCTGCTCTGCGATTAAAAACTCAATAAAGTTAGCAATATCCTTTGCTGACATCGCCTTTAAAATGCCGTATGTCGGCAATTTATCAAAACGAAACTCTGTGACCTTTTTATTGCGTGAGCCTGCCAGCACTTGAGCGGTAATCGTTTTACCGAATTTTTGCCCCATACGCACGATACAAGACAGCACCTTTTGTGCATCCTCTGTGACATCCTCTTTCGGTCTTGCATCTGCACAATTGCTGCATTGTCCACATCCCTCCGCATTTTCCTCGCCAAAATAGCTAATGATATATTGCTGTAAGCAGTTTTCTGTATGACAGTAATCAACCATTTGCTGCAGCTTCGTCAGCTCCAATGGAATGCGTGTGCGATCCTGTGCTTGGTCAATTAAAAAACGCTGTGTTTGCTCATCGCTAGAGGCATACAACAAAATACATTCACTTGGCAAGCCATCTCGTCCTGCCCTACCTGCCTCCTGATAGTAGCTCTCCATATTGCGTGGCATTTGATAGTGCAGCACGAAGCGCACGTTCGTTTTATTAATGCCCATGCCAAATGCATTCGTTGCAACCATTACTTGTGCTTCATCCTGTAAAAAACGATTTTGCTCATCTGCGCGCGACACTTCATCCATGCCACCATGGTATTTGGCAACACGCACGCCCATTTTGCTAATTTGTTCATATAAAGAATCAACCGCTTTACGTGTTGCTGCATAAATAATGCCCGCTTCAGATTGGCTATTTTTCAAGAATTGCTTTACATAGGCATCCTTGCTAATACCCGACTGTACTGAAAAGCGCAAATTGCTACGTGCAAAGCCTGTAATAAAGGTATGCTCCTCTTGAATGGCGAGTATCGAGCGAATATCATCACAAACGGTTGGCGTTGCTGTTGCCGTTAATGCTACAACGGTTGGACGCTCCGCCCAGAGCTGTAGCACATTTTGGATATTGCGATAGCTTGGTCGAAAATCATGTCCCCATTGCGAAATACAATGTGCCTCATCAATGGCAATTAAAGGTACTTTAATCGTCGCCAAGGTTTGACAAAAATAATCATTATCTAAGCGCTCTGGTGCAATATATAGCATTTTAATGCGACCGTTGCGCACATCGCGCAGCACGTCCTGCACTTCCTCCATCGATTGTGAGCTATTTAAAAAGGCTGCTGGCACACCACTTGCGACAAGCATATCTACTTGATCTTTCATCAGTGAAATGAGCGGCGATATAACAAGCGTCGTTCCCTCTAAAGAGAGAGCCGGAATTTGATAGCATAGTGATTTTCCACCACCTGTTGGCATAACAACTAATGTATCAATACCATCCAGCACTTGAGCGATGGCTTGCTCTTGCCCTTCTCGAAATGATTCATAGCCAAAATACGTTTGTAAATGTTTTTTGGCTGCTTGCATTTTCAAAACGTTCAATTCCCCCTTTTAGTTTACATAATAATATTATGAGCGAAATTGCTCGCTAATTGTAATTTTTCCTCATCAATGCCTGTAGCAATATCCATTTTATGCATCAGCTCAACTAGCTTATTTGTTGAAATATTACCTGTTGCCCCAGGTGAAAATGGACAACCCCCTAGTCCGCCAACCGAGCTGTCGAAGGCAGTAATGCCCGCCTGTAGCGCAGCAATCGTATTGGCATAAGCAAAGCCATTCGTATCATGGAAATGCGCAATAAATTTCAAGCTTGGAAAATCCTCACGCAATTTTGCAAAGCGCTCATAAACCATTCTCGGCGTCGCCTGTCCATTCGTATCCCCAATCGAAATTTCATCCACTCCATGCTCTGCAAAATGGCGAACGACACGTGTGACCTGCTCATAGGAAATAGCTCCTTCATATGGGCAGCTAAAGCACATTGACACATAGCCACGCACAAATAAATTGTGCTGCTTTGCTACTTGGAACATGTCTGCACATTCCTGCAAAGAATCCTCAATTGAGCGACGAATATTACGTTCATTGAATGTTTCACTTGCGCCAACAAACACTGCGATTTGCTGCACCCCAGCAGCTAATGCAAGCTGCAATGCCTTCATATTCGGTGTCAATACAAGAAAATCAATGCCTAAGCTTTTCGAGAATGCCACAATTTCCTGCGCATCCGCCATTTGTGGGACAGCTTTCGGATGCACAAATGAAGCTGTTTCAATGCGCTTCACACCCGTTTTCACCAACTGCTCAATCAATTGCTTTTTTTGTGCTGTTGGTACAAATTTAGCTTCGTTTTGCAAACCATCCCTCGGTCCAACCTCTGTAATCTCAATCATCTTTGGAAAATACATCTATCTCCCACCCCTTATTCGCATATACTATTACCTTACCTGAAAAACTGTAAAGACGTCAAAGTAAATTCATGCATTTTTCCCTGCACGACGAATCGCTAAAACAGCACAAAATAATGCACAAATTAATATAACAAACATGACTTTCGTATAAAAATGACTTTGTAGCATGTCATAAACAAAGCCAATCAATAATGGCATAATCGCACTCATCATAAAGCCACCTGACATGACCATGGAGCTCCAAGCGTTCGCTTCCTGGTTATTGCGTGCTTCATTTAATGGTAATGTTAAGGCAAGTGGGAATAAGCCACCTAATGTCACCCCTAATAGCATGGCCCCCACCCAAATAGCGACAGTCGCATTCATAAATAAGCAGGCAGCGCCTACTCCGCCGACTGTTAACAGCACAAATAACCACATCATTGGATTCGGATACTTTGCCAGCACGCTTGGCAATAATGCGTTGGTTGTCAACTGTACAAGTGACATTACCGTTAACACCGTTCCTGCTGTTACGATAGAAAATCCTTGTGCCATCGCTACAGGCGCTAACCAAGTCGTTAATGAAAAGAACAGCGATGCTTGTAGACCAAAGAATAGCAAGAGCAGCCATGCTTTTTTCGTTCTCCAAGGATTGCGCACCTCTGGTGACAATTGCGCAAAAAGTGTCACCCCTTCCTCACGCTTCAATGCGACAAGCCAAATAATAATCGCTGCTATGGCAAGTGCACTCCACACACCTAAGGCGATTGTCCATTGACCGAAATACTCATAAAAAATAGCTGTAAAGCCCGCACTTAAAGCCGCACCTGTGCCCATCGCTAAAGAATAAATGCTGACAACGGTTCCGACGTTATGTGGAAAATACATTTTAATAAAGGTATTCAGCATGGGGCTAATAATGGCAATCGCAAAGCCTACTAGCAAGCTCGTTATAAGCAGCATGCTATAATTCGTGACAAACATCCGAGCAAATGTAGCAACACCAATCAGGGCAATCAGTAGCACAATGGAGGATCGATAGTCAAAGCGGCGCTGCATCGGTACAGCAAGCGGCGCAAACAGCCCCATACAAAAAACAGGAATCGCTGTTAACAAGCTGACCTGTGTTCCTGAAATATGTAAATCTGCACGAATCGTATTTAAGACAGGACCAATTGATGTAATCGCTGGTCGTAAATTAAGCGATACAATAAAAATGGCAATGATGAGCAATAGCTTTTTATGTTTCATTCAAAATTCCTCATTTCTTTGGTAACTTCCTTTAGTAAGTTAAGCACAAATTTTTCACAATTTCTATATCGTATTTCTTCATTTCCTTTATGGAGAAGTTACGCTATAATAGAAAGTATTGTGTACAAATAAGAGCATATTTGCTCGTTGTTTAATTTGAAGGAGGAAGCTTACATGATTCAAGTAAGTGGCGTTGGTTTACGTTATGGTGATCGTAAACTATTTGAAGACGTAAATATTAAATTCACACCAGGTAACTGTTATGGCTTAATCGGTGCAAACGGTGCTGGGAAATCAACATTTTTAAAAATTTTAGCAGGTGATATCGAAGCGCAGGAAGGCCATGTATCAATGGGCAAGGACGAGCGTTTATCGGTATTAAAGCAAAATCACTTTGAGTACGATGAGCATACAGTGTTAGACACTGTTATTATGGGAAACAAGCGCCTTTATGAAGTAATGAAGGAAAAAGACGCAATTTATGCAAAAGAAGAGTTTTCTGATGAAGACGGCATGCGTGCAGCAGAGCTTGAAGGCGAATTCGCTGAAATGAACGGCTGGGTAGCAGAGTCAGATGCCGCTACATTATTAAACGGCTTAGGCATTGGCGATGACCTGCACTATTCAAAAATGGCAGACTTAGAAGGCTCTGATAAAGTCAAAGTATTGCTTGCACAAGCATTATTTGGTGAGCCAGATGTTCTATTACTAGATGAGCCTACCAACCACCTTGACTTAAAGGCAATTCAATGGCTAGAAGAGTTTTTAATCAACTTTGAACATACAGTAATCGTTGTATCGCATGACCGTCACTTCTTAAATAAAGTGTGTACGCATATCGCAGACCTTGATTTCGGTAAAATCCAATTATACGTAGGAAACTACGATTTCTGGTATGAGTCAAGCCAATTAGCACAAAAAATGCTATCTGACCAAAATTCGAAAAAAGAAGAAAAAATTAAAGAATTAAAAGAATTCATTGCACGCTTCTCTGCCAACGCATCTAAATCGAAGCAAGCGACTTCTCGTAAAAAAATGTTAGACAAAATTGAGTTAGACGATATTCGCCCATCTAGCCGTAAATATCCGTTTATCAACTTCCAAATCGGACGTGATATCGGAAATGACGTATTAACAGTTGATGGTTTATCTGCTTCATTAGATGGAGAAGTATTATTCAAAGACCTGCGCTTCTCAATGAACAAAGATGATAAAATTGCCTTTTTAGGTAGCCCAAATGCGAAAACGGCATTATTCGATATTTTAACGGAAAATGCGGAGCCAGATAGCGGCACATTCAAATGGGGTGTGACAACATCACAAAGCTATTTTGAAAACGACCATGATAAATACTTCACTGGTGATGAAAAAACATTGGTTGATTGGTTACGCCAATATTCACCAGATGACGAAACAGAAAGCTTCCTACGTGGCTTCTTAGGTCGTATGCTATTCTCTGGTGAGGAAGTGAAAAAATCTCCTGCTGTGTTATCAGGGGGAGAAAAGGTTCGCTGTATGCTATCAAAAATGATGCTAGCGAATTCTAACGTAGTTATTTTAGATGAGCCAACAAACCATTTAGACCTTGAATCCATTCAAGCGCTAAACGAAGGCTTAATTCGCTTTAAAGGTGCGATGCTGTTCACATCACATGACCACCAATTCATCCAAACAATCGCTAACCGCATCATCGAAATTCGTGAGGACGGGTCGATTTTAGATAAGCAATTAACATATGATGAATTCCTTGAGTGGAAGGAATCACAAGGGTTGAAGTAATCCACCTAAAAAAGAGGCTTCTCATTGTCAGAGAAGCCTCTTTTTCCTGAAGATAATCAAACCAAACCTGTCTATACTTACTGTGCTTCGCCAACAACTGTAAAACGCTCATTGATATGCTGAGGATTTTCAATTTCATCCACTACCGCAATCGCATAATCTGCATAGCTAATATAGCTCTCGCCTTTCGAATTAACCAAAAGGTGGTCTTTTCCAGATTGGTATGCACCCGTTCTCTTTCCTTCTGCATCAAACATGGCAGATGGGCTAATAAATGTCCATGTAATAGTAGCCGTTTCCTGCAACTCTTGTAAATTGCGTCCTTGCCCTTTCGCAGTCGGGGTAAATATATCTGGAAAGTCAGGTGTTTCCATGACCATAAGCGTTTTGTTTTCATCTACGTAAAGGCTTCCTGCCCCACCTACAATAATTGCTCTTGTATCAGTTCCTTTTAGTGCCTCAATTAGAGCATGCCCTGCATCAACATGCGCCTGCTCCTCACCAAGGGGCGCACCGAATGCATTCACAACTACTTCAAATTCTTTCACATCATCAGATGTCAAATCAAAAATAGTTTTTTCCATTACCACAATATTTTTATCATCAATTTTTGAAGCATCTCTTACAATAGCCGTTACTTCATGTCCACGACTAACAGCCTCTTTCAAAATAAGACGTCCAGCTTTACCGCTTGCGCCAATGATTGCAATTTTCATGTTAAGATCCTCCTAAGAATAAAATAACTTGTAACCATACAAGTTACCTGTAATCATATTAATTACATTTAAGGCATATGTCAATACTTTTTTTATTGCTACTACAATTGAATTATACTTGTAATAAAATGAATTACAGGTGTATTATTATGTTACATGTATACATGAAAGGTGATTAAAATGTCAATTAGTAGTCGATTTTCTGTAGGTATTCATATATTAGCTCTTATTGAAATAAATAAAAGTGGGATAAGTACGTCAGAGTTTTTAGCTGGAAGTGTCAATACAAACCCTGCTGTCATCAGAAAAATTATGGGGATGCTTAAAACTGCGGGCTTAGTAAATGTTCGACCTGGTGTTGCAGGAGCTGAGCTCGCGAAAGAATTATCTGAAATTACATTGTTTGATGTTTATAAGGCTGTAAATGTTGTACAGGAGAAAGAATTATTTACTGTACATGATAGTCCAAATCCTGAATGCCTCGTCGGTAGGAACATCCAAAATACTATTGAACCATTATTCGCATCAGCTCAATTGGCGATGGAAAAGGTTTTAAAAAGTCTTACTTTAGAGGATGTTGTAAAGGATATTGCCACGAAAGAAAATATCTAATCTGTTACAAGAGAAACTTCATACCAGTTGCCCTAAAACCTGTGGCAACTGGTATGCTCTCTTTAATACGCTCTGCTCACAAATAAAAAAACCACTCAATTAAGAGTGGTTTTCTTCGTAAATTATAGTTTTACGATGTTAGCAGCTTGAGGTCCGCGTTGGCCTTCTTCTACTGTGAATTCAACTTTTTGGCCTTCTTCAAGTGATTTGAAACCTTCACCTTGGATAGCTGAGAAGTGAGCGAATACGTCTTGACCGCCTTCTACTTCGATGAATCCGAAACCTTTTTCTGCGTTAAACCATTTTACTGTACCTTGTGTCATTTGAATGACCTCCATTAATTGTATTAAATAAAATCTTATTACTCGAATCGAAAAAAAATCACATATTACAAAAAGTATCTATCAAAACACGATTACTCTTTGTAATATGTGATTTCATGTCTTCTTTTACAGTTGATTTTATTAACTTAATCTTAAAACAATATCCACCATTTGTCAAGCACAAAACGAATATAATTTATTATTAGCAGGTTTATGCTCAAAGAAAAAGTGGTAAAGTGTTAAAAACCCCAAAAGGAAGTGGTAAAAATGCGTTACTTCTTTTTGTTTTGCACCATGCTATTTTTAGCGAGCTGTAGCAATGAAACACAGCCAATTGAAAGCCCACCTACCGAAAAGCAAACAAATGAATTGCAGCTCTTTTTTAAAGAAGATGGCTCTACCGCATTTTTTGAAGGTGAAGGCAATGAATTTGCTAGCTATACGGAGCAAACATTTTGGCTTAGCTCTGATTACGTCCATGTCCGCATTGATAATGGCGGTGCTACTATTAATAAAGTGTATCGAATTACAGGTACAGCAATCGAATTAATATTTCAGGAGGTGGAGGATGTCGCTCAGTTCGATGAGGCTGCACTCGACACATACCAAGTGATTTCAACGCTCCTAAAAGCCCCAATTGATATTGGACAGTCTGAGGATAATTGGACAATTACCGACACCTCTGCACCAATAGACACACCTTATCGCACCTTTGACGATGCGATTGTCATTGTGAAAGAAGTTGAAAATATAACTGAAACAAACTATTATGTGCGCGGCTATGGATTAGTGAAAAGTGTTACGGAAATGGTGGATGGTGATGAGGCATTTGTTGTTTCTTCTACGTTGAAAGAGCTTGAGGTTGAATAATAAATTGTTTAAGAGAGCTGACGAGCAGAAGGTCAGCTCTTTCTCATTGCTATTTGCATATTTGCTGTTTTTTCTCGTATGATATTTTGAAAATGCTGGATGAATCATAATTATTCTACAATCATTAACACTAATTGAATCCAAAGTAGCGAGGTTATCCAGCTATATTACCTCACAGTATTTTCAATATACACTATAAGAAATTGTTATTTTTACAGATAACTGTATAATAATCATGACTATATAAAAAGGAGCATCTATTTGAAAAATACAAAGCTCAGAATCATTTGGATGATTCCAAATATATTTTGTTACCTCATGTTACTAGGCTTTGCAACCTTTGTCTTTATAAACGCAGAAGGATTAATGGCCATTGATAGGCTTACAATATGGGTCATTGCATTATTCGCGTTATTATTTGTTTCGTTATTTGGAAGTTATCGAATTTGGACTTGGATCAAGGAAGGCAAAATGTAATCTATTTATTTTAAAGGAGCTTAGAAAATGATTATTATGATTAATGGCGCATTTGGTGTAGGAAAAACAACCATTGCCACAAGGCTACAAAATGAAATTGACAACAGCATGCTTTATGACCCGGAGGAAGTTGGCTATTTGCTGCGCAATGTGGTGCCTCTCGATATTAAGAAAATGGAATCCCCTACCGGTGATTTTCAAGATTTAGCATTATGGAAAGAGCTAACGGTTGAGATGGCACAGCATTTGATGAAAAATTATCAGCGTCATCTTATTGTGCCGATGACCATTCGCAAATTTGACTATTTTCAATTTATTTATGACGGCTTCAAACAAATTGATGAAGCTACCTACCATTTTTGCTTATCCGCAAGTAAAGAGACCATTTACGAAAGGCTTAGACTGCGTGGTGAGGAGGAGGGCAACTGGTGCTTCCAGCAAACGGACAAATGCTTGAAGGCCTATCATACATATGATTTCAGTGAATATATCGATACTGAAAATATGATGGTAGAGACCATTGTACATACGATTAAAGAAAAATTGGTCTTGTAGTGAAAGCCTTTTGCTTTTGCCATGCATGTGCAAAATGCTATTGTATCAATTTCAATCGGCTTCAATAAGTGCTTTTACACGTTTTGCCTAGCTAATTATTTTGACGTTTTTAGGAGGAGTTTCCCTTTGCATATTGGCTTAATTATTATTTTAATATTAGTGTTTTGTATTGTTCTATATATCATTATTGAAAAAGCGGTTAGTAGAGGGATTGATATTTCTGAAACGAATGAATTGCTGCGAAAAATTTCAAAGCAATTGGAGGAGCAAAATAAAAAATAGTGGTGCAAAAGAAGGAGCCATGTTCAAAAACAAAAGCCTTCCTTCACCTCACTACTTTGCTCTTGATTTACTATATAAAAAGCAAAAGACTGCTGCTAGCCTTTTGCTTTTTTGCCTAGTTACCAAACAAACCCTACTGGCCAAGTGGCAACTTTATAGAGACCTGCTAGGTTATGGCGCTCCGCCATTTTTTCTAACAGGTCGACTGTTTGCTGATAGGTATCGTTATTGATTGCCTCAAATGGCTCGTCAATTTGGATATAGCCAGACGTCAGCTCAGCTAAATGAAAGGCGTACTGAAAAATGGATTAGCTTAGGGTTAATAATGATGCTTTCAGATATGCCTATTTTATTTGTGCTGTCCTTTTTTATCGTTGGGCATCTACATAACGACGCAGTTGCTGGAAGTATGGCAGCAATTATTTATAGTTTCATTTTATTTTGGAATAGGGTGATTTTGCTTATTAAAGGGTTTCTCACTAAGCATGCTTTCACTGACCCAGCATTTCGTTAAGTTTGGATAGCCATAAATTACTTCATCGCTTCTTTTAAAATTGCTAGGATAATATATTTCACGAAAAGAGGTATACAGGGGCGTATGCCATGTGTTATCTAAACACATGGATAACGGGTGCCCTGTGTCCTGTTCTAAAATAAAGGATGCTCCAGGATATTCTCCTATAAGTAATACATCCATTTGTTCAAATAAATTAGCAATGACACTATCATCCATTTTCCGCTTGAATACTTCCACTTCTACCTCTTGCTTTTCAAAAAACGCTTGTAAAGCCTCCACAAATTTAGGTTTATTGACAATATAGCCAATCCGTAATTTTTCTATGTTAATAGGTTGTAAGTTTGGCACATTTTCATGCGCGTATGAAATTTTTAATGGATCTACTTGTTCGATTTGTTGTGCGAATTGCTTTAATATACCGAGAATAAAAAGGCGCGCTTCTTGTCTTTGCCAATTTCGAGAATGGGGATTTAAGTATGCAGAGACAATGCCACCTAGCTCTACGTGGCGTTGATATTGCTGCTGCATTGACCATTCTAGCTTTCTTTTTAATGTTGAGGGAATCGTTACAAATTGAATATTGGCAATTAGAGCTTGTGCAAGATGATACTGCGTATTTGCAGTTAATTGCACTACGCCTTTCATATTTTGAAGCGTTTTATAGGCGCCTGTTCCAATGTTTTTTGCAAAAGGATGCTGTAAGCTAAAGTCCAATTGAGAAAAAAGTGTGAGCAGCTCCTCTTCCTTGCCATTATAAATCACTTCAAAAGTTGTGCTTGTTCGCTTTTTAATATGTATGACTTTGCGATAAAAATAGCTGTATTTCTCCAGCTCAAATGTTGCTGTAAACGATTGAATAATCTCCTCTACCTTCACTTTCTCACTATTGTGCCAATAAATAAAGGGACGAACATAAAAAATAAAACAATCTTCAACTTGCTCCCAATGATGAACTATATCTCCTTGAAATTTATCTTGCTGCTGCGTTACAAGACGACTATAAATATGTGATAGCACCCAGCCGCTTTCCGTATCTATATAGTGATGTGGATGAAGATTGAGGCTTTTGCTATAAATAGGTATTGTCAGCATCGGGTCCATTGAGTGCGTATTTAGTAGTAGCTGCTCTGTTAATAGTGTCGCTACTTTTTGCTGAAATCCATCTGAGAAGTAGGTCATCTGAATAGCTGCCAGCATGTTGAAATCTTTTTGCTCAAATGCTTGCTTCAATAAAATCAGAAGCTGGTGTTCTACATCCTTTTGCCAGTGAATTGTTGATAGATGCCCTCTCCCTTTTCCTGCATAGTAACAAATCCAGCCCTCCTCCTCCCATTTTTTCAATTTACGTACTACTTGCTTTGGACTTAGCTGTATTTTGTGGCTTAAATCATCAATAGATAGCTGATCATTGCGCAATGACCATAGTAATATGATGATTGGTCAATTAACTTATCATACAACAGTCGGGTTTTTAGCAGCTTATACGTATGAGATTTTACAGTCTACAGCACCGGTTTATGGATTGCTTGAAATAACATTATCCATCAGTGGCGTGTTAGCAGGGCTGCTCGGCGCAAAATATATGAAACAGTTTAAGCAATTTTCTCCAATCATTCTCATGGTAGGGTTAATGCTTTGTCTGCTTTTATTGGCATTGGCGCCAAACATTGTTTTTGTCGTAATTGGCTGTGCTGGGATTGGCTATAGTACAACGTGGCTACGGACAACCTTCCAAGCAATTCAGCAACTAGCTACCGTCCACAAATATCACGGTAGAGCGGCGAGCATTCGCATGTTTTTTAATCAAGGTAGTGTTGTTTGCTTAACACCGCTTTTCGGTATACTCGCTGAGCGTTATTCCATTCATTTAGTCTTTTTCATATTAGCAAGTATCGGCGCTGTTGGCTTGTTTCTTTGTACGATGCGGCAAATACGTGAGCAATTTAATTAAGGTTTTACTTTCTAAAAATCCCTACAATGAACCCGTCCAAACCAAATATCGTGCTTGGCTGTTGGATGGCTTTCATTGGGCGAATTTCAATTGCTTGAAAATCATTAAAAATTACTTGCAGCTTTTCCTGCGTATAGCTGAGTCCACCTTGCAAGCTCCTTTGCTGATAAACTTCCCAATCTGACATTGTCGAGCCGCCATATGCACCATGTTCAGCAAAGCAATTAACCGCAAAATAACCGCCCTTTTTCAACGCTTTTTGCACAATCTCAACATATTGCACACGGCGATGTGGAGCAATATGGTGCAGGCAGCCTGCATCATAAATAACATCATAGTGGTTTTCCTTAAGGGGTAATTCAAACAAATTCGCCTGCTCGAATTGAATGTGGGCTTGTGCCTCTATAGCTCGCTCCTTTGCCCATTGCAAGGCAACACTGGATAAATCCACTGCACGCACATCAAAGCCTTGCTTTGCTAAGTAAAGAGCATTTCGTCCAGCTCCACAGCCTAGCTCTAATACTTTTCCCTTGTGCAATATGCCTTGCTCCACATATTGTACTAAATTTTCATCCGGTGCATTGACGAAAAACGGCACTTCCTTTTCTCGATTTGTATAAAAGTCATTCCAAAATGTAGTTGGCTCTCGCAGCATGTCATCAAGCATTGTCATCACATCGTCCATTGTTGTTATAAGCTTTGTCATCAACAGTTCATCCCCTTCTATCATTTAAGTATAGAGAAAGGGGCTTTAGGCTATGTTACAGCACGATTAAAATGGATTTAAATATGAAAAAAATGATGGTGGTAAAGTATTATAATTAGCCTGTTTTTGGTTGTTAACAGCGCATTATACATAGAACAAATACGAAGTTGACCTGCTATACTCATTTTTTAAAAAGCGCATAGAAGTGATTGTCAGTATGCTAGTGATGTGCAGTACTGTTACAACAGATGTTCAATGTTACAAATATTACAAATCGATGACAGCATTTCTGCATAAAAAAGAGCATACAAATTGTACGCTCTAGCTAGACATTTAGTAATTTCGTATATGCTTCGTAAAACTCTTTCCAATCCTCTGTCGGAAATTCCTGTTCACGCTCTCCTCGCAAAACCCCTGCGAATAGCTGCAAGCATATATGCCAGCCAGCTAAATCCTTTGCGTTATGTGCAGTTAACTGCCAAATGCTTTCTGTTAAAGTTAGCATCGTTCCAGTTTCGCCAGGCTGTAGCTCGAAGCGCACATGGTCTTTGCCCCAATTGAAGGCGAATGTCTTAAATTCCTCATAATCAGTAATTTTCATTTCAATAAAAGCGTCTGTGTCATCTAACATATGAAAATGCATTTTACCATTTTTACGTGCGTCTACGATTTCTAAATTACGCATCCACTGCTGTAAATAATGATTTTCCGTTAGCACCGCCCATACTTGCTGCACACTGCTGGGAAATGAACGTGTGAATTGAGCGATGGTCGCATTTGGTTGCTGTGAAATAGTAGCTAGCATTGTTTTGCCTCCTTCATATTCGATGTAAAAAAGCACTTCCCATTACAGGAAGTGCTTTTGATTAACGATTTACATTTAATTCTAAGAATTAAAGTTTAGTTACGTTAGCAGCTTGTGGTCCGCGGTTGCCATCTACAACTTCGAATTCCACTTTTTGACCTTCGTCAAGAGTTTTGAAACCTTCGCCTTGGATTGCAGAGAAGTGTACGAATACGTCGTTTTCGCCTTCTACCTCGATGAATCCGAAGCCTTTTTCTGAGTTAAACCATTTTACTGTACCTTGTTTCATTTGAGAAAACCTCCAAAAAATAAAGTGAACAATATGGAATTGTTTACCGAAATAAAAATTCACATATTACAAAGAGTACCGTCATTTACACCGATCACTCTTTGTAATATGTGAATCCATTGTATCCGGTCAAGCAATTTTATTGTTATCCTTAGTATACCATCATTTTACACTATGTCAATTTATTTTCTTAAATTTTTTTAAAATTTTCGTTTATTTCTGTTAATTGCAAAAAGCCTTTATTATTCTGGCTTTACCTTGATTAATCCGTGATAAATTTGCGCATCCTCATCGCATGCCTCACAATATTCGCATTCATTTTCTGTCCAAAAGGCAAAATATGCCTCTTGCTTTTTGGCTTCTTTTTCATATTGCGCACGAAACTGCTGCAGCATTTGTTGAAAAGCACTCTCTAGTGCCTCTTCTGTCTCGTAAAAGTATGTCTCCTGAATGGTTTCTTCCCAGCCTTCAAATTGCCACCATGGCTCATAATCAGCCTTCATATAAATAATTTTGTACAGAATAGACACCCTTTCATGCATTTACATAACTGTTA
Organism: Metasolibacillus sp.; assembly: GCF_025291715.1. Classification (GTDB taxonomy): domain Bacteria; phylum Bacillota; class Bacilli; order Bacillales_A; family Planococcaceae; genus Metasolibacillus; species Metasolibacillus louembei. The sequence goes on from NZ_JAMBIZ010000025.1 coordinate 39,266, forward strand.
TTTTAATTGTATTGCAAAAGGATGTCTAATGAAAAGGTCACTGCGCCTTTATAATCTTTAACATTTGTCGGATCGCTCCAAGGTGATAGGCTGAATGCGCTAAAGAAGGTATCACCACATTGGACAGAACTTCGTTTTCTTCAATTGCATCAATCGCCTGTAAAAGTACTTGATATTCATTGTGCAAATCTTTTTGTATTTGAGCCCATTGTTCTTCGTCTACTGCTTGAATCTCCCAGCTTTTCTCCCATTCCATTTTTGGCTGCTTACCAGTATTTAATATGCCATTCGTTCCCCACATATGGTAACGAATATGATCTGTATGTGCCGCTAATGTTGTGCCATGGATGAGCAATGAAGCTTCGTCGAAAGTGCTTTCCTCTAATACACCAAAGATGCCCGAATTCGGCTCAGGGTTAGTGAACCAGCTGCCTTTCACTGGAATTGGTGGACCTTCAAATGTTTCCTTTATCATTGCTTTCACTGAATTTCTTAATGTTTCGTCCATGTTTTTTCCTCCAATCATTTTATAACCTTCTAAAAATATTTAGGTGGTTATATCATAAAATTTTTGATTCTAACTGTCAATCCCTTTTATAATAGTTATGATAAGGAGGGCATTAAAGATGTCTAAAATAAATACCAATGCTGTCACTTTTATTGGTGAACGCTTATGTTTAAATTTTACCAACACCGCTAGCTGGCATAATAGAGAGCAGCCAATTGAACAGCTCGTCAATTACGAAACGCTTGTTTATTGGAGCAGGCAGATGGAAATTATCACAGCTACTCAAGAAAAGCATTTACTTGAGCAGGCCGAAATTTCACCAATTGAGGCTGAAAAAACGCTTGCACATGCGATAGAACTGCGAGAAGCGATGTTCCGCTTATTCAAAGCAATAGCTACGAATCAGCAGGTCAAGCCTTCAGATTTAGCTGTTTTAAATAACTATGTCAATCAGGCATACAGCTTAGTTGAAATTGTCCCAAAGGATAGCGGATATGCTTTCACATTTCAAAAGGGGCAGCAGAAAATGGATTGTATGCTGTGGCCCATTGTCCAGTCAGCGGTTGACCTTTTACTTTCAGAGGATCTAAGCAGAGTGAAACTATGTGAAGGAGAGCCCTGTGGTGTATTATTTTGCGATGTTAGCCGAAATAAAAGTAGACGTTGGTGCTCAATGGAGGATTGTGGCAACAGAGCAAAGGCTCAACGTCATTACAACAAGAAAAAAATCCAGAAAACATAGCAAAATGGCTCTAGTTATCGAGTGAATAACTAGAGCCATTTTTCAAGCTGTTAAAGCAGCAACAATTTGCGCGTTTGTGATATATAAATCACTTGGTAGACGATTTGGTTGCTCTGTTTTTAAGCCAAAGTAATAGGTGCTTTCTGCATTCTCATATGGCACAGGCTCCAGTGTCGCTTGTTCAGGTAACAGTTGCTCATAGAAGGCACTGTCCGTCAGCATATCTGTTGCACCTAAGTGGATGATGCCCGTTAGGTCATTTTCCATAATATAGTGCAATTGTTTCGCAAGCTGTGTGTCTAATAGGAAGCTCCATTGCAAATTACTGTAAGGCTTAATTGGTTTGTTTGCTGCAATGTCCCCCTGTAGCTTGCGCAAGCGTGGACAATCCTTGCCCTATATTCCTGGGATACGCACGATGCAACAGCGCTCTTGTAAGCTTTCTTGCAGCATCTTTTCACAGGCAATTTTAAACTTGCCATAATCTGATTTTGAAATTGGTGTATCACTTTCTATATGATGTCTCGTCAAATCGCCATCAAAAACATTGGTAGTGGATATAAAATAAAGCGGTGTAGCGCTATGCTGCAAGAATTCAGCCAATGCTTTATGCAGCGCAAGCTGTTTCCTATAATCTCCCTGCAAGCCTGACACAACAATATCTGGCTGGACGCTTTGGAGAATATGCAACAATGTCTCTAGTTCTAAATCCAAGTAAAATTGCTTGTGCTCTGGCAAATTCACCGAGGAGGAAAAATATGTACCATAGACATCAAAATCATGGCGACATTGCTCCACTAAAGCTCTCCCTACAAGCCCGCTTGCCCCTAAAATTAATAGCTTTTTCATGCCAAGCCCCCTATCAATTTTTTAAATTGTGTAACATCCTTTACAATATGATGTGGCTCTGCCGTAAATGCTTGCGTTTGATAATCTGGTAGCCAGTGCACCCCAACTGTTGTTACATTTGCCTGTAAGCCTGCCACAATATCTGCCTCACTGTCACCTACAAATATGGCTTCTGTTGAATCAACCGCTAATAAAGCTAATGCCTTGAATAAGCCCTCTGGTGCAGGCTTTGGCTCGACCACATCATCCCCTGTAATCATGACAGCAAATAGGCCGTCCATCTGTAACGCCTGTAAGGAAATATCTAAGCTTCTTCTTGCCTTTCCTGTGAAAATACCTAGCTTCATTCCTGATTTTTCCAAATTCTGCAAGAGCGCTGCAATTTCATCATTTGGCTGGACAAACTGCGCATGACTCTCTGCGTACTTTTCATAATACAGTTCAATCGCAGCTTCTTTATTTGGATGCTGCAAATTCGCTTGAATAATACCTGTTTCAGAAGGTCCAAACATTTGGACAATTTCCTGTGCAGTTAGCTCCTTCCCATCGAATTGTTGAAAAACGCTTTGAAAGGCGTAAAAGCAAATCGGCAGGGTATTGGCTAATGTTCCATCAAAATCGAAGATAATTGCTTTCATTTTTATTCCCCCTATTTTAGTCGAAATATGCCTCTTTATTTGGATTGAGCTGATATTCAAACATTAATTTGATTTGCTCTAATGTATTTCTTCTACTCGATAGGCTTAAATCCTCTATTTGCTGGAAATTAAAAAAGGCAACATCCTCTGTTTCCAAGCCTGTGCTGATTTCGCCACTTAGAACTTCGCATTGGATAAATATTTTATAAATATAGGAAAACTCTGGCGCAAAATTATGCTTATATTTGTCCATAACAGCTAATATTTTTACTGGCTCTACCATCACACCAGCCTCTTCCCTTACTTCTTTTACTGCCACCTCACCTGGAGTTAAGCCAATATCCGCCCAGCCCCCAGGTAATGCCCAGCAATTATCGCTTTTTTCTTTTACTAATAACAATTGGTTTTGGTCATTGAATACGACTGCACGGATATCTGTTTTTGGTGTGGCATAGCCCTCTTCAGCAGAGAAAATCATATTAATTTCTTCATGCTTAAGCGTTGTTAATTGTGCGATTAATTTTTTCGTGATTGTCTCTAATTCTATGTAGCGTTCTTCATCATACGGGTCTTTTGTGTAGGCTAATCCTGTTTGGGTAATACCTCTCATTTGATTCAATAGTTTGATAATTTCCTTCATAGCCAATCCCCCTTTTCTTTTAGGACGTGTACTTTCCGTTCCTAGTTTCGATTATAATAAGTTTACTAAAGGAGGAGATGGCATGAAAGCAATCGGGTTAATTGGAGGTATGAGCTGGGAATCGTCAGCGCAATATTATCGCCTTATCAATGAGGAAGTAAAGCGCCAATTAGGGGGCTTGCATTCTGCGAAATGCTTATTGTATAGCGTAGACTTTCAGGAAATTGAGCATTACCAAGCAGCAGGGGCATCGGACAAAGCAGGTGATACTTTAGCGAATGCGGCGTTATCCTTGCAAAATGGAGGTGCAGATTTCATCGTCATTTGTACAAATACAATGCATAAAGTCATCGACCAAATCGAAGAAAAAATTAACATCCCGATTGTGCATATTGCGGATGCCACAGCCAAGCAAATTCAACAGGCAAAGCTCAAGACGGTCGGTTTATTAGGTACAAAATATACAATGGAGGAAGACTTCTATAAAGAGCGCATTGAAGCAAATGGTATTCATGTATTGATTCCATCTGCACAAGAGCGGGAGCGCATTCATCAAATTATTTTTGAGGAGCTATGCTTAGGTATTATTGAACCTGCGTCTCTTGCATTTTATCAAGAGACTATCTGTAACCTAATCGCAGCAGGTGCTGAGGGCATTATATTAGGCTGTACCGAAATTGGTTTATTAGTCAAAGAGGGCGATGCAGATATTCCTTTATTTGATACGACCTTGATTCATGCATTAGCAGCAGTGAATCGAGCATTGCAATAAACTGGATGGGCGTGTGACACGCCCATTGCTCAAGCATGTATGCCAGTAGAGTTCATTAATACAACCCTCCAACCATCAGGGTCTTCAAATGTGATACCTAATGCATGCCAATACGGATTTTCTGGCACAACAGACTGATAGCCCATGATATGCAATCTATTGGTTATTTCCTGTATTGTCTCAAGGCTAGGAATATAGAATACTAGTAAATTATCTTTAGTTGGAGCTGGGCATGGACTACCATTGATATGTTGAGTAAACTCTAAATGGTAATCAAATTCAGGTAAGCCAATCATCACCCCATCATATCCTGCATGTCCTTCAAAAGAGCCGATTTTTCTTAACCCTAGCCCTTCACAATCAATTACGCCTTGGCGTAATTGCGTCGGGATTTTGCATTGTGCAAGCACAATGGACTCCTTTCAAAATCCCTGACATCCGCCGGAGGCTTTATTAGGATTCAGTGCGTGTTTGGTCACCCACTGAATGTAGAGTAATCTATATATTCATCGCACCACCTATAGAGGGGGGCGTTTTCTACTGAATCATGATAAAAGCGCACTACTTCGTTAAGCTGGTTTGTAGGACGCGCTATTCTTACTTGAGCTATTTGCATAAACTAATCCCCTTTGGTTATATTACCATAAAAGAAAAATATGGAATTATAAAATTATTATTGATACACTAGAAATCGAGATAATTTTCAAAATTATCAAAACTACTAGTGAAGGAGTGCTTACGATGACAACACCATTCAACATTCGTTTAAATAAATATACTTATAACAGGAGGATTCTTTTATGTTAGACAAATTAGGCTTTGACCATTGGGCAGATTATTACGAAAAAACGGTATCGGAGGCGGAAGCAAGCAATCGCTATCCTTTTGCGGGCTATGATAGTTTGCTCGCTATGATTTGTGAGCGCATCGCACCTAATCATACGATTTTAGATGCAGGTGTCGGTACAGGAACACTTGCGAAAAAGCTGTATGATGTAGGTAATCCCGTTACTGCCTTTGATTTCTCGCCTAAAATGGTTGCTGCTGCAAAGGAAAAAATGCCAAATGCCCATATTTTTGAATGGGATTTAGCAAAAGGTATGCCATCAGCACAGCTTGATTCACAATTTGATGCAATCATATGTACATATGTGTTGCATCATTTTACAACTCAAGAAAAAGTAACGCTTATTGAGCAAATGTGCGAGTATTTAACAGCGTCAGGCTGTTTATATATTGGCGACATCTCTTTTATGACAGCGGAGCATCTTGAAACATGCAAGCAGGCGCATCTGAACAGCTGGGATCACGATGAATTTTATTTTGTCGAACAGACAATTTATCCAATGTTAATGGAGAAATACAATGTTCAATATGAGCAAATCTCTCATTGCGGTGGACTATACATTGTGTCACTGAAATAATTCGTTGAGCGAATTTGAGCATTGGATGAGCGAATTTCTCTGTTCGTTGAGCGAATTTAGCCATTGGATGAGCGAATCACAAACTAGCCCTGAAAATTTTCGATTTTCAGGGCTTTTTTCTAATAATATGAGCCTTGTCTGCGATGGTCACTACCGCCAAAAATGAATACAATAAGCAAGCCTATTATAAGAAGTCCTGCCATTTTTTGCAGTAAATAAAAAATGAAAATAAGAGAAAATAGCGAAGGTAGGCCTTATCCAAACAAATGCCATAATAGCAAGACCAAGCAAAGACATTAAATTTAGCAGGATAGTTGCATATTCTGCATTTTGCAGCAAGCCTAGCACACCATCGAGCGACACTACCTCCAGCTTTTGATAATTGGCAATTGTCACAATGCCTACAACAATAAACAAAGCAGTCAACAAAGTTTTTACTGGTTGAATACGCAATGTTTTCATCATCATATATCCCTCCTATTCTAGCAATTCCTCCGTAACGCTTATAATATAATGAAACTGATTTGTGCCAAAGCCTGTTGCGTAACCATGCTGGTCAGCTTCGTGAGGCACTGCTTCTTTATAAACATATTTTGCATAAAATTGAGGTGGTTCCTGATAAGTAAATGTGTTAAACCAAGATGGCTGCGCTTCAAATTGATACTGATTTAGCTGATGAAGCGTTTCACTAAATGCTTGCGACATTGGCTGTACGCCATAATGTTGATTAAGATGAAGCGTTTCCTTCAATTGAATTTGTGGAACGTAGTGCTGATGACCATTGCTGACAAAAGCGTTGCGCTTCCTCAATAAATAGATGTCCACGCTGTCAATCGCATCCTTTGGGAAATGCCAAACGAATACAATGGAACGAGGATCGTTCGCATCCAGCTGCCAGCCATGCATAAATGTACTACTCCCAATGCGAACATAGTCGATTTGCCACTTTCCCTTCCTCCATTGATACAAAAGAGAAGCTTGTTGGCCATCTTCAGCTAAGATGGGGACAAAATAATGGCTGTCATCAACTCGGATAATATCTTCAACCGATTGAACTGTGATAGTAGGCTCAAATTGTTTGAGCTGCTGGATGATTTCGGTTTGTTGCACAAAGGCCTGTGGCTTGGAAAGATAAAATCTGTAGGCAGCAAAGCTGATGATTAATAAAAGTAGTACCATTAATGCAACACGTTTTTTAGTCATCTGTCTTCCCCCCGCCAATCATTGAATCTTTCAAATAAAAGTAAAACTGCTTCCCTTTATTTATCACAAGCAAACCTTTGCCATTTGCCTCTACAAAAATAGTAGGCTGTATGCCACTGCCCTGTTTAGCTTGTGTGTCGAGAAGTAGGTAAGGGAATTTTTCTTGTACTGGTGTCGTTTGCTCAAATACAATTTCATTGTACCAATCAAACACATCATAGGACTCACTAGGAACTGCTATGATCCCCTCAAAGCTTTGTGGTAAATGAAGCTTTGGCGATGCTTGTGCAGATGGATGAACCGCTAGCAATTGTGCATCCTTTACATCAGCTAAGTAGGTTGATAGTTCATCTGTTGGATAAAAGAAGCTGCTAAGCAAATGGTTCAGCAAAAATGATAGTACAAATAAATAATTCGCAAAAAAGCCAAGCCATGCAAATTTTCGATACGTTGCCCAGCTCCCACGATGACGTAAAATGGCCAATAACACCCACAACCCTAAAGGCAATACCGCGATTTGGACTGGCTCATCGAAAAGCGTCCACGTCAGGGATAGGGAAGATAAACCAACGAACACTGCAATAGCGGATTTCCAAATTTTGGGTTTATGCTCCTGCTTTTTATAAATTTTAATCATAGCTGCGATAATCACTAGCCAGCAAATGATTGTGAGCAACCATTCTATAATGCTTATATTCCACAAAAGTAATACCCCATTTCATAGTAAAACTAACCTAATTATACCAGATTTTATTTATTTAAAAATGGCTATTGAAAGCTTCTTTTCAATAGCCACATTTTTATTTATTTGCCTAACTGTCTTCTCGCTAAATAATAGGCGTTCACAGTAAATAATTGGGTGTTGATTTGACTGTTTTGTACTAGTTGCTCGAATTCATCAAAATTCAATAAAACAATTTCGATTTCTTCCGTATTATCTAGTTGCTGGTCGCTTGCTTGATATGCATCAACAATTAAAAATGTAGCTATTTTATTCGTTTGCGTGGCAGGATTAACAAAAAATTCCCCTAGCTTCACAGGCTGTATATCTGATGTATAGCCTGTCTCCTCGCGCACTTCGCGTAAAATGCCCTGTTCGAAGGTTTCTCCGTGTTCCATTTTCCCTGCGGGTACTTCCACAAAAAAATCATCTGCTGCATAGCGATATTGCTTTACGAGGACGATTTGCTGCTCCTTTGTTATGACAACAGCATTGACCCAGTCCGCATATTCATTAACATAATAGTCTTGAATGACAAAGCCATTCGGTAACTCACACCGATCCTTTCGCAAATGACCAAAGTTTGATTGATACACATACTCAGAGCTTTGCGTAATCCATTTTTTCACAGACTTCTCCTCTTTCTATCAGACAATTTTCATTTATCATACTATATTTCCATATATTAATAAATCGGTCGAGTAAACGCTGGTTGCCAAATACTCTTTGCATTTTTGCGCATGGTAATAGTCGTTTCCTCCCCTGTCATAGGAGAAAAGAATGTAATAATGCCTGTGTCCTCAGATTGCGCTGTAAATGTACCTGCTTCTAAGCCAGCAAATGCCCTTGCACTGCGTAAACGCTCTATTTCCTTTGTAAAATAAGCTTCGCGGACAAGCTGTGCCTGTTCAATATACTTTCTGATTTCCTTTGTTTCGCGATTGTCCACCGTTGTAAATAAAGCTTTATACATGGCGAAATCTTGCTGCATCTCTGCTACGACATAAATTTTGGCAATGCTTATTGGGTCAATATTGCGGAATAGCTCTAAGTTATGACTTGCTTTGAAGTCATCATATAACGCTTTTTCCTCTAAGCTTAATTCAAATGTTGGCTCAACCTTTGGCACACCGATGACTTTGCCTGCAAGCTGTTGCTCAGAAATCGTGGTAATTGTATGACCATTTTCATTATGGTAGACAATCAATTCATCTTGCTTTGCCTGCAATGTTTGATTTGCAAAGCCTAGCGTATCGTTCCCATACGTATGGAAAAAATAACTATTTTTCATTGGATTATCTAGCATTTCTAAGTCAATTTTTTGATGTAAATTATGCATTGGAAAGGCTTTATCATTTACAAGCACTTTGCCCTGCTCCATTGTGACCTTATCTCCTGCCACCCCTAAAACGGTCGATGCGATAAGCCCATCATTGCTATAATAAGCAATATAGTCACCATGCTGAATTGGCGCTTTCTCATCAATAATGAGTGTGCTGTTAAACATCCATGCATCACCTAAAAGGTGGCTATATTGCACATCTATCCTTTGCCCATCTTGTAAAATCGGCAGCAAACCTTCTTTTTCCTTCATCATAAAATTTACCTTGCTAGCCCCACCATTTTTCGAAATTACCGAAAAATGATATTCTCCAAGAGCAACCGTAGTCAAATCATCAATAATATAGGATTTCATCTCGTTTGGTGCTAATGTACCTGCATACCACACATCATTATTGGGCTTATAAATTTTCCATGTGAAGATGTTTTCCCCCGTGTTCTCTACTGTAAAAACTATTTTTTGATTGACTGCTTGAATGTCAAAATAACTGTGCAGTTCTCCGTTGACTAATGGGGCATTGTGAAATTGTGCAAATATGACTACTGGCTTTTGATCTACAACAGCTAGAGTCTTATTGTCGGCGATTCGCTCGACATTCGGCTTATATAAAATAAAGGCTAAAAATACTGTGATAATTGCAACAGCGATATAAATAGGCGCTAGTTTTAATTTATCGCGCGGCTTTTGCACAATACGTTCCTTTATTTCCTTTGTAAAAGGGGCTTGGCGTTGAAGGTTTTCATGCAATTGTTGTTTAAATGGATTCATAGTGCATCCTCCTTAAATATTGATAAATTTCCTCTAATTGTGGGTCATTTTTTAAAATTTCACGTGCACGACGCAATTTTGTACGCACTGTATTTTCAGATTCATTTAATATTTGAGCGATTTCCTTTACTTCAAATTCCTCATAATAATGCAAAATAATGATTTCGCGATAATGCAACGGTAATTGCAGCACTTTATCTAGCAATGTTGCATAGGATTCTTGCTTCATATATGTATCTTCAATCGATGGCTCCTTTTTCTCTTTTTTTAATAGCAATGAATGCAGCAATTTTTTACGCTTCATTTTTCTTAGCTCGTCATAGCAACGATGAATGGCAATTTTCGTTAAATAAGTTTTTAATGAGGACTCTCCACGAAATTTTTCATGCTGTCGCATATAGGTCAATAGCACGTCCTGGGTAATTTCCTCTGCCAATTGCTTGTCTTTGACGTATAAATAGCTCATATGGTATAAATATTCGCCATATTGCTCAACGATTTGCTCCATACATCACACCTCCTTCTTTACTTGCTTAGACGTTTGTTAGCTGTAAAATTGTTCAAACTTCATCTAAATGTCAAAAAAGAAAGTCACCTGTGTCGATGCAACAGGTGACTGGATATGCTATAAAAATGGGACTAGAAGATTTATCAGCTTCTACTGTTTTTCACATGAGATCATTTGGTTTGTCGCTGTTTTTGTAATCGTCAATGTATTGTTTTTTGTCCAGCTTTGAAAACATTCTTCGATTAACCGTTGATTTGTCTTATGTATATTCGCCAAATCAATCAATTGCAATGCTGTATAGCCTATGATTAGTGCACTTGCCAGTATCGTGATTGCTACTTTGAATTTCGTCTCCTTCATCAATATGCCCCTTTTCCTAAGCTAGATATTTACATTACATTGTAAATTATCACCAGATGAAATACAATCTTAAATAAAAAGGGGCCGACCAGAAAATGAACTTTCTGGTCGGCTCCGCTTTTTTACATAGTCAATTTTTGATTAACATTGTGCTCCTACGGTGGTCACAATAGAGCTTTTCTGCGACGAGTAACCGCAGGAGCAAATTGTCACCATCCTCGTCGCAAAGGGGGCGTCCCAAAATGACTTTTCGGACGCCTCCTTTCATCCATATTATTTTAAGAAATCTGGTTGTTGGTAGGCTGGGTTTGGATATTTGTAGAAGCCCTCCCCTGTTGCCACGCCTAGTTTACCTTGATCGATTAATTCTGTTTTTAATTTTTCAGCGATTAATTTTGACACTTCATCGCCTTGTTCAGCTTTTGCTTTCGTTAAGTTATAAGGTGTTGTCATGCCAATAATATCTAAGAAAGCGAATGGTCCAACTGGCGCACCTGTTGAAATCATCCAGTTTTTATCGATTGCATGTGGATCAGCTACTTCGTTTGCCCATAAATACTGAGCCGCATTTAAAAATGGCACTAATAGCGTATTTAAAATGTAGCCTGGTTGTTCTTTATGAAGGCGGAATGTGACCATATCGATTGTTTTCGCAAAGTCTTCTACTAAGTCTGCATATTTCGCATCTGTACCCGCATGTCCCATTACTTCCGCGATATTGTTTTTCCAAATTTCATTGGCAAAGTGCAATGCTAAAAACTTCTCAGGACGACCTGTGTATTCAGCAAATTGGCTTGGTAGCATTGTCGATGAGTTGGAAGCAAAAACCGTTTTTTCTGGTGCTACTTTGCTTAATTGCGTATAGAAGTTTACTTTAATTTCAACAACTTCAGGTACTGCCTCGATGATTAAATCCGCTTCTTTCACTGCCTCCGCTAAATCTGTGCTATAAGAAAGGCTAGCAAATGCTTTGTCAGCACGCGCTTGATCGTTAAAATATTCCCCGTAAACAGCTGTTAATTTTTCAAAACGCTCTTTAGCTGCTGCTAATGCTTGGTCGTTAATATCGTATACTGTGACATCATAACCAAAAAATGCTGTTTGAAATGCGATTTGGCTACCTAATACACCAGAGCCCGCAATTGTAATATGTTTGAATGACATATAAAACATCTCCTTGTAGTTGAATTAATCTTATTGTACATCTTCTTACACGTAAATTTAACCTATAACAATAGGTTTTTCCTCAATAAATAGACATACATTTGTAGGTTTAATTACATCTTGCTACCCAACATAAATTTAGTATGCACTTCCGATTTTTATATCATACGCATTGCCTTTGTTCCCTATTTTACAGTTGTCTATAAATACTACCATTGTTAAAAAAGTTTTCATTATTCTGTCTATTATTCCCTTCTTCTCTATGATAAAATAGTCGTGATGTGTTTTTTACAAAAGGGGCTTTTCTCATATAAAAATGGCAACGGGAGTGATTTTTTTGTTTACGGTATTCAAACGAAAAGAAAATGTTCAGGATTTTTTTACAAGAGGTACGGATTTACAAGTGACTGGACGTTTCTATGATATTCTTGCTTTCAATCATTTTTCACAGCAGGACCAACAAAATTTATTAAAAATTTCACAACATATTCAAGATGCTACCCCATCGTTAGAGCAATTTTTAGTGCGACATTTAGATGAAATTGCGCCACCGACTGGACATTCGGTATCTAGCCAACAAATTGCTGCGTATTTACAGCGCTTTTTTAATGCCGAGCGGGATAATGACTATGTCAATCAGCTTATTAAATTTTTTAATATGCTACGTGAGCAGCGCTTTGAAATAGGCAAATTAGTTGTTGTTTGGAACCAATTATCATTTTATATACTGTCACATGTATTACATAAGCAATCTGCTGGAAATGAATTTTTTAAAACGATGGCAGCGGCGATTAATATTGAATTGCAGCTTTTAACAGAGGTTTGTGCTGAGCGTTTTATGGAGGATGTTATTACAGAGGTGGCTACATTAACAGATGCACATGCGCGCATTATGCATATGAAGGATTTAGTAATAAGCTTAAATAATCAAACGGAGGAAATTGCCTCCTCTTCTGCTGGGATAGAGGAGCTGACATCTTCCATTGCTGAGGTTGCCCGCACTTCTACGCGCATTGCCGAAAAGACAAGCGAATCTGTTACTTATGCAGCAAAAGGTCAGCAGGCTATTGAGCATGCCTTACAGGAAATTTTCACGACAGAAGAAACATTTACGACAATTGTTGATGGCTTTACTAACTTGCAAAAATATGTGGATGATATCGAGCAAGTTGTCATTTTAATTAATCAAATTGCGGACCAAACGAATTTATTAGCGCTGAATGCATCGATTGAGGCAGCACGTGCAGGCGAGCATGGCAAAGGCTTTGCAGTCGTTGCACAGGAAGTGCGCAAGCTAGCTGAGGGAACGGTATCTGCTTTAGGGGAAGTCTCTCATAATGTCCATGCATTGAAATCATATTCAAATTCCGTTTCACAATCGATTAAAGAAACGACGCTGACGATTAAAGAAGCAACTACTGAGGCGAAACAATCATTGCCACTTTTAGCCTCCATTGTAGAAGCAATTGAAGGCATTGATGCGGATGTGACAAATACTGCCGCTATTTCACAGCAACAGGCAGCAGCACTTGATGATATGTCTGCCCGCATTGCAGATATTGCAAGCATTCAAGAGGATGTTCAAAACTTTAGTGATGTTACATCACAGGATATTCATTATTTAGGAAAGGAAATTAATCGTTTCCGTTCAGAGCTAACAAGCAATTATAATGTGACATTATCCAGTATTTCATTATTACAATTATCGAAAGCCGACCATATTTTATGGAAATGGCGTGTTTATAATATGTTCTTAGGCTTAGAATATTTACAGCCAAGCGATGTGTCCTCACATAAAGAATGCCGTCTTGGCAAATGGTATGCAGATGAGCAAACACAGCGTCGTTTAGGCTCACATCAATCATTTATCGAGCTAGATTACTACCATGAGCAAGTTCATCTATTTGCGAAAAAGGCTGTAGAGGCGTACAATAATGGTAATATCCAAATTGCGGATGACTGCTTACAAGAAATTAATCAAGCGTCAGAGAAAGTGCTGCATTATATTAATGATTTAATTGCAATACTTTCGAAGGAAAGACAATCTATTTAAAGGAGTGTCGATTCACGATGAAACGTGCACGTGTGATATTTTCTGGAGATGCTACTGGAACGGGACATCGCTTTTTTGTTAAACAAAAAGCACTTGAGCTTGGCTTAAAAGGTTATTGCGTATTAAATGAACAAAATAATATCGAAGCCGAGATTGAAGGCACTACTCCCGCTGTAGATGAATTTATTCAATTTGTTCAACAAGGTGTGAGCCTACAAGCGCAATCAAACCGTTTTACATTGGAAGTTTTTGATGACTTAAAAGGCTATAAAACGATGAAAACAGATATTATATAAGCTTCGGTTTGTAGACAAAGTCAGCAAAGGCTTTGTCTACATTTATTTTCATCCTTTTCAACGTTAAAATTTGAAGGTGGATGAAACTTTTTGTCGGCTAGCTCGTATTTAAGTAGTAACAATCTATTAAGGAGCATTCCTGTTAAAAGGATTTTCAGGGACTTGAAATCCAAAAAGCCCTCTAGTATGATGCATGAGTGTCAACGGTCATTGACCCAATACATCTACGAGAGGACTACTTATGAATTCTAATACGAACCATAAAATTAATCAAGTAACGGAAAATACACTCGTCATCGGCATTGATATCGCCAAACACAAACACTTCGCTTGTGCTATCGATGATCGAGGTCGGGTGCTCCAAAAATCATTTTCAATCGCCCAATCACATATTGGATTTGAAGCCTTTTATGAGCGGCTGCTTGCGTTAAAAGCTGCTCATGAAAAACAGGAGATTCTCGTTGGTTTTGAGCCAACAGGACATTATTGGATGAACCTAGCGGCGTTTTTAACGAACTACGGCATCCCGTTTGTGATGGTCAATCCAATGCACGTCAATCGTTCCAAGGAATTAGACGACAACCTACAAACAAAGAATGACCAAAAAGACGCACTTGTCATCGCCCGTCTCATGCGGGATGGTCGCTTCAATTATCCACGTATTTTGGATGGAGTGGAAGCAGAATTACGCAACGGCGCAACAGTACGTTCAAAGATTCAGGAAGATTTAAATGCCCTACAAAACCGCATAATTCGTTGGCTAGATCGCTTTTTCCCTGAATTTACACAAGTCTTCAAAAGCTTCGGGAAAATGGCCTATGCGGTGCTTGAAAAAACACCTTTACCAACTGATATTGTAGGCAAACAACCAGAAGAATTATTATTTTTATATCGCCAAGTAGACGGTATGCAAAGTCCGCAGCTACCAAAGGCCAGACAATTAGTCGAGATTGCGCAGTCATC
>NZ_JAMBIZ010000026.1 GCF_025291715.1 Metasolibacillus sp.
ATTAGAGATTGATTTATGGGCGAACGAGTGTGAAGGCATGTGTGGGCTGTAGTTAAGAAGCACAATGACCAAAATGAATAGTAAATAAAATGAAAAGAGGAAAAGAAAATGAACGAATTAATCAAACAAGTAGAACAATGGTCAATCAACAAAGGATTGGATAAGGCAGAATCTAGTAAACAATTTTTGAAAGTGGTAGAGGAAGTTGGTGAGGTAGCTGCTGCGTTAGCTCGTAATGACATGGAAGCTTTACAAGATGGCATCGGGGATGTAGTAGTGACACTTATTATATTAGCTCAGCAACATGAAATGTATTTGCATGAATGCTTACAATGCGCCTATGACGAAATTAAAGGACGCACAGGGAAAATGGTTGATGGTGTATTCATTAAATCTAGTGACTTATCTGTGGAGGGCAAATAATGAATATTACGTTATTAGCGCATACAAAATTGTCAACAGATATGTACCTGAAATTATCAGAAAACAATTTTATTACATTAGTAGGAAATAACATCGTTGACGGGCAGGTAGTGGCATTAGCCGCTATCCGCCAATGTTACTCACATAAAACAGCCTTAGAAGTGCTTGAAACTGAATCAGAAAAGTATTTTGGTGATAAAGGCAAAGAAGGCAAACGTTTATTTGACCATATTATGAAATCAAAGCACACGTCGACAATGGAACATATCCATTTTACTTTCGCTGCGGAAGGCGTATCGCGTGCCTTACTTGCTCAATTAACACGCCATCGACAATTATCATTCAGTGTGCAATCTCAACGTTATAACAAGTTTAGTAGCGATTCGCGTTCGGGTGGGTTTGATTATGTAACACCAAAAACAATTGAAGAATCAGGTAAGGTTGTATATGACGAACGACATAACACAGGTGGTGCTATCCAAACTTTTTATAAGCAATGCATGAGTGATATTCAAAAGATGTATGACCAAATGATAGAGTTTGGAATACCACAGGAAGATGCGCGTTCAGTATTACCGAATGCTACTGCTTGTAATCTGGTTGTCAGTGGCAACTTGCGAGCATGGCTTGAATTTTATAGTAAGCGCAAAAAGGGTAATGGTGCGCAGGTTGAAATTGCAGAATTTGCAGAGGGAATCAAAAACGCAATTATCGAAGTTGAACCATGGACAAGTGATTATTTTGAGGGGTGAGGTAAATGCCTAATCGTCAAAAACGTATGGAAATATTAGACCGTATTAATACACTTTTAAAATTATGCGATTGTATGTCGGCGATTGAATATGCAAAATGCGAAGTATGTAAAGAGTTACAAAAATGCGGATTGGAATTACTTTCGCTTACTAAAGAGAAAACAAAAACGACATTTACGAAAGATAAAATTATTACAAAATCATTTGTGGTAACTAAAAGTGACTATATCGAGTTTTTACGAAAAGGAAGGACAAGGAAATCATTAGCCATTGAATTTAATACAACAATTGAAAAATTGCGCACGTGGGAAAGGAAGAATGGAATTAAAAACCTACAATCCTACAGAAATAATCTTGATGTACCAAATTTTTTGAGATTAAAAGCACAAAAATTAACAGATAAGAAAATTGCCAAAATGTATAACATTCCATTGTATGAAGTTTTAAATATAAAAAAAGCTTGTGGTTACAATGAACGCAAACAGGCGCATATCACAATTGAACAATACAAAACATATCAAGATGAAAAAATGTCTGATAAGGCGATTGCGAAAAAGCATGGAATTAGTGTTGCTACACTTTGGCGATGGAAAAAAGAAAATCTAGTGAGGTAATAGCATGAGCAAATTATCGACAGTACAAAATAAAGCAATTGAAGAATATTGGCTCAATATTGACCAATATCGCAAGGACTTAAAATTTCGTGAATGGGAACTGCTCGAAAATAAAAAGCAAGATGAAAATATCGGTGGGGGAAAGTCAAATAGAATCAGTGATACGACAGCTAATAAAGCTATGATTCTTACAAATGACGAGCGCTACCAACATCTAAAAAAGATTATTCAAGCTGTGGAAGGCACATATCACAGCCTTGACGATGACCAAAAAACAATAGTCCATATGCGTTATTGGGATAAGGGTAACAACTGTTATGAGTGGTCGCACGTAGCAGACGAACTATATATGAGTGTGCAACGTGTACTACGCAAACGCAATGCATTGATTGACGAAACAGCTAAAAGATTGGGGTGGGTGTGATGAATATCTTTCGAGCAATTGAAGAAAAGCAAAAATTATATTATAAATTGCAAAAAGAATTACAGATTTTAATTGGAGAAGCAGACGGCACAACAGTACGTTACAAAAATAAACGAGGTATTTTGAAAAGAATTTATACAGACAGTACAGCAGATGTTATATTTGAAGATGAAAATGGAGAACAATACGAGCAGATGGTGAAATTATCAGATTTATATTGATAACAATATAAAATCGTAATTGTGCCAACTAGCGAATTACGCAAAAAAACAATGTAAATTGATAACATCGAATAATTTATACAAAGTCGTGAGCGATTGCTTGCGGCTTTTTATTATGCAATTAACTATGAATTGTGGAGGGCAAAACGATGATTAAACCAATATTAAAACGAATGTTAGGAATTAAAAGTCCATCAGCTTACTTCGCACAATCAGACATTGAAAGCGACAGAATTGTAAGGTCATGGACAGCGAAAGAAAGACCACCAGCAAATATTAAACTACCATTTGCTAAAAATTAAGGAGGGGTAATGATGTTTGAAATACCTAGAACACTTGTTGTCCGACACATCATAAATGCTTTCGATGAACGTATAGCACGAACTGAGATGGCGTTGTCTATATGCAAACACACTAAGCGCAGACATCAATTGAATAAATTTCTAACAGCAATACAGAAAGCAAGAGAACGATACAACAATGAATTGATTGAGCTTGAAGGTGATACTTAATGCAATACAAAACAAAGCAAGAACAAATTGCATTTTATAAATCATCCGCTTGGCAATCATTACGATTGGAAGCACTCGAACGAGATAACCATGAATGTGTATGGTGTGCCGAGGAAGGCAAAGTTACAACTAAACATGACGCTGTACTGGAAGTTGACCACATAAAGGAAATAGAACATCATCCAGAGCTTGCACTTGAATTAGATAACCTACGAACACTATGCAAGCCATGTCATAACAAGCGACATAACAGGTTTGATGGCAAAAAAAATAAATGGTTTGATGATGAAAAGTGGTAAAAAGTAAAAATATAATACCCCCCATTCGTAGGATGAGCGACTTTTGAAACCCTACGGACCGGGGAGGCAGTCGTTTGTCTAAAAATAAATCCTAAAAATATCACATTTGGAGGGAGGAGGGTATATGTGGAAAAAGGTATAAAGAAAATTGAAAAAGATTTATTAGCACGTCACGCTGATGACCCAATAAAATTATCGAAAGTCCATCGCTATATAAGATTTTTAAAGATTGATTTAAGTTGCGACACTGATATTGATAAAGATGGAACGACTATAAGGATTGAAAACGGTACGCAAAACTTTTTGAAACAGCATCCAGCGATTGCGACAAAGTTATCAATTTCCAAAGAGATTGAAAAATTAGAAGATGCACTCGGAATAAAAATTGAAAGTGAGCCTGCTGCCACTGCCCCCTCAACTGTGGAGGACAAAGGTAGGACGAGCTTAATTTGATTAGTCATAAGTACATTGATGAATATATTAAGCTATGGCGTGACGGCAAAATAATTTTAAATAAACGGCGTATTAAATTAATTGAGTTGATAGAGCGTGATATTTTAACAGCGAATGATATGTATTTTGATAATGAACAAATCGAAAACTATATTACATTTACTGAAAAGTATTACTTCACACTCACGTTGACACAAAAATTTAAGACGTGTTTTATTTTTTTATATTATAATGATGGCTCTTTGGTGTTTGATGAACATTTGGACTATGAAGGACGTGGCGGCGGTAAAACGGGGCGTATATCGACATTAGCAAATTACTTTATCAGCGATTTACACGGCATTGATAATTATAATGTATCAGTCGTAGCAAATAGTGAAAAGCAAGCGAAAATGTCGTTTACAGAGGTCTACAACACCATTGATAAAGACGACACGTTGAAAGAGCATTTTGTTAATAAAAAAGCATTAATTGAATCACGTAGCACGAAATCAGTATTTCAATATCATACTTCCAACGCATCAACGAAAGATGGTTTGCGTGATGGCTGTGTAATTTTTGAGGAAATTCACCAATATGAAAACTCATCCACTGTAAACGTATTTACATCGGGGCTTGGTAAAGTGCCGAATCCTCGGATATTTTATGTTGGCTCGGATGGCTATGTACGTGAAGGGTTTTCAGACAAATTAATTGAGCGAGCAGATAATATTTTAGATGGCCATGTCAGCATACGCGATGATGGTCTTTTTGCGTTTATGTGTAATTTAGATGATGAAGCAGAAATGCATAATTCTGAAATGTGGCAAAAGGCAAATTCGCAATTTCACCCGCCATTAACGACATATGCAAAAACGTTGTTTAAAACGGTTATGAAGCAATATAACAAGTTGGAACATGACCCCGATGGCTATGAGGAATTTATAACAAAGCGTATGAATTTACCGAAAGTTGACTTAGAAAAATCAGTGACAAGTTGGGAGAAAATCAAGGCTACAGACCAAGCTTACAATTTGGATGAATTGAAAAAACGCGAATGTATTGGCTGCTTAGACTATGCTGCTGTTCGAGATTTTGTTGCAATGGGATTGTTATTTTTAAAGAGTGACAATTTTATCGTGCCAAAGGAATTAACACACTCATACGTATGTAAACCATTTGCAGACAAACATTACGCTTATAGTAAGAAGAAAGCTGAAAACAACAATAAGAAGGACCATCGAAAATTTGCTCCAATTCGCGAATGGGAAAACGATGGTCTTTTAAGTGTCCTGGACATTGAAACTATGGACCCGCATTTAGTTGTCAAGTGGTTTGTTGATAGGCGCGATGAAGGCTGGAACATTAAAAAAATCATCGGTGATAACTTCAAAATGGATATTCTCAAACCGTTGTTCGAAGCGGCGGACTTTGAAGTTGAAGTTATACGAAATCCTGATGCGGCAAGCGGATTGTTAGCACCAAGAATTGAAATTGCTTTTGAAAACGAGCAAGTAATATTCGGGAACAATCCACTAATGCGTTGGTACACGAATAACGTGCTTGTTAAGCGGCTACCTAACGGAAATAAGGTATATCGCAAAAAAGAGGAAACAAAACGTAAAACAGATGGTTTTATGATGTTTTTATACGGCGTGTGGGGTTCGCGCGATTTAGAGGACACCGATGTGGACGGCGTACTTGATTTCTTAGACAGCATCACATTTTAGTAAAGGGGGTGAGGTATTGGGGTAATTTTAGATGCTATTTTTCGCAATAGAGAAATCGGAAAAGAAGCTGCTGAAATGTGGGATTTTGATATTTTCGGTATTGACATTGAACAGCGTGCTTATTTAAAGAAAACAGCAATTGAAACATGTATCAATTTTATAGGGCGAACCATTTCTTTGGCTGAATTTCGTTTTACTAAAGATGGAAAAAAAGCTAAAAGCGATTGGGACTACTTACTTAATGTGCGTCCGAATACAGACCAAAGCGCAGCGGATTTTTGGCAAGATTTTGTTTATAAATTATTGCATGAAAATGAAGTGCTTGTGATTTTGAGTGACAATAATGACTTGCTAATTGCCGATAGTTTTAATCGTGTGGAGTACGCTGTATATCCTGACATTTTTAAAAATGTTGTTGTAAAAGGATATGAGTTTAAAAAATCATTTGAAATGAGCGAAGTTATTCATATTTCATACAATAACGAAAAATTCACACGCTTTTTAGATGGCATGTTTAAAGATTACACTGAATTATTTAGCCGAATGATTGAAACGAATATGTATGCAAATCAAATCCGTGCGATTGCTGGTGTTGATGGAAATACATCATTGGATGATAAAAAGCGAAATCAATTAGAAGGCTTTATTGATAAAATGTTTAATGCTTTCCGAAAAAAAGCATTTGCAATCGTTCCACAAATTAAAGGTTTCAATTATGAGGAAATTACAAAAGGTGTAAAAAATGAAGGTCGCTCGGTAGAAGAATTAGGGAAGCTTAAAAAGGATTTGACAAGCCATGTAGCAAATATTTTAGGCATTCCAGCAACTTTAATACATGGTGACATGGCAGAATACGAAACGGCTGTAAAAGCTTATATCAAGTTTTGTATCGAGCCATTGATTAAAAAAATTAGGGATGAGCTTAACGCAAAATTAATCGACCGTGACGACTACATGAACGGCGAGCGAATCGGTATACATGGCGTGACTGAATTAAGTCCATTGGAGCTTGCTACAGCGATTGACAAGCTTGTTGCTAGTATGGTGTACACGCCGAATGAAGTACGTGTAATGTTAGGTGATGAGCCATCCACAGATGAGCGATTGAACAAGCATTACTTTACAAAAAACTATCAAGAATTAGATTCCGTTGAAGGAGGTGAGAAAGAATAATGAAGCATAAAATCAAAGGCGACATAACTTCATGGAATGGCACAATTTACGATTTTAATTACAAAATGCGCAATATTAAAGAGGACGAGGATATTACACTCGAAATCAATTCATACGGTGGCGATGTCTTTATGGGAATTGACATCATGAATACATTGCGAGCGCATAAAGGCACGGTAACAGTTATTATTACAGGTATTGCGGCGAGCGCAGCATCAATCATAGCGATGGGTGCCGATGTAGTAAAAATGTATTCCAATACTCAATTAATGGTACATCATGCTTGGACTTATGCGGCAGGCAATGCAAAAAAATTGCGTAAAATTGCTGACGATTTAGAGAGCATTGGCGAATCGGTTTTAGCGTCATATACACATCGTGTAGAAGAAGAAACAGTGAAACAACTGCTCGATGAAGAAAAATATATGTCAGCAAAAACCGCTAAGGAATATGGCTTTATTGATGAAATTATTGACGGCAAGGCAGAGGAAGTTGAATCGGAAATTTTCTCGAATAAAGCACAAGAATTTAATAATGCGCTCGCTACCACTTCTTCAACTGTGGAGGGCAACGAGGAATTAATGCAAGAGATTAATAACTTGAAATCGCAAGTTACAAGCTTACAAACACAATTAAATCAATCAAAAGAAGAACCTGTTGAACAGCCGAAAGTAGCGGCTAAACGTAAAGGGTTCTTTTTTTAATACTTAAAATCGGAGGTAATCATTAATGGTTATGAAACTAAAAGGTAAAATGGAAAATTTTAATGCAAAAAAACAAGCTTATATGGATTTAGTGAAAGCGGAAAATTCAACTCCCGAAGAATTAGAAGTTGCATTTAATGAAATGTTTGCTGCTTTGCAAACTGATTTAACAGAACAAATTGCAAATGAAGCTAGAAATGAAGTTCACGATGCTCAAATTTTATCTGCACGTGGGCAAAACGTATTAACATCCGAAGAGCGTAAATTCTTCAATGCAGTCGTGCTTGAAGGTGGATTTAAGGAAGATACAATTTTACCAATTACAACACAAGAACGTGTATTTGAAGATTTAGTTACAGAACATCCGTTACTTACTGTAATTGGGTTACAAGACTTAGGGGCTATTACACGTTTTATTTATTCTGACCCAACAAAGACATACGCATGGGGTGCTTTGTTCGGTGAAATTAAAGGTCAAGTTAACGCAGCATTCCGCGAAGAGCAAATTGGTCAATTAAAACTTACAGCTTTTGCAGCTATTCCAAAAGATATGTTGGAGCTTGGGCCAGAATATGTTGAACGTTATGTACGCGAACTATTAGTTGAATCGTATTCGGTGGGCTTAGAATATGGTTTAGTCAATGGTCGTGGTCCAGCACAAAATGAACCAATTGGTTTAATGAAAAATGTTGATTCTTCAACAGGTGCGGTTACTGATAAAACTCCATCGGGTACATTAACTTTTGCGCCATCTGAATTTGGCGAAGTTGTTTCTGGTGAATTACATGATGTAATTAAAGCATTGTCAACAGATGAAAAAGGTAAAGCTCGAAAAGTTTTAAATAAAGTAGTGATGTTAGTAAATCCAATTGACGCAATTTCAGTTCAAGCTAGAAATACAATTCAAACTTCCAACGGTCAATGGGTAACTGCTTTACCTTACAACATCCAAGTGGTTGAATCCGAAGAAATTCCAGAAAAGAAAGCACTGTTCTTTGTCAAAGGCGCTTATTTAGCTGCTATTGCTGGTGGCTACAAATTGAATAAATTTGATCAAACATTAGCTATCGAAGATGCAATGCTTTATACAATCAAGCAATTCGCTAATGGTAAGCCAAAGGACAACAAAACAGCTTTGCTTTATGACTTAGATATTCAATTCAATACGTCTACGCCAACACCTTAATTTTGGGTGTTAGGCGTTTTTAATTTGAAAGGAGGTAATAGATAGTGGCAGAGAAATATAAGGTCGTACAGCGCTTTAAAGAGGTGAAACACGGCGGACATATTTATGAAGTCAATGACTATTATCCTGTGGAGGGCAAACGAGCGACAAAAGCACGCTTGAATGAACTGTCTACAACGGAAAATAAATATAATTCAATTTTCATCGTTGCTGAAACGAGTGATGATAATGATACAGATTAGCAATGAAATTTTAATCGAATTTAAAGAGCGCATGAAGCTTGGTGATGATGAGGACGATAATTTAATTCGCATCTTAAAAGCGTCCACAGAGGACTTACAAGCCGTTTGCGGTGATTATGATATAAACACTAGTGAACGCTTTAAAGAGCTTGTATTCGAGCGCTCGCGCTATGTTTACAACGATGTACTAGAGCATTTTTCCGATAATTTTTTAACGCAAATTGTAAATCTATCAATTGAAAAGGCGATGGAGGAAAAAGAAGAATGAAACGTATTCCGAAGCCGATTGTTGAACAGCAGAAATTAAACAGTGGAGAAATGCGAAATAGAATCGAAGTACAAGAGTTTGTCGAAACGGTCAATGATAACGGCTATCCTGTAGAGGATTGGCAAACAAAATGTAAACTGTGGGCAAAAATCAAAACGGTTAAAGGCTCGGAAGTCATTAAAGCGGCAGCGGAAGTTAATACAGAAACTTATCGCTTTATAGTGCGCTATGTAGACGGCTTGAATGCTAAACAGCGAATCTTATTCAAATCGCGTATTTACGATATACAAGCCGTTTTAAACGATGATGAAATGCAAAATACATTGACCATTATTGCAGTTGTAAGAAAGCCTTAGAGGTGATGGTATGAGAGTTGATTTTACAGGCTTAGAAGAGCTACAAAGGGCATTACAACAGCGACTAGATTCTGATAGTATACAAGAGCCTGTTTTACAAAAAGGCGCTGAATACCTAAAAGAAAAGTTAGAAGAAAATGTGTACAATTACGGTTTCAAAAGGCGTTCGGGTAAGTCGGAAAAATCAATAGTAATTGATAGTAAGATTGTGGACGGCTCACTTGCGGTCGGTTTGAGTAATCAAAATAACGATGCCTTTTATCTCTATTTCCACGAGTATGGGACTTCAAAGATGCGCGCTCGACCGTGGTTTCGCCCAACTTTTGAAAACGAAATGAATCGAATCATAGAAATTATGAAACAAGAATTACAAAGGAGGATGCGCTTATGAGCATTAACAAAACCATACGTGACGCATTACTACCTTTGGGCGTGCCTGTCATGTATATGGTTTACACAGGCACAGAACAAACATATATAACATTTTTTCGCTATAACGAGCGAGGGACAATTTTAGCTGATGATTCGGAACAGGTTACAAGGCACAGCGTACAAGTGGACGTTTGGGGCAAAGGTGACATTGAATCATTGGCAGAGCAAGTAAAAACAAAATTACAAGCGGTAGGCTTTATACGTCATTCCTTTTTCGAGAATTTCGAACAGGACACAAAGACGTATCACAAAGCCTATCGCTTTTATTATGACAAGGAGGCTATTTAATTATGGCAGGAGTATTAATCGGTTTATCGGATATTCATTATACAATCATTGCGCCAAATGCTACAGATGTAGAAACGGCGTTTACAAATCCAATTAAAAAATTAGCAAAAGCAATTGAGGCGACTGTTACACCAAACACTTCTAACGCTGTTTTATATGCAGATGATGGAGCGGCAGAATCAGCATCGGCGGAAGGCGAAACAGAAATTTCCTTTACTGTGGACGCTATCGCTAATGCAATTTATGCAGATTTATTAGGCAAAGAAACCAATGCAGACGGTGTTGTAGTTGATTCTACAGGCGACGTTGCACCAAACGTAGCATTAGCGTTTCGCTCGCTAAAATCAAACGGCAAGTACCGTTATTTTTGGTTTTTAAAAGGCACGTTCCAGTTGCCAGAAGAATCATACCAAACAAAAGGCGAATCTATTGAGTACAACACACCATCTATCACAGGCGTATTCGTCCACAGTGACATTGTTAAAAATGCACAAGGTAACGGTATCAAGCGTATGTTTGTTGATGAGGACGATGAGGGCGTAAATGCAGACGTTATTGCAAATTGGTTTACAAAGGTTTATACAGGTGCAGAGGCAGAGGTAACACCAGAGCCTTAAAAATTAATTGTAAGAGGGTGATTTATTCACTCTCTTTTTTGTTTGTATTTTTATAAAAAGGAGCGATTTAAATGGCTAGCAAAGCAACAATTATGAGAGATGAAGGCGTAAAAATCAAATTAAAAGAAAAGGAATTCGAGGTCAAATTTGATTTAAACGCGCTGTGTGATTTACAAGAAAAATTCGGTGATTTTGATACAGCATTTAATAACTTAGATAAGGACTTTTCTAAAATTCGCACGCTATTACATATTGCGCTTGCGAATGGCGAAAACGAAAAAATGACTGAACGTGAAATTGGTGCACTCATTGATATGCAAAATTTATTTATGATTACAGAGGCATTAGAGAAAGCATTTAACAATGCTATGCCCTCCACAGATGAGGTAGAGGGAAAGTAAACAGTCCGCAAGGCAACAGTGAGTGGCCAGCGGATTTTTTTATATACATCGGAACTGTGCATTTACGCATGCAGGAATCAACAGTGTGGAGGACAACACCACGCAAGCTATTAGCACTTTGGGATAGACATTGCATTTTCAATCGTTGGAAGAAAGAGAAAAAGCAAGCTAGCAAAGTGTTTATAGACCAAATCCAGTTGTAGAAAGATGGTGAAATAAAATGGCTGAGGTAGGTAATTTATCCGTCAAGTTGAGTTTAGATAATGCGCAATTCGAGCGGTCGGTAGCGTCAATGAATCGCACATTGCAAGCGATAGGACAAGAGATACGTGGCTTACAAAACAAAGGCAAAGAGTGGGGCGCGTCTATAGACGCTTTAAAACAAAAACAAGACGCTTACAGTCGATTGCTTGAAGGGCAAGCTACAAAGGTTAAAAAGCTTTCGCAGGCTTATGAAGATGCGAAAACAAAGTATGGTGAGAACTCAACGCAAGCTGAAAAACTAGCAGTACAGCTTAATAAAGCAAATGCGGAAATGCAGCGTACAGAACGTGAATTGTCAGAAGTGACAACAGAGTTAAAGCGTCAAGAAGATGCTTTAGCACGCTCACAATCATCATGGAATAAGCTTGGCGAAACAATGAAGTCGGCGGGCGATAAATTAAAAGCTGTTGGCGACAAAATGTCAAGCATTGGTAAAGATTTATCAATGAAAGTTACAGCGCCAATTGTTGCACTAGGAGCAGGAGCATTTAAAGCAGCAGTTGATTTTGAATCAGCTTTCGCAGGCGTACGCAAAACGGTTGACGCTACAGAAGAAGAATTCCAAGCATTATCGGATGGTATTCGTGATATGGCAAAACGTATGCCAACCGCTGCTACAGAAATAGCGGCAGTAGGTGAAGCGGCTGGGCAATTAGGCATTCAAAAAGAAAATATTCTTAGCTTTACCGAAACGATGGTAAAGCTTGGCACAGCTACTAATATGGGTAGCGATGAAGCAGCGACCGCATTAGCACGATTGGCAAATATCACGAAAATGAATCAAGCTGATTTTGATAAATTAGGTTCGTCCATCGTTGCGCTAGGGAACAACTTTGCTACGACAGAATCCGAAATTACTGAAATGGCTTTACGTTTAGCCGGTGCCGGTGCGCAAGTCGGATTAAGTGAAGCGGATATTTTAGGTTTGTCCGCTGCATTAACATCGGTTGGTATTCAAGCAGAAATGGGCGGTAGTGCCTTTTCGCGTGTCATGGTTAACATGCAAATGGCAACGTCTAGTACGGATAAATTAAAAGCGATTATGGATTCCACAGGGCTATCTTTACGCGATCTGCAAATGATGGCATCGCACAGTGGGAAAGCATTCGGTAACCTTGCAGAAGATTTAGGCATGACTAAACAAGAGTTT
This sequence comes from Metasolibacillus sp., assembly GCF_025291715.1. Lineage (GTDB taxonomy): Bacteria > Bacillota > Bacilli > Bacillales_A > Planococcaceae > Metasolibacillus > Metasolibacillus louembei. Next base: position 12,489 of record NZ_JAMBIZ010000026.1, read on the forward strand.
TCTCAATTAGTTTCATCGGGGGCGGATTTAGAAAACTTCGCTAAAATTGCCGGAATGACAGGGCAAGAATTTAAAAAAGCATTTGAGACTGACGCTGTAGGGGCAATTGGCGCGTTCGTTAATGGTTTAGGTAACGCAGAAGAAGCAGGTACAACAGCTATTAACATGCTTCAAGAAATGGGTATTACGGAAATCCAATTACGAGATGCTTTATTACGAGCCGGTGGAGCTGCTGAATTATTTGCAGATGCAGTTGAAACATCTAATGTCGGTTGGGAAGAAAATAATGCCTTGAATAAAGAAGCTGAAGAACGTTATAAAACGACAGCTTCACAAATGACAATCATGTGGAACAAAGTTAAAGATTTAGGTATAACAATCGGAGGAATTTTAATTCCAGTAGTTATATCTTTAATGGACGCTATTTCACCATTGATAGATAAGTTCGCAAAAATGGAAGAAAGCACACAAAAAATGTTATTAATCATAGCAGGAATTGCAGCGGCTATTGGTCCTGTACTTGTTGTTATTGGAACATTAATTTCCTCCGTTGGTACAATAGTTACCACATTTGGCGCTATGTCTACAGCAATTGCGAACGCAGGTGGATTATTGGCGGTGCTCAAAATGGCGTTTGCGGCTTTAACAGGTCCTATTGGGTTGGCTATTGCGGCTGTTGTAGGTATTGGTACTGCAATGGTGGCAGCTTATCAACATTTTGAAGGGTTTAGAAATGTAGTTGATAATGTATTAAGTGCTGCTATGGATATTATTCAAAATGTCATGACAACAATAAAGGATTTTGTATTAAATATATGGGAACAAATCACGCAATTTTGGAATGAAAATGGCGAGCAAATAAAGCAAGCCACATTAAATGTGTGGACGGCAATAAAGGCTGTAATTGACGCTGTAATGCCTGTTATTAGCGCAGTAATCAAAACGGCTATGATTGTTATTCAAACTGTTATTGAGCAAATTTGGAATGCTATAAAGGGAACAATTCAAGGTGTTTTAGATGTAATACTTGGACTTGTTAAAATGTTTGCTAGTGCATTTACTGGAGATTGGAGTGGACTTTGGGAAGGTGTAAAACAATTCCTTTCGGGCGCTGTACAAGCTATTTGGAACATTGCTCAATTGATGTTCTTTGGTAAATTGTTAAGTGGTTTAAAGACATTTGCAGCAAGTTTCAGCGGTCTATTCACATCACTGTGGACGACAATTAAAAATTTATTTACCTCCTCTACAGGTGCTATTTCTAAAGTTACTACCACAGCGTTTAATGCAATAAAAAATGTAATAAACTTAAATATGAATACAATAAAAACCGTCGTTACGACAGTTTGGAATGTAATTAAAACAATATTTACTACGACAGTAAATGCAATTAAAACAGTTGTAACAAATGGATTTAATATCATATTAAACACAATCAAAAATATTATGACTAGCGTTGTTAATGTTGTAAAAAGCACAACAACTAAAATGTTTAATGCCGGGAAAGATTTAATAAAAGGTCTTATCAATGGAATTAAGGAAATGACTGTCGGTGCAATTGAAGCCGTAACAGGTGTCGTAGATGGAGTGATTAATAAAGCAAAATCATTATTAAAGATTAAATCACCATCACGAGTTTTTAGGGATGAAGTGGGTAAACAAATCGGCGCAGGTATGGCTATTGGTGTAGCAAGTACAAAACAACAAAACGAAAAAGCCATCAAAGATGTAACAGCAGTTATGACGAATGCGGCTAAAGCCAATGCGGCAGAAGTTGCAAAAATTGCTGATAAAGCGGAAGCTGACCGTACAAAAATACAACAGTCATATGCTAAAAAACGTAGCAATATGAAAAAAGCAAATGGTAAAAAAATCGCTGAACTCGAAAAGGAAATGCATGGAAAGCTTACGGAAATCAACAATAAAGCATGGGCTAGTATGGTTGAAAAAGAAAAAGAACTCAACAAACAAAAGCTTGAAGCGGTCAAGAAGTTTGTGGACGACAAAAAGAAAGCCAACGAGTTGAGCTTGATTGACGAAGCGCAATATTGGCGTGCGGCATATCAGCAATTTAAGACTGGCTCTGCTGAAAATGTTGAGTTACGTAAGCAATATCAAGACAATGTAAAACGCATTAATGATGCAATTACAAGTGTGAATAATGATTTCTTAAATCGCTCTCAAAAAATTAATGATGATTTAATTCAAAATGAGCAGCGTTTAAATAAAGAATATAACGATGCTGTAGAAAGTCGTTATCAAGATATTGTTAAGTCGTTTGGTCTTTTCGAAGAAGTGAAGCAACGTGAAGCTGTAACGTCCGAAACGCTATCTAAAAACTTAAATGACCAAGTACAAGCTTTACGAGAGTGGACGAATCAACTCAATCAATTAGAGCGCAGGAAAGTTACTAAAACGCTTCTTGACGAATTGAAGGCTATGGGTCCGTCAGCAATTGAGGAATTAAAAGCTTTAAATTCCATGACTGATAGCGAATTAAAAAATTACCAACAAAACTATCAAGAAAAATCAAAACTTGCACGTGAGCAAGCTATTAAAGAAATGGAGCCACTGAAACAGCAAACACAACAGCAAATTAGTGAAATGCGTAATGCTGCTAACAAGGAGCTTGAAACACTAAATGTAGAGTGGCAGAACGCCATTAAAAAAGTTGTTGGTGGAACTGACGAGGAATTAAAGACATTACACCAAGTCGGCAAGAATGCAGGACAAGGCTTATTAGATGGACTTAAATCAATGGACGGTGCTTTGCAAAAGCAAGCGGAAACTATGGCAAAGACTATTAAAAACACTATTCAAAAGTCACTTGATATTCATTCGCCATCAAGATGGATGCGTGATTTTGTAGCTGGCAACCTAGCCAAAGGTTTTGAGATTGGTGTTAATGATAAGTTGCGTAATGTAATGACTGCTGGACAAAAATTAGCAACAGCTATTACAAGTCCTGTAGAGGTCGCTACAATGCCTACAGGTGGTAATTTTAATAGCTTATATGGCAGTACATTAAATAATATTGCAAGTGCTTTAAACGCTCAATCAAACATTAGTATGCCTTCCACAATTGTGGTACAAAGCGTGTTAGATGGACGTGTAGTAGCAGAGGTTGTAACGCCGTTCGTGTCTAGTAATCAATACGGAAATGCCAATGTGAGAGCAATGACGAGAGGGGTGAAGGTGTGATAATTGAATTTTTAAATGGTCAACAAATTGATTTAGAAAAGCAATATAATTGCAAATTATTAAAGCCGTTTGTGCCGTCAGTATCACGCTCTCCCTCCTTTCAATCTGTGGACGGCAGAGCGCCGATATTGACAAGTGTCGATAAAAAAGAACGTTCGTTACGCGCTGATTTTATGATTAAAACGTATGATGTGATTGATTTTTATTTGTTACGTGATGAATTGAATGAATTGTTTTTCCGTGAAGAAACTTTCTATATTATCAATAAAAAATTGCCATTTAAACGATGGCTCGTAACAATGGCTGATAACATTGATATTGTCGGTGAGTATGCACGATTAAATAAGTTTTCAATTAATTTTATATGCGTAAACGAATATGCAGAATCAATCGGCACATCTTTAGCCCTCCACAGTAATAAAGAATGGGACGTTGATTTATGGGGTTGGGGCATGGGCTTAGATTGGGATAAAGATTATAAGTATATCCATAGTGCCAATAATTTTATTATCAACAATATAGGCAACATACCAATCGATCCAAGAGTGCATGAGATCGAAATTACAATCAAGGCAACAGCAGCATCGTATTTGCAAATAAAAAACAATACAACAGGTGATGTATACCGATACAATGGCGCATTAACAGCGATTGACACACTCGTTATAAACGGTATACGTACACTTAAAAACGGTGTATCAGTATTTAAAGACACAAATAAAAGGCTAATCACTTTAGCAAAAGGTGAAAACAATATAACTGTGGAGGGCGGTACTTTAACGAGTATCGCTTTTGATTTTAAGTTTTTATACATGTAAGAAAGGAGTTTGAAGCATGACTTTATATAATACTCAATCGCCAATAACAAGGGAAGAACGTAACAATATCAATGCAACATGGCAGGATATTTTAAATCGTTTTAATAACTTACAACGTCAAATAAATATCCTAGCAGGCGATAATGATGTAGATGAGTTAATACAACGTATCACTGATACGGTAAATAATGCAGATGCAACATTAGCAGATTTACAAACAGCATTAAGTGACGCAACACAATTAATTGACGATATGGTTGCCGCCACCACGTCCGCTACCGAAGCGGCAAACGCGGCTAATCAAGCAACAGCAGACGCTACGCAATTAATCAGTGATATGACAGCGTTGCAAGGTGATTTAGAGCAATTGCAAACGTCACTAGAGCAAAGTATTACAGATGCGACACAAGCAACCACAGGAGCAATTAATGCTACTACAAACGCTAATCAAGCAGCACAAGACGCCCAGCAAGCGAAAGCAGACGCAGACAATGCAGCACAAAGAGCAGAGAGTGCAGCAGATGCTATTGCTGGCTGGGGACAAGCTGTGCCATACGAAAGCGGTACAATTTACAATCGTAATAATTTTGTAACGCATGAGGGTAGCACATACCAGGCTAAACACGATGGAGTAACATCTATACCAACCACAACCACAGACTGGATTTTAATTGCTCGCAGGGGGTTAGATGGTCAAGGGGCAGTACAAACCGTTAATGATCAATTGCCTGACCAAAACGGCAATGTCGATGTAGGTATCGCTAATATTAATGGTCTACAAGGCGCATTAGATGCAAAAGCAAACAATGCAGATTTGACATCGTTAGAGGATGTAGTTAATACACATTTGGACAATACTAAGATGTTTGCAACCGCAAAGTTGCCTGCGAATCAAAGTAGTGTAAACAACAGTGAAACTTATTTGGCGCTATCATCATTAAGTTTGAGTAATGGAGCCGATTTTTTAGTTTGGGATGGCACAAATAATAAACTTAAAATTACTAAAAGCGGTATTTATGAAATCCTGTTAAATGTACACTTTAGTCCAAATGCGACAGGATTTAGATATGTACAACCCCACAGTGCGTCATTTTCCGTCACTGTTAATGCTACTGGAGGGGCTTCACCTACTCGCCTACAAGCAAAATTCAAAGGAACATTAACTACAAATACGTTATTAGAGCTGGTGGCTATCCAATCGAGTGGCAGCGCATTAGATATACTAAGTATTAGTAATGTCGTAATTACGAAGGTGGCGGATTTATCATGAGGATAAACGGAGTAAATGTTGGTGTATTGCATACAGAGTTAAATTATAATGGCATTTATCCATACCCCGTTTTTAATTATGGGGATTATGGTGATTTTACTTTTGCGGATGATACAGATATGGATTTAGTGCAACAAATCATCGATGCACACGATCCGACACCAATTTTACCAACACCAACTGCTGAGGAACGAATGACACAGTTAGAGCAAGAAAACAAATTATTAAAAGCGCAAAATGCAGCACTAGTAGAACAAACGGAATTTCACGAGGAAGTATTGACAGAAATTATTCTGACGATTAACTCATGATGTTCCGTTTTTTATTACAAAAAATATTAATAAAACTAATAGGAGATGATTTTATGATGGCATTATTACTAGCACAACGAGTTATTTTAATGAAATTGGAGTTTGAGGCAGTACCAAGCACGCTAAAACCACAAGTGTATGAGCATTTAGCGGACAGCGGTGTCGAGTTTCTAGCTGGTGATTATCAGCCACCAACTACACCATAGTCCAATTATGTGTAGTAAACAAATTAACAACTTAATATCAAATATTTATCAGCCTTCTACATTGGTATTGTGGGAGGCTATTTCATTTGAAGGGCGGTGATAAATTGTTTTATGTTACTAGTTTAGATAACTCGCAAGTTGAGCCTTTAATAAATATAGGTACAGATTTTAAAATGGAGCAGGACGTAGAAGGCACTTATACAGTGTCTTTTACTACATTTCCACATGACAATCCTGCTTATGATATTTTGCAGTCAGAGAGTGTCATAACTGTGGACGGCAACGATTTTAGAATTAAAGTATTTAATGACAATGCGCATAGCAAAACAGTCACAGCGTTAAGTATTTTTTATGACCATTTAAAGACTTTTAAGCATGGCACATTTGAGGGTAGCCACACATTAAATAATCATCTGAATTTTGCGTTAGGTGGTACAGGATGGACGTTTACAGTAGATGCAGCTATAGCAAACGTCACAAATTATATACGCTCATTTGGCAATGATAATGTGGTTAGGTTAGTGCAAAAAATATGCAAGGCGCATGAGGTTGAGTTTGAAATTTTGCCAAATAAAAAACTGCATTTTGCTAAAGAAATTGGCGGCAACAACGACTATCAATACCGTTATAAACACAATATATCATCAATTGTTTTACAAGAGGACACAACTAACTTGGCAACGTATATAAAAGGCTTTGGTAAGGACGGCTTAACGGTCGAGTATACGTCCCCTAACTCATCAATTTTCGGAGTGAGGGAAGAAGAACCTGTAAAAGACGAACGTTTTACAGACGCTACAGCTTTATTAAATTATATTAAAAGCAAGCTACAGGACGAGCCACAATTGGCAATCGAAACAACCATACCCGAATTAGTATCAAGGGCAAACGGCGAGCGTGTATGGCTGATTTATGAGCCGTTAGGTGTCGAGATGTCCACGCGCATATTAAAGCAAACAAAAGTTTTAATTGATGGCGAATTGATTACATCAAGCGTAGTATTTGGTAACTCTTTGCCCAAATCGTCAGAGGATATTTTGGCAGACCATGAAGAAAAAATCGGTGATACCAATGAATACATTGATGAAACAAAAGAAGAACTCAATGAAAAAATAGAGGAAGCAGAAGGGGAATTTAGAAGCTCAATCACTCAAACAAATGAACGTATTACACTTGAAGTTGAGCAATTAAATACATCTATTGCTACAGTTGATATTAAAGCAGATAACATAAATTTATCTGTAAACAATCGCATCACAAATGAAGTAGCTGCTATCAATGTGCGTGCAAATGCAATTGAATTATCAGTATCAAATTTAGAACAAAATACTAATGCAAGTATTAGTGTCATGCAGTCTAGTATTAATTTAAAAGTTGATAAAGGCGGAAGTATAACGGACATTAACTTGACACCGGGTGTTGCTACAATCAATGCCGACAAAATCAATCTAAATGGCGCAGTCATGGTCAATGGCGATATCAGTGGTGCGACAAATATTAATGTAAATCGTGATGTACTAATCGGTAATAATTTATACTTACGAGGCAGTGGTAATAGGGCGATTGTATTTGGACAGAATCAAATACAAGAGCTTGATGGCGGGGAGTTGTACATTGGTAGCAGAACCTCAATTGGTGCTTTCACTCGCTTTCATGGACAAGTCGATTTTTCAGCAGCATATACAGTGGGACTATCAGTTGACAATGCTAATAGTGTTAATGGTTACACAATGTCTTATAGTACGAGTGGTGGTAAAAAATATATGACTTTTAGACAAAACGGAAGCTATTTAGGGCAAGTAGAAATTAATTAAAAGGAGCATGAGAAACGTGGATTATCAAGTACAGCTAAACAATGGGCAGGTAATTAATTTAACAAATGCAGAGTTTGACGCTGATGTTTTTACAGCGACATTAAATAATCAAAGTATAACTTTTGTCAATATTGGCGGAGCAATCATCAACAAGCATATTATTGTTAGTGTGCTGCCAACAACAGCAACGCAGTCAAATGACTAGCGTTATTTTTATTGCCTTCCACAACTATTCTGTGGAGGGCTTTTATTATTAAAAATACAAATTGAAGGGTGAGGTTTATGGATATGATTGAGTATTTGCAACGTTTTTTGGAATCTGATGATACAAAACTAATCTATATTTTAGCGCTTATTTTAAGTGCAAATTTAATAGATTTTACAATTGGCTGGCTTAATGCCAAGTTTAATAAAAAAGTAGATTTTAGCAGCGCTAAAGCGATATTCGGAATTGCTCGCAAGCTTATTTTATTTATCGTACTTGTATATGCAATTCCAGTGGCTTTATTAATGCCTGAGCCGTTGGGGATTAGTGCATTATATGTGTTATACATCGGTTACTTATTAAGTGAGATTAATTCGATTTTAAATCATTTCAAGTTAGCTGATGACGATAAAAGCATGGACCCATTTATTGAGTTTTTCAAAGGTTTAATGCGTAAGGGGGATAAATAATGATTACAATTTCACCTGGTCACTGGACAGTCGGAACAGGCGCAAGGGACATTATAGACGAGGTAACAGAGGCTCGTAAAGTCGCGAAGCGTGTAGTAGCTATATTGCGTGAGGGCGGTGTGCAAGCTAATTACATTGAGGATAATGTTTCAAAAAATCAACAGCAAAATTTAACGTATCTAGTTAATGAGCATAAAAAAACTTCTCGCAAGCTCGATGTGAGTGTGCATTTTAACGCATCTACTGGACGTCAACAGCGAGCAATCGGCACAGAGGTGTTATACAAAGGTGGAGCGTTAAAAGCCCTGTCAAGCAAGCTTAGCGGCGTCATGGCTAATGCTATGGACGTTCCCAATCGCGGTGCTAAATATCGTGATAATCTTTATTTTTTAAATAGCCTTCCACAGTCCATTTTATTGGAAGTTTGTTTTGTGAATAGCGTAAGCGATGTAGTTGGATATAACGAACATTTTGAAGCGTTATGCCAAGCAATTGCAACGGAATTAGCATTACATGTTGGTGTAAAATTAAATGAAAAGAAGGTGCGTACAATGGAATTTAGTAGTCCAGCATTAAAAAATGAAACAGAAACTACACTAGCAAGCGCAGCACGCAGGAAGATGATTGTTGAAGCCGCTATTGAAGCAGGAGCAAATAAAGAAGTGTGGATGGCAAAACTAGAAAATAAAACAATTACAAATGATGATTTATTAGGTTTAGCAGCTAAAGCGATTGTTGACAGTAAATAAATTTAAACCCGCCTTTCCGTTGTGGAGGGCGGGGTTATTTGTTTTTTAAGTCTATTTATTAAATCAATTTTTCGATATTTGTTCCATAAACTCTGTAGATAGTATCCACGTTTTAGAGGATAAACGAATAAGACCTTCTGAAACCCAACCGTCGATTTTCTCTTGACCAACAACAGAAGGCTTGAATTTATTTTTTAATGTTTGTGGATTTATATTATACCGTTCGGCAGCTTCAACAATCGTCATAAAATCATTTATTGTCTTTGTCATTTTGCTTTTCCTCCATTTTTTTCATGAATTTCATTCCAAACATCTTCCATATTAGTTTTATTAAACTTGCGGAAAATTGTTGTAACAGGATACTCGCTAAGGTTTTCTAATTCTTTATATGTCACTTTTCCAAATTTCTTATAAATACGTTTTAACTCCTCTTCGACTTCCTTTTTTGTTATTAAAGACAGTCGCGTTTTTTTGATTTTTGGAACATTTGCCAAATCTCTCAAACGATTCATCGTACCAAAGCGTACTATGAAAACATCGGAATTATAAATATCTGATGAATGGTCTAAGTCGTCAGTTGTTGGAATACGCCCGATTTTTTTATAAAAATCATGATAAAGTTCCAGCAATTCTTCGTTATTATGAACCACCGTAGTAGGTGTGAGAAACGGTGGATCTATATTTAATTCTTTACACATATTTGTGTAATTTTTAAAATATTTTTTGCAACAAGAATAAAAAAAGGAATGGTTTTTGATTAAATAAGTCGAAGATGGTATAGTTTCTAATTTGTTTATTTCTGTTAGAAACCATTCGACAAAATCTTCTTTAGAAAGATATTTCTTATTTGCTTTCAGGTTAAGTGATTCTAATAATTCAGACCAATTACACCTGAACCGTGATAGTATATAGCGCGAAGCTGGAAATCCTTTTTTTCTTTTTTTATCAAATGTACGTAAATGATTGGACTTAATTCGATTTAGTTCTTTCGAAATTTCGTCTAAAAAGGCTTCATCATCCATTTTTAGATACTGTTTATCAACCAAACGTATTTGATTTACACTGTATCCTAAAGATTCCGCATATTTCAGGTACGAAAACCCAAAGTAAGACTTGAAATTCTCGTAAGAAAAAAGTGTATTGTCACTTAATATTTCTTGTCTTGTAAATGGACGACCATTAAGTGCAATTTGTTCATCTATCAATTTAATAATTTCTTCTTTTGTCCAATTTTTGCGGGTGGGTTTAAACCCCGCGAGTTCAATAGCATTATTCCAAGAACCAAACCGCTTTGAAATTGCTTGGTTCTCTCTGATGTCCCTTTTTCTTGGGATTTTCCCATAAATTCTGTGGTATTCTCTTATTTTATTCAATAAATCCTCGTTAGTATATTTGTACATATATTTCACCTGCCTATATCTGTGTTGGTAAGTGTTTTTGTATAATAGAGAATATTTCTTCTGCATTTTCCTTGATATATTCTTTTCCGAATGACGCTTCTGTTTGCATATCATCTTCCCATCGTTGTTCAATTTCTCTCCATTTGACATAAAGTTCCTTCGCGTCAAATTGAACAATAGTTTTGTGGCAAATAGCTAAATCTTCTCCATTCATTCCTGAACTATTCAACATTTCGCCTTCGAAAATAGTTACTTGTATATTGCAACGTTCGATATCATTTACGTTAAGTGACGCATAATTAATCCAATAATCATATAAATCAGCCATCGCCTCTAGTCTATATAATTCTTTAAGAGAGTAACAACTAACACCCTCTTCCCAAAAACCTTCTTCTGCAACCCCTTGAATACTAGAACGGTGGTCAGCACCTCTCCAATGCCCATCCATATCCAATCTTATAAATAATTCTTGCATAAATAATTTCCTCCTGTCACCCTTTGTTAATTCTATTATAACCTATATAGGTTAATTTGTAAACCTTTTTAGGTTAATATTTTTAAATTAAAATTATATATGTTGAATAACCTGTGAATACATAAATTACCTGTCATTAAATAAGAGTGTTCGTTCTGTGATTAAAATAAAAAAGCCACTCATTGAGTGACCTTTGGTGTGCCTTCCACAGACTATTGTGGGGGCTACTCTGTATATAAATTGCTTTCTAATTCTTTAAAAGCCGCTACAGCTTTTTGTACAAATTCATCTGACCATTGAATTTTCTCATTCATTTCATTTAACTTCGCTGAGCTATTTGTTTCTAAAACTTCCATAGCAATTTTGGCAGCTTCTTGACGGTTTACAGAAGCATAACTTAAATTTTCAGCAACCTCTTTGGCTAACTTTTTATTTTCTTTACTTAATTGTTTTACTGGAACATCATCATCCATACTCATTTCACGGTAAATGTCATGTACTTTTTGTATTTGAGTATATGCATCTTGTGTAGATATATCATTTTTCTCTGCACGGTCCATTACAATAACCCAAATATTATTCCAAGTAGAATCGAATTTTTTTACGTATTCATCAATGAAAATCTTTGTTTCGGCTTCATAATAAGTCAATTCTTTATTTTCTTTTGGTTTCTCTTCCTTTGCTACTTCCTCAACTTCTTCCTTGTCCTCTACAGATTTTTGTACCTCTTCCTGATCATCGCCACAAGCGCCTAATAATAAAGCTAACGAGCTAATTAAAAATAATTTTTTCATTATATGCAACTCCTTTCAATTACCATTTTAGGTAATACATAAAGAAAAGTACATAACAAAAAACAGACAACTTTAAATTAGTTATCTGTTTTTTACATGACCATTATCTTTTGCTATGAAATTAATTTCTAATTTAACTCCTAGCTCCTCTGTAATTTTCTCCAAGTCAGCAACGCTATAAGTTCCGTTTTTCATTTTCAAAGACAAATTAGATTGTGACATACCGATTTTTTCGGCAAGCTGTGTAGCTGTCATGTTTCTATCTACAAGTAATTTTTTTATTTCTTTTGTTAAATCCATTTTTATCATCTCCTTAAATAGATAGTAATATAAATTATTAATTTAATCAATAATTTATTTGACAAATTAATTAAATAGATATATTATTTGTTTAACAAATAAATTATTAAAGGGAGCTGGAAAATATGAAACGTTCAGAAAAAATTGCAAAGTTACAGCGTATTGTTGATAAATATACAGCGCAATTGGAATCAAAAGAAAATGGTCGTTTCGGTCGTACTGTACGATTGTTGGGACTGACACTAGCAATAGCGGATTTACAAATGGAATTGTTCGCATACGGTGAGGATGAATAAATAATTATTTTTAATGTAGGAAAGTGAGGTGAGAACAATGGCAGTGTTTGATTATTTAGAGCAATATGCAACATTTCAATCTGTGGAGGACATGGACAAGTCTGTGGAGGGCCACATGGCAGAACATTACTTTAATCTAACGGAAAGCGAACGTGCCATTGTTTTCATGCTCGCTAGCCGTTCTTTAGCTTATCCTGGAGCGTGCCACCTTAAAGCTGATACGATTGCTACTAAATTAAATATTAGCGCTAAAACGGTGTATAGAGCAGTTAAAAAATTAAATGAGCTAGGCATCATTAAAAAGGTAACAACAATTCGCGATAAAAATGGCGGTCAAGGCGCTAATGTATATGTAATTTTACCTTATGTCCCACCGCAAATGTCCGAGCGTGAGAATGCTAATACAAGCGATAATAACGCAGTTTGTGAGCCTTCCACAGAAAATCAACCATCTATTTCTTTTAATCTTAAAAATAATTTATTAAATAATACGTATGCTACGCAGGCGTCCGCTCAAAAATCTGTGGACGACAATAAGCCTTTAAAGACAAAAGAGCAAACACCATATCAGCAACTTAAATCATTAGTTATGAGCGTGCTTGGTGATAGTAAATTAGCAAGTAAAATGTATGGTATCTATTTAGCGCAAAATAAAAACGCTATTATACCAACTTCATTTGAAAATGTGATTGAAGCAGCCAAACACACGCTAAACGCATATAAACGCAAATACAATAGCGCCAATCCTGTGGACAGCATAACAGGGTACTTTAATAATACTTTGCGTAATATCGCTTGTAAGGCATCGGAAATGGCTTGTAAGGAGCTTTTGAATAGTAGTTGGTTGGATAGTTTGGACAAGGCTTACGAGGACCACGAAATGAGTTATTATGAGTTGTAAAAAGACCACCCGTAATTGAGTGGTCTTGAAAGATAATTGTTGTGTATAATGTGTAAAAAATGTGTAAAATAATAAAAAAAACTTGGATAAGGTTTGATAAGTCTGTTATTAATAAATCATCAAAAATCCTTATGCACCAACGCTTTTAAGCCTTTATTCATTTTTTAAAAATATTGTTTATAGACCTCAAAACGCCCTCGGAGGGAATCGAACCCCCAGCGGAAGAACCGGAATCTTCAGTGTTATCCATTACACCACGAGGACAAGTGCAAAAATTGTGCAAAGCTCTGAATGGTGATAAAATTGTCGTATGTGCAAAAATTAACGACTTTCCCATTATACAAATGTCAGACGAATATTTCAACATAAATTTATAGAGTTTATATTTGACCTTTCTTGACTATAATGTGTATGATAAGGATACAGTTGAAGAAGCTTAACTTTTCAACAATTTAGTATATGAATTTACCTTTTATAAAGGAGGATTTTTCAATGAATTTAATTCCTACAGTTATTGAACAAACAAACCGAGGTGAGCGTGCTTACGATATTTATTCACGCTTGCTAAAAGATCGCATCATTTTATTAGGGAGCGCAATTGATGACAATGTAGCGAACTCTATCGTAGCACAGCTATTATTTTTAGAGGCAGAGGACCCAGATAAGGATATTTCCTTATACATCAACTCTCCTGGTGGTTCCATTACGGCTGGCATGGCAATTTACGATACAATGAACTTCATTAAGCCAAAAGTGCAAACAATTTGTATCGGCATGGCTGCATCAATGGGTGCCTTTTTATTAACAGCTGGTGAGCCAGGCAAACGCTTTGCTTTACCGAATGCTGAAGTGATGATTCACCAACCACTTGGTGGTGCACAAGGGCAAGCGACTGAAATTGAAATCGCTGCAAAACGCATTTTACACTTACGCGAAAAATTAAACACAATCATGGCTGAAAAAACTGGTCAAGATTATGCAACAATTTCTCGCGACACAGACCGCGATAACTTCATGACAGCTGAACAAGCAAAAGCTTACGGCTTAATCGATGAAATTATTGATCGCAATCAAGTAAAATAATATGTATATAAAAAGCTGCCTGAAAACGCGTTTTCAGGCAGCTTTTTTGGGGAATCGCAGATAAACTATAAAAATTCGCAGATATTTCAGTGAATTCCGCAGATAACTTAAGAAAAATCGCAGATAAGTTAGGGAAAGTCGCTGATATAGTAAAAAAGAGCATCCCTCATACGGGGGATGCTTGTTTTTTAGTTCGGCATGTTTTTGGCCATTTGACCCTGCCCATACATATTGAGCATTGCCTGCATATCGGCTGGCGCTAATTGTGGCACCTGATAGTTGCCTTTTTTGTTTTGGTAAATGGAGATTTCGTAAGCCATCTCAATACAGTTTTTGATGGAATCTTGTAGCACGCGACGCAATACAGGGTTACACGTTTCAAGTGCTGCTGTTGTTTTGCCTGTAGCGCTAACTTTATGTGCGCCTAAAATGCAGCCTGCAATAATTGCATCATCTAGCTCACTCGCCATCTGCATTGGCTTTTTCGGCTCACTAGGTGTGAGACCGTATTTGAAATCGTTACCTGTTTGCATATTGTATGTGCGAGTAGGATGCTGTGGATCATGACCTGTTTTATATGCTTCGACTGTAATATTGTATTCATCGAGCATAAATGCATATTGTTTGTCCATAATGGACAGTAACTCTGGGTCCTGTACATGGTCACGTAACAAGACAAATTGATTTAAGCCGCCAATTGCTGCACTTAGCACCTCATGTACATCAAAAAGCTCATGTCCGCCATGGTTTGTAGAAAGTGGTCCCATTGATTGCTGTTGTTGCTCTTGTTGGAAATCGCCTGTCATTTATTTTTCCTCCTATCAAAATGTCGTACATTTTATAGGTTGGCTAATTTATGTTATTTTATACATGGAGGGATGTTCATGAAAATCGTTAATTTTTATTCAAGACCTCATTGCCATTTATGCGAAGAAGGCTTGCTAACGTTGAAGCTTGTACAAGAGGATTGTTCATTTGATATAAATATAATGAATATAGAGGAAGATGATGCATTGCATGAAAAGTATATGCTGATGATTCCAGTTGTTACTTATGATGAGGAAGTTATACAATATGGTATACTGGATTATGCAACATTGCTTGAAGCACTGCAATAGTAAGTAGTGCTTTAAAGTTTTTAGACAAAAGAATTGCCAAAATTTATATACGTGTATATAATGGATATAGGAAGTAAATTTTTTTTACCTCTAGTGGGACAATTTTTAAAGTGCGGGACAAAAAATGTCCATACTTTTGTAGAAGGTGATGTTGTTGAACAGTAACTCTATATATGAAGTACAGCGCAAGCTTCTACCAGAAATGGATGAGTTGCTTAAAAAGCGCTATCGCTTATTGCAAACAATCGCATTGCAAAGCCCCATCGGAAGAAGAGCTTTAGCTGATATTTTACAGCTAACAGAGCGTGATGTTCGCAAGGAGACACAGGTTTTAAGCGATCAGCAATTGATCCATATTCAAGCAAAAGGCATGGTTTGCACAGAATTTGGGTATACCGTTTTAGAGCAATTAAAAACATTGTTTCATGAACTTACAGGTATTTCTAAAAAAGAGCAGCAGTTAAAGGCTGCACTCAATATTAACAAAGTCATTATCGTACATGGCGACATTGAGCAAGATGTGAGCACATATTCCTTAATCGGAAAAGAAGCAGCGTCAGTTATTATGCAAAACGCAAAGCCAAACTGCAAAATAGCGGTTACTGGTGGTACGTCAGTTGGTTCAATTGGAGCGTATTTACAGCCTCATAAAGCTTTGCAACATGCACAATTTATTGCAGCTCGTGGCGGTATAGGTGATGAAATAACAATGCAGGCAAATACGCTCGTAGCGCAATTTGCTGAGCAATGCCATGCAACATATCGCACGTTATTTTTACCAGAGCATTTAAGCGAGCAAGCATATAGCGCCATGAAGGATGAGCCAATTGTGAAAGAAATGATTGAGCTTTATGACAATATTAATATTGTTATCCACGGTATTGGTGAAGCGATGGAAATGGCAGATCGCAGGCAAAGCAGTGAGGACGATAAGCGATTATTGCGTGAAAAAGGCGCAATAGCTGAAGCATTTGGTTACTATTTTGATGAGCAAGGTCAAATTGTTCATCATATTCGTACAATTGGCATTCAGTTAGAGCAAGTTCAGCAAAGCGATTGTATTATCGCCATTGCGGCTGGTGCGAGCAAGGCAAAATCAGTACAAGCTTATTTTAAAAATCCAGTAAAAAATACAATTTTTATTACGGATGAAAGTGCAGCAAATGCAATTTTAAAAAATCTATAACGAGCAACAACGCTCTTATAAATAAAATTTTGGAGGAATTTCAAATGACAGTAAAATTAGCAATTAACGGATTCGGACGTATTGGACGCAAAGTATTTCGTGAAGCAATGAATAATAGTGAAGTAGAAGTAGTTGCAATTAACGACTTAACAGATGCAGGTCAACTTGCACACCTATTAAAGTATGACTCAGTACACGGTATCTATGATGCTGATGTGCAAGCAGGCGAAAATTCTTTCACTGTGAACGGTAAAGAAATTAAAGTATATGCAGAAAAAGACCCAACGCAATTACCATGGGGCGAGCTAGGTGTAGATATCGTTCTTGAGTGTACAGGTATTTTCAACAATAAAGAAAAATTAAGCTATCACTTACAAGCAGGTGCGAAAAAAGCGATTCTTTCAGCGCCAGCAAAAGGTGATGTGCCAACATACGTAATGGGTGTAAACCATGAAGACTACAATCCAGAAACAGATGATGTATTATCAAATGCTTCTTGTACAACAAACTGTCTTGCACCATTAGCAAAAGTGTTAGATGAAAAATTCGGTATCGAGCGTGGTTTAATGACAACAATCCACTCTTATACAAATGACCAACGCATTCTTGACTTACCACATGCAGACTTACGTCGTGCGCGTGCTGGTGCGTTATCAATGATTCCAACAACTACAGGTGCAGCAGTAGCCGTATCAAAAGTATTACCTCAATTAAAAGGTAAATTAGATGGCTTCTCTATGCGTGTACCAACACCAAACGTATCATGTGTAGACTTAGTTGCAACATTGAAAAAAGACGTAACAGTTGAAGAAGTAAATGCGGCATTAAAAGAAGCAGCAGAAGGCGATCTAAAAGGTATTTTAGATTACAACGAGCTACCATTAGTATCATCTGATTACAATGGTAACGTAAGCTCTTCAACAATCGATGGACTTTCTACTATGGTACTAGAAAACAAATTAGTAAAAGTTATTTCATGGTACGATAACGAAAGCGGCTACTCTGCACGTTTATTAGACCTTGCATTATATGTAGCAAGCAAAGGATTCAACAAATAATATAGCCTGACTAAAAGGGAATGGAGGAAGGGATTTTTCCCTTGCTCCATTTTTATTAGAAATGGCAAGACATTAGATGTGACTTTTGCTACTATAAAACTAAGCGCGCCAAACAGCGTGACCAATAATGTTGAAGGGAGCTTTTTTATGTTAAATAAAAAGACGATGAAGGATATCGATGTCAAAGGGAAGCGCGTATTTGTACGTGTAGACTTCAATGTGCCAATGGAAGAGGGGCATATTACAGATGACACACGCATTCGTGCAGCATTGCCAACGATTCAATATTTAGTTGACGCAGGGGCAAAGGTAATTTTAGCATCCCATTTAGGTCGTCCTAAAGGTGAAGCAAATGAAGAAATGCGTCTAACAGCAGTAGGAACACGCTTAGCTGAATTAATCGAGCGCCCTGTAACGAAATTGGATGAATCAATTGGTGAAACTGTAGAAGCAGCGATTGCAGCAATGCAAGATGGCGATATCGTATTATTAGAAAATGTTCGCTTCCATAAAGGCGAGGAGAAAAATGACCCAGCACTAGCAGAAAGCTTTGCAAAATTAGCGGATGTTTATGTAAATGACGCATTTGGCGCAGCGCATCGTGCGCATGCAACAACGGAGGGCGTTGCAAAGTTCATTCCGGCTGTATCAGGCTTCTTAATGCAAAAGGAATTAGATGTTCTAGGAAAAGCTTTATCAAATCCTGAGCGTCCATTCACAGCCATTATTGGTGGCGCAAAAGTAAAAGATAAAATCGGCGTAATCGAAAACTTATTAGAAAAAGTAGACCACTTAATTATCGGTGGCGGCTTATCATATACATTTGTTAAAGCTTTAGGGCACGATGTTGGTAACTCTTTATTAGAGGAAGATAAAATCGAGCTAGCAAAAAGCTTTATTGACAAAGCGAAGGAAAAAGGCGTGCAATTACATATGCCTGTTGACGCTGTCATCGCAGATGAATTTTCAAAGGATGCTGCGACACAAGTAGTAGACATTGACGCAATTCCAGCAGACTGGATGGGTCTTGATATTGGACCGAAAACAGCAGCTAACTATGCTGATGTTATTGCAAAGTCCAAGCTTATTATTTGGAACGGGCCGATGGGCGTATTCGAAATGGAGAAATTCGCAAACGGTACGAAAACAGTTGCGGATGCAATGGCAGCAACAGAAGGCTACACGATTATCGGTGGCGGCGATTCAGCAGCAGCGGTTGAAAAGTTCGAAGTAGCAAGCAAAATGAGTCATATCTCAACAGGTGGCGGCGCAAGCTTAGAGCTAATGGAAGGCAAGGAGCTACCAGGCATTATAGCATTAAACGATAAGTGAGTGGCTGATTGTTAAGCTAAAAACTTCATAGTCAGTGCTTATGAGACAAATAATCATTGGAGGCAAAAACATGCGTAAACCAATTATTGCAGGAAACTGGAAAATGTATAAAACATTTGATGAGGCTGTAGAGTTTGTAGAAGCAGTGCAAGATAAAATTCTAGCAAATGATAAAGTAGATGCAGTCATTTGTGCACCAGCACTTTATTTACCAATCCTTGTACAAATTCAGGCTGATTCAGAGCTAGCAATCGGTGCACAAAATATGCACTTTGAAAATGAGGGGGCATTTACAGGTGAAGTAAGCCCATCACAGCTAGCAAGCGTAGGTGTGGACTATGTTGTTTTAGGCCACTCAGAGCGCCGTGAAATGTTTAACGAAACGGATGAGGCAGTAAATAAAAAGGTACGTGCAGCTTTAAATCATGATATCGTGCCAATTATTTGCTGTGGCGAAACATTAGAAGAGCGTGAAGCTGGTCAAACGACAGCGAAAGTATCAGGTCAAATACGTGCAGCGCTAGAAGGCTTCACAGGCGAAGAAGTAACACATATGGTTATCGCCTATGAGCCAATTTGGGCAATCGGCACAGGCAAAACAGCGACTGCTGATGACGCTAACGAAACATGTGGCGCGATTCGCGCAGTAGTGAATGAGCTATACGGTAGCGAGGTAGCAGAAGCGGTGCGCATTCAATATGGCGGCTCTGTAAAACCAGAAAATATCGTTGAATTATTATCAAAAGAGCATATTGATGGCGCATTAGTTGGCGGTGCAAGCTTACAGCCAGAATCATATTTAAAATTATTGGAGGCGGGGGCAAATGCCTAAAAAGCCAGTAGCATTAATTATTTTAGATGGCTTTGCATTGCGTGATGAAGTCAAAGGAAACGCAGTGGCGCAAGCGAACAAGCCAAACTTTGACCGTTATTGGAATGTCTACCCTCACACAACGTTAACAGCTAGCGGTGAGGCAGTAGGACTACCAGACGGGCAAATGGGTAATTCAGAAGTTGGGCATTTGAATATTGGTGCAGGGCGCATCGTTTATCAAAGCTTAACACGCATTAACAAGTCGATTCGTGAAGGCGATTTTTTCCGTAACGAAGCGTTTTTACAAGCGGTAGAGCATGTGAAAAAGCATGGTTCAAAGCTGCATTTAATGGGGCTGTTATCTGATGGTGGCGTACATAGCCATTATGAGCATCTATTTGCTTTATTAAAGCTAGCAAAAGCAAATGGTGTGGAAGATGTATATGTACACGGCTTTTTAGATGGACGCGACGTTGGACCAACGACAGCAATAGAGTATGTTGAAGAAACAGAAAAGCAAATGGAAGCAATCGGTGTCGGTAAGTTTGCTACAATTCATGGTCGTTACTATGCAATGGACCGCGACAAGCGCTGGGATCGTGTCGAGCTATCCTACAAAGCATTAGTTGATGGTATCGGTCAAACAGCAGCAACGGCAAAAGAGGGTATTTCATCTTCTTATACGCGTGAAGTAGTGGATGAGTTTGTTGTACCCTTCGTGATCACGAAGGAAGGGCAACCAACTGCGACGGTTGATACGAATGATGCGGTTATTTTCTTTAACTTCCGACCAGACCGTGCAATTCAGTTATCAAAAATATTTACAAACCCAACATTTGACGGCTTTACACTTTCAGAGAAGCATCCTGAAAATGTGCTATTTGTATCATTTACACATTATAGTGACGAAGTGAATGCAGTTGTTGCTTATGAAAATGATAATTTAGTCAATACTGTAGGGGAAGTCATCGCTGCAAACGGCTTGAGGCAGCTTCGTATTGCCGAAACAGAAAAATATCCACATGTGACATTTTTCATGAGCGGTGGGCGCGAAGAAAAGTTTGCTGGGGAAGAGCGCATTTTAATTGCCTCTCCAAAAGTTGCAACATATGATTTACAGCCAGAAATGAGCGCATATGAAGTAACGGATGCACTGCTCGAGGCAATTGAAGCAGAGCGCTTTGATGCGATCCTATTAAACTTTGCAAACCCTGATATGGTTGGACATAGCGGTATGCTAGAGCCAACGATTAAGGCGATTGAAGCAGTGGATGAATGCTTAGGAAAAATAGTTGATGCAATCCTTGCAAAAGGTGGCGCAGCAATTATTACGGCTGACCATGGTAATTCAGATGAGGTCATTACACTCGACGATTTACCGATGACAGCCCATACAACAAATCCTGTCCCAGTGATTGTGACACAACGCGATGCAGTATTAGAGCAAGATGGCATTTTAGCAGATCTTGCACCAACGATGCTTGCACTGCTTGAAGTGGAGCAACCAGCTGAAATGACAGGTAAGTCATTAATTATGACAACAAAATAAGCTTAACGAAAAAGGAGAATGTAACATGCCATTTATTACACAAGTTTATGCTCGCGAAGTATTAGATTCACGCGGTAACCCAACAGTAGAGGTAGAAGTATTTACAGAATCAGGTGCATTTGGTCGCGCTATCGTGCCATCAGGCGCATCAACTGGTGAATATGAAGCAGTTGAATTACGCGATGGTGACAAATCACGCTACTTAGGTAAAGGTGTATTAAAAGCAGTTGAAAACGTTAATACAATTATTGCTGAAGCATTAGAGGATAATTTCTCTGTATTAGACCAAGTAGTTGTAGACCAAGCATTAATCGAGCTTGACGGCACAGAAAACAAAGGCAAATTAGGTGCTAATGCAATTTTAGGTGTATCAATGGCAGTTGCACACGCAGCAGCGAACTACTTAGACATGCCATTATACCAATACTTAGGCGGCTTCAATGCGAAGCAATTACCAGTACCGATGATGAACATCTTAAATGGTGGGGCACACGCAGATAACAACGTGGATATCCAAGAATTCATGGTTATGCCTGTAGGCGCAGAATCTTTCACACATGCATTACGTATCGGTGCTGAAATTTTCCATAGCTTAAAAGCGGTATTAAAAGACAAAGGCTTAAACACTGCTGTAGGTGACGAAGGTGGTTTCGCACCAAACTTAGGCTCAAACGAAGAAGCGATTACAGTAATTTTAGAAGCAATCGAAAAAGCTGGCTACAAGCCAGGTGAAGAAGTACGTTTAGCAATGGACGTAGCATCTTCAGAGCTATTCAATAAAGAAGATGGCAAATACCATTTAGATGGTGAAGGCGTTGTGAAAACGTCTGAAGAAATGGTTGACTGGTACGAAGAATTAACATCGAAATACCCAATCATCTCAATCGAGGATGGCTTAGACGAAAACGACTGGGCTGGTCATAAATTATTAACAGAGCGTATCGGTAACCGCGTACAATTAGTAGGCGATGATTTATTCGTAACGAACACAACGAAGCTTTCTCGCGGTATTGAAGAAGGCGTAGGCAACTCAATTTTAATCAAAGTAAACCAAATCGGTACGTTAACAGAAACGTTCGACGCAATCGAAATGGCGAAGCGCGCAGGCTACACTGCCGTAATCTCACACCGTTCTGGTGAATCAGAGGACGCAACAATTGCAGACATCGCTGTTGCAACAAACGCTGGTCAAATCAAAACAGGTGCTCCATCTCGTACAGACCGCGTAGCTAAATACAACCAATTACTACGCATCGAAGACCAACTAGATGCAACTGCACAATATTTAGGCTTAAAAACATTCTATAACTTAAAATAAGATGAAAAACAATTTGAAATCACCAAAAATACAATTGAATTTAGTTGTATGATTCGATATTTTAAATTGTAATTAATGTTAAACAACTTCTAATTTGTAGATTAAATTCTACGGATTGGAGGTTGTTTTTTTGTTGCTTGAAGATTTATTAAAAGAGTTTTTAATGGACTTAAAATTGTAGAATTATTCACAGCGGACAATTGATACTTACTCTTATAATATTTCTGCTTTTTAGAATTTGGAAAAGAAAATTTCGAATCACTTAATGTAAAAAACGTATCGTCTGTGCATTTTAAAATGTTTATCAAGTGGATGTAATATAGAGTCATGGACATACTCACGCTAAGTTAGTAAAATAACCTATATGAGAGGACGTGTCCGACATGAGTCAAAAAAAATATAATCAAGCGTTCAAACAAACTGTGGTGGAGCTTTATCGCTCTGGCACACTGGTCAATCAACTATCCAGCGAATATGGTGTATCAGAAGTCACAATTTATAAATGGATTAAACTCCATTCTCCGATTGAAGGAACAAATGAGTTAACGGCAGCTGAAGTGGCTGCGATTCAAAAGGAAAATCTACGTTTGAAACAAGAGGTAGACATTCTAAAAAAGGCTATGACCATATTCGCGCAAAAATAGACGACCAAGAACTCATCAATCACATTGAAAAAGAAAGCGAGCATCAACCTGTTCAGTTGACATAGATCCAATAGTTATGTATTAATATGTGTTTGTAAGATTGGGAGAAAGGATGATAATTGTGAATATATCTTGTTAAGTGATTTATGATTATATGGTTGTTATTAAAGTAATATTTAACTTTTGATTCAGCTAAAGCGTATATTATAGTTCCCTCCCAGATTCCAGCTATTTTTATTTCACACAATGTCACAATTATTGTCACCTATATTTTGATTTTCTTTCACATTTTTATAGTAGAGTATATTATGTATAATGAAAAAATAATCTTGGAGGGAAGGCAATGAAGAAAATATTTTTTGTTGTTCCATTTATACTGGCACTTTATGCATGTGGTGATAATAGTACAGTAGGAACAGACAAAGCATCTGAACCAGAAGAGGTTGTATCAGAGGAACAACCAAAAAATGAGGTTACATATTTAGCATCCACGGCTGAATGGGAAATTGACAATCGTTTACAGGAACCAGCCGAGGATACGATTTGTGAAATTTGTAATATGAAAGTATACACAAGAGACCATGAGTTAGGTGTATTTTCTGCGCAAGCTGTAAAAGCAGATGGAACAATTGCATTTTACGATGACATCGGTTGTTTATTAAGTGCAGAAAAAGCTGAACATCAATCTATCGAAAAGTTTGTGCGAGATTATATTACACTAAACTGGATTGATATTGAAGAAGCGACAGTAGTCAAAACAGATATGAAATCACCGATGAATTGGGGCTATATATTCTTTGCTTATGAGGAAGATGCAAATACATATATCTCAGAAAATCCAACAGCAAAGATTGAAGAATTAGCAGTAGTGAAACAAGCAGCACAAGAGCGCCATGAAAAAATGATGCAGGAACATGGAGGCAGTCATGGTGAAGGTGAAGACCATGAGCATAATAATGAGAATCAAGATGAATCGGAAGAGCATAATGGTCACTAATATGAAAAAGGGCATTTTACTTGCCCTTTTTTTCTGTATGGTTGGATTTGCGACCCCCGTATATGCACAGAGCCTACAGCAACAGATTAATCAACTCCCGTCAGGTAGTATTTTAGAGTTAGCACCAGGGCAATATTCTGAAGACCTCATTCTCGATAAAGCGATTCATATTAATGGGAATCACAAGGTCAAGCTCTTTGGCAAGGTAACTATCATCTCTGATGATGTTGAGGTTAATGGTATGCAATTTCTTGGCGAACAAGGCATTGTCGCAAAGAAAGTGAAAAATATTAAGATAACTGAAAGCTCTTTTCAAACGAAGCGATTTCCTATTTATTTTGATAGTGTCATAAATAGCGAGATTATGGAAGTAGAGATTAGTGGTGAAGAAGGTCATTACTCCAAAAAAAGTCATGGTATTTCTCTTTATAAGTCAAAGGATATTTATGTAAAAAACAATAGGATTAAACAAATGCAAGATGGCATTTATTTAGAAGATAGCGTACGTGTGACGATTGAAGGAAATACGATTACACATGGACGCTATGGAACACACATTATGTATGGTGAGAATATCCAATTATTACATAATACCTATGCTCACCATATAACGGGCATTATGGCAATGATGGTCGATGATTTAACTATAGAAAATAATTCAGTTAAACATCAAAATGCCTTAAATAGTTCAGGTCTAACACTGTATCAAACAACCAAAGTGAATATTGTTCATAATGCGATTCGTGAAAATTCGATTGCTGTTCAATTTCAACAGGCAGAATCAGTAAATATGTCTGACAATATCATCGCAAGTAATTTACTTGTGCTAAAAAATATACAGCCAAAAGATATACTGGTTACAAATAATAAGTTCTATGGCAATGTATTAGTCGCTTCAAGTGGGTCTAAGGGAATTACATTATTAGCTAATAGTTATGATGATTATGATGGTGAGGATTTTGATGGAGACGGTTATGGTGATAGCGTATACACTGTCACTTCTACTTTTGGTCAATGGGTCTTAAAAAATGAATATTATCAATATTTTATTGGAAATACAGCGACAGGGTTGTTATCGAGGATGGATACAAACATATCGGAAGCAAATGCTCTGGTCGATGTGAAGCCTGTGATTCAAGAGGGGCAGGTATGGCAATTATCCTTCTCAGGGAAGCACTTTATTATGGGCATCGCTTTATTTATTCTATTAGTTTTTAGTTGGAGGAGATTGAAATGAAAAAAATTATTTTATTATTCATTATGGGACTTTTGCTAATTGGTTGCTCAGAACAATCAGTTGAACCACGAAAAATCGACCCAGAAACGGATATTTGTCTTGTATGCAATATGGGGATTACACATTCAGATTATGCAGGACAAGTGATTTTTAAAAACAATGATTACTTAGTATTTGATGATTTAGGCTGTTTAATTGAATATTTAAGAGAGCCAGAGCAAGAAGTCGCAGTAGCGTACATTCAATCAAATGATAAGCATGAGTGGATAGATGTAAAAAAGGCTGCCTATATATACAATGAAGATTATTGGACACCAATGAATTATGGTGTACTTGCTTTTGCATCAGTCGGGGATGCAACTATTTACGAGCAGGAGAATGGGGCAGGGAAGGCTCTTACTTATGATGAGCTAGTAACGTCATTTAATTGGGGTGTGCATGAGCATTGATTAAATCGGAAATAAAGCAGCTTTTCCGGAGCAAATGGATTTATATGTTGCTTTGTATTTTTATTGTGTTATTTGTTTCTATTTTAATGCTACAGCAATTAAATGTGGACGCAGGTGGATTTGACCGTTTTCAAGCCTCGATATTAAATTTATTACTTTTTTTGTTTCCTTTATTTATCCTGACAATTGGAGCGATGAGCATTGCTGCTGATATTGAATCAGGTTGGTATCAATTAATTCGCTCCTATCCAGTCAATATCATACATTATTTAACTGCTAAGTATGTTGCATTGGTTACTATATTCTTATTTGCCCTGTTTACTACAGAGGCAGTGATATTACTTATGGGGGCTTTCTTTGGTGGTGTCCATATAGATAGGTATTTTCTTATACTAACAATCGTTATTATCGCTGTTTTTAGTGCAATGAGCGTAATGATTGGTGCTATTTCTATACATCGCTTACAAGCGCTAGGTTTTAGTTTAGGGGTATGGGCACTTTTCACATTATTAAGTAATTATATTGTGATGGCGGTTGGCACAATCATCCCTAAGCAAATGTATGAAAATGTAATTTATGCCCATGTTCATCTAAATATTATCGAGTGGTTACGTTATATTTATTTAATTCAAATTGAACAAACCGGCATTTTAGGTAAGTCGTTTTATTACTTAACACAGTTTTATGAAACGAAAATCGGTTTTTTCCTCATGATAGGTATTACTGCATTATGGTGGTTTATGCCACTTTGTCTTGCCTATTTTAAGCTAAAACGTAAGGAGAACTCTAAATGATTGAGCTACAAGAAGTAGTAGTAACATATCGTAAAGGACGACAAATCGGACCTGTTACCTACCAAATGACAAGTGGAAAAATTATCGCATTAGTCGGGGAGAATGGTGCTGGAAAAAGCACTATCATGAAATTGATTATGGGGCAATTACCTGTAGATAGCGGCACGATAACGGGAATTCCTAAAGGGAAGGTACGCTATATGCCTGACGATTTGAACTTTCCTACTACATTAAAAGTGGGTGAAATTATTGAACTGCTAGGAAAATTAAAAGGAATTACAAAAGAAAGTCAAAAGGAGATTTTAAAGCGAGCTGATTTATTTGACCATATCAATAGTTTTGTTAGTGAGCTATCTAAAGGAATGCGACAGCGCTTAAACTTTGCGCAAAGCTTGTTAGGGGAATGTGATGTCTATATTTTAGATGAACCCACTAACGGGCTAGACCCGTATTGGATTAACAGGGTGAAATCCATTTTAAAGGAAGAGAAAGATAAAGGTCAATTAATCTTATACTCTACTCACTTGCTATCAATGGTTGAAGAGATGGCAGATGAAGTCATTTTTATTCATAAAGGTCAAGTTCTTGCCTCTGGTAATATCTCAAATCTAAAACTTCAATACGCTGAGAATTCATTAGAAGCCTTATGGATGAAATTGTATTTAAAGGAGGAAACGTCTTGAAGAATTTGCTTTCCGGTGGCGTTATTTTTATCTTAGTAGCGCTTATAGTAGTTAATTATTTAGCACCAGATAAAAAAGAGACTGTAAAAGAAGAGGCTAACACAAAAGATGTAGAGCTTTCTGACAGAGCTGTACAAAATTTTGAATTGCCAAATATTTTGGGTGAAAAAGCAACATTATACGATTATTTAGGTAAACCTGTTGTCCTTACATTTTGGGCAACGTGGTGTGGTCCTTGTAATGAAGAAATGCCGCGATTACAAAAATATTATGAGACAAAGCAAGATGCACATATTGTAGCAGTCAACGCAACTGATATGGAGGCAAGTATAGCAGCCGTCACTAAATATGCTGCTAATAAGGGATGGAGTTTACCTATCTTATTTGATGAAACGGGAGAAATCCGAAAGAGGTTTGGCGGCTTTACCATACCAACGACTGTATTTTTGAGCGCAAATGGCGAAATCGTTCATGAAGTTTATGGAGCTATTGATGAGGCATATATAGATAATATTTTGGAGCAATTATAAATAAAATCAGGCGCCAAAGTAATTGGTGCCTGATTTTTAAATTCATTAGCTCTCTTTGAGTGTTGTTTGTTGTCTTTTCGTAAAATAGAGAACCAGCTCAATGAAAACAACGAGAATCAGTGAGATACCGAAGAGTGGCATTATAATACCCAATACAACGACAAAAATATAAAAAGGAATAGAGATTTCTTTTGCTATAGGTGGTGCAGAAATCATCCCCTTTTGCCTGCGCAATAGCCATGTTTTGAATCCAAGGTAAATCAAATATAAGAAGGCTAGACAGACAAATAAATTGATAATTTTATTTGCCCAACCAAATAAATGCCCTTCGTGAAGAGGGATGCCCCATGTGAACCATTTCCCTAAAATTCCATATTCATCGTAACCAACAGAAGAAATAAATGTCCCACTATATTGGTCAAAATAAATTGTGATTTCTTCATCTGGACTGACATCTAGCCCTGTAACACCTGTACCTGAGCCTTTAGCAACTGTAAAAACACCTTCTTCAGAGCTAGGTAAAATAATAGAGTAAGGCTTTGGAATATTTTCATTTTCAATATGTCCGATTAATTCCTCGACAGATAATGCATATTCATTTGAGTAATCTGCAGCGCCTGTATGTCCTCCATGACCTGAATGATCCTGAGCATTAGATGTTGGCGTTTCATTTTTACGTGTAATCCACGGAATCTCATTTACTTCAGATGTTGGCGGATTTTGCTGCAACTCAGGAATACCGATGGATGGATTTTCTTGTGCAGCCGTATAGATAAAATGTCCCATCAATGCTGACCATGGTAACCCTGTAAAAATAATAGCCACCATAGGAATCGTAATCATCACACCTAATAGAGCATGCCATCTTCGAGAACGAATGCGTGTTGTTTCTGTCTGTGCTTTTTTCCACAACTTCTTTCTAACAGTCATATAGAGACCTGAAAGTAATAAGAAAATAGCCCAACATGCAGCTAACTCCACTAAATAATTAACGAATGTTCCACCTATGAACAAGGAGCTGTGTAGATTTCTTAGGACATTGGAAAATGTATAATTGGCATCCTGACTGCCTACAATTTGATAGTTATCATCTAAAAATACATACTTTTGCTCGCCCGCACTGTTAGTCATGGTTAATCGAGTATTATATGGCTCGTCCAATATAATGATTTTACTAAGGGAATAGTCGTTAAACGCTTCCTTTGCTTGCTCAACTCCTTCATCAATTGTAAGCTTTGTTTTTTGGTCACTATCGCCAAAGAAGGAATCCGCATATAGTTTATTTTCCACTTCGGGGTAGAATAAGTAGCCTATACCACTGATTGTTAATGTAAGTAACAATGGGGTAATGAATAATGCAGCGAAAAAGTGCCATCGCCAAAAACGATTGTAGAAGTTCTTCATAAAGCCTCCTGTAGTGTATAATTCTTTTTACATGAATAATATACATAATAAGTGTGAAATTTGAATGATATTTTTAGGGGAAATTTAAGGTTAATAGAAAAATTTTATTTAAATGATAGCGAAAAACACACAGATTATCAATATAAAAATCAGCTTGCTACGACAATTAATTTTAAGAATCATTTTTTAAAGAATTAACAACATTAGCAGCGAGTAGCGTTGAACAAGATAACCCGATCAAAGGATTAATTATATTAGCCTCTAAACGCCATATTAAATGCTTTGATGAATTAACAGAGGAAGAAAAGTTAGATTATATTACAGTTTTATCAAAAATTAGAGCTGTACAAAGAAAGGCTTTAGGGATAGAGCATGTCTATTATTTTTACAATGAGGATACAACACATCATTTTCATACTTGGCTAGTCCCACGCTATGACTGGATGTATCAATTTGGGCGCTCGGTAGAATCTGTAAGACCTGTTTTGTTGCATGCTAGAAACCATATGAATAGTGAGGGAAATATCAATACAGTGATGGAGGCGATTCAGCAGCTAACAAAAGAGTTGAATTAACAAGAGCTGTTCGAAAAGCACGCTTTTCGAACAGCTCAAAATGACAACTAGTCATCAATGCTATATTCTAAAACTTCTCCAGTTTGTGCATCAATTTCAAATTCGTGTTCAATTTTGCCATCTTTAATTTCAACTTCATAAATATAGCGGCCATCATCTTCGTCAAGCTTAGCTTTTTTCACTTTACCAGTGACTTGCTTTTGGGCAATCGCAATCGCTTGCTGTGACGAAATCAAGTTGCTTGGCTTGTTAGATACATTTGAAGTGGCATTGTCATTATGGGAATTTTTATTGTCCCAATTATCATGACTTAAAACAGCCCCCGTTTTTGCATCAATATCAAATGTGTTGACGATGCTGCGGTCACGCACGATGATTTCATAAATCTCTTTGTTATTTTTAGAAGTTAGCTTAGCCTTTGTTACTTGACCAGAAGCCTGTTTTAACGCAATATCCATCGCCTGTTGCTTTGTAATAAGATTTTGTGTATTAACAGGTTGCTTAGCTGTATTTAAAGTCTTACGCTCAACGATCGTTACTGCACCTGTTTGTGCATCCACTTCAAGCTCTATTTTTTCTGTCGCTGTTTTTATTTCGATTTCATAATGTGGAATATTGTCATCGCCATCGTAATCAAAATCAATGATTTGCCCTGCAAATTGCTTTAAGGCAATATCTGTTGCTTGTTGCTCTGTAATTGAGTTTGCCGTTTGTTTTGTTGCATTCAATGCTTCACGTTCAACAACTGTTACTGCGCCAGTTTTCGCATTCACTTCAAGCTCTAGCTTTTCCGTTGCAGTTTTTACGTCAATTTCATAATGTGGAATTCTGTCATCACCATCATAATCAAAATCAATGATTTGTCCTTCAAATTGCTTTAATGCCAGTTCTTTTGCTTGCTGAGCTGTAATCGTTGCCGCTTTTTCCGCTGAGCCAGATAAGTCATTTTGTGCGAAAATATAACCACCAATCATGCCGACAAGTACCGTAGGAATAATCCAATATTTTTTCATTTCTCATACACTCCTTCTGTTGCTTATAGCCTCATTATAAAAAATGAAAATGAGATGACTGTGAGAGCAACATTAGAATTTAATGAGAATTTAATCATCGAATTCTACAGTTATAATTTTCCCTGTAATAGCATGGATAACAAACTTTGTTTCATAGTCGCCATGCTCTATTTCAATTTCATATGTGCCGCCATCATCCGTTTTCTTAAATTTTGCCTTATCAACAATGCCAGGCTGCTCCTTTAGCGCAATTTGAATTGCCTGCTCTTGAGAGATTTTATAGCTTTTATTTTCTGGAGTAGGCTGCTTTGTTTGTGGCTTAGTGGCTTGCTCATTCGTCTTAGGCTGTTCCACTGGCTTTTGTACTGTATCATTTTTTTGTTCTACTTGTTTTGTATTTTCTTGCACTACATCACTTTTGGAATTGTCTTTTGTAACAACTTCTTTCTTTTCATCTATCTGTGCTACAAATTGATGGACAAGTGTTAAATTGGAAGGATGCCTATTTTCTAAATCAACATTGACCTGGTAAATACCCTCTGCTGTGGCAAAGGATACTATAGCGATATCATCCTCCATCGCAATTGACTTGACTTCACCTGCATATAAATTTTCAATATGCTGTTGCACATCGGCCTCACTTAGCGGCTGCTTTTGCATAATGTTATTCAATCCAGAAAAGAGGAAATAGCTAACGATACATGTTGCAATCAACAATAAAATGACCTTTCTATTCATGTATCATCACATCCTTACTCGAAATTGTCACAGTTGTACCAACACCGACAGCACTGCTAATTTGTATCGTTAAATGCAGTAAATCAGCTAGCTCCTTAGCAATTGCCAAACCAAGCCCAGTGCCACCTGTTTTACGATTACGCGCTTTATCAACACGATAAAAGCGCTCAAATAAATGTGGTAAATCCTTTTCAGGTATACCGATACCTGTATCCTCAATAATAATTTGCTTATCTGTCATTGTTACTGTAATGGGCTGATCGCTATATTTACGCGCATTATCAATAAAAATAAAGAGCAGCTGCTTTAATTTCGCAGCATCTGTCATCAACATAAAGCTATTGCCTTCTATGCGAACTTCACGCGCATAGGCCTGCTGCATTGTCATGGCAATTTCCTGCAATAACGGCTCAATATTTGTCTGAGCTGAAGCAATTTCAACATTTTCGTTGACAGAGGCAAGCTGTAGCATTTGTGTAATCATATCCTGCATATTTGCTGTTTCCTTCGTAATGGCTGTCAGCGCCTCGTAAGCGACCTGCTCATTTTGAAAGCCACGACGCTGCAAAAGCTTGGCATAGCTTTCGATAACAGTGAGCGGCGTTTTCAGCTCATGTGAGGCATTGCCAACAAATTGCTGCTGCTTCAAATAATTGTCCTCTAAACGATGCATTAGCGCATTATAGGTCGTTGTCATCTCCGCAATTTCATCTTTTTTATTTTGCTGTAAAGGTAACTGCTCATAGCGATTTGTTGTAATGTTTTGCTGCATTGTCGTTGTCAGCTGTTGAATTGGCTTTGCGATAATACCTGCTAAAATCGAGCTCGCTAAATAAATTGGAATAATTGCAACTAATGCCATAGCAATTAAAATCCATTTTAAAAGGGCAATGTTTTGCGCAATATTAGGCAATGGCTCAATCAATTGTAATGTAACAACTTCACCTGTTGACCAAATAAGCGGATAGTTGGTTGCGATGATAGGCATATCTTTCCAATAAGAAATTGTATAATCAGCATTTTCCTCTAATATGAAAGGGATGCGCTCAACAGTTGCCGTCGCCTGCATATTCATTAGCTGTTCACCCTTCTCGTCTACGATACGCAAAGCACCATTTGACGGAATATACGCACGCAAAAAGGAGCTAATATTCATGTTGGCATCTACCTTGCTCATCCCACTCATTAATTCACCTGCACGATTTTGCAGCTGTGTATATTCATTTTGAAAGGCGAGCTTTTGATAAATCAGAAATATACCTGTAAAGCTTGTCGTAATAATAAATAATGTAAGCAATGTCGAAAATAAATTAATCTTCGTTTTAAGCTTCATCGTTCGCTACCTTCAAGACATAACCAACACCGCGTACTGTATGAAGCAGGGGAGTACCTACTGCATCAATTTTTTGACGCAAATAACGAACATAGACATCAACAACGTTCGTATCGCCAAAATAATCATAGCCCCAAACGGTCGTTAAAATTTGCTCTCGACTTTGCACATGCTGTGGATGCTTTAAAAAATGAACGAGTAAATCATATTCGCGTGGCGTTAAATGAATTGCTTGTCCTGCACGCATCACCTCGCGTGTCTGCTCATTTAAAAATAAATCCGCAAACCTCAATTGTTCCTCGCGCTGTACAGTTCTTGTGCGCAAAGCAGCGCGAATACGGGCGAGCAATTCCTCAAAATCAAAGGGTTTTGTGACATAATCATTTGCTCCTAAATCCAGTCCCGTTACTTTATCTTCAACGAGCCCCTTTGCTGTTAGCAAAATTACAGGTGTATCATCCTTTTTCCGAATGCGCTGCAATACTTCAAAGCCGTTCATCTCAGGCAGCATCACATCGAGCAATACGAGGTCCCACTGCTCCTCGCGATAGGCAATTAATCCTTCTGCTCCTGTATGTGCTACTTTTGTTGCGTAGTTTTCAAATTCAAGCTCCAATTGCAAAACACGCGCAATTTGTGGCTCATCCTCTATAATTAAAATTTTTTGCATAGCTAGGACCTCCAATCTTATATTTATCCTAGATGATAAGAATAGGAGATGCAAGTGACTTGAAATATTTCGCATTGTCATATAGAAGGGCATTTGGTATAATGAATCTTGTTGCAATGTTTGGGATGCAGGAGGTGGACGTATGCATACGTTATTAATGACTTTACTTATTATCGTTTCGATTGCTTTAATTGTTACTGTATTATTACAATCAGGTAAAAGTGCAGGTTTATCAGGGGCCATCTCTGGTGGAGCGGAGCAACTATTCGGTAAACAAAAAGCGCGCGGTATGGATTTAATTTTACACCGCACAACAATCGTATTAGCGGTAATTTTCTTTATTTTAACACTTGCTATTACAAAAATTTAATTAAAGTGAGACAAGCTGTCCATAAGTGAAAACTTATGTGGCGGCTTTTTGTTTAAACATTTTTTCGAGGGGGGAATAGATGGTGACGAGATGGAATAGGGAGGATATTATATTTGACAGCTTACATGAAGCAGATGTGTGGGCTGACTCAATAGCTAATGAAATTTACGCTCGACTTTATGATGGCTATGATACGCCAGATTATAAAATAGCCTATTCTTTAGCTTTTAGGCTTGCGGGGATAAAAGAATTGAAAGTAATGACAGAATCAACAGCTGCCCGATATAAAGTTTGGGTAGTAGATGATAAATCCTAAAAGAAAAGCTCGATTTTTCGCCATCATTGGTTGTTTTACTTTATAATGTAAATTAGACGGGCAATTGTTGAAAAGTATGGAGGACAAAACAATGAAACTAACACAGCCAAAACCATTTTTCTTTCAAGCGGGGAAGCGAGCTGTACTGCTATTGCATGGCTTTACAGGTACCTCTGCCGATGTGCGCATGCTTGGACGTTTTTTAGAGAAGAAGGGCTACACTTCTCATGCGCCACATTATAAAGGGCATGGTGTACCACCAGAGGAGCTACTCGTGACGAATCCGAGTCAGTGGTGGCAGGATGTGCAGAATGGCTACCAATTTTTAAAGGAACAAGGCTATGAGGAAATTGCGGTTGCGGGATTATCCCTTGGTGGTGTTTTTTCATTAAAGCTGGCAATGAACTTTCCAGTGAAGGGCATCGTGACAATGTGTTCACCGATGACGATGCGCACATTAGATATTATGTTTGACGGTGTGCTAGACTATGCAAAGCAATATAAAAAATATGAAGGAAAAACTGACGAGCAAATCGAACTAGAATTGCAAGCGATTCGTCAGCAAGGTATGCCGTCCTTAAAGGATTTGCAAAAGCTTGTTGACGATGTATACCGCGAAATTGATATGATTTATGCACCGATTTTCGTCGTGCAGGCAACAAAAGATGACGTAATTAATCCAGATTCCGCGAATATGATTTACGAAGGTGTGGAATCCTTAAAGAAATCGATGAAATGGTATGACAATTCAGGACATGTCATTACACTAGATAAAGAAAAGGAACAGCTACATGAGGATGTGTATGCCTTTTTAGAAGCACTTGATTGGCATGTCGATTAATTGGAAATAGAGATGTTTGTTAGTAAGGAGGGACAATAATGACGCAAAAAAATGATTTACAGCAGCGCTTGCTAGAGCTGATGAAAAGTCAAGAGTACAAGCCAATGACCGTTTCAGAAATTGAAGATGTCTTTGGCATGATTGAAGCAGAGGAATTTAAAGAGCTTGTCAAAACCTTAGTAAAGATGGAAGCACAAGGCTATGTTGTACGCTCACGTGCCAATCGCTATGGCTTACCAGAGCGCATGAATTTATTGCGCGGACGCTTTATCGGCCATGCAAAAGGCTTTGGTTTCGTCGCACCTGAGGAAGACGGGATGGATGATATTTTCATCCCACCACATGAAATTAATGGTGCACTAAATGGCGATACGGTATTAATTCGTGTACTAAACGAATCATCAGGCGATCGCCGTGAAGGAACGATTACGAAAATTGTTGAGCGTAGCAAAACGACTTTCGTCGGTACATACCAAGCAAATCGTGGCTTTGGTTTTGTAATACCTGATGATAAAAAATTAAATATGGACATTTATGTAGCCAAAGAGGATACACTCGGCGCAGTAGATGGACATAAGGTCGTTGTCGAAGTAACTGCATGGCCAGATGAAATTAAATCGGCTTCGGGTATGGTGACAAAAATATTAGGGCATAAAAATGACCCTGGTGTCGATATTTTATCCATTCTTTATAAATATGATATCCCACCTGAATTCCCGCAAGAGGTTGTCGATGCGGCAGGGCAAGTATCTGATGAAGTGTCAGAGCAGGATTTAATCGGGCGTCGTGACCTACGCAATGAAGTCATTGTCACAATTGATGGCGCAGATGCCAAGGATTTAGATGATGCCGTAACCGTAACGAAAAATGCAGATGGCACATACAAGCTTGGTGTGCATATTGCGGATGTGAGCCATTATGTAGCAGAGGGCTCTGTATTAGACCAAGAAGCATATGAGCGTGCCACATCTGTTTATTTAACAGACCGCGTAATTCCAATGATTCCGCACCGCCTATCAAACGGTATTTGTTCATTGAATCCACAAGTAGATCGCTTAACACTATCTTGTGAAATGACAATTGATGGTAGCGGGCAAGTTGTGCAGCACGAAATTTTCCAAAGTGTTATTAACACAACAGAGCGTATGACCTATACAGATGTTTATAAAATTTTAGAGGAACCTGATGAGCATCCAGAGCTACTACAACGCTATGAGCAGCTTGTACCGATGTTTCAGCAAATGGCAGAGCTAGCCGCTATTTTACGCCAAAAACGTATGGCACGTGGGGCGATTGACTTTGATTTCAAGGAATCAAAGGTGCTAGTGAATGAAGAAGGCTGGCCAACTGATATTGTGCTGCGTGAACGCACAGTAGCGGAGCGCTTAATCGAGGAATTTATGCTTGCTGCGAACGAAACGATTGCCGAGCATTTCCACTGGATGGAACTACCATTCCTTTATCGTATACACGAAGACCCGAAACCAGAAAAGCTACAGCGCTTCTTTGAGTTTGTAACGAATTTCGGCTTAGTCATAAAAGGAACAGGTAACTCTGTCCATCCAAAAGCATTGCAGGAAATTATTCGCTCGATTGAAGGCATGCCTGAGGAGCCAGTGATTTCAACGATGCTACTGCGCTCATTACAGCAGGCAAAATACTATCCAGAATCGCTAGGGCATTTCGGCTTATCGACAGACTATTACACGCATTTCACATCGCCAATACGCCGTTACCCAGACTTAATCGTGCACCGCTTAATTCGCACATATTTAATTAATGGTGACACATCAAAGGAAACGGTATTCAAATGGCAGCAAGCGATGGATGAAATTGCTGACCATACATCAGAGCGCGAACGCCGTGCTGTAGAAGCAGAGCGCGACACAGACGCACTGAAAAAAGCACAATTTATGTTTGATAAAATTGGTGAAGAATTTGTCGGCATGGTATCATCCTTGACAAACTTCGGCATGTTTGTTGAGCTACCAAACACAGTAGAAGGCCTTGTCCATATTAGCAATATGACAGACGACTACTACCGCTTCGATGACCGCCAAATGGTACTAATCGGCGAGCGCACAGGACGCCAATTCCATATCGGTGATGAAGTGACAGTACGCGTCGCAAACGTAGTCATCGAGGAATCATCCATCGACTTTGAAGTTGTTGGCATGGTCACATCACATGGTGGACGCCCACGCAAAGCTGCACCAAAGGTTATTCACGCAGGACGCGCTGAAAAGAAAAGTGGCGAACGCTCAGAGCGCCGTGACAGAAGAAAGCGTGACGATGAACGCCCAGGACGCAAAAAAAGCAAAACAGCTGAACGTGACCCACGCGGACGCCGCAAAGACGGCAAAGCAAAGGATAAACCAAAATTCTACGAAGGCGTCGCTAAAAAAGGCAAAAAGAAAAAGAGAAAATAAAACAAGATATAATGAGAATAAGCTGCTCATACCAATCGTGAGCAGCTCGCTGTGAGGTGTAACAAATGGCAAAAGGAACGGGCAAAGTACTAGCCCAAAACAAAAAGGCAGGACACGACTACTTCATCGAAGAAACATACGAAGCAGGCCTCGTCCTAACAGGCACAGAAATCAAATCAATCCGTGCAGGCAAAGTCCAACTAAAGGACTCGCACATTCGCATTCGCAACGGCGAAGCATGGGTCTACAACATGCACGTCAGCCCATTCGACCAAGGCAACCGCTTCAACCACGACCCACTGCGCAACCGCAAGCTCCTACTACACAAACGACAAATCGGTCAGCTAGTAGGCGCAGTCAAACGCGATGGCTACACCATCGTGCCATTAAAAATGTATATCAAGGATGGTTATGCAAAGCTATTAATCGGTCTAGGTAAAGGGAAGAAGGACCACGATAAACGTGATGATTTACGCAAAAAAGAAGCAAAGCGTGAAATGGAACGTGCTTTCAAGGACCGCCAACGCTAATGTTGAGCAGCACGCTATTATGGGCGTGCTACTCAAAAAAATGAAAAATTTAACAAGTAATATCACTTGATGTTTGACTATCTTTGTCTTATAATAGTGACTATAATGCCAGCGAGCAGCTACTCATACGTTGCTCATTTTACAGCATGCATTAAGCAGTGCTGACCGTATACGGTTTACAAACCGGATTATTATCCGGGGACGTTACGGATTCGACAGGGGTGGTTCAAGCTCTGGTCGCGCGTCGGAGGTCTCGGCTCCGTCATCAACGGAAGTTATATAATAACTGGCAAACAACAAAACTTAGCTTTCGCAGCGTAAGCTCGTAGGCGCTCTGCCTCTGCATCACCCATGTGCAGTACGTAGGGCTCAACTTTAAGTGGGATACGGTCGGTGGTGCCGCTTGAGTCACCGACAAGAGACTTCCAAGCTAGCGTGCAGGACGCCTGTCTGTCGGCATAATGCCACGTGAACTGCAAATAGACAAACTACACGCGTAGAAGCCGGCGTATTGGAGCTTCTGGACGCGGGTTCGACTCCCGCCGTCTCCATAATTTACCAGCCTATAAATGGCGGTATATCAACGATTTTCGAGGTTAGGGATATTGAACGGGAGTTGAACTCTTGTTGAATATCCCTATTTTCATCCCTATGGAAAAATAACATATTTGAACGATTCTTAGACCTTCTAATTAAAAAATTGGGAGGTGATATATTGCGAACCGAAAAGACCACCAGTGCGGAACTTTAAGCCACTCAATGCGGACAATTGTAAGCGCCAAATACAGCACACCTTCAACGAATTTCATGGCCATGAGACAATCATGAAAATGAATCAAGTTGGAGGTTTTTTTATGAAACGATCGGAACGCCAATTAATGTGGCAATCTCGTATTCGGTGTTTGTCAATATAGTTGTCGCATCGAGCTATTTTACTTTTCTACTAAACTCCTATTCGTTCCAATCAAATCCCCAATTCAATAGAAGCTAGCGCGCTGTGCTTGCTGTCCTGTTGATGTTCAATGGAAAGCGATTTTCTTTCCATTGAACATCAACAGGGAAAAGGGGGATTTTTTTATTCCTGAGCGACTTCTTTTATCGGATTCAGTGCTACTTGTTGTTGCGCTGACCAATTGCGTGTTTGCACAGCCCAACGCTCTGGATGCTTCTGTTTAGCTTCTTCATACACTTCTTTTCTTTTCTCTAAAATTTCCATATTTTTACCAGTATGGC
This sequence comes from Metasolibacillus sp., assembly GCF_025291715.1. Lineage (GTDB taxonomy): Bacteria > Bacillota > Bacilli > Bacillales_A > Planococcaceae > Metasolibacillus > Metasolibacillus louembei. The sequence goes on from NZ_JAMBIZ010000026.1 coordinate 51,943, forward strand.
ACTGCACTGGCGTCACAAATTTCAAGGCGCTATGTAAATGCACTTCGTTGTACCAGCGGATAAATTTTAATGCCCAAGCACGTGCTTCCTCTACGGACTTAAACCCTTTTCGTGGGAAATCAGGACGGTATTTCAACGTCCGAAACATCGCTTCTGAATAGGGATTATCGTTGCTGACACGTGGTCTTGAATACGAGCTTTGAATGCCCATTTTCTCCAGAAACCCTTGAAAAGTGGAGGCTTTCATCGGGCTGCCATTGTCCGAATGAAGGACGAGTGGCGCACCTTGAATTTTTTCATTCAGTACCGCTTTTTGTACCAGTTGCTCCGCATAGTTTGCTTCTTCGGTTTCCCAAACCTCCTAGCCGACAACCTTGCGACTAAATAAATCAATGATTAAATAAAGACGATAAAACATACCTTTCACAGGTCCTGCTAACCACGTAATGTCCCATGTCCATACTTGATTCGGTGCCACAGCGAGATGACTTTCTGGTATCCGTTTCGTCGGTTTTTGACTAAAGCCTCGGTGATTTTGCATCTTTTCTTCGCGTAATACACGGTAAAATGTTGATTCTGAAGCGATGTACGTCCCTTGATCAGCTAACTTTGGGACAATTTGTGTTGGTGGTAAATCGGCATATTCATCTTGCTTCACTACGGTTGAAATCTCTGTTCGTTCTTCTTCAGATAGCTTTGTAATACGACCATCTTCACGGAAACGATTGACGCTGCACCAGCTTATCAACGGAATACAGTTCGCGTGAATGAATGCTTACGTGAAATCGCTTTTCGAACAAATTGCGTACAAGCCGCTAAATTGAGTGAAAAGCTAGGGTTACCCGTGAGTCATGATACGTTGCTTCGCTTGATTTATCAGACACCTCAGATTGCTGTGCCGTCTCCCTTTCCTTGCGATTGATGATTTTGCCTTTCGAAAAGGAGATCGTTACGGCACCATTGTTTGTGATTTACGTACGAACAAGCCTCTTGCTTTATTGAATGGTCGCGATACAAAGACCGTAGAAGATTGGTTAAAAACACAAACAAAATTGTACGTAGTCGCACGCGAGGGCTCTAACTCATATCGAGCAGCGATTACAACTGCTTCACCTGATATTGTCCACGTGAGCGATCGATTCCATCTTGTTCAAAATCTTTTTAAAACAGCGAAAGACGCATTGTCACGTCTCTTGCCTGCTTATATTGAACTGCCAGAAGAGCAGGCACACATGATTGAACCACCTATTCCAACGCCATTAAAACCAAAAGAAGAGAGATGGGTATTGATACAAGAAATCAAACAGGCCTATCAAACAGGTCAATCCCAACGTGAAATCGCAAGGCAGTTTAATATGAGTCGAAATACGGTTAAAAAATATATCGAAATAAAAGAACCAATCTTGTATTATCGTGAATCAAAAATCTCTGCCTTAATACGACCATTTTATGAACTTGTCCAAGAACGAACCGAAAGTGGTGTGACAGTGCGAGCGATTTTAAAAGAAATCGAAGGCTTAGGGTTCAAAGGCAGCTACTCAACCGTCCGAAAAACGGTCGAGCGTTTAAAACCCACAAAAGAGCCATCTATCCCACTGTCCAAGAAGGTCAGTCGTAAAAAAATCATTCTAGGTTTTTGGCGCTTTTATGAACAATTAAAAGAAAAACAGCATCAAATGTTGCAAGTGACATTAAGTAATTATCCAGAAACACAACCGATTTACGCATTCGTCCAGCTAGTTAGAGTTGCCTATTCAACAAGCGACCTACAAACATTCCTGCAACTTCTCCGTTATTTTGAGCGAGAAGAGACAAAAGAAATCAAACGATATGTAACGGCCATAAAAGAGGATTTAGAAGCTGTTAAAGCCTCCTTTATTTATACATTTAATACAAGCATTGTGGAAGGGCAGATTAATCGACTAAAGATGTTAAAACGTATGATGTACGGTCGCGCAAGTATTGAATTGCTTGAAAAACGTGTACGGTTTAACGGATGATACTATATTGATAAAGTAATTTACAACACTACTACATATACCTAGCACTTTTCACTAAAAAAGCGTAAGAACCTTTTGGTTCGCAATATTCAATTTTCATTAAGTTCAGTATTGCAATATTTACAGTTATGCATAAAATCACCTTCACTTGAATCAATTTCATAATTCGATTTTTTTAAGAGCTTAGACTGCTCCTGTGCCTGATTTTTAATTTTTTAAAATTAC
>NZ_JAMBIZ010000027.1 GCF_025291715.1 Metasolibacillus sp.
CATTAGAGCTTAGAAGACGAGAAGAAAAGAGTATCGAAAAGCGTTTATCGTGGGCACGTTTCCCATACCATAAGCCGTTGCATATGTTTCAGTTAGAGGAGCAAACAGCGATTACAGAGCGCCAAATGAAACAGCTGCAGGAGTTCCAATGGTTAGAGCAAAGTTACAATTTAATTCTTTTGGGACCACCTGGTGCAGGGAAAACATTATTGGCCGTAGGCTTAGGCATTGAAGCCATTCAAAAAGGCTTTCAAGTCTATTTCATAACAATGGGAGAATTAATTCAGTTATTGAAAACAGAAGAATTTACACATCGCTCACAAATCCAATTAAAACGTTTGAGAGCATCAGATTTAATTATTATTGATGATGTGATGTATATGGCTTTAGATCAACGGGAAGCCACTTTATTCTTTCAACTCGTACATCAGCTATACGAACAAAGTTCGCTAATATTGACATCAAATCGAAGTCCAGAAGAATGGACAGAGTTAGTGGATAACCAAGGGATGATGACTGCTATTTTAGACCGCCTGTTACACAGAGTCGAGGTCATTCATATGAACAATGAAAGTCATCGTTTAAAACATCAACAAAGAATCTTTACCGAATAAAAAGTGTTCATCCTTAATGAGCAAAAAATGTTCAATTTGGGTTGACGGTGACATCTGTATGTGGTAAAATGTTTCAATCAAGATTAGGAGGCATTAATTATGAAGTGCAATGAATGTAACAGGGTTCAATTAAAAGAGGGAAACGTATCATTAGCCCTATAAACTGCGTCTACCCTCATTATTGGAGGGCGAAATGTGAATACGTCTTATTCACAATCAAATTTACGACACAACCAAATTTTAATTTGGCTTTGCGTTCTATCTTTTTTTAGCGTATTAAATGAAATGGTTTTGAACGTCTCATTACCTGATATTGCAAATGATTTTAATAAATCACCGGCGAGTACAAACTGGGTGAACACAGCCTTTATGTTAACCTTTTCTATTGGAACAGCTCTATATGGAAAGCTATCTGATCAGCTAGGCATTAAAAGGTTACTCCTATTTGGGATTATAATAAATTGCTTCGGATCGGTAATTGGGTTTGTTGGACATTCTTTTTTTCCCATACTTATTCTGGCTCGATTTATTCAAGGAGCTGGTGCAGCTGCATTTCCAGCACTCGTGATGGTTGTAGTTGCGCGCTATATTCCAAAGGAAAATAGGGGTAAAGCGTTTGGTCTTATTGGCTCCATAGTAGCTATGGGAGAAGGTATCGGTCCAGCTATTGGTGGAATGATAGCTCATTTTATCCATTGGTCTTATCTTCTGCTCATTCCAATGATGACAATTATCACTGTTCCGTTCCTTATTAAATTGTTGAAAAAAGAAGTAAGGATAAAAGGTCATTTTGATATTGTAGGAATTATACTAATGTCAGTGGGCATTGTATTTTTTATGCTGTTTACAACATCTTATAACATTTCTTTTCTGATCATCAGTATTCTGTCATTCCTGATATTTGTAAAACATATTAGGAAAGTAACAGAACCTTTTGTTGAACCTGCACTGGGGAAAAATATTTCTTTTATAATTGGTGTCCTTTGTGGAGGACTTATATTTGGTACAGTAGCAGGGTTTATCTCTATGGTTCCTTACATGATGAAAGATGTACATCAACTAAGTACTGCTGCAATTGGCAGTGTGATTATTTTCCCTGGAACAATGAGCGTTATTATCTTCGGTTACATTGGTGGATTACTTGTTGATAGAAAAGGTCCATTGTACGTGTTAACCATTGGAGTTACATTTCTTTCCGTTAGCTTTTTAATTGCTGCCTTTTTTTTAGAAGTAACACCATGGTTACTGACAATTATATTAGTTTTTGTTTTTGGTGGGCTGTCATTCACCAAAACAGTTATATCTACAATTGTTTCAAGTAGTTTGAAACAAAAGGAAGCTGGTGCCGGAATGAGTTTGCTTAATTTTACCAGTTTTTTATCAGAGGGAATAGGTATTGCAATTGTTGGTGGTTTATTATCTGTACGCTTACTGAATCAGAAGTTGCTACCTATGGACCTTGATCAATCCACTTATTTGTATAGTAATATGCTATTCCTTTTTACAGGAGTCGTTGTCACTAGTTGGCTGATCACCTTGAATGTATATAAACGAAGACAAATTCAATTTAAAAGTTGAATACCAGAGATAAATTAAATGACTTCTAGCTTTCTTAAGCAATCGGGCGCGATTGTTGCATAAGATTATGATTTTCAAACGACTTTATTGTAGCTTCCTTAAGTTCCTATTCAGTAATTATAAAAGGAATTAAACAACTTTATTTTTACACCGTCCGCATATGCGGACGGTGTAATTCATTCTTTCAGCTTCAAAATTAAACAACTTTATTGTCACTTAACATTTAATAAAATTAATTTTCCTTTTGGTGTCTATATTTTTCATTATAATCACCCTAGTTGCCCAGTATTTTATCCTTAAGCATTTGAGAGAACATTTTTTATATTAATTCATTAATATTAATACGAGTATTAGTTATTATTTACACACACTCTACTCTTAATTCTTTTGTTCGTTATGAAGAAGTGCTCTTTGATGACTTATACTTTCCTCTATAAGATAATCCTCTAACTTCCCATATCTTGAAGCCTGTGTAAGTGATAGACCAAACCCTTCTACAAGTATTTGTGGTCCAAAGTTACTTGCTATCATATTAAAACAAGTAATTCTAAGAGATTTAGGTGTAAAACCACAAAAGGCCTTTACTTTTCTTGCTATGAATTGATTATTGATTGGACGATCCTGATATACCCCTGATGAACTTGAACTTAGAATTAAATAAATCTTATTCTTTGCGTTTCTATTATTCGATCTCTGTTTAACATATTCATTTATTAATACCAGTTCATCATCAGATAGATAAACTGGTGGTCTATCGTTGAGGAAAATCGCCTTCATTTCAACCTTTACATCACTTATTTTTATATTACTAATATGTGATGAAGATAGCCCATGATAAAAAGATAGCACAGTCAATAAACACTCTAAGGGTTGTTCGTAAAGTCTACTTTTAACTAATTTAGCCACATTTACTTGCTCAAAAAAGGTTAATGGCTCGATAGTTGGAGGAAGCTCTCTAGATTTTATATCCAAGATTGGTATATGAGTTATTAGCCTTTTTCTTTTGGCTAACTTAAACAGAACTAATAAATCTTTTCTCACAATCTCACGATTCTTAGGAGTTAAAGTTAAAAGAAATTCATGAACATCTTCTTGTTGAACAGTATCCCAGGATTCTATATGCTTACAGTTAATTTGAAGCCATCGGACTAATCTAACAAAGACTACTATGTCCGCCTTTACTGTTAATAGGGATAATGGGTTTCTCGCGTTAAATTTTACTTGTCTATTCCTAAGTTCCATTTTTTCGTTGAAATATATCTCCAAGAGACGAATAAATCCTTTAGGAACTTGCTTTAAAACCTCTCTAATACTAGTGAGAATACCCTCATCTGCGTTAACACTTAAATAACCTATTTTAATAAAAAAATTAAATAGACTTAATTTTATTCTCTTGGAATTAGGGGTCTTTTCTAATGTAGATATCAGCCATCCTTCATTAATATCAGAAGGGCTTAAAAGCTCTTTTTCAGCTGCTTGTAAAAACCGTAACACCTTACTACTATTCTTACGAATTGTTTCTACACCAATACCTAGTTCTTTTAAATACATAATATATTTTTTAAATAGTGTTGCACTCCATGTTTTTGTGAAATTTTCTTTAAGAAAATCTTCGGTTTGGATTCTCTCTACACGAGCTTTACTCAAACAATTATGACAGACGGTTGCTTTCTTATTAATTTCTGATGTATTTAGTTTTCTTTCACAAGATACACATGTAATAATGTTCATCATTCTCCTATATTGGTGGAAGCTTATCTTCAGAAATAGATTCATTAACCGCCTTCGCCAACTTGTTATTCGTTGGTTTTTCAAGTTTTTTCACTGGTGTAGGAGTGTGTTTCCATAAATCATTTGGAGTACATTCTAATGCGGTACAAAGCGCATCCATTGTTTGAGTCTTTACTTGCTTAGGTTCATTAGTTAATAAAGCGCTTATTGAGGGAGGAGATAGTTTATAGCCTGCCTTATCCTCCAAAAGCCTACCTAATTCAGCTCCAGACCATATTCCAATATCAGCCATGACTTTTCTTAATCTCCATTCAATCGCCAATTCATTCACCCTTTTTATTAAAGTTTAATAATTGATTTCGCCATTTTTCTTGAGCCATCCTCACTCTTTTCTCCAAATGATCTGAACCAGGATTAGAGTAATTAAATGTAGTTGCGACATCTGCGTGACCTAATAGTTCCTTTAGCGTTAATAAGTCAACGCCTAGTTCTGTCTGACGAGTAGCGAATGAATGACGTAATTGATGAGGACTGAAAATCTCCTCTTTAGTAAAACCCATCTTTTCTTGCCTTCTCGCTAAACTCTTTCTAGCTGTATGTTTATTCAGCCTTACTCCACCTTCAGATAAGAATAAAGGCCCTTCAGTTTCGTTAGTGAAAAGAGGTCTGATCCTTTCTAAGTACCATTTTAGGAGTATTTCTACATCATCCAACATTGGTACCCACCTTCGCTTAAATCCTGACCCTTTAGACCCTTTTCCAAAGCGAACATGGAGTTTACCTTTTTCCCCCAAGTCAAACCTACAGTCTTTTACATCCATCATGATTATTTCATGAGTTCTTAACCCTGTTAATTCTAACATCCTAAAAAGAGTATAGTCCCTCGCTACAGTAGAGTATTTTCTTGCTGTTTTCATTTCTTCTTTCATACCATTCCAAAACCTATCAAGTAATTCAGGTTTTGGAGGTATTACTTGACCATTATGATCATCTTTTCTATGGTAGTAACGGTTAAATTTATCTAATAAGTTAGGTACTTGTACTTTATACCTCTCCCATATTTCATGACCATGCCTTGTCTTTAGATATTCTAAAAATGTAGAAATAGTGGATTGATATTTCCTCCTAGTTGAATAGGCTAATCCTCTTCCAACCAAGCCCAAATAAAATTTATCTGCATCAGACATTGTAACTTCCCATATGAACTTATTTGACACATCTAAGAACTCATTCAAGCATTTTGTTCCTAGTGCTATAGTGTGCTCTGTATATCCTAGAACACGCTGTTGCTGTTCCCACAATCCTATTAACTTTGCTTGGTATTCTCTCGATTCTTCATATGTTGAAAAAATTAATTCTTGTTTATTACTGATAACAGATAGAAAAGGTTGCTTCCCCATTTAATAACCTCGCATTTTAGGTATTAACTAATATTTTTAGTTAATACCTAATATAACAGGTGATTAATAAAAAAGAAACATATCCATTCTCCGGTGATTGTGTGCGCAAATAATAGAAGCAGCAGAACGCTTAATTGCTTCACGATAAAGCTCTCTAGGATGCACAATGGAGGCATTAAGCGAGCCGATAAAAATGGTTTGCTTGTGGATAATTTGATTTTTCGTATTGAGGAAAAGTGCCACGAAATGTTCCTGTGTTAAAGGCTCCATTTCAGGCATTAAAAAAGTAGCGGCATCTTCGGGTGAGCGGATGGTGTAGCGGGAATCTATTTCCTTTTGTGCGAGACGCCTTCCTAGCTCAATGGCAGCTAATAATTGTACAGCCTTCGCTTCGCCGATACCTTTAATGGATGTTATTTCTTCAAATGTGGCATGCTTTAATGCGTGGAGTTTTTCAAAATCCACCAGTACTCGGTTGGCGAGTGCGAGCACTGAGGATTCTTTTGTGCCTGTCCGTAATAGAATGGCCAGTAATTCTTGATTCGATAAGCTTTCTGCCCCTTGACGTATGAGGCGTTCTCTAGGGCGATCTGCTTCATGGACATCGCGAATTTTCAATTCTGGGAGCATTGACATACGATGGCTTCACAACCTTTCCGTTAAAATGTTAGGAGGCGCAGATGAATGAGCTGTTCAAATAACGAGGCTAACGGAAACCCTACGACATTGTTATAGTCACCTTCGATTCGCTCAACAAAAAGAGCACCATGTGTTTGGATACCGTAGCCTCCTGCTTTATCAAATGGATCACCAGAATCAACATACGCTTCAATTAGCTCAAAGGATAGCTGCTTAAATTTCACAACTGTTTCTTCTACAAAAACCGTTTCCTCACCATCTGGTTGAATAATGACAACTGCCGTCAATACGCGATGGGCATTGCCAGATAACGCCTGTAAATGGGCAATCGCTTCTGCACGATTTTTAGGCTTATGTAGTAAACGGTCTTGAAAGACAACAATTGTATCAGCCCCAATTACCGTTTTCTTCCCACATTGTGCAGCGACATCTCGTGTTTTCAAACGGGCAACCTCCTGCACATACTGTTCGACAGATTGCGCTTGTACACTTGTTTCTTCTACGTTACTTGTTATGACCTCAAACGCTATACCTAGCTGCGCTAATAGCTCCTTGCGTCTTGGTGATGCTGACGCCAGTACAAATTCTGTTTGTGCAATAATATTCATTCAAATCTCCTCCTACTAGCTCTATCATAGCGGAGAAAGTCATTTTTGAACAATTTTATCAAATGTCCAAATTTAAATTTTGCCCGAAAAACAGCTACTCAAAACTCAATTTTCAAACAATCATTTTCCCCATAATAATGGACTAAAAGATGTAAGCGCATGACGTTGATATCATTGGAAAGGCTTGATACAGCTGTGAGTATCTTTCCCCAATCAGCGGGCACTTCCCCTTCTTTTGGCGTTTGTTCAAAATAATTTTTTAGATACTTTTCATCCATTAAAATTTCAGGTAATTTTTGTAGCGTTGGCTCTGTACATCCAGCAACAACCGACAATTGCTTAAAAAAAGCAGATGGCGTTAATGATTCTGGCTGTTTATTTGTCGCAAGTGCTGACCAAACGAAAAATTGTTGATTTACTTCAATAATCGCTGCTTTATTCAAAAGGGGATTTTCTGCAATAAATTGCTGTGCCCCTTCCTTACTTGAAAAAAGCCCATGCTGACTCGCATAAAAAGAAGCATTTTCTTCTTCAATGACCTCTTGTTGGACTGGTAGAACTTCCTCCTTCACTTCCTCCTTACCTACAAAATTTAACACGACGACAAATAGCGCAACACCAACTAATCCTGAGGCAACTCCTAGTAACGCGGCTCGAATCCATTCATTTTTTCGCATGCTTTTCACCACCTTATAAGTACCGTAGCAAATTTGCTATGAAAAAAGGCAAGACTTATGTCAGTCTCGCCAAAAAAGTTTTCGCTATTTTTCTACAAAGCTCGTAGCTCGCTTAATAAATATAAGGAGCCTGTGACAATTTTCGTCTGGCAATCATGCTTTAAATAATTTGCAGCTTGTGGCAATGTCATAATTGTACCAGCCTGCATTTCAAGCATTTGCGTTGCCTTCATTGCACGTGGATTGTCAAAATCGACAAAAATAAATTTGCTAGCGACAGGTGCTAGTAGCTGTATCGCCTGTGCGACATCTTTATCTGCTAGCATTCCTAGCACAATTTCCACTTGCTCATTCGGAAATTGCTGCTGAATTGTTTGGACAAGTGCCGCAATGCTCGCTGGGTTATGTGCACCGTCGAAATAAACATGTGGCAATACTTGCTCAAAGCGCCCAGCTACTTGTGCTGCATAGACAGCACGTTCAATGGCAGCTATATCAACTGCTATGGAAAGGGTAGCGGCAGCCTCTAAAAAGGAGGTAATCGCAACTGCCATATTCTCCCCTTGATGCGTGCCCAAAAGCCTTCTTTGCAAGTTGCGAATTTCAAGCTGACGTGCTTTATGATGATATGTTGTCCCATCAATTTCAAATACTTCACCAAGCGCAAAAAATGGCGCATTTTGATGTTGAGCCTCAGCTTTGACAACTTCATATGCCTCTTTAGGCAAACGCCCAATCACAACAGGTCTTTCCTGTTTAATAATGCCTGCCTTATGTGCCGCAATCTGTGCTAATGTTGTGCCTAAAAAATTGGTATGTTCTAGTGCAATGCTTGGAATAACAGAAACAATAGGCATCACGATATTTGTACTATCCTCACGCCCTCCCATACCTGCCTCCAGCAATACTAAGTCCACCTGCTCATTGTGAAAATGCTGCAATGCTGCACATGTTAGTAGCTCAAAATCTGTTAATAAATTTTGTAGCCCTGCTGTCACCATCTGTTTGAAAACTGTATCCATTTGTACTTGCGTAATAGGTTGTCCATTCATTTGAATTTGGTCATGTACATCGACAATACACGGTGACATAAATTTACCCACCGTTAAGCCATGCTCTCTAGCCATTTGCTCAACGAATGTCAATGTCGAGCCCTTGCCGTTCGTGCCTGCGAAATGAATGACCTGCAATGATTGCTGTGGCTGCCCAAGCTGTTGCAATGCCTGTAACATGCGTTGCAAGCCTGGCTTAATCACATCGTCACTTGGCAATTGCCAACGTTTTTTATATTCATCTAATTTCGGTATCATTGCACACCTCGCTGTGTTAAAAATGTACGTACCTCACCAATAAAGTAGAGGGAGCCCGTGATAATGAGCAACTCGTCCTCTGCCAATTGTTGCTCCGCTAAAAATTTTGCCCAATCCTCTACAATATGTGAATGGGGACTTTGTGCTGCCAAAGCTTGGGCTGACATCGCACGCGGCATCTGAATTGTTGTGAAATACAGTGCAGTCGCGACTTGCTCCATCATTTGAATGCTCACAGCATGATCTTTATCCTGCAATGCCGCATAGAGAAAATGGTATTTTTTATTTGGCTCTACTTGCTGCAATGTTTGAATTAAGGCAGCTGTTCCTTCCGAATTATGTGCACCATCTAAAATAAGATTTGTGCCAAAGCGCTCAAAGCGACCTTGCCACTTGGCACGATGTAACGCCACACGCACTGCTTCCTCTCTAAGCTCCCTTAACACTAGCTTGCTCGCTGTAATCGCTAAGGCTGCGTTATTTTGCTGATGTATCCCTTCCATCGCTGGTTGAATATTAGAAATGCTACAATCCCCTTTATAATGAAATGCCCCATTTGCCAAGCGCTCAACCTGAAACGATTCATGCAATAAATAGCTTGGTGCCTCCTGCTGCTGTGCGATTTGGCGAATAGTCTCTCTCGCCTCTGGATGCTCCACACCAACAACGACAGGCTTACCTTTTTTAATAATGCCTGCCTTTTCAGCCGCAATTAGTGCATGTGTATCACCTAATAAATCCGTATGCTCCAACGAAATTGTTGTAATGACACTCACTTCAGGTATCACAACATTTGTCGCATCAAGCCTTCCACCAATACCTGTCTCAAGCAATGCAATATCGACCTCTTCCTCTGCAAAATGCTGAAGTGCAATACATGTCACGACTTCAAAAAAGCTTGGAAATTGCCCATTTAACTGCTCCTCGACAGCCTGTGCTACCGCATTGGCATAGCGTAAAAACTGCTCGTCTGAAATTTCTTGCTGATTAATCGTAATGCGCTCATTTGCTCGCTCTAAGTGTGGTGAAGTAAAAGCGCCTACAGTCCAGTCATGCGCCATTAAAATTTCTCTCGTCGCATTTAATGTTGAGCCTTTGCCATTAGAGCCTGCAAAATGAATAAATTTCGTTTTACGCTCTGGATGTCCAAGCGCTGCCAATATTTTGTTCATTGCCTCCAACGGCTCGCCTTTATAGCTGCTTGCCTTTAATTGAAAAATAAAATCTGTACATTGCTGCATCGTTTGAAACATTGCCTACACTCCATTTGTTTTGGATTTATTCCATGTTTTTCGAGATTTATTCCACGTTTCCAGAAAAAGGGCGACTAATGCTTATCAGTCGCCCTTCTTTTTTACATATTTTTTAGTTCTGCTAAACGCTTTTCAACCGTTGCGTGTTTTTCTTCGTAATCTGCTAATTTTTCACGCTCTGCCTGTACTAATGCTTCTGGTGCTTTCGACACGAATTTTTCGTTTGATAGCTTGCCAGTTACGAGCTTCACTTCTTTTGCCCATTTTTCCAGCTCTTTCTCTAAGCGTACGATTTCTTCCTCTACGTTGATTAAACCAGCTAACGGTAAAAATACTTCCGCACCTGTTACAACTGCTGACATCGTTTGTCCTGGTACTTCCACATTTTCGCCAATGATTAAAGGCTCTGGGTTACAGAATTTTTCGATGTATGCTTTATTCGTTTCAAGCACTGTTGCTGTCGCTGCATCTTTTGCCGATACGTAAAGCCCTACTTTTTTGCTCATCGGTGTATTTACCTCAGCACGGATGTTACGCACTGAACGTATAATATCCATAAGCAGCTTCATGCTTTGCTCATCTTGCTCGAAGTTGAAAGCAGGGTTGACAGTTGGCCATGCTGCTACTGTAATGGATTCACCTTCATGTGGTAGGTGCTGCCAAATTTCTTCTGTAATAAACGGCATGAATGGGTGCAATAAACGCATCGTTTGATCTAATACATGCGCTAGCACCGAACGAGTTGTCTTTTTCGCTGCTTCATCTTCACCATATAGTGGCAGCTTCGCCATTTCGATATACCAAGAACAGAAATCGTCCCAAATGAAGTTATACAATTCGCGTCCAACTTCGCCGAACTCATATTTATCTGATAATGCTGTTACACGTTCGATCGTATTGTTTAAGCGAGATAAAATCCATTTATCTGCAACTGATAAATTGCCTGTTAAATCGATTTCATCATATGTTAAGCCGTCCATATTCATCAAGGCAAAGCGAGAGGCGTTCCAAATTTTATTGGCAAAATTCCAAGTTGCCTCTACTTTTTCTGTTGAATAACGTAAATCTTGCCCTGGCGATGAGCCTGTCGCTAAGAAATAACGCAATGAATCAGCACCGTATTGATCGATAACATCCATTGGATCAACACCGTTGCCGAGCGATTTGGACATTTTGCGTCCTTCTGCATCGCGCACTAAACCATGAATTAATACATCTTTAAATGGGCGTTCACCTGTAAATTCAAGTCCTTGGAAAATCATGCGAGAAACCCAGAAGAAAATGATATCATAGCCAGTTACTAATGTGCTTGTTGGGTAATAGCGTTTAAATTCTTCATTTTCAGCGTCTGGCCAGCCCATTGTTGAAAATGGCCATAAAGCAGATGAGAACCAAGTGTCTAAAACGTCTTCATCCTGTGTCCAATTTTCGCTATCTGCTGGCGCTTCTTTGCCAACGTAAATTTCGCCTGTCTCATTATGGTACCATGCTGGAATTTGGTGACCCCACCATAATTGACGAGAAATACACCAGTCACGAATATTTTCCATCCAGCGTGCGTACGTATTTTCAAAGCGTGCTGGTACGAAGTTGACTTTGCCTGCTTCATCCTTTTGCAATTCAAGCGATGCATCGGCAAGCGGCTGCATTTTTACAAACCATTGTGCTGATAAATATGGCTCGACAACAGCGCCTGAACGCTCAGAGTGACCCACAGAATGCATATGCTCTTCAATTTTGAATAGCACGCCTGCTTCCTGTAAATCCGCTACGATTTGCTTGCGACATTCGAAACGATCCATGTCTTTATACTTGCCAGCTAGCTCATTCATTGTGCCGTCTTCATTCATTACTAAAATGCGCTCTAAATTATGGCGATTACCTACTTCAAAATCATTTGGGTCATGCGCTGGTGTCATTTTTACAACACCTGTTCCAAAATCTTTATCTACGTAGTCATCTGCTACGATTGGAATTTCACGTCCTACGATTGGTAAAATAACCGTTTTACCGATTAAATGCTGATAGCGTTCATCATCTGGATGCACCGCTACACCTGAGTCTCCTAGCATCGTTTCAGGGCGCGTTGTTGCAACTTCCACATATCCTGAGCCATCTGCTAACGGGTATTTCATATGATAAAATGCACCTTGTACATCTTGATAAATTACTTCAATATCTGATAACGCTGTTTTCGCCGCTGGGTCCCAGTTAATAATGCGCTCACCGCGATAAATTAAGCCTTTTTCATATAACTGAACGAATACTTCCTTTACAGCATCAGATAGACCTTCATCTAATGTGAAGCGCTCACGTGAATAGTCTAATGCTAAGCCTAGCTTCGCCCATTGATCGCGAATATGACCTGCATATTCCTCTTTCCATTCCCATGTTTTTTCGAGGAATTTTTCGCGTCCTAGGTCATAGCGTGTTACGCCTTGTTCGCGTAGCTTTTGCTCTACCTTTGCTTGTGTCGCAATTCCTGCATGATCCATTCCTGGTAGCCAAAGAGCATCATAGCCTTGCATGCGCTTCATGCGAATCAAAATATCTTGCAACGTCGTATCCCATGCGTGCCCTAAATGCAATTTACCTGTTACGTTTGGTGGTGGAATTACAATTGAATAAGGCTCTTTATCGCTAGCTGTCTGTGCTTCAAAAAATTTCCCTTTAAGCCACCACTCATAGCGCCCTGCTTCAATGGCATTTGGCTCATACTTTGTTGACATCGTTAGCTGTTCTGTCATGTTGTCTTCCTCCTAAGATTAAAAATAAAAAAACACTCCTCTCGCCTATAAAAAGGACGAAGGAGTGCATATAATTTGTTCGCGGTACCACCTTTATTCCAATCCTCAAAAAGGATTGGCTCTCAATTCAGATAACGGTGTTTAACCGGCTTTTGCTACTTATCGTTCACAAAAACTGCTCCTAGGCTACATTCAAATGTTCGTATTGTAGGAGCTTTTCAGCTACCGCTCCCTCTCTAACCAAACGAGGACATTTTACTCTTCCTACTCATTGCATCAACTATTTAACTTGAACATATTGTATATAATTTAACGTTGAATTTCAAGTGGAAGGATGGTTTTTTATGCGTCGAAAAAATTATAATCCTTATTTGCTACCACCATGGCTACGCAAAACACGCTTTTATTGTCGCACGATTATTTTGCCTATTGTCATCTTTCAAGGCGTGCGTGTGTTTATTGTCCCCACAACGGGCGATTTAATTTTGTTAGCAATTTTAGGATTACTTGCTTATTTATTATTAACTGATTGGATTTAAGAAAAGTTGCTAGGAAAATAATCACCCCATTTTCCTAGCAACTTTATAAGTATTTTACTCTATTCTAGTTGAGCGAACATTTAACACACTGTATGTTTCTGTTAAATCAGCTAAAAAATCATCCTGTAATGACGTTTCAGCTACAACTTGCTCCTGATGTACCGATACAAGATGGCTAGTAGATTCTTTATGGTGGACTACCTCTGCTGCTTCATGAGAGACAGGGATTGCTACTTCCTCTTGTTGTACAGCAACCTCTTCCTGAATCTTTGCTGTGAGCGGCTCTTCAACTTGTAATATCACTTCTTCTTGAACTATTGCGACAGGAGGCTCCTCGATTTGCTGCACAACCTCTGCAATTGACTCAGCAACAGCTACCGTTGCCTTATCTTCCGCAAAATCACATGTCACTTGCCAAACAAGCTGACAGCTCGCCCCATCATGAACCGCTTTTAGATTTTGCACCTTTAAATCGATTGGCCCTGTAACTTTATGTGCGGGCAAATCCACTTCTAATGGCAACGCATACTCAAAATAACCCGTCGATTGCTCAATATCAATATGTTCAATATATGTGCCATGTACTTGCTGGATGGACTCAGCAGGATTAAAGGCAACAGAAGCTGCCACATGATAAATGCCTGTCAGCCGAATTGATTGCCCATCCTCGCTTTGTTCCCATTGCGGTGTTACACGTGCCATCACAACATCCTCTAATGCCCCAAGCCCAACTGGAAATGTAAATTGCTCTGCCATATCCCAAGTAATTGTTTTCATCGCTCTCCCTCCCTATCGACTACTATATGTTTTGCAGGAGAGAAAAATTCCCTTTACCAATAACGTATATAATGTTTTACTGTCTCCTCCACCTTCATACCCACTTTCTCATATAACGCTTGTGCTGTAACATTTGTGATAGCTGTTTCTAGTGTTACATAGCGAGCATTCTGTTCCTCGGCAAATCGGAAAGACGCTTGCATTAATTGTTCCGCAACCCCCTTTCTGCGATACTTTTCCACAACAAATAAATCATTCAAAATATATGCTCGCTTCATCGCAACAGATGAAAATACCGGAAATAATTGGACAAATCCCGCATAATCATTTTGTATTTTTGCTGCTAAAATAATGGATTCGTTATTTCTTGAATGCACTTATAGTGAGGAGGAATTAATCGCACTTGCACTTGAAGAACACGTCAAAGTTTATCCTTGTAGCCACTTATATATCGGCACGATGCCTACTGATCCGAAAATATTAATAGGCTTTGCCAACCTAACCTTTCAACAAATTGAACAAGTAATATTGCGCTTGAAGAAGGCTTGGGTTTTTTAGCAAAGGAAGAAGCATAATACATGGATGATCCATTTTAACAGCATAAATCAATTACGCATTAGCATAATTACAGCAAGATTTTTTAAGTTTACATAGGAAACCTCTTCAAAATCTATAACACCTGTTGGAGAGGTTGGTCACTCCCTTTGATTGAAATAACTTTTCCTATATTTATTTCCCAATTTATAAAAATTGGCTGTATCAAGTTAAAAACCACTTCCTATGTAAGCTCATAAGAAGTGGTTTGGCATTTAAAAATTTACTACTTCACAACAAAAGCATATTTTCGCTTTAGATTATCTTGCTAATCTCGCAAATACCTTATGGAAAGCATCCACCGTTTTAGCAATATGCTCCTCTGTATGTGCTGTTGAAATAAACATGCCTTCAAATTGTGATGGTGGTAGGAAAATGCCTTCCTCTGCCATCAGTTTGAAGTATTCTGCAAATAACTGTAAATCAGATGTTTTCGCTGTTTCGAAATTGATCACTTCCTCGTTTGTAAAGAAGAAGCCAATCATGGAGCCTGCACGATTTACTGTATGTGGAATATTATACTTCGTTGCTGCTGCGCGGAAGCCTTCCTCTAACTGATCACCTAGCTTACGGAAATAGTCGTATGACTCTTTATTTAAGCGCACTAATGTTTCATAGCCTGCTGTCATCGCAAGTGGATTTCCTGATAATGTACCCGCTTGGTAAATCGGGCCTGCTGGAGCGATTTGTTCCATAATTTCACGCTTCCCACCGAAAGCACCTACTGGTAAACCACCACCGATTACTTTACCTAAGCAAGTTAAATCAGGTGTGATACCATAGTAGCTTTGCGCACAGCCATAATCTACGCGGAAGCCTGTCATGACTTCATCAAAAATTAATAATGTGCCATGTGCTGTTGTTAGCTCGCGCAAGCCTTCTAAGAAGCCTGGTTGTGGAGGTACAACGCCCATATTGCCTGCAACAGGCTCTAAAATAACAGCCGCTAACTCGTTGCCAAACTTTTCGAATACTAATTTCGCTGATTCTAAATCATTGTATGCCACTGTTAATGTATTTTTGGCAACATCTGCTGGTACGCCTGGGCTATCTGGTAAACCAAGTGTTGCGACACCAGAGCCTGCCTTAATTAATAATGAATCACCATGCCCATGATAAGAGCCTTCGAATTTTAAAATTTTATCACGTCCTGTATAGCCACGTGCTAAGCGTAGTGCTGACATCGTTGCTTCCGTACCTGATGACACGAAACGAATCATTTCAATCGATGGTAAACGCTCCATCACTAGCTTTGCCAATTTATTTTCAGATAAAGTTGGCGCACCAAATGAAGCCCCTTTTGCTGCCTGCTCACTAATCGCCGCGACAACTTCAGGATGCGTATGGCCTAAAATTAATGGTCCCCATGATAATACATAGTCGATATATTCGTTACCATCAATGTCACGGATGATTGCACCTTGACCAGATTCCATAAAAATCGAACTCATATTGACTGATTTAAATGCGCGAACAGGGCTGTTGACGCCACCTGGCATTAAATCAATGGCTTCGCTAAATGCTTGCTTTGACTTTTCATATGAACGCATATTATTTCTCCTCCAACCAACGTGCGGCATCTTTTGCATGGTATGTAATAATTAAATCTGCACCCGCGCGCTTCATACCAAGAAGTGTTTCCATTACAACTGCTTTTTCATCAATCCAGCCATTGATAGCAGCTGCTTTCACCATCGCATATTCACCTGACACATTGTAAGCAACAACAGGTAAAGCAAAGTTATTTTTCACATCACGAATAATATCCATGTATGCAAGAGCTGGCTTGACGATTAAGAAATCTGCCCCTTCCTCCACGTCAGATGCTGCTTCACGCATCGCCTCTAGACGATTAGATGGGTCCATTTGATAGGTTTTACGATCGCCGAACTTTGGCGCACCGTCTGCTGCCTCGCGGAACGGGCCATAATAGCCAGAAGCATATTTCACCGCATATGACATAATCGGAATATGAGCAAAGCCTGCTTCATCTAATCCTGCGCGAATCGCCGCTACGAAGCCATCCATCATATTCGATGGCGCAATAATATCAGCCCCAGCCTTCGCCTGTGAAATCGCTGTTTGTGCTAGTAAATTTAATGATGGGTCATTTAAAATTTGCTCGCCTTCTACAACGCCACAGTGTCCATGGTCTGTATATTCACAAAGGCACGTATCTGCCACAACAAGAAGCTCTGGATGACGCTCCTTTGCATAACGTGTTGCCTTTTGAATAATACCATGATCGTGATATGCACCAGAGCCGATAGCATCCTTTTCAGCAGGTAAGCCGAATAAAATAACGGCTGGAATACCTAGCGCTACGATTTCATCTAGCTCAGCACCTAAATTGTCTAAAGAAAGCTGGAAAACACCTGGCATTGATGCCACTTCATTTTTAATATTTTCCCCTTCCGCAACAAAAATCGGATAAATGAAATCTTCCTTATGCAAATACGTTTCTTTTACCATTGCACGCATCCCTGCGCTTTGGCGTAAACGGCGGTGTCTTTGGAAATGTAATTGTGTCACTTTGTAATTCCTCCTATTAATTGCTCTATCACTGCTTGCATTGTGTATGTTTGTGGCTGTACAGTAACAGTTGCACCGTACTTTTGTAAAGCGGCTGTTGTAATATGGCCGATGGAAGCAACGGTTATGTCCTGCCAGCCAATTGTTGGGACAATATGTTCAGCATATACTTGCACCGCTGAAGGACTCGCAAAAACGACAATCGGCTCTGCTGCTTGTAATAAGCTTTCCTTCATTGCTTGTACATGCGCTGTCGTAGGCACTGTTTCATAAATCGTCCATTCATCACAGCATAAAGCATCTTTTATCGTAGTTTTTGCTAAGCTGCCTCGTAAAAAAAGGCAAGTCGCCTCTCCCATTACTTGTGGGAACTCCTTCACAAACACATCTGCACTATAAACGCTTGGGACAAAATCCACAGTGTAGCCATACTGCTCTAGCGCTTCCTTTGTTTTTGCCCCTACAGCTGCAATGCGATTTGATACATGCTTGACCTTTTGCATAAAGCTTGTTACCGCATTTTGGCTTGTGAAAATCAGCCAGTCATACGCGGGTAGACGCTGTAGCCATTCAGCATCTTCTTCACTTTCACACGTTTGTACTGCAATGAGAGGAAAGGCTTGCACCTCTCCTCCATACTGTGCAACAAGCTGCGCAATCGTCTGTACCTTCTGTGTGCCTGTTACATAAATCGTTTTCCCTGTAAGTAGGACATTACTATGCATCTTGCTCAGCCTTCACACGTTGAATCAGCTCAAATGCTCCTTGCTTCGTTAGTAACGCCGCTACTTCTTTGCCGATTTCTGCCGCATCTGTTCCTGTTATCGTTTCCTTGTATGTAACAGAAGCATCAGGTGCAGCGACTAAGCCCGTCAATGTAATATTGTCACCATCAACCGTGGCATAGCCTGCAATCGGTACTTGACAGCCTCCGTCCATTTCAGCAAGGAATGTACGCTCAGCATGTGCTGCTTGCCAAGTTGCCTCGTCTGTTAACTTTGAAAGAGCCTCCAGTAGCTCCACATCGTCTGCACGACATTCAATCCCTAATGAACCTTGCGCAACTGCTGGTAAACAAATATCAAGATCTAAATACTCTGTCACTACATCATCGCTCCAGCCAAGGCGCTTTAAGCCCGCTGCTGCTAAAATAATCGCATCATATTCCTCTGTTTCAAGCTTCGCTAAACGCGTATCAACATTGCCACGAATCCATTTAATTTCAAGATCTGGTCGCACTTGTAAAAGCTGTGCACTGCGGCGCAATGAGCTTGTGCCAACAACAGCACCCTTTGGTAAATCGGCAAATTTCACATGCCCTTTTGAAATGAATGCATCACGTGCATCTTCACGTGGCGGAATACAACCAATCACTAAGCCTTCTGGCAACACAGCAGGCATATCCTTCATCGAATGCACTGCAAAGTCAATTTCTTTGTCGTACAATGCTTGCTCGATTTCCTTAACGAATAAGCCTTTACCGCCCACTTTAGACAGCTGTACATCTAAAATACGGTCACCTTTTGTTACGATTTCCTTTACTTCAAATTCGAAAGGTGCACCTGAAGCACGCAATTCATTAATAAACCAATTTGTTTGTGTTAAAGCAAGCTTACTTTTACGTGAACCAACAATAATTTTTCTCACTAAAAATCTACCTCTTTCACTTAATACCATAAATGGAATGTTGATAGTTTACTGCCTAAGAAGAAGTTAATAACAATGAGCAAAAAGACAAAGATTTGTGCCCATGCATATGTTGTACTAACCATTTTCTTGCTGCGGTGTAATAATAAAATAACCAAATAAATAATGGCAATACAAAATGACCCTAAAATTTTCGCATCAATAATGGAAAACTTGTCAATTGATAAAAACGCCCATTCTAATCCTAACACTAAGCTAACGAATAGCAAAGGGATACCTACAAGCATCGAATAGCTCATCCAGCTCGTCGTTTGCTGTAAATTCGGCAAGCGTGACCATAACGGGTTGAATTTTTTTTGCTTTAAAATGCGATACAGCACTAAATAGAGCACCGAAAAAACGAACGATAACGTAAACGCTGCATACGAGGCAATTGCAAAGCTAATATGAATAATTAATACCTCTGAAATGAGCGAAGTTCGTACAGGCTCAACCACATCGTTTGGTGCTAATAAATGAATGGTAACGAAGACAAAACCTAGCATATTCATAAAAAATACAGGCATATCTACGCGCACAACACAATGCAAAATAATAGACAACGATGTGAGCAACCACGCATAAAAATAAACGCCTTCAAATAAAGACAATACAGGGAATCGTTTCATCTCTAAAATAAACCAGATAAAGTAAATTGTTTGCAGTATCCAGACAATCGACACGAACCAAAATGCGATACGTCGTGCTTGAATACGCCGATAAAAATAATCAATAAAGTAGAAGACGAGTCCAATTGCATAAAGTATCACAATTGATTCATAAATCCTCGTCATTATCATTTCAGACATGCGTATCCCTTCTTTTATCATCAAAGTTTCAAGGGGCTCGTATTGAAAAGCGCCCTTTTAGTCAGCATTTAA
The DNA here is from genome assembly GCF_025291715.1 of Metasolibacillus sp. Taxonomy (GTDB): domain Bacteria; phylum Bacillota; class Bacilli; order Bacillales_A; family Planococcaceae; genus Metasolibacillus; species Metasolibacillus louembei. The sequence continues at coordinate 19,567 of NZ_JAMBIZ010000027.1, forward strand.
TAGCATCATAACATGTTTCGAAAATAGACGAAAGGCTGTCGCAAAAGGCAAGTGTCAACCTGCTTTCACGACAGCCTCCCTATCTTTTATTTTAGCATACAGATACGAAATTTTTGTCATTTTCCATCACGCTAATGGTGATGTTAAGATTCGAATGCCAGCTTTGGCTGAACCTGTGCTTTGCTTTCATATGGTGTTACCATTTCATGCTGCACATCATCTTCAATACCAAAGATTGCTTGGAATAATTGCAATTGCTCATTCGCTTTTGAAGAATTCGCCATTTCCTTTGCTTGCAAAATTGGCTCTTTCAATAGCTGGTTAATAATTGATTTTGTATGCTTGCTTAAAATTTTGCGCTCACGCTCTGTTAAATCAGGCATTTTATTCTCAATGCTTAGCATCGTTTCCTCTTGAATGCGACTCGCTTTTTTACGCAATGCCGAAATGACAGGTACTACACCTAATGTCGCTAACCATGCTTTAAACTCTGTGACTTCATAACCAATCATATGCGTAATTTCAGCAGCCGCCTTCTCACGCTCTGCCAAATTCGCTTCCACAATGCCTTGCAAATCATCGATATCATATAAGAAGACATTTGGTAAATCCGCAATGCGAGGATCTAAATCACGCGGCACAGCAATATCAACCATAAATAATGGCTGCCCTTTGCGCATACGTGCCACATATTGCATTAGCTCATAATCAATAACATAATTTGTTGAGCCTGTCGAGCTAATTAAAATATCTGCTTCCAACAACATGCATTGCAATTCTTGCATCGATTTAGCCTGACCTTCAAACTTCACTGCTAAATCTTGTGCTTTTTCAAATGTACGGTTAATAACCGTTACTTTTCCTACACCATTGCCATATAAATTTTGAATCGCTAACTCGCCCATTTTCCCTGCGCCTAAAATCGCCACATGGGTTTTCTTTAATGAACCAAAGATTTTCTTTGCAAGCTCCACAGCCGCATACGATACAGAAACAGCGTTTTCTCCAATAGCTGTTTCATTATGTGCACGCTTTGCAAACGTTACGGCTTGCTTGAACAATTGGTTAAATATCGTACCCGTTGTCGCAAGCTCTTGCCCTTGTAAAAAGCTTTTTCTCACTTGCCCTAAAATTTGCGTTTCACCAAGAATCATCGAATCAATCCCAGCTGTTACTTTAAATAAGTGCTGAATTGCCTCTTGCTCTTCATGAATAAATAAATGTGCTTCAAATTGTTCAGTTGAAAGATGAAACCATTCTGCTAAAAAACGTTTAATATAATAACGTCCTGTATGCAATTGATCAACAACCGCGTAAATTTCTGTACGATTACATGTTGATACAATTACATTTTCTAAAATGCTCTTTTGTTGTTGTAGCGCCTCCATGGCATTCGGTATTTCGCTCTCAATAAACGATAGCTTTTCGCGAATTTCTACTGGCGCTGTTTTATAATTCAAGCCTACGACCAATGTATGCATGAACCCCCACACCTCACACGTTCTAATTCATATTTTTAATTGTACCATAAATATACGCAATTTCATTACTTGTTTGTGAACATGCTATGAACACAATTACTATTTTAGAATCATTCTAATGTAAGCTTAACAAATTTTTTACGCTTTTTCAATGCTCTTAACATAAAAAGCTGCTAAAGAAGCAGTTGTTCCCCCTTCTTTAACAGCTAATTTTTCGCTTTAATGTGCGAGTAAATGCATAGCACGTCACTTGATAGTGACTACTTCTATTATACTATCGTTATGCCCCGGTACATGATAAAATTTTTGAATCTCTTCTCACTCTAAAAGTCGTTGCTCCTTAATAATGTCAAGCACCGCTTCGCGCGATGTCGCACCTAACACTTGAAACAGCTGTGACCAATAACGCTCAATTGTACGAACAGATGTATGCAGCTTTACTGCCATTTCTTTATTTGTTAACCCTTCTTGCAGCCAAGAAAGAAGCATTTTCTCCTTAGCTGTCAATTCAATATCGTCTCGACTAAAATGAATGTAATCGAGGAAATCTGTTGGTATTAACATAAGTCCTTGCATTGCCGCGCGAATTGTTTGAATTACTTGAAAGCGCGTTGCCATTTTTGACACGACCCCATCCACCCTCTTTTCAACAATAAGTGAATAATAATTTGTCGGGTCATCCCCCGTATATAAAATGACACGTGCCTTTGTGTGCTCTTTAATTTGCTGCGCTAAAGTAATACCATCAGATTCCCCTAAATTCACATCAAGTAAATAAACATCATAGTCATTTTCAGCTAATTGATGCACGACGTTTGTCGCCTGTAATTCTGTATCGATATGAATATCGTCAGCTGATTCCATTAATCGCTTTGACCCTTCCAGCACGATTGGATGGTCATCTACAATAAGCACCTTAATCATCTTCCACAGACCCTTCTATGATAATATGAATAAATACACCTTCATTTACATTTGCCTCGATACGACAATAGCCATTAAATGCCTCTACTCGTTCTTTAATCCCTCTTATACCTAGAGAGTCCGTTTGTAGCATTTGTTCCAGCTCACAGCCCATTCCATCATCCTCATAGATTAATTCAAAGCCTTCATCTAATTCCTGTAAAGAAAGTGTTACCTTTGTTGCGTCAGAATGCTTTAAGGCATTATTCAGCAGCTCCTGTACAATGCGATAAATGACTAAAGGTAGCTGTTCATGCTGTAAATAAACACGCTCAAAGGTTGTACATAATTTGAATTTTGCTTTGTTACTTACTTGTTGGGCTAATTGGCTTAATGCTGCTGTTAAACCAAATTTGTCTAATACAGGTGGTTTCAATGTCTCACAATAGGCTCGTAAATCCTGCACATTATTATGCATTTGCTCATACAACTCTTGTGCTGAAACGGCTGTTTCATCTTCTACTAACAAGCCTATTTCACGTGTGAGGTGTGTTAAATTTTGTAATACTGTATCATGCAGCTCTTGTGCTACATAATACTTTTCTTGCTCTACTTTTAGCCATACGAGCTTCTTTAACCATATAGGCTCCTGCTCCGCTGTTTGCTGTAAGCTTTGCAGCTCTCTTAATAGCTCTTCAATTTTTTTCAAGCTTTCAATAGCACTTCCTGCATATTTCAACAAAAGCTTTAGCCATAGAAGCTCCTCATCCTTTAAGCGGATTGTTCCTTGATGTTCAATAAGTAATAGCCTTTGCATATGCGCCTCTTGATGAATAAGCGCTACATATACATTAGATAGCTTGATAATTTCTCCAGCATGCAACTGCTGCATTTGTTCATCTGTCATAATACATTCAGCAGGTCTGCTACTTCCATCATTATTCACAATCTTGATATTTTGAATTTCTAAATGCTTAGCTGCCTCCTCCTTTAAAATGGAAAGCAACACCTCTACGCGATAAGCAATGCTCATTTGATCAATTACTTTGGATAGCTGCCGTATCGTATTCCCCTTTGGCGTAAATAATATATCTCGATATTTCGCATCTACTTTTTCTTTTATATAGAAAAATAGCAAAATGGAAATAAATAAAAAAACAACAAGTATTCCATTTGGCACATTGTCCATTAAGAAATATAGCCCTAGCCACAGCCATATCGTTAAAGCAGATGTCACGACTAAATAATAGCTTGTTCGTGTAATATAGTAATGAATATCAAATAAGCGCTCTGACACACGTAAAAACATAAAACAAAATGGAATTAAAAGAACAAATAATATACTGTACTCTGCCTCTAGGATCGGGCGTTGTCTAATTACTTCAGGCACGACAAATAACAATAAGAATGGTAAAAACGGCAAAATTACGCTTAAAATTAATAAGCGTAATTGTATCAGGCGTGTTTTATAATAGCCGTGTAGTAATATCCATAATGAACAAGCGAAGAGTAAGAATGATGTTGTTAATATAATTAAAGAAGTAGTATTTCTTAAAAATGGATAGACTATTTCAACACCACCTAGTACAGCACCTATTACTGGTAATATGTATAACATTTCAATGCGCTGTATAAATGTCCACTTAATATGTAAATAACGATAATAGTTTTGCAAAAATTGCAATAATACTAATGGAGCAAGAAGAATTCCTCCATTTGTTACGATACCACCTAGAAGATTAAGTTTACTAGAAGCTGTGCTACTTAAATAAGCTAATGCAATTGTTAATATAAAGAGAATCAGCCATTTCATGCTTGCAATATCTTTTTGTCTTTTATATAGATAGAAGCCCGCTCCTAAAGATAACACAAAATAAATAATTGGTAAGATAACATGTAAATAAAATTGCGCAGGCAAATCTTTATGTAATATTTCAATTTTCTTTATTGTACCGTCCTGTTTTTGAATCGTCAGCTCATTAGCAGCTCTTATAGAATGAACATATATAATTGTGGATATTTCGTTAATGGGCACACTATCAACATTTAAAATAACATCTCCTACTTCAATGCCTTGCTCTGCTGCCCATTTTTTATAATATGGAGCTTCAACAGCCCATTGCTCATGTTGCTGCTGAAGCTCTATTTTAATTAAAGGTTTATGATAAGCGACAATAGATAAATAAATAGCAATCCCTACATAAAGTATAAAAATGAAATAGCGCTTTTTCATTTTTTATTTCCAATACATCGTATCAGAATGTATCTCCTTCTCAAAAGCCTCTATAATTGCTGCTTGCTCCTGTGCTGTAACACCTACTAATGATACTTTTCCTTCATGTAATAATTTTGCAATATCCATGTTGTCGCGTAAAAATTGAATCATTTTCATCATAATTAATCCGCCTCATTTCATCATTTTTAGTAAGTATGTTTTTATATGAGAAGCTGTTATATGCTTTCGATAGATTGCAATAAAACATCAACAATATCAAAAGCTAAAATTAAGAAGCTTTATCGTTGCTGCCATATCATAAACTTATGCATTAATGCTACTAATTACTCATTAAAACTATTTTCTAAAGCGACTATTTTTTCCTACGTTGCTTTTATAGGGCTATGCTAGCTTGATATTCTCTTGCATTGTGTTAACCTCTTCTCATTTATTATTTTAGCGAATTTTATGACAATGTATATAGATATTTTTTATTTTTTGGCAATTTGGCGGGATATTGTCGGTTACCGACAAAAAATTGACGGGATGTTGGCGGAATAATGGCGGTGCACGGATAATATTATTTATGATATGCTAAAAGCACTCTAGGGGTAAAACATTTGCTATAGCTAAAAACAAATTTATTAAGATGATTTTCTCAACTTAACGCTGACAGAAGAAAATATCATTATTGATAAAAATGTTTATCTTCAAATGATGAATGATCCTTTACCGCCTGACAAAATTCAGCAGTTTACTGTTATTCAAGGAGCTACGAATTCTTATTTGATTGAAACGACTCCAGGTAAAACAAAAATAAAAATTATTAATATGCAAGAAATGCCTGATGAAGTAAGAACGTATTTTATGGAATAAAAGGGCTAAATCAACAAGTCACATGCATTTATTATCCAATTACATCCAATAAAATTAAGTAAAAGAGAGATTCTCATGTACAGTTGTTAGTTACCACACAAACAATTACGAAATGAACCAGAAAGTGTAGATATATTTTTAACTTTCAGTGATTTGGTGGATAATTGTCAGTTACCGACAAAAAAAGTGGCGGTATGTTGGCGGAATAATGGCGGTGCCTAGTTAAAATATTTATGTTAAGCTAAATGCAACCTAGGTATAAATCAACGAGAAAGGCATTTTCTGTAAATCATGAATACATCAATTAAACAAATTTTAGTTACATGTTTCACAATAGCTATACTCTTTTTTCTAACAAACTCTTTATCTGCCTCCGCAAATCAGATAGAAGAAAATGATATTCTTCATCAGACACAAGATGAGAATGGAAATGTTATTACAGCAAGCCCTACTTTAACAAAAGTATGGATAGAACAAGAATATTTTGTTAATCCACTTATTCACCCAGCTGGACCTCCTACATGGATTTTTGCAAAACGTTATATGCATGGAACATACTTAGAGGGATATTTATTTTTTGAACGTACTTTAAATGGTTCCTACGCTTTATACTCTGGATATGTGTATAATACTAATGGCCCTATACCACATCCTACAAAAATCCAACAAGACCTACAAGATTACTACAAGGAGCAATAAACAATGAAAAAATATCTTCCAATATATTTATTATTTTCTTTAACTGTATCTTTCACAGGTTTGTTTTTACCTTATCATAGCACTGTAGCCAATGCTGATACTGTTGAACCTGCATCAACAAATAGGAAATTCGTCACAATAGAAGTTATAATACCCAAAAAGAATACTCCACCTCCGCTTACATATTTATATAATGATGGAACATACGCTGGTCATTTGACTTTAGATACTTACTATCGTGATAAAGACTATTTATATCATGGGTTTTATGTAGGTTATGTTTCTATGGGCAATTATCCTACACCAACAAAAGCATATGAACAAAATTAACGTACATTTCTTAGCCACTTAGATAATCGTTTGTCCAAAAGTTTTTTATAATGCCAAAATGGAGGTGTATATTGGATGAAGAAATTACTTGTCTTGCTATTCGCTACTTTACTATTATCTGCTTGTACATCGAATGATGAATGGGTAGCACAGATAGATGATTTTAAAGATTCTGGCTTTCAGAATAACGCTGGACAATTAATTGCTCTAACTGAGGATGGTTTACTAGTCAGCGGAGAACGCAGTGACAATAAGAAAGTAAGTGATATTGATTTATTTTTAGAAAGTCTCGATATACAGGTAGGGGAAAATTTCCGACAGATTTATGAAAATGCTGAAATTACAACTGATGGCTCAAAGTATATCATATCAATTCCTAATACAGGACAATTTGAATTCGAGAAAATTGGAGAAAGAATGATAAAGGACGCTCAAGGTATAGAATATTTTACACAAGAATACAGTGCAAAATAAAGATACTAATAATCCAGGGGAGATTAACATATCCACTCTGGATTATTTTTTGCTGAAACTAATGTATCAATACAAACGAGGTAAGCATTATGATCGAAATCCACAAGCTTAGCAAATCTTTCGCATATTCATCAGGACACATTAACATTTTACATAATATTTCTTTAACGATTGAAAAAGGAAAATGGTATACAATTATTGGTGATGCGGGCACAGGAAAAACAATATTTCTAGGCTGTATCGCAGGATTACTGACGCCAACTAAGGGAGATGTATTGTATGATAATATTGCACTTTATCAATTAAGCGATAAAGCTCGAAGTAATTATCGCCGAAAACATATTGGTTTTGTCTATCAAAACTTTAAATTCCTACCGCATTATTCCATAGTGGATAATGTGATTTTACCGTTTATTCATGATGAGCCGAGAAAAACATTATATCCGAAAGCGTTAACCTTATTACAGCAAGTTGGCATTCATGCTGAATTATTTGAATGCTTTCCTGAAGATTTATCGTCAGAAGAAAAATATCGCGTAGCAATTGCTCGTGCGCTCCTTGGTAATCCGAGTGTCCTTATTATTGATGAGCCAACAGCTTATTTAGATGCACAGGCATGTTATGAAGTATTAAATTTATTATCATTTTATCGCAATCAGGGACAAACGATTATTATGGCCACACGTGATAAAGAAGCAGCGCAGCTTAGCGATTATACATACAAGCTAATTGACAAACAATTAGTGCAAATAGATTAAATAAGCATTAACTATAAAAACAAATGGCTATCAGAAAAGTGGCGCACTTGCCTTCTTTTCTGATAGCCATATTTTTATAGCTTCACTTCTTTATCTGCGATTAAATGACCATTTTGGTCAAATGCACGGAAGATGACTTCATTATACAAATCAAAACGATTAAATTTGCGAATTGATTGGCTTACTTTGAAAACATTTTGCCCACGATCAATTAAGTCGTAGTTGACATCACCGTTAACAGAGGTAAAACGTACTTGTACAGATGCTACATTTGTACAGTTTTCATTTAATTCAGCTGTCATAATGACTGTTGAACGTGTGACATCGACTGTTGCAGCGTTGAATAAACCTGTGCTCGTATCACAGCTTGCATCTGATACGAATGTTTGACATAAAATCGCATCAATTACTGCTTGATATGCACTGTGCAAACGTTCTACATCTGTCGCATGATAGCTTTGACCACCTGTTTCAGAAGCAATTTTTTTCAAGATTGCTGTGTTAACATCTTTCGCTGGTCCAACAGCAATCGTATGAATTTGTATTTTTGCTTTTTTCGCACTATCAATAATGCGCTCTACCTGCGCATTCGATGTTTTACCATCTGTAATCAATACCATCGACTTGGCAACTTTATCGTCTGTTGTATAGTTGTTAAGTGCTGCCTGTACTGCTTGTGCCATGTTGGTATTGCGTGATGACAGCTTATCATAGGAGATAAAGCCTTCCATATTGGCAATATTTGTTGCTGTACCTTTTACAACTGAGCCTGGATTTGCAGCAAACGGAACAACGATATTGTTATTCGAGCCAATCTGACGAATCAACTGCTTTGTTTTGTCCGCTGTAAAATTATTTGGATCTTGTTTACGCATCGAGCTCGATTGGTCAACAATAAAGGCTATTTCCGTTGCAAGCGTACATTTGTTTTTTGTAAATTTAAAGTTTGTAAAGATTTTTTGCTTTGTTGGTACGCCAATGATCTCTCTAAACATCTCGCGATAACGTGGATCAATATTAGATGAAACCAATGTTGCTGTCGCTGTTGATGAGCCATAGACAATGGAATCAAAATAACCAACAGCTGAGCCAGCATAGCCTGTTCCTTTATTATAATCTGTCGTATTTGTATTGAATGACACAACTTTACGTTGTCCATTAAATTCAATTTCCGCTGTTCCTTTATAGTCTGTAATGACACGTCCACCCGGTGCTACTAAATTAACAATCACTTTCGTGTAGCGCTCCATTCCTTCAGGACGCTCCACAATTTCTTGGCTTTCCTTTAAGCTGTCTACCTTTGCATTATAGCCACTTAAATTCCCGACTGTATCTTTATAGTTTTTCGCTAAATAATCTTGATCTGCCTTGCTTAAAGAATCAAAGATTGCCTTAACTGCTTTTACACTGTCATAGTGAACCATCGTTAAATCATTTGTGTTTCTAGGGAAATACGTTAGTAAATGAACAATTAATGCATGGATTTTTGATTCGAATTGACTTGTAAAACTCTCATCCATTACATCTTGTAAATTATAAACCGCGCGACCTTCGCTATTAATGGTATAGTAGGCATTTACTCTTCCATACTCATCAATCATACGCTCTATAATTTGTTCAAATAACCATACAGAAATAAGCTGATTATCCATGCGTAGCTCTGCATTTCCATATTGGATTGCATCGTCTCGAACACGACCATTAACAATTTGACCTGATGAATTCGTATAGTTTTCCCATTTAAATCCATCAAATGTTAATTCATCTGTATCATAGTCACGGATTTCAATAATACCATTCGGTGTAAATGGCACTGTTTGTACTGTACTGCCATCCACTTTCCCTACCGGTAATGCTGGTAATGGCTTTGGACCTGGTGTGACACTGCCACCACCATTTGGCTGGTCTGGATCATATACTTCGTAGGAAATGCGCACTTCCGCTTTTGGTACATAGCGCAATTCCACTTCGATGCGCTGATTGCGATAGCTGGCAAATTTTGTTTCATTATTATTAACAAGCTCAAATGTAATTAAATCTTTTTCTGATTTTGTTAATGTTGGTGCAATAATGTATGCATTTAATTCACCACCATCAGTGAAAATCGTTGTTGTGCTACTGCCTGCATTTTTCTCTGGCTTTGAGCCTGATGTCGGTGGTGATTCGACGATGCGAGCTCCAACCTTTGATGTTACTTTAAATTGCAATGTCGTATCATATGGAATGTCATTGCCATAGCTATCTTTTAATAGTATTTGAATAGCTGTTGCATCCAAGCCATTTGCTGCTAATTCCTCTTTTTCCACATTAATGCTTTGTACGGCTTTAAAAGCGCTCGGATTATTAGATTTATCATTTTCCTTCTTATCTGAAGGTGGCTTTAATTCTACTGTACCGTTTGAGCTAACAAAATTTAATGGCAATGTTACTTTGCTATCGTCCTTACCAGATGGCGCTGCGCTTAAGCCTTCAATTGCAATGCCACCACTTTTTGCTGCACGATATAAAAATGTCACAAGGTCACCACGTGTAATCGCCTTTGTTGCTGCATAATCATCAAACGTTTTCTTACCTGTTAAACCTTTTGTAATTTCATGTGTATATAAATATTGAACTGCCTGCACTTCTGATAAATCAAGGCTATTCATTGCCGCATATAGACGAGCAAATTGCCCTCTCGTTGCATTAGCAGTGCGGCGTCCCATATTATTTGCCCCATAAATCGGCATGTTTAAATCGGCATAATATGTGTACACCATATCATGTGCATAACTGAAATGATAATTTTTATCAAGCTGTGCAATCATTTGTAGCATTTGCTGCTCTGTTACAAGAACGTTAGGCTGGAACTTACTTCCCGAAAGCTGAACTAATTTTTGGTCAATGGCCCATTGCGCTGCTGTATATTTTTCACTATTTTTATCAACATCCGAAATGGATGGCGCTGCATTCGCTGGAGCTGCTAATGGAAGCCACCCTGCTAAAAGTAACGCTGAGCATAAGATGATAATCCATGTTTTTTTCATGTTAGCCATGTAGCCCCCTCCTTAATCAAAGAATAAAATATCATCACGGTAGTTTTGTTTTAAATCATTTTCTAAATATTCAAGGAAACGCATCATAATTAATGATGCTTGCGCTCGTGTTAGCTTTCCTTTTGGATTGAAATTTCCTGTGACAGAATCGCCTGTCATTAAGCCTAGCTCTGATACAACATAAACTGCATCACGTGCATAGTCTGTAATTTTCGCATCATCACGATAGTTTGTTTGATAGCCTGGGTCTGGAGCTTTCCCTTCTAAACCTAATGCACGCACTAAAATGGCAGCTGCCTGCTGACGTGTTAAAAAGCCATCAGGATCGAACTTCGTAGGTGTTATACCTGTAATAACTCCTTTTTTGACAGCGGATTCTAAATAGTTATAGTCCTTTGTTGTACGTTTCACATCATTAAAAATGCTTGCAGGTGCTTTTTTCCCTCTTTTTTCAGTGTCTTCCAACACACGTAAATCGATTGCTTTTCCAATGGCAATCGTAAAGTCATAGCGTTGCATTGGTGTATTTGGTGAAAAGAAATTCGATTGATCCTCTAAAATACCTAAAGAATATAGTTTTTCAATCGCATCTTTCGCTTGATGGCTCGATAAATCTCTAAATTTCGGAACAATTAATCGCTCTATACGAGGCATCATTTTTAAATTTAATGATACCGTGCCCGATTTTTTCGGCAATTTATAGTCATACTCAGAAATAATATCAGCTGCGCTATTTACAACATAGCCACCATAAAAGCTTGATAAGGACGAGGCATTTTCTTCATAGTTTAATGTACGAGACTTTGATGAAGATACACGATTTTTTACTGTACCAATGGAGCCATCCTCAAATATCATTTCATACTCTGTAATTTGTGTTTCCGTAGCACCCCAGAAGTTTTCGTAGCCTTCATTGCGGCTATCCACATGAATCGTAATTTCGTCCGTATTTTTTCCGTTTTTCACTGAGTATGTTTTACGTGCAAGTGCATTACCTGAAAAATAATCGGATGCTGGTCGTTTATCAGTAACAGCACTTTTAGAAAACTGATAATCCGTCAATGTATACGTTTTATTGCCAATCGTCACTTTCTCTGTATACTTTGTAACTTCCCCTGTTGCTGTGCTTTGTCCAATTTGATCATAGTTTGTTACATCGTATGCATATGTAAATTGGCGCGCTAATTTTTCGCCGTTCGCTCCTGTTAATGTCAGCTTATACGTTTCTGTCAATTGTCCTTTTTTCTCCGATACGGATACAGAAACATTTTTATTTGTACCAGTAAATTTAATTGGTACACCTGTCAAAAATACATACTCTTCATATGTATTCTCATTTTTAACTCCACCATTTAAATCAATTGTGTTTGCCTCAACTTTTCCTGAATAAAAAACAATTGTAAATAGCAATAAGGAGACGATTGTGATTAACCATTGACGTTGCTTCATGCTTTACACTCCTTTATTCAAATAGCGAGGAGGCTGTCCAGCACTTGAACAGCCTTCACTATTTTTATTTCTCACTACTATTCATTTACTAATATTACATGTGCATCAAATTGAGCATTTGTGAATAACACGACACGATCTGATTCTTTTAACTCTGATGCTTTAATAACCTTACCGTTTTTAATAATCATCGCTTGATCAAGCATCACATTCGTCAATGAGCCACTATCGATCCATTCACTATTTATCCATTGACTTACATCTTTAACATTCATTAAGCGTGTTTCCTTGCCATTGCTTGTCAATGTACGGAAGTCTTGAATGCGACCTGTTAAGACTAGCTGTGATTTTTTCTGTGATGAAGTCAGCACATGTAATGCTTGAATATGGCCATCCTTCACATAGAAGTATCCATATGAGCCTTCATGTTCAATTAAATCCATATTTGGCACAATTGAAATCACGCCATTGCGAACATTTGATACCATGTTTGAGCTATTGCTGTAAGCAAATATTGTATCTTCCTGTGTCACCCAATAATTATTTTCGATTTTTTCTAGCTCATCAAGCTCTACTAAGTAATTGTCCATATCAACAAATTCTAGCTGACCAAAATATAGACCTTGTTGCTTTAAGTTTGGCGATGTAAAGCTATCATTTGTAATATTGACAACATGAGCAAAGCGACTAGCTGTCGCGCCATCTGTTACCACGTATGCAGAGCCGTATGCAGCTAATGTAGATGGCTCTACTAAACGACCATTGCGAATTAAAATCGAGCCTTCATGGAAGTATAATTGACCTGCATAGCCTAGCTGTAGGAAGTTCAGAGACGTATTGACAGCTGTTAATGGCTCATAGTATGTGCGTTCATTATTTTGTAAAACAACAACCTTTTTGACAACTTCTTTGCCAAATTGCTTCGTTGTTACATAATAAAGCTCACTGTTTTGATAGTTTCTTAATTGATTTTTCGTAATTTTTTCATTGCCAACATAAATAGATGTATTATTATCAAATGTAAATTTATTCATCGCTGTTTTTTCAGAAGTGCCGAATAGCCAGTTTGTGAATGCATGTGCATTTTGCACAACAAAGGTATTCGCTGATGTATTGACTGTTTGTAGCTTTGCTTTATACACATTGGCTACTTGAACACCTGTTACGATAATTTCCATTTCAGAAATAATGGAAGTGGAAGGGCTTGAAAATTTTACTTTTACACGGTCTCCCTCATATAATGCACTTAAATCATGTGTAGATGAGCCTTTAATAAATTTCGTATTTTTATTGACATAATAATCTTGCTCTTTTGCACCATCCATTTTAATTGTGACGAACAAGCCATTTGGATCAATTTTTGTGACTGTACCATATTTTTGCTTGCTGCTTGGTGCAATTGTTCCTTCTTCAATTGCTGAAACACCACGCATTTCTGTTACACGGCGCAAGTTTACTTTTACGGTTACTTCCATGCCAGGCTTAAAGCCTTCGATTGTCGTCATCGTATTATTAATGAAAAGCTTAGCGCTGCGGTCCATATTAAAGGTGCTACGACTGCCTCTGCTATTTTCCAATGTAACACCGCTTAACGTTTTTGTGACTGTACCATCCTTGGCAACTGTTTCGTTATACGTTGCTGAAACAAATGTATATGTTGTGGCTGCCTGAGCTTGCTGATTAGGTAATAGTAGACTCATTAAAACAGCAAGCGTAATGAATATTGTTGCTACTTTTTTTAACAATGTATTTCCTCCTCTTTGTTGCAAATTCCCTATGTAATGTCCATTGCACACAATGGACGTCATTATTATACAGAAACATCAATGGCGTGACCTAAGCTTGGATGTGGTGCATCCATTACTTCTAATAGCTGCTCTGTGCTTTGCTCTTGAAACTCCATTGCTTGTTTTGTCACAGCGATTGATACTTGCTGCATCAATTGTGCCTGCTTCATATTCATTGCTAATGCTGCGATATCCATTATGTTGACCTCCCTTATAGCTTTTTCACTAGGCGAATTTCATCGGTAATTGGTATTCCATTATAGCCCACTAACGGAATGCTTGGTTTTATTTTCCTTGCTTGTTTAACAGCATTTGGAAATATTGCATCGAGTTTGTAGCCTCGCTTTTGATAAAACTTCAGTGCATTTAAATTATCATTCGTTGTAACTAACGAAATCGTTGCTATACCCTGTTGCTGGACGAAATGTTCTACCTCTTTCATTAAACAAGAGCCAATTCCTTTCCCCTCTACAATGCTGTCTAACGAAATAACTTCGACTTCCTTTTCATGAAAAACATATGTCACTAATCCTAAAATTCGATTGTTTTCTTCAAAGATAAAACCGTCAAGATTACTACAATCATAGACACCTGAAGAGATAACCATTTCTGGGCTACCCCAATGCTTTTGAAAAAAGTCAATGACGCGTGACCTATTCTCTGCTGTTATTTTCACCGTAGACATAGTTATCCCCCTACTCTTTTTCATCGGCTAAAAACATGGATTTTCTAGTATTTTCTTTTCATTTTAACATAAAGTGATATGGCAATCAGTGGGCATTTTGTTGCTATCTTATAAAAACTTTAAAAAAAGAGACAGCGTGCAACGCTATTTTTTTAGTCTCAAAGTAGTGATTCGCCCATCAAAACTAAAATAAGGGACTTATCCGAAGTTCGGACAAGCCCCATTGAATTTTATTACATATAGCTCTCGATTTCTTCCCATGCTTGCTCAAAGCCTAAGCCTGTTTCCGAGGAAAAGACGATGAGTTTGTCTGCTGGGTCCATATCAAGTGTTTCTTTTACGATTTTTTTATGTTTATCCCACTTGCCTTTTGGGATTTTGTCTGCCTTCGTTGCAACGACGATACATGGAATATTGTAATGCTTTAAAAAATCATACATCATGCAATCATCCCCTGTTGGTGGATGACGCAAATCGACGATTAGCATAACCGCTTTTAAGATTTCTCGACCAGTAAAATATTTTTCAATCATTTTGCCCCAAGCTGCTCGCTCTGATTTTGATACCTTTGCGTAGCCATAGCCTGGTACATCGACAAAAAATAGTTGCTCTTCGATTTTATAAAAGTTCAATGTTTGCGTTTTCCCCGGCTTTGAGGAAATACGCGCCATCGCTTTACGTCCAATCATTCGGTTAATAAACGATGATTTTCCGACGTTGGAGCGACCTGCTAATGCAAATTCTGGCAGTCCATCTTCTGGGTATTGCTCTGGTCTAACGGCACTAATGACCATTTCGACATTATGGACTTTCATTAATTAAAAACCTCCGTCAAGTGCCAATGCAAGTACTTCCTCTGCTTGTGACACAAGTTTAAATGTGAGCTGTTCACGAATTACCTCTGGAATATCGTCAATATCGCGCTCATTGTCTTTCGGTAAAATGACCGTTGTCAAACCTGCTCGATGTGCGCTTAATGATTTTTCCTTTAAGCCACCAATCGGCAATACGCGACCACGTAGCGTAATTTCACCTGTCATACCGATTTCACGTTTAATTGGCTTATTGGTAATAGCTGACACAATTGCAGTTGCCATTGTAATGCCTGCTGACGGTCCATCCTTTGGCACAGCGCCTTCAGGTACATGGATGTGTAAATCGTGCTGCTCAAAAAAGTCAGCATCTACGCCAAGTTGCTTCGTTAAAGAGCGCACAAAAGTTAAAGCTGTTTGTGCCGACTCTTTCATCACATCGCCAAGCTTACCTGTCAATTGGATTTTACCCTTTCCAGGTGTTAATGAAACCTCGATTTGCAGCGTGTCGCCACCAACCGTTGTATAAGCCAAGCCTGTTGCAACACCAATTTGATTTTCCTGCTCTGCTTGACCGTAACGATAACGGTGTTTACCAAGCAGCTCAACCAATGTTTTGGAATTGACTGTTACACGCTTTTTCTCACCTGACACGATAATTTTTGCTACTTTACGGCAAATTGTTGCAATTTGACGCTCTAAGCTACGTACACCTGCTTCACGTGTATAGTAACGAATTAAATCGATAATCGCTTCTTCCTTCAACACAAGCTGTGCTTTTTTCAAGCCATGTTCCTGCATTTGCTTTGGTGCTAAGTGATTCGTTGCAATCATCGTTTTTTCAAGCTCTGTATAGCCTGCAATTGTAATGATTTCCATACGGTCAAGCAATGGCGCAGGAATCGTGCTCAAATCATTGGCTGTTGCGACAAATAAGACATTGGATAAATCGTATGTTTCCTCAATATAGTGATCGCTGAATGTGTTATTTTGCTCTGGGTCTAACACTTCAAGCATAGCGGCTGAAGGGTCACCTCGGAAATCGTTGGACATTTTATCAATTTCATCTAATAAAAAGACCGGATTAATTGTTCCTGCTTTTTTCATTCCTTGAATAATACGTCCTGGCATTGCCCCGACATATGTGCGACGATGTCCACGAATTTCAGATTCATCACGCACACCGCCAAGTGAAACACGGACGAATTTACGGTCTAAGCTTTCAGCAATAGAACGTGCTAAACTCGTCTTCCCTACACCCGGTGGTCCAGCTAAACATAAAATCGGACCACGTAATGTATTTGTCAGCTGACGTACAGATAAATATTCTAAAATGCGTTCCTTCACTTTTTCAAGCCCATCATGATCGCGATTTAAAATTTCCTCTGCATGTGCAATATCTAAACGATCTGTCGTTTTTTCACTCCAAGGGATGGACACAAGCCATTCTACATAATTGCGAATCACACCGCTTTCAGCACTTGCTGCTGGCAGCTTTTCATAACGATCAAGTTCTTTTAGAGCGACTTTTCTTGTCGATTCAGGCATCCCTGCTGCATCAATGCGCTTACGCAATTCTGTAATTTCACCCATTTTGCCATCGCGGTCACCAAGCTCTGTTTGAATCGCCTTCATTTGCTCACGCAAGTAGTATTCTTTTTGCGTGCGCTCCATCGCTTGCTTTACTTTGTTATTAATTTTCTTTTCTAAATCTAAAATTTCCTGTTCATCATGTAAGCGAATAATTAAGTTATCTAAACGCTTTTTGACATTAAAAATCGCTAAAACTTCCTGTTTTTCTTGTACCTTTAATGGCAAATGTGATGCGATAACATCCGCTAATCTGCCAGGCTCTGTAATATCAAGTACAGATTCAATCGTTTCCTCTGTAATTTTCTTTGACATTTTTGCATATTTTTCAAAATACATCAATAAAGTACGCATTAGAGCTTCTGTTTCAGCGTCTTTGAATGTTGGATCTTCCGATAATTCGACATCTACTTTGGTAAAATCAACATCGTCTTTATATTTTTTAATCGCGCCTCGGCTAATGCCTTCTACTAAAATGCGTAGCGTTCCATTTGGCAATTTTAGCATTTGCTTTACAGTCGCTAGTGTTCCGATTTTAAATAAATCTGCTTTTTCTGGTGCTTCAACACGCATATCCTTTTGCACTATTAAAAAAATATAGCTTTCATTCATCATTGCATGCTCTAATGCTGCCACTGAACGATCCCGCCCTACATCAATATGTAGCACCATCGAAGGGTAAACAAGTAAGCCTCTTAAAGGTAACAATGGTATATTTTCTTTCATTTCACTCATGCGGGATTCACCTCCATTAATAATCAATATTTTCTGCGACGAGTAACCGCAGGAGTAATCCGTAACAACCCGCTTTTGATAGTATGTGTTTAATTTAACATCTTTATTTGTTATCGGACACGAATCATTTTTATGTACAAAAATTTCACGTAAATGAAAAGCTGATCATCTACTTGTGCTGATGCACGTTTGATGTCAGCTTCTGTTGTTACTTTAATAGTTTAAGCAGATGTTTTTTCGTTATTTTTTTTTAATTCAGTGCCATCTGCTAACAGCAATTTCGGCTCTGCTTTATCAACGATTGTTTCAGCCGTAATGATACATTTGACAATATCGTCACGCGATGGTAATTCAAACATGACATCAAGCATTGTTGCTTCGATAATAGAACGTAAGCCACGCGCACCTGTTTTACGCTCAATCGCTAGCTTCGCAATTTCCTCTAATGCCTTCTCTTCAAATTCTAGCTCTACATTATCAAGTTCAAGCATTTTTTGATATTGCTTTGCCAATGCATTTTTTGGCTCCGTTAAAATTTGTACAAGCGCATCTACGTTTAGCTGCTCTAAGCTTGCTAATACTGGTAAACGTCCGATAAACTCTGGGATTAATCCAAATTTCAATAAGTCCTCTGGAATCAATTGTGAAAGCAATGAGCCTTCCGCTTCTTCCACTTTATTCGGATTTGAACCGAAACCAATTACTTTTTCGCCTTGGCGACGTTTAATAATTTGTTCGATGCCATCAAATGCACCACCTACGATAAATAGGATGTTGGATGTATCAATTTGTAAAAACTCTTGGTGTGGGTGTTTACGTCCGCCTTGTGGTGGTACGCTTGCTACTGTACCCTCTAAAATTTTCAGTAAGGCTTGTTGTACACCTTCACCAGATACATCACGTGTAATCGATGGGTTTTCTGATTTACGTGCCACTTTGTCGATTTCGTCAATATAAATAATGCCTTTTTCAGCGCGCTCGATATCGTAATCCGCTGCTTGAATCAGCTTTAATAGTATATTTTCTACGTCTTCCCCAACATAGCCAGCTTCCGTTAAAGAAGTCGCATCCGCAATCGCAAACGGTACGTTTAAAATACGTGCTAACGTTTGTGCTAATAAAGTTTTACCGCTACCAGTTGGTCCGATTAATACAATATTTGATTTTGACAACTCTACATCGTCAATTTTAGCATTTGAGTTAATGCGTTTATAGTGATTGTAAACCGCTACAGCTAAAGCTTTTTTCGCGCGTTCTTGCCCAATCACATATTCATCCAAAATACCTAAAATTTCTTTAGGCTTCGGAATATCTTTGAAGTCGATTTCCTCTTCTACTCCAAGCTCTTCTACAACAATTTCAGAGCAAAGTTCGATACATTCATCACAAATGTATACACCTGGTCCTGCTACCAGTCTGCGAACTTGTTCTTGTGTTTTCCCACAGAAAGAGCATTTTAAATTGCCATTTTCATCATTAAATTTGAACAATTTGTTTCACCCCTATTCAAGCTTCAATCTTACAAGATTATTTGTTCTTTATCAAATATATTGACTGCCTTTATGCTTGCTTTATGTATATTATAAGTTATACCTAAAAAATATATGAGCAGTTATCACGTTTTTATATGTATATGTGATAAAACAAGGTGCAAAATTGTGCACCTTGTTTTATCTATATTTAGCAAATAAGTCGATTAAGAAATTTTTGCGTTTTCAACTAGTAACTCAACTGTTTTTTGTGTGCGAATATCGTTCTCTAAAACAGATGTACCACCTAATGCAGATGTAATTTGCTCTGTTGTCATACCGAATTGAGCAGCCATTTTTTCTAATTCTGCTTTAATATCTTCTTCTGATACTTCGATACCTTCAGCTGCAGCGATTGCTTCTAACGTTAATGATACGCGTACACGGTTTGCAGCGTCAGCAGCCATTTGCTCACGTAAAGCTTCTTCGCTTTGACCTGAGAATTGGTAGTAAAGATCAAGGTTCATACCTTGCATTTGTAAACGTTGGCCAAACTCTTGTACCATACGGTCTACTTCTGTGTTAATCATTGCTTGTGGAATGTCGATTTCAGCATTTTCAGCTGCTTTTTCAACTAATTCATCGCGCAATGCTGCTTCAGAATCCGTTTCTTTTTGTGCTGCAGTTGTTTCTTTAATTTTTGCGCGTAAAGCTTCTACACTATCAACTTCTGAGTCTAATTCTTTTGCGAACTCATCGTTTAATTCTGGTAATACTTTTGTTTTTACTTCTTTTACAGTTACTTTGAATGTCGCTTCTTTACCCGCTAATTCAGCAGCGTGGTATTCTTCTGGGAATGTTACAACAACATCCTTCACTTCACCAGCTTTTACGCCTACTAATTGCTCTTCAAAGCCTGGGATGAATGAGCCTGAACCGATTTCTAATGGGTAGTCAGCACCTTTACCACCTTCGAAAGCTTCATCACCTACAAAGCCTTCAAAGTCGATTACAGCTGTATCGCCTTCAACGATTGCTTCATCTTCTTTAATTTCAAGCTCTGCTTTTTTCGCTAATTGCTCTTCGATTTGTGCGTCTACTTCTTCGTCTGTTACTTCTGTTGGAAGCTTTGTTACTTCAAGACCTTTGTAGTCTCCTAATTTTGGCTCTGGCTTTACTGTTACTGTTGCAGTAAATGTAAAGTCTGCGCCCTTTTCAAAGTTTTCAGTTCCAGCGATTTCTGGGAAATCCACTGGCTCAATACCAGCTTCGTCGATGGCATTTGAGTATGCTTCTGGAATGATGATTTCTAAAGCATCTTGGTAAAGTGCTTCAGCACCAAAGCGCTTTTCAAACATCGGGCGAGGCATTTTCCCTTTACGGAAACCTGGTACGTTAATTTGCTTTACAACTTTTGCAAATGCTTTATCTAAAGCTTTGTTTACTTCTGTAGCTGGCACCTCGATTGTTAATAAACCTTGGTTACCTTCTTGTTTTTCCCATTTAACTGACATGTATATAACCTCCAAAATAAAATTGCTCTGTTTACAAACATATTGTTTTATACAGTTTCTACAACCATTTAAGTATATCATAGATGTATAATGTTTCAACTTTTTTCACATGTTTAATGTAATTCTGAAAATGTTTCGAGTTGTTGCAAAAATTCAATAATTTCGTAATCCATTTCTTGCACTTGACCAAAAAGCATATGCACATAATCAATATAGCTCTGTGCCACATCCTCAGCATCATACGCTAACCATTCAAAAGGATATGTCACAATCGCATGCTTTGCAAGCAATTGCTGCACCATCTCTAGCGTTGTTGGGTCTTTCTCTAAGCGCGCCTTGATATTTGCTTCAATCGCTTTATATTGCGGCAATTCTGTTGGCACTGCTAGATCAGCTGGATTAACTGTGCGCTGCTGCTGAAATTTTTCAATAAAAACTTCTGTATTAACTTGCTGTTCAACAAGCAAAATTAATGTCAAGCTTCGAATGAATGGATGTATCGCTTCATTTTCTATGACCTGTATAAGCGGCTGTACAATTGGACGAATGTTTGTATCTGTTAATTGATAAATCACTTGTAGCTGCTCATATTGAGAGAGCTGCAAGAAATGGGCAATTGAAAATTCTGCATTATTTTGCTGTTGAGCTTCCTGCTGAAGCAGTTGATTATTTGCGATTTCTGCATTCAAATTTTTTAGTCGCTGGAATTTTTCTAATTGATTTTCTGGGATGGCATCTTCATCAAGCAATGTTTCAATTAATTTTTCGACTTGCTTAAATTCTCTCAATTGCATAGAAATCGTTAAGTATAGCTCCATTGCTTCAAAATACATCGTTGGACCAATTGCTAAAAGCTCCTCACAAACTTCTTTAGCCTGCTTAAATGCGCGTATTTCATAGAGCGAATAAGCGTAGACACTTAAGGAAATTTCATCGCCCTCTATATAACGTAAAGCCTCCGCAAATGCTTCACAGGCCAAATCGTATTGGTAGCTTTCTGCATAAGCATGCGCCTGTTCCAATAATCGTTCACCTACACCGGGAAACAGTATTACATTATCCTGTCGTCGTATTTGTTGCTTCTTTTTTTTCAAACTATTCACTCCCGTTACGGTAACATCTGGATTATCCTCATCATCATTTTACATGTCAGCAGCTTATTGGACAACAGGAAGCCTCGCCTTTCAATATGTATATAGGCTGTCGAAAAAATCTAATATCCTTTCCAAGCAGCCTATTCATTTTAACTCTAATGTCTCGTTGTACGCTCTGTTCTAATGTTTTTGATGCTCACATCTAGCTTTCGGATAGATTGCTCTGTTAACTGAATTCGCCCATTGTCATTCAGCCTTTTCCATGCCTTCAACTTTTTTCGGTATGCTTGCTCAGATAATCTATAAACATCCATGTTTTGCTCTAAACCTTTTGTATAAGTGCGTTCGACCTCTTTTTTTATTTGCCCTGTTATTTCCTTCTTTAGTTTTTCCTCACCTTTTCGTCCGTCTTTTCCACTTGTCGTTACATCTACTTCGATTGAGATATCAAAGCGTAGTTGTCCACCTTCTTCAACAGGGGTAATTTTACGCTTTACTTTATCTACAATAATTGTCGTATACGACTTTTGATCATCATCATTTTCCAGCGTAATTTGCGCCCGTGCTGTCTCATTGGTCATCCAACGTAGCCCCTCTGCATCAGCATCAAACAAGGAGCCCTTCAATTGCGATTTCGTGATAACACTAATACCTTGCATTTCATATACAGGATCAACACCTTTTGGCGTCTCCCATCTATCTCCTGAAACAACAAATGGTATATTTACCTCATGACCTGGCTCGTCTAAATGGATAAGCATTGTACGTAAACTAATCGGTTCAATAAAAGACTCTTGATAATAAGAATTTAAAGGATCTGCAAGCCTTGAATAAGTCATCCCTTTATTTAAAATAGGTGTAACGAGCAACAGCTCGTCCAACGGCTCATCAGTCGTGTAAACCCACATCGTATAGCGCGTTTCTCGATAGCGTACAAATGAATCAATTGCCTGCTCTAAGTGAGAGCTTTTCAACAACTGATTTGAAAATACTACGTAGGATAAATGTCCCCACAAAATTCGCTGGTCAACAGCTCGATATAAATTGACTGCCGCCTCATCAATTGTTTTACCTGTCGCATGACCGACCTCTATTTGAATAGCATCAGTGCTTGGTTGGTCTGAGCGTGCAATATTTGAGAAATCTAATAATTGCGCATAAATTTCAAATTGACCATCTTTGTAATCAACACCTACTCCGTGAATATACAGCATTCGCTCTGGCTCGTTATTGTCCCAGCATGAGGCTAACAAAAGACTACATAAAACGAAAAAACATAAACTCTTTTTCATTTTTTGCCTCCCTTTGTTTTATCCTTTAAATGTAAAGCATTTGGACGCATTGCCTTCTGCTGAGGAACCTCACGTATTAAAGTTTTCTTTACCGTTTCCCATTTTAAATCTGTAGCGATATTTAAATAAGGAATACCAAAGAGTCGTATACCCGCTAAATAAGTAAGCAGCATATATAAACAGACAAAAAAACCAAACAAGCCACATACTGCTGTAACTAAAATAAAGCAAACGCGCAACAAATTGACCGCTGTTACAAGCGCTTGATTGACGAGTGTAAAGGTCGCAATGGTAGAAATCGCAATAACGACAATCATGGCAGGGCTTGTCACACCTGCTCGTATCGCTGCATCGCCAATAATCAGACCACCTACAACGCTTATTGTTCCGCCAATAATGCTAGGCAAGCGCAAACCCGCCTCACGAAAAAGCTCAAACATTAATAGCATTAATAGCATTTCCAGCGCTGATGGCAATGGTAAGCCACGATTCGATTGCACGATTGTTGCTAGCAACTGAAAAGGGAGCTGCTCTTGGTGAAAGGTTGTCAGCGCTAACCAAAAGGCTGGGAGCAGCAACCCGAATAAAATACCTACTAAGCGCAATAGCCGCTCGAATGAGCTAAATATTACTGGATATTCATTATCTTCACTTGTTTTCAATAGCATAAACAAATTAATTGGAAAAATGACCGAATAAGAAACACCATCGACTAATATTAAAAAGCGCCCACTCACTAATGACTGAACAGCAAAATCCCCCCTTGCTGTATTCGTGGTGCGAGGTATTAATTTTCCCTTTCCAGTAATGCGCTCCATTAATAAATCCGCACTTATCATGACATCTGTATCAATTTCCTTAATTTGCTTACGTATCCCCTGCAATATTTTATCATTCGCAATATCGTTCATATATAAAAGTGCGACTGTTGTTTTCGAACGTCTTCCTACCGTATATTTCTCAACTGAAAGCGAATTTGTTGGCAAACGCTTACGAATAATGGCGATATTAACCCCAATGTCCTCAATAAAATTATCACGTGGACCTTTAACAAGCACTTCTAAATTGGTTTCCTCGGGATTTCGGTTCGGTTTTTTAGCAATATTGCTTGAAAAAAGCAGTTGCTGCTGCTCAAAATAAATAACAACAAAGCCTGTGAAAACAAGTGTTACGACCTCTGACAAAGACTCTACCCGCTGTAAGCCAGGTACATATAACTGCGCTTCGATTGATTCATCTTGCTGCTGACCAACTGCTTTCACACGTGGGACAACAACCTCATTTAATAAATGCGTATCAATCATAGCCTCGCATGTAATGAGACTCACTGTCGATGATTGGAACTGGTATGTTTGAAACTGCACATCGGCTGTTTGATTAAATAATTGGCGCAGCTCCATCTCCGTTATTTTTTGTTGCATATCATTGCTCCACCTTCTTTTTTGGCATTTTTTTCGTTTTTTTCAATGAAATAAGCGTCAGTATAATTCCCCATATAAAGAAGAAAACAAAGGTACTAACTAAAAAATACTCACTTTTTATTTGAAGAAATGTGCGATCATTGAACAAAAATAATGGCAAGCTAATCGCAAGAAACGCTGGTAATATAATTTTTAATATACGCTTTCTTTGACCATCTAAACGTAGTAAATGAATAATTATAAATAAAATAAAACCAATGCGCATAAAAGCACCTGTAAGCCATTGATAAATAGAGAAAAAGTCCACATGCTCAACAAAGCGTCCAATGGAGGCAAGCCGCCATTCCTCATATGCTGGATAGTATTGATTTTTAGCTTCAGCAGGTCCAAATTCTGCGATAGCACCAACTAGGGGACCAAGTGTCAATCCTAGTAAAATGAACACAATCACACCAAAATAGGGCCATTTTATACGCTCTTTTATTTGACTTTGAATGAGCAATATAAAAAACAGCTCAACAAAGCCAGATGCCGGATAAACTGCAGCATATAAAATAGGGGAAATACCATGCTCTAAAAAAGGCATTAATAGCTCATATTCTTTTACCTTAATATTGACAAATGCTACAAAAAAACCTAAAAATACGACGCCTGCTAGCACAATCACATTGACAATCACAATGCCCTGAACACCTGCCGCCGCTAAAAAAATACATAGAGCAATATAAACTAAAAGTAGCAGCAGCTCAGGCGTCTCAGGTAGAAAGGTTACTTTCACCCACTGCATTGTTTCCCGTAATGTGAAAGCTGCTATCAACATTAAATAGACTACAAATATATAGACAATTATTTTCTCCCATGCTTTTCCTACTTTTTCTGATAGCCAATCTCGAAAAGGCGTCTTACCGATTTGCTTGTGCAAGTAAATAAGCAGTAATAACCACGGTAATAAAGCAATAACTGATAAAAACACGGACATCCATGCATCTCGTCCTGCTTTGTTTATTAAAGGTGGAAGAATCGTTACATGATTTTTCAACCCAATAACTGTCATCATTAAAAGTATGACATGCAATATACTAATCATTTTATTTTGATTCATGTATTACCTCACTCATCTTGTTCAAAATTCACAAAAAGTGAGTCTGTTTTTCCTCATACCACTTTATTGCTAGTTATAGCTTCTCCATTGTTTTCATGTTTCATAAGCTAAAATTGCAAAAAGCTGTAAGGAAGCAGCTTAACAGCTACTTTCTTACAGCTTTTCTACATTTAATCGAGCAATTGATAATATTTATATATCGTTGTTAGCTTCGTAAATGCTTCTTCAAAATAAGGTTGAACGACACTTATTTGCACGAAACCTCTACTTTGCAAATAACCACTTTCATCATGCAAATGAATGCCATTCAGCTTTAAATCGTCAGCTAAATGGCATAGCTCATGCGGCAGCTTAAATGTTGCAATCATTGGGTAAGGGTTTATTTTTGATGCATATTGCTGGTAGCATGACCATGCTTCTAGCCTTTTCATGCGCTCTGCTAGCAGCTCAAATCGCACAGGGTAGTTGCGCAAAGAAGCTAATGTGCTAGCTATAAGAGCTGCTGGCAAGGTAAATGGAATGTGCAATTGACCATAATGTGCCAAATTAATATAGAGCGGTGCATCGCTAGGCTGTGGCTGATGATTCGAGAACACAAAAGACAGTCCACTTAGTGCCCCAATTGCTTTACCGCTAACAGCTGTTGCCAAATAAAATGCTGCTAACGAAAATGGCAATGCCCCAAATGAGCTAATACAATCTGCACATAGCGCCACATTATAACGTTCAGCAAGCAGCGTTAGCTCTTCACCATTACACATTCCTGTTGATGTTTCGCCATGTGTATAGAGTAGCCATTTATACTCCCCTCGTTCAAGCAGCTCTTCAATATGTGCTAAATCAAATGACTCCTGCCAGTCAAAAGCTAGTACATCAAATGTCATTTGCTGCTGCTTTGCTTGCCGTGCTAAGCGTTCACCAAACTCACCATTTGTTATAATTAACCCTTTGCTCCCTGAAAAATCAGATTTTAATTGTGCTAGCATTGCCTCATTCGCTAATGTCCCCGTTCCAACAAGTGTCGTTACATATTTTGCATGTGCCAATGCTAATAAACGTTGCTGTAACTCTTCAAATAATAGTTGAAAGGCGTAGGAACGATGTGATAAATCTGTATGCACAATTGGCTCCTGCTGTAATACTGGCCCTGGGTAAAAGGTGCATGCATCACGCCTTAATCGCTGTCGTAATGGTGCACTCCCTTCCCTCGTTAATACCATTGGTAAAAATAATGCCTCGCTTGTTCCAACAGCCTCTGCAAACTGCTGAAAGCCCATTTGCTTATATAGCTTTTGTTCTCTCGTTGTCCCTGAAATCACGCAGGCTGTGTAACGCCGTTCAAATAAATAATTTACTAATGCCTGTGCAAGACGAAAAAACACACGCCCATTGCGATATTGCCTTTTAATCGCCAAGAGTCGCACTTCACAAAGCTTCTCGCAATCTTCAGCTGTTAAATAGTTTTCAACAATACCGATTTTTTCATCTATTGAAAATGGACGTTTATCACGCAAAGCTAACATACCAATCAATTGTTGTTCCTTATAAACAACAAGATATGTATTCTCTGTATGAAATTTATCTACTAGATGACGTGCTGCATTTGTTGGATGCTGGGGAATCTCCTCTACAAATGTTGCGTAATTTAATGCAGCGATTTCTTCAAATTCTTTTTCAGATGTCGCTATTTTACACCAATACATATTATACCAGCCTTTCTTTTATATTTTTCCGATGCTTCCATAAAACAAGTGCAACGCTACAAAGAAGTGTTGCTGGTAACACATCAGCGAAAATAACAATACTACTATATATAACCAACGCAATACACAACCCAAATGTTGCACTTTTTAGCAAATAGGACCCAGCTATAAAACTAATAACAAATATACTAAAGTAGAGAAAATTTAATGCAACAAGCGCTCCGACTATCGTTGCAACCCCTTTCCCCCCTTTAAAGCGCAACCAAAAAGGATACAGATGCCCAAGCAAAACAAAAAATACTGCCCATGTAATAATGTTAGCCTCATACCCTGCATAACGCCCGATCAACACAACAATTACACCTTTTAAGCCATCTCCAATTGCCGTCAAAATAAATCCTTTTTTGCCAAGCGCACGTCCTGCATTGCGTGCTCCAAGGTTACCGCTATGCTGTTGCTGTAGCGAAAGACCATAGTACTTCCCTACAAGCCATGCTGTCATGATTGTTCCTAGCAAATAACTGCTAAATAAATAATAAGCAATCATCATTTGCTCAGCACTACTTTGTTTAATTTTGTTGGTTGTGTCATATAAAAAATTTACCTCCTATATTTTAAATACCAAAATGAAAAACAATTTTATGTTGATGAAGGATTCAGAACAAATTCCTTTACACCCATAGTATATTTTTTGTTAGCATTTCCACATGCCTGTGAGATTTTTTTACTCAAGTGAAATAGCCTTTCTTTACTATTTCTCTAAATAAAACTATACCATCACTATAATCTGTTAGAAACTGCAAAAAGGATTGCTTGAACATACATTTCAAGTCAATCCTTTTATTTTTCTTATTTTAAAACTTCATGATTGCGCTCATCGAACTTTACTTCATGGCTGCTTACCGCTTCTTCAATTTCCCCAAATGCCCAATGTGTCATTGGAACATCAAGAAATGTCGGTGTCGTTATACCTGTTAATGACCCACGTTTGAATAAGCGATTTAATACTTTCACTGCCTGCGCTCTTGTTAGTTTTTCATTTGGTTGGAATGTCTGATCTTCATAGCCAATCATAAAGTTAACTTCCTTCATAAATTGAATGGACTCAAATGCCCAATGTGTTGTTGGAACATCCTTATAGCTTCCTTTGTAGGTGGATGTGAACTTGCCACAACTATCAAATGCATTGTCATCACGTTGACATTCATTTTTTATCCAACGATATGCTATTCCCGCCATTTGTGCACGTGTGATTGAGCCACTCGGATTAAATTCATTGCTATTTATCCCCGTCATAATACCTGCTTGCTTCACTTTTATAATCTCTTGATAGGCATTATGTGTTGAAGGAACATCCAAATAATCGGAAACGATTGTGGATACAATGTTCAAATTACGGCCAAGCATTGTAGCCATTTGAGCCCTTGTAATATACTCATTTGGTCGGAATGTTGTACCATAGCCTTTAATATACGCTTCATGTCGTATAGTTGGTGTATGATTTTGCTGCTTTTCTCCTAAATAAATGACGGCAAACGTACTGAATTTATTAATTGTAAATTGTACCCCCTCAGCACCATCATTCATTTTCACAGCTGTGCCCTGAATTAATTCCTTTGTACTGTCACTGTGCTCAATGTAAATCCCTAAATTAGCGAGCACCTTTGCACGTTCTTCTACATTTGATGATAGGTTTTCCTTTAATGGAAGAACGATGGATACCTCTCTATTTTGCATATTTGTTGAAATTTCCATTGGTCGTCCTACTAGCTGTACAGATTTGTCTTGAGCCACACTTCGTACAATTTCTTCTAACTTCGCCCGATTTTCAAGATTTTTCTTTTCCTCTGCTGATTTCATTGGAATTATTCTAAAATATAAATCATCATTGAAATTTGCCAGAGATGTTGTTGGAATTGACATTACCGCATTCGCTGTGACAATTTCAAGCTTTAAATTACCTTTGTTTAATTCTTCTAATGCTAGCTTAGATATCTCAATCAACACTTCCTGCACTTTATCCTCATTATCTGGAATAACAATGTGCACTGTATCAATACCTAGCTCACTTGCCTTTTGTACTATCTCTTTTGCGATTGTCTCTGTTATGGATATTTTATCTTCTATTGTTCCATCTGGCTCTGTTGTTCGAGTAATTAGCATTTTAGCTAAATTAAAGCCATTCTCCCCATCCACATTTATCGCAATCATTTCTGTTGTCGAAGTAGGTAAAGCAGGGCTTGTAGCGCCACCATTCTCATTTGGATATGGATTAGACGGAGGCGTTATTGCTTCCCATTTCGCATATAAGATTACATTTGTACTGCCAATTGCAAATGTATTATTAGCTACATAGCTTATACCAGTACCATCAGCTTTTGTATTCCACCCAATAAACTTGTAACCTTTTTTTTCTAAATCACCAACATTACCAGCTACTGTCACTAACGCTCCTGGTACATACTGATTCGTATCAATCGGAACACTTCCACCTGTACTTGTATTCCCATCATATGTCATTGTAAAGGTCGAGACAGGTTGCTGCATAACATGAATCGTCACTGTACCTATATCAATTCCACCATGACCATCGTCTACTTGGATTGTAAAAGTATCAACTCCTATAAAATCGTTATTCGGTATATAAATCCACGCCCCATCAGCACTCACCGTTGCTGTTCCATTTGTCGGTTCGCTAACTTTACTAAATGTTAATGTATGACTGTCTGCATCGTATCCACTTGCTATACCAGAAACAGATGTATTAGCAAGCGTTACCTTTGTCTCATCCGCAATAGTAGGTGGTGTGTTAACTACGGTTGTATCTTGAACTGTTATAGCTAGATTCATTGGTAAGCCATAGCTAAATGTAAAGGTCAGATTGGTTGTCCCAACTTGCTGTGAAGATAAATAATTTTTTGTAATTGTGACATTGTTTTGTGCATCAATAAAATAGTCAGTACCTTCCACTAGTATATCAATGCCGTTTGCAATGCTTGCCAATGTGTTGCCATTAAGAGCCATCGTCGTCATCACATCTGCACTATTAGCAGCATTTTTATCAAAGCTTGCTATAGTAGGATTAATTGTACTATCAACAGCTGTAACATTGTAGCTTTCAGACATTACTTGACTTGCTAGCCAGTCATCCTTAATAGCAAGTGCCTTAATCGTCATTGCATGGTCAATTTCAATTGGTTCATTGTAGACAGCACTATGAATCGTTGGCTCATTTCCATCTGTTGTATAATAAATAGTAGCTCCCTGCGATTTTGAGTTTAAGGTAACTTCCGTGCCCCACGCCACATTTCCAGCAGCTACACTAGCCTGTGGTTTATATGTGCGTAAGCTCGGTTCAACCTCCTCAGTGCTATTTGTAGGACCTGAATTCCCTGCACCACCTGCAACAAAAATGACCTTTCCATTTGCTAATGTAGAGGAAGTATGACCTAGACGACCTGTATTCATAAATGTAGGATTTGTCATCCATGAATTTGTTTCTGGGTCATACACAGCCGCAGAACGTAGCGGTGTATAATTAAGATCAAAGCCTCCTATTACATATACCCTACCATCCGCCATAGTTGCCGCAGATGTCATATATCTAGGCTGTGGCAAACTAACTCCATCTGACCAGCTATTAAGCGTAGGATTATATATTTCAACGCTATTTGACATTGAGCCATTTATTGTGCCCCCTATTACCATGACATTACCGTCATCCAGTAGCACCGCACTATGTTCCTTTCTTGTTGCTTTCATATCTGGTCCAACTGTCCAAGTATTTGTAGTTGGATTATAAATCTCAGTTGATTTCAAATCCCCATTATTATGATTTCCACCACCTATTACTAATACATTCCCGTTTGGCAAAGTAACAGCTGTATGGCTAGCACGCTGCATCAACATCGGTGCACCAGTGGTCCATGTATCATTTAGCGGATCATATATTTCAGTTGATTGCAAAACTCCATCAGAGAAATTATTGCCCCCTATCGCTAAAATTTTTCCATTTTGAAGCTTTACAGCTGCATGAGCAAAGCGAGCTGTATTCATATTTGCTGCTATGGTCCAGCTATCCGTAGCTAAATTGTAAATCGCAGATGAGGTAAGATGATTAATACCATTATTTCCACCCATAATTATCACTCTATTCTCATCTAATGGAGCGGATGATAAAAGCTGACGATTATCATTCATATTAGCAAAGACAAGCGTTTCATTAGAAAATGAGGGCATCACCAATATCAAAATTACTACAAGTATAAAAAAGCGTTTAAATTTTTCTATCATCTATCTTTCTCCTCTCTTATTTTTCTAAAATTCTTACAAAAATCATAGCATATACCTCTTATTTTTTATGTTAAGAAAAATTAACGAACGTATTAATTATCCATCTTTTTTCAATTATAATTAAATAAAACAAGAGATTATCACATAAAAATGGTAGTTATACCCTAAAAATTACATCGAAATAGCAACGCTTTTATGCGCATTCTAAACTTTTTATACATATTTTTGTTATATACCTTTTATTCAGCACTTTATATATTTGCCTTCCAGATAATTTTCTTAACAATATACTTGTACAACAAACCTGTACTTTTTATGGTTAATTCTTTTTCACTTGTGAACATAAAAAATCGGAGGATGTGAAAGTAGTCTATTTAACATAGATATACTGTAAAACGAAGCAGCAACATTATCGTTTATATTTTACTTTTAAAGTGGATTTTTGATTTCAATTTGAGGTAATGATTAAAATATGCCTTGTTTAATTGCTCCATTTCAACGTTAGATGGAAAGGATTACCGTAACCCTCCTCTTTTTTCTACTTCACAATAGGCATAACTATAGAACAACCTCATCTTTTTTCATATGTTAAATATGACTTACTATTTCAGTGAAAAGGAGGGGCTCAAAATGGTTAATAGATTTGGGGGCAATTTCCCTAATAGAGGTGGCAATCGCAACAACATGGGCTTTGGTGCATGGGGTAACAATCCAATGGTTGGAGGAAACGCGCAATACCTACCAACACAAGTTGGACCAACGCAATTTACTCAACCAATTGTTTCACCAACTCGTCAGTACGTGCAAACAAATGTGACAAATACGGTCGTACCACACGTTCATCCATCCCATTTAACTGTTGTTAATCGTCAAATGATTAACAATCAACATTACTTCCCGCATACGCAATCGGTGATGAATGAATGCTGTGAAACAACAACAATGTGTGGTCAGCCATTCAATCCATGCAACAATAGACGCGGTAGACGCTAAAAAATAGAGTAGGAGGGAGCGATTAACTCCCGTCCTCTCACACCACCGTACGTACGGATCCGTATACGGCGGTTCA
>NZ_JAMBIZ010000028.1 GCF_025291715.1 Metasolibacillus sp.
GGTGACCCGTACGGGATTCGAACCCGTGTTACCGCCGTGAAAGGGCGGTGTCTTAACCACTTGACCAACGGGCCATTGGCTCCGAAGGCAGGGCTCGAACCTGCGACCAACCGGTTAACAGCCGGTTGCTCTACCACTGAGCTACTTCGGATTAATTGTTATTTAATCAGTGATTACCTCACCGACTTTTTCTATTATAGACAGCTTATTTTATATAGTCAACATTTTTTTAAAATTAATTTCATATTTTTAATTCCTTAATTTGAATATCCTAAATTATAAGCGATGAATCCTATATAAATCAACTTCTCCCTCCTCATTCTCTCAATTCTTTTTTACGTATTGAATAGCACCATGACATTTACTACAGCAATACGATTTTACGTTAATTCTTCTCTTTCTTCTATATAATTGCCCACAATCAGTACATTTATAATTGTAGAGTGGTGATATTTTCTTTTCTTCTTTTTCAATTGTGGAGCAAAAGCGTGGTGCGCCCACCCTTTTTAAGAGCGTTCGAAAATCTTGATCTCTATGTTTGTAGCCTTTCCCCTGTAAATGCAGATGATAGTGACAAAGCTCATGCAAAATGATGCCATTTAATTCGTTCATTCCAAAATGCTCATAGTAGCGTTTGTTTATTTCAATATTGTGAGTCCCTAGCATATAGCGCCCACCTGTTGTTCTTAAGCGAGTATTAAAGTATGCCTTATGCTGAAAAGGCATTTGAAAATGCTGCTCTGATAATTGCTCTACTAATTGCTGTAATTGTGAATCATCCATTCCTATCATCTCCAAAAACATTTATATTAAACAGCGAAAAATCCAAACTGCTGTTAAGCAAGTATGGATTTTTTGCTGTTCACTTCGTCATTAATCTATGTTTTGTTGGGGTGGTAGCATCGTTAAAGAAATGCGCCCTTTCTCAACTTCTACTTTTTCTACCCAAACAGTTACAATATCCCCTAATGCAACTACTTCTAGCGGGTGCTTGATTCGGCGATTTTGCAATTTAGATATGTGTACAAGACCATCTTGCTTCACACCAATATCAATGAAAGCACCGAAGTCAACTACGTTACGTACAGTTCCTTGTAGTTCCATTCCTACTTTTAAATCTTCCATTTTCAAAACATCTGTTTTTAACAATGGTTGTGGAAAAGCATCACGAGGGTCACGAGTAGGTTTCATTAATGTATCAACGATATCTTTTACTGTCACTTCTCCAGCGTTTAACGTAGCACTTAATTCAGCAATAGATAAGCTAGAAATTGCTTGCTCTGCTTTTTCTGTTCCAACATCTTTCTTTGTCAAATTAGCTATTTGCAAAATTTGTTCTGCTAACGCATAGCTTTCAGGATGGATTCCTGTTGCATCGAGTGGATTTTTCGCGTCAACAATACGCAAGAAGCCTATTGCTTGTTCATACGTTTTTGCACCAAGACGTGGAATTTTCTTTAGTTGTGCACGTGAAGTAAATTTCCCACTCTCGCTGCGCACATTGACAATATTTTCAGCTACGGTTTTTGATAAACCTGATACATATTGCAATAAAGATGCTGAAGCAGTATTTACATCTACCCCTACCTGGTTAACTGCGGTTTCTACTATAAATGTTAAAGAGTCTGCCAACTGCTTTTGTGATACATCATGCTGGTATTGTCCAACTCCTACTGCTTTCGGTTCAATTTTCACTAGCTCTGATAGTGGATCTTGCAAACGGCGTGCGATTGACACTGCGCTACGTTGTTCTACTTGTAAATCTGGGAATTCTGCACGTGCCACATCAGATGCCGAATAAACCGAAGCGCCTGCCTCGTTAACAATTACATAGGCTGTATCCACTGTTCCACGTTCTTTTAAAACATCTGCAATAAATTGTTCTGTTTCACGAGAGGCTGTCCCATTTCCAATTGCGATAATACTAATCGGATAACGCTTCAATATTTCGTTTACTACTTTTTTAGATTTCGCTACATCAGGCTTTGGTGGATGTGGATAAATTGCTGTTACTTCTAGCATTTTTCCCGTTTCATCTACAACCGCTAACTTACAGCCAGTACGATAGGCTGGGTCAACACCTAATACCATTTTGCCACGCATTGGTGGCTGTAGCAGTAAATTACGCAGGTTTTCTGCAAAAATATGAATTGCTTGTGCCTCGGCTTTTTCTGATAGCTCATTGCGTAGCTCTCTCTCAATAGAAGGCTGAATTAATCGTTTGTAACTATCATAAATGGCTTCTTTCACCTGTTCGATAGAAGAACAGGTGCGATTTTTAGGAATCCATTCATTTTCCATAATTTGCGTTGCACGCTCCACTGGGACAACAATCGAAACTTTTAAAACATCTTCTTTTTCACCACGATTGATTGCTAAAATACGATGTGGCACGATACGATGAATGGGTTCCTCGTAGCTATAGTACATTTCAAAAACATGCTTCTCGTCTTTTTCTTCATTCTTACCTGCCGTTTCAATTTTCCCTTCACGCCAAGATAACTTACGTAAGCGCTCACGGATTGCGGCATCATCAGCAAAACGCTCTGCTAAAATTGCACGTGCGCCAGCTAAAGCTTCCTCTACAGTTGCCACAGCTTTTTCTTCATTTACGAATTTTTGTGCTTCTTGCGTTACATCGCTATTTATAAATAGCATCATGAAATCAGCAAGCGGCTCTAATCCACTTTCCTTAGCAATTGTTGCCTTTGTTCTACGCTTTTGTTTATATGGACGATACAAATCCTCTACACGCTGCAAAACTGTTGCTATTTGAATCGCCTGCTGTAGCTCTTCTGTTAACTTGCCTTGTTCATCAATTAAGCGTAGTACTTCTTCTTTTCTTTTTTCAAGCTGCTGTATATATTGATAGCGGTCATCAATTGCTTTAATTTGCACTTCGTCTAAAGAGCCTGTTGCTTCCTTACGGTAACGTGCAATAAATGGTACTGTATTGCTATCTTTAAGTAATTTAATAACAGCCTCTACTTGACGTGGTGATACATTTGTATCTGTGGCAATTAATTTAAACATTTGTTTGTCATCCAAATTTTTCACGTTCCTTCACATTGTTTTAGTGCAAGATTAACTAGTGCCTTACTTCATTCACTTTGCTAATTTATAATAAAAAATCAGCATGCTAGAAGAACTAACCATCCGTGGATTGGTGTGTTCTCTCTATTCTAACATGCTGATTTTATTTTAACTATTATTGACTGTTACAGCTGCTTCCTGCAATTTTTTTATTGCGGTTCGTTGAATTCTAGATACGTGCATTTGCGAAATACCTAACTGATCGCCAGTCTCTTTTTGACTAAGCTGTTTTAAATATGTAAGCTCAATCACTCGTTGCTCACGCTCATTTAGTACATGCATAATTTCAGACACAATCAATCGTCGATCTGCTGTTTCAAATTCGGTATCTTCCGCACCAACTACATCAAACAACGTGACTGTACTGCCATCGGCATCTGACTCAATTGCATGGTCCATTGAAAGTGCTTGATAGCCTCGCCCCAATTCCATTGCTTCTAGTACTTCTTCCTCCTGCACCTCTAAATGTGCGGCTATTTCAGGAATGGTTGGTGAGCGTTGTAGCTCAATCGTTAAATGCTCCACAGTTGCTTTAATGCGTGGACCTAATTCTTTAATACGACGTGGTACGTGGACATCCCAAGTTTTATCGCGTAAATAGCGCTTCATTTCCCCTATAATCGTCGGTATTGCGAATGCTTCAAAGCTACGCCCTACAGTTGTATCAAAGCGCTGTATTGCGCCAAGTAAACCGAGCATACCTACTTGTACAATATCCTCATAATAACTTTTACCAGCTGCATATTTGCGTGCCAATGCTTCTACCAGTTGCTGATAATGAAGTACTAGTTGTGTTTGGGCGGTTTCATCCTTCGTTGTTTGATATTGTGCAACCCAATGTAAAATCTCCTCCTTCGAGGTTTCATTAGGTAACGATTCTCTCGTCATATTCCTCCACCTGCTCTCTTGTGACATACTTTGTCATGAAAACAGTGACACCGCCCTCATTATTCACCTTTACTTCATCCATTAGCGCTTCCATCAAATACAGCCCTAAGCCACCTTCACGCAGCATCGATACTTTCTCATTTTCATTGTATGGACCGATTTTCGACTTAATTTCCTCAAAATTAAAGCTATTGCCATAATCTGCTACCATAATTTCAATTTTATCGTTGAACAATGCGCAGCCAATGACAATTTCTCCTTCCTCTGCATCGTGATAAGCATGATGAACGACATTTGTGACAGCTTCACCTGTAGCTATTTTCAAATCTTCAATTTCCTCATAACTAAAGCCTAAGCGTAACGCTAAACCTGAAACTGTAAGACGAATGACACTAACATACTGTGGTTTAGCAGGTACTCTTATTTCGATATAATCAAATGCTTTCATTGTTATACTCCACCTTTGTATTCGTTTCGATGTCCATGAGTTCACTTAAGCCAGTAATTTCAAATAAACGAATTAAGCGAGCTGTTAAACCAACTAGTTTTAAATGAGCATTTTCTTTTACAACCTTTTTATAAAATGCAACAAAAATACCTAGTCCTGTACTATCTAAATAGCTCACCTTCGATAAATCTATTTGGATTAATACATCTTTTTCAAATTCAAGTGCATCTAGCTCCTCACGCAAAATAGGAGCTGTATACGTATCG
Organism: Metasolibacillus sp.; assembly: GCF_025291715.1. Lineage (GTDB taxonomy): Bacteria > Bacillota > Bacilli > Bacillales_A > Planococcaceae > Metasolibacillus > Metasolibacillus louembei. The sequence continues at coordinate 4,696 of NZ_JAMBIZ010000028.1, forward strand.
ATTTCCCCTTCAATATATCCATTTACTACTTGACCATCCTTTTGAAATTGCACATTTATATTCATTTTCAAGACACCTCCGTCAGAACCTATAGAACGATTCCCTCTCCACAAAATTTTAAACATTTACTTTTTTAAAATGACAACAGTAAAATCATCATCTAAGCCGTCTTCCTGCAACTCTTGCAATTGTTCATATAATTTTTCACACATTTCCTGTGCACTTAAATGTCGATGCGTAAACGCTAGCTGCTCAATAATTTTTCTCAAATCAAGCTGGGCATCATGGCGAAATTCCGTTACCCCATCTGTCATCATAATGATGAAGTCACCCTCATAAAGCTGAATCTCTGTTTGCTCATATTTCATTTCAGGCATAATACCTAACAACAAGCCTTTTGCACCAAGACCATAAAAGGCATCATCTACAGCGCTATAATAAATAGCAGGCTCATGTCCAGCCGAGCCATATGTAAAAATACTACGAGCTAAATCAAGACGCCCATAAAACATGGAGACAAACATGCTATCATCTACGCTTTTTTCAATAATGCGATTTAATACTTCCAGTACATGTGATGGGTTGTTTTCTGCATACTCCAGCGTTTCTAGTCCATACTTCACCATCGACATACAAAGAGCAGCTGGGACACCTTTCCCAACTACGTCAGTCACAGCTACACCAACATAATTATTTTCATCGTTTAAAAAATGAACGTAATCGCCATTCATTTTACGTATTGGAATTGAGAGCATTCCAATATCTATTCCATCAATTTGTGGCACAGTTGTTTTTAATAAAACACTTTGAATTTTCGTTGCTACATTCATTTCAATGCGCATTTCCTCTTGCTGCTCTAGCAAACTTTGATGCTCTTTTAACGTTAATCCAAAATACACCATTACTTCAATTAAAAAATCATAGCCACGCTTACTCACTTCAGGCAATTCAGGAAATATTTCTTCCATCGCTTGTTTATGCATATGTATAACTTCTTCTGGTGCAACGTTTTTTTGCAGCAATTGCCGTGTAAAATTTTGCCCAATATATAAATCTCGCTCTGATTGATTTTCAATATAGTCTATAAGAATTTTTTTATATTGTTTTTTGAGTTCTTTCATGCAATCCCTCCTATCGTAACCACTTGTTCACTCGCACAATTGTCCCTTCCCCTAATTGTGATTGAATTTCTATTTCATCCGTCAATCTCTTAACGCCTGGTAAGCCTGCGCCAATACTACCTGATGTAGAAAATCCATCCTGCATCACTTTACGTACATCTTCAATCCCCGGCCCCTCATCTGTTGCCGTAATAGCTATTCCTACACTATTCTCACAATCTATTTTTTCAATTGTGATTGTTCCAACACTCGCATATAAATAAATATTGCGCGCTAGCTCACTAATTACTGTCGCAATGCGTGCTTGATTCACTGTGTCGAAGCCAATTCTTTTCGCCTCATTGCGCCCAATTTCACGGGCGGTAACAATATCCCATTCTGTTGTAATATTGATTGTAGATTTCATACACTCATCGCCCCTAATTACGTTTTAAAGCTTATTTCCACTATACAACATAATATTTTTTTGTAAAATTAATTGTCACGAAAGTTGCTAAATACAAAAATAACTGCCTAGAAAATCATGCATTTGCACGCTTTCTAGACAGTTATTTCGTTTATTATGTATTAAAAACTTACGAGGCCTAAACTAATTCCTAATGCCATATCTACTTTTTCCATCAATTCGTCATCAAGCTGTGTAATCCGATCTGTCAATCGTGATTTGTCGATAGTACGCAACTGTTCAAGCAAAATCACCGAGTCGCGCTCAAACCCATACTTTTTCGCATCGATTTCAACATGAGTTGGTAATTTTGCTTTTTGAATTTGCGCAGTAATAGCAGCAATAATGACAGTTGGGCTAAATCTATTGCCAATATCATTTTGAATAATTAGTACAGGTCTTGTACCACCTTGCTCTGAGCCTATAACAGGTGATAGATCTGCAAAAAAAACGTCTCCACGTTTTACGCTCAAATTGTCATCCCCCGCTAACGAGACGCTGCTCCACCATATGTTCCGCTTCATACTCTGCATGCAGACATTCGCTGCAAATCATCAGATTAATGTGCGACATTTCCACATAGCCCTTCTCTAAAGCTTCCCGTATTTGATTTGGTTGTGTCTGCTTCACTCGTTTAGATGTTGAAACATACAATATTTCGCCATTATTATAGAAATTTCTTTGATCAGCTAACTGCTGAATTTCTATTAATGACCTGTTTGAATAGTTTGTATTCTCTCTTTTTTTCGCGTACACAACAAGCACCTCCACAAAAGACCGCAAAACTTCTGCTTTTCATAATTTCATTCTAACATTGATGACCTACAATGAAAAGACAAGAAATCTAAAAAACTGACAATCTTTGTATGAAAAGCGGCTTTTTGTCGAAAGTACGATTATTTTAGCTAATATATATCCTCGGCACTCGGTTTGTAATAATACATGGTATTTCATAATTAATTGTATTGAGCTTAGCTGCCCATTCATCTAGTGAGATCGTTACATTTTGCTGTGTACCTATCAATGTTACTTTCTCTCCAACAGTATATGCTTTTGGAAGTAAAATCATACATTGATCCATACAAATTCGACCAACTATCGGAGCACGTTGTCCATCAATTAATACGGTTTGCCCTATTAAATTTCGAAGAAGACCATCAGCATAGCCAATTGGCAATGTTCCAATAAAAACATCCTTATTTGCCGTATACGTAGCACCATATCCTACAGATTGTCCAGCTGTTAATCGCTTAACATGGACCAATTCTGTTTCTAATGACATAGCTGGCTGCAAAGGAAATGGTAGATTTTCTGCTACGTAAGGAGATGGCGCCATTCCATACATCGAAATCCCAAATCTTATTGCATCAAATTGCAATTCCTCATCCTTAACCATCGCTGTGGCTGTATTAGCAACATGGACCAAGCGAGGTTTAACAGGCATTACTTGCAGCATGTTGCGAAACAGCTGCGCCTGTGTCTCAAAATAGAGGGCATCCTCTTCATCGGCAGTAGCAAAATGTGTGAACACACCATCCACTTCCATTAGCTCTGTTGCGTTAATCGCTTCATATAGAGATTGGAGCTCTTCTTTTGAAGTAACACCTAATCTGCCCATCCCTGTATCAATTTTAATATGTAGCCTTAATTTATTCATCAAGTTTAATAATGCTGCTTGCTCTACCCATTCCGTAGAAAAAACTGTCAATGTAATATTATGCTCAGCGGCATATGGAGCAAAGGAAGCAGGGCTTGCTCCCAATACTAATATGTCTGTGCTTGCTATCTGTGCACGTAAATGTATCGCCTCTTCGGGTGTAGCGACCGCCAATAGTGTAGCGCCTGCCTGTATTGCAGCACGCGCTACTTGAACATCTCCATGACCATAGCCATTTGCCTTTACAACAGCCATGATTTGCACATCCGATTGCAGGTGTTTTTTTAGTTGTGTAATATTTTCTCGAATAGCTTGTAGATGAATAAACGCTTTTGTGGGACGATAATAGTGAATCTCTTCCATATGTCTTCTACCCTCTTTACTCAAATTCTAAACATTTGCTTTTTGTCATTATGGCATAATAGCTACTATTCGAAAACTCCCTACTTCATTTCACCAGATGTAACAGATGCTGCTACTTCAATTAGTTCTTCTCTCGTTAGCTTGTTAGAGGCAATGAAAAACTCAATACCATCGCGCTCCCAACTAATTGAATTATCTGTAATTGCAGCAATACCAAACCCTAAATCAGCTGGATCACCAGGTGCAAAAACTGGTACAGTTGACGCTGTTGCTGTTGCAGGCTGTTGCATTAAAGTGAAGGCCTTTTCACCTTCAAAAGTTAAAATAACACGTTCTACTCCGTCTTCTCGAATGGTTTGTGAATCAACTAATTTCGTATGATCCCATTGCAAAATTGGATAATGTGTTTGAAACGCCTCACTATTTGTTATATCGGCACTCGCTGCTTCTTTTTCTTTATTTTCTTGAAATTTTTCTACAGCATAATCTTCTTTTTTATGTGTTACACCTAATTTTACATCATTGAATGTAATCGTAATTTGCTCCTCGCCTGCTTCGTTTAAAATTGCAACACTCTTCGGTAGCATCGATTTTTTATCAACGGTTACTAGTTGTGTTGCCATACCTGATTTATCTGTGCTACGTGTCGCAGCAGTCAAGACATATGCATCTTCACCACTTTCCATTTTCAATGCTTTATCAGCTTGTATATCCTCTGCCAATGCCCCAATCAAATATGCTTGGCTATTTTGTTTTGGCCAATCACTTTGGAATTTATACGTTTTTGATAATGCCGGTGTCACAACAAATACGCCTTCTTCATTACGCACAATCATTTGTGTAATATCCTCATCTTCCGCTGTCACTTCCACTTTGTAAAAATCTGGCTTCGTATGCCAAACCTTCACATCATAGGCGCGGGGCTCATTGCCTGTCTTAATTTCCATTGAAGCTGTTAACTCATAACCTTTCGTTTCTCCCCATTTTTCCCCAATTTTCTGAACAACATCTTCTTGTGATGCTTTACCACATGCCGCCAATAAGAAAACACAACAACCAATCATAAACATGATTTTTCGGAAGTGCACGATTCCATCCTTTCTCCACTTTCGCTCTAGTAATTCAGCATATGGAGTGTTACGTCAAAATATGTCTTATTCCATTAAGACAACTTGAGCAGCTGCTACCGTTTCCGTGTGTGTTATTGATATAAAGCCTTTTACAGCCTCTCCATTAAAAAATAATTGCGGAGCACCTAATGCATTTTTTAAAATTTCAATTTGCTGAAACTCGCAACCTTTGCCAATGCCCGTACCGTTCGCCTTGGCATATGCCTCCTTTGCCGCAAAGCGCCCTGCTAAAAATTCTACCTTTCTTGCTTCGGATAACTTCAAAAAAATTTCCTGCTCTCGAAGTGATAAAATACGCAATGCAAATTTTTCAGAGCGCTGCATTGCTTTTTTTATACGTCCAAGCTCTGTAATATCTAATCCAATTCCTTTAATCATCTCGTGTTATTCCTTTCATTATTGCTTATAACCAATGTATAATTAAAACCGAGGTGGAAAAATGTTTATTCGTAGAGAAAGCTTTCAACAGTATATTAAAATGTATCCGGTCGTTTCAACTATTATTGCTTTAAATATTATCGTTTATCTTATCACCCTTATCCCTGGCACAGGCATAGAAATCCTTTATAAAGGGGCTAGTGTCAATGGCTTAATTGCTGAAGGTGAATGGTGGCGTCTGCTGACATCCATGTTTTTACACGCTGGGTTTTTACATATTTTATTTAATATGTTCTCGCTTTTTTTATTCGGACCTGAGCTAGAAAAAATCGCAGGAAAAATGCGCTTTTTAACAATTTATTTTCTTGCTGGTATTTTTGGAGGCATTGCAACATTTGCATTTGAAAAAGACCCGCTCTATGCAAGCGTCGGCGCAAGTGGTGCTATCTTTGGTATTATCGGAGCATTTGGTGCACTTCTCTACTATATGCGCCATGTCATGCCGCAATTGCGTCAAATCATTTTACCGATTATTGTAGTCAGCGTCATTATGACATTTTTACAGGCCAATATTAATATTATGGCGCATTTAGGTGGACTTGTAACAGGCTTTATTCTTGGTTTATTTTATTTCAAGCCAAAAAACATGCTGCGTTGGCGACAATAAAAATGTTCATTTTTAGTAAATCATTCAGCTAAGTCTGTCTGAAGCTAGTACCTTTTCATAGCCTAATGTGGACAGTAAAGGAGAGCAACTATGTTAAATAGAAAGCTAGCTGCTGCATTTTTTACTACGGTTATTTGTTATTTTGTTGTACCTTTATTTTTCAATGATTTTCAAAATGCTTATTTTACAATTGGTTTAGCTGTGAGTATAGTAGCTGTTCCAATACTTTTTGTAGTAGGCGTTTTAGCTTCAATAGCTATTGAAGTCATTAGTAAAAATAAAAATATTTTATTTTTATATATAAAACACCTAATTTGCGGATTGATTTGTGTGGCATTACTTTTATTGTTAGAGCGAGATACAGGTTCGCTTTTGATTTATGTATTAACTGCGTTTACTTACGTTTCTATTTTCTTTATTAATGATTGTATAATTAAACTAAAATTTTCACATTAACAATAGGAAAACGGAAGAAGCTGTTCACTTTTCACAGCTTCTTCCGTTTTTTAATTTTTTAATGCTCATACCAGCGCATCAATTCATCAATATGCTGTTCATCCATATGGTAAGCTTTGGCAGATGCGCCTGCCGCACCTGACATAACAACGATTTTTGCTGATGCGATATTTTTACGCTTTTGGAAATACGTTTGGCGTTGCTCCGCAATTTGGATGCGACGCTTTTCAGCAATAAACGTTATGCGACTTAATGTTCGATACATAATTGTAATTTGCTCGTTCGAAATTTTAAAGCGCGCTGTTTTAAATTGCCATCCTCCTATTAATAGGATTGGAATAATTAATAATAAAGACAGCATGCCATACGGGAAAAAGAAATAGGACAATGCTCCGATTAATGGCACAAGCCATATAAAATCTATGCGATAAAAATATGGACGTGCTCGCTTTGGTGAATGGGTTGCTTCCTCTAAGTCCAAGTCAAATCGAGGAAAAAGCTGTTGCAGTGGGGTATTCAGGTGCTTCTTCGAAATAAGCGGAAACAAGACAACCGTCTTATCCTTTTCTCCACCAAAGCCACCACCAGCACTTTCAACAATAACTGCAGCTAACCCAAACAACTGCCGAAATGGATTTTCAACAATTTTAATCGCCTGCACTCGATTTAAAGGGATTGTAATACGCTTCTTTTCTAGTAATCCCCTCGTAATAATAAGGCGCTCATTTTCCTCAGACACTTCAAAATTATAATAATTAATAAAGGTAATTCCCACAGACACAAGCCATGCAACTAATAAACCAACAATCACTAATACGATAATTAATAAGAAGCCGAAGCGTAGCAATTGCTCAATTTCCGCATAAATCGAATCATATGGGATGAACTCTGAAAACTGTGAAATGACAGCTAATACCCCTGCTAAAACAACGCCGACACTATTTGAAGTTGTCGCTAAAATAAGTAAATCCTTCGGTGACATTTTATGAATGAGGCGAGCTGTTGCTAGCACTTCTCCTTCTTCAGTCTGCGGTTTTTCTTTTATTTTTTTCGTTTCATTTTCAATAATATTCGCAGCATCACGCGTAATAGCTGTTAATTCTGCCTCCGCTTTGCCCGATTTATTTCCTGCCGTTTCAACAGACACTTGTACTAAGCCAAAAATACGGTGAAAAATACCTTCTTTATAGTTCAAGCTTTGTATGCGGTCATAGGGGATAAAGCGCTTCTTTTTTACAAATAAGCCATGCTGTACACGCAGTTCATTATCCTCAAACCAATAAGTAAATGTCCACCATTGAATAACCCCACTAACTAATGAAAACAGTGCAATAACAATGATAATAATTAATGGTAACATCGATTGAAAAAAGCGTTCATCACGCCAATCAAAGGTGAAATTAAAGCCATTCGCGACTAAAATAATCACAATTGGAATTAACATGTTTTTTAAAGCTTTCGCACAATTAATAATAGCTGATACAGGATGTAATTTATATTTAGACATCTTCTTCAGCCACCCTTGCTAGCTCGGAAATTTTCGCACGCAGCTCATCCGCATCTGCTGTAATTAGCATCGGAATAACATGCGTTGTTGCAGCTGAAGATATTGAAATATTCGCCAAGTCATATTTTTTTAAGATAGGCCCTTGTCCCGTATCTACATGCTGTACGCGCACCATTGGAATCAATGTGCGCTTAACGATAAATAAACCACTTTGAATTTCAATCTCCTGCTCACGAACCTCATAACGCCAAATGCGCCAACGAACATTTGGAAACACCCATATTTCTAGTAATGCAATAACTATAACGATTGCCGCTGCTATAAAATAAATATATTTTGGCCAGTCAAAAGAATATGTAGCAAAGCTGACACCGCCAGCAATAATAATCGCTACCAATGTTTCTAATACACCATATAGACGCCAAACCGTTAGCCCCTTTTTAGGAATTTGATATTTTGGTTCTTGTCTCATTATTTCCACTTCCTCTCCATTTCATTATACGAATAAATACTTAATTTGTTTCAAAAAAATGAAAAGTGCCAGGCACACAAACAATTCAGAATTGTTTGTGTGCCTGGCACCAATTTTTTAGTCCTCGCGACGGCGTGGGCGTCGGCTTCCGCTACCTTCACGACGACGGTCACGATTGCGATCTGATGATGACGATGATGTGCGGTTACGGTCACCACCACGTCCACGATCGCGATTACCACCACGATCGTTACGACGATTTCGGTCATTGCGACCACCGCCGCTACGGCCTTGATGCGAGCCGCGCTCACGACGCATCGGTAATGGACGCTCTTCTGTAATTGTTACAGGCGTTGCATCTGGCTCACGTGTAACTGACTTTAATGCAGCAGCGATTAAGTCAACTGCATTATAGCTTTCCAATAGCTCTTCTGCTAATAAACGGTAATCGCTAAGCTCAGCAGATTGTACTAGCTCCACTAAGTTCTCCACAGATTGCTGTTGCTGACCTACTAATGCTTCGCTTGTTGTAGGTGGCTTTAATGGTGTCATACGTTTTTTCGTTGTTTCTTCCACGATACGTAAGTAGCTCATTTCACGTGGTGTTACAAATGTTATTGCAATACCTGATTTACCAGCACGACCTGTACGACCAATACGGTGTACATAGCTTTCTGGGTCTTGTGGAATATCGAAATTGTAAACATGTGTTACACCTGAAATATCAAGTCCACGTGCTGCAACGTCTGTTGCTACAAGAATGTCGATTTGGTTTTCTTTAAATTGACGCAATACAGAAATACGTTTCGCTTGGCTTAAATCACCATGAATACCTTCTGCATTATAACCTCGTAAATTTAATGCTTGCGTTAGCTCATCTACACGGCGTTTTGTACGACCGAAGATAATCGCTAATTCTGGTTGATGTACGTTAATTACGCGGCATAAAATATCGAATTTTTCACGCTCCTGCGCTTTTACGAAAAATTGCTCAATATTATCCACCGTTAATTCTTTTGCTTTAATTTTAACGATTTCTGGCTCTTGCATAAATGTTTCTGCAATTTTACGAATTGCTGGAGGCATTGTTGCTGAGAACAATAATGTTTGGCGATTTGATGGTACATTTTCTAAAATTGAATTAATATCATCAATGAAGCCCATGTTTAACATTTCATCCGCTTCGTCTAAAACTAATGTTTGTACATCTTCAAGCTTTAACGTACGACGATTAATATGGTCAATAATACGACCTGGTGTACCAACGATAATTTGTGGTCTATTTTTCAATGCGCGAATTTGGCGTCCAATTTCTTGACCACCGTAAACAGACAATAACTTCACACGCTTGTCATATCCGATTTTATAAAGCTCTTCCGAAACTTGAATTGCTAATTCACGAGTTGGAGCAATAACTAATGCTTGGATGTTTGGATTTTTAGGGTCAATTTTCTCAATTAGAGGAATACCGAATGCGGCAGTTTTACCAGTACCTGTTTGCGCTTGACCAAGTATATCGCGGCCTTCTAATGCAAATTTAATTGTACCTTCTTGGATTGGTGTTGCTTCTTCAAATCCCATGCGCTTTACTGAGCGTAATGTAGATTCACTAATATTTAATTCTGAAAAATTTGTCAAACTCTTCAATCTCCTTTTTCCTTATAAGTTGACAAATGGTTACATTTTCAGATGAAGTGTCGGCAAAATCGAGCCTCTATGTGGAACGGTTTCCGTGACGTAATAATTCTCTTTGCGTTTCATAAATAACGCATAAGCTTTCTTAATATGAAAGGAAAGCCCGGTCGTTGCCGAGCGGTTTAATTCTACCTAGGTAATCAACATGGAACATGAAAACTATAGAATGAAACCGTTAATTTCAAAAAAAAGCACTCTTCAACAAATAATCTGAAGAGTCTTCGCACAAAATGTATCCATTGCTTTACATAGTCTATCACGTGTGCAGACAGTATGCAATGATAATGCTTAACTTAATAATCTGACTTTTTATGATGTACAAAGAAATTCCAACACTTCACAAAACCACTCTTCACAATCATCGCTAAAACAAATATGATGCTTACCATTTGCCGATAAAAATAAATGTTTCTCCTTTGCTTGAATCGTGTCATATAAAAAACGTGCTGCCATGTGTGGAACGATGCCATCTTTTTCGCCTTGGATAATATATGTTGGCACAGCTATATGCTCGATATACGGTTCAACCTTTTTGACAATGCGCATAAATTCAACGACTGAGCTAAGAGGAACTGACATTAGTTTGCGCTCATAGCGTTGAAATAATTCATGATTTTTCAAATGCCCTCGTACTGCCTCTCCTGCCATTTCACGTAAATCCATTAACATCTGCCCTGGGCTCATATACTTAATCGCCGCACTAAGAAGCACAAGTTTTTTGACAGGATAACGCTTTGCTAAATATAATGCGATAACACCTCCCATTGAAAAGCCAATGACTGTCACCTCATCTACTCGCTTTGCTAGCTGCCGATAGGCAAGCTCTGCATCCATTAGCCAATGCTGTGCCTTGTAGCCACGCATCGAAAGCTCCTCACCATGCCCACAATATGTAGGTGTCACAATATCGCATTCCATATGTTGTCGTATATGCGCTGTTAATGGTTCAATTTCATATGGTCCACCAGAAAAGCCGTGCAATAATAAAATTCCTTGCTTCATTTGCCACATCCGCCTTTCTGCAATAACATTTTATTACAATTAATTCAAGCTTACAGGCTCTTAATATAAAGAGTGGACTGTTTGAAAAGAAATATACCTTCTCAAACAGCCCATACTTTGACTTATTTTTATGATAACTGTTGTAAAATCGTTTCAAGCTTCATGCCACGTGAGCCTTTCAACAAAATAATAGACTCCTCATTCGCCTCTGCCTGTATTTTTTGCACAATTGGCATGTAATCTGCTTCGCTATAAATTAAATGTGCTGAATCAAATGTAGATGCTAGCTGATCATATAACCATTTCATACGTGGTCCATATAAACAAATGGAATGTACGGCTTGCGCATCAATTGCTTCAGCGAGTGCCTCATGAAAGGCTTGCTCATCATCCCCAAGCTCTAGCATATCGCCAAGCACAAGCCATTTTTCAGGACGAATTGTTGTTGACTGCATAAAATCAATCGCCGCACGCATTGATGTCGGCGCCGCATTGTATGCATCGTTAATAAATAATAGTGAGCCTTTCGACACTAATTGCATACGCATATCCGTTAATTCAATTTGTGCGAAAGCTGTGCGAATTTGCTCATCTGTTAAATTCATCGCTTTGCATACGAGCATTGCAGCTAACGTATTTTTCACTTGATGCTTGCCTAAAATCGGGATTGTAAAATCGCCATTTATGATGCCAGCAGCTGTAAAGCTACTGCCTTGCTCAGTTGCTGTTATTTGTGTTGCAAAAAGATCATGCGCCTCATCAAAGCCAAATGCCTTTGTTTCGGTATATGGGTCTTGTGCAACTAACTCTTGAAGTAATGGCTCATCTCCATCATAAATAAGGAAGCCCTCTTCCAGCAAACCTTGTGTAATTTCATATTTCGCCTGCGCAATGCCTGCCCTTGAGCCTAAATCTTGCATATGTGCCTCGCCGATATTTGTAATAATCGCCAAATGCGGACGTGCAATACGGGATAATAGCTCAATTTCGCCAAAGCCACTCATACCCATTTCAAGCACGGATATTTCCGTATCTTCATCAAGCTGCAAAATCGTAATAGGTAAGCCTAGCTGATTGTTAAAATTACCGATTGTTTTTTGCACTTTAAAATATGGTGACAAGGAGCTTGCTACAATATCTTTGGCAGAGGTTTTACCATTCGAGCCTGTAATCCCGATAAAGGTAGCCTTGTGCTCGCTACGATAGGCAATCGCCATCTTTTGTAATGCCTGCTCCGCATCATCCACAAATATTAATGGGCAATTTTCAGGAGGATTTGGCTCGTCATTTAACCATAATGAAGCCGCTGCTCCTTTTTCAAACGCTTGCTCTACAAATTTATGACCATTGACCGCTTCGCCACGAAATGGCACGAATAAATCGCCTGCTTGAATTGTACGCGTATCAATGGAAATGCCCGTTACCGTCACATCTTCATGTAATTGCTCATCTATTTTTAACCATGCAGCTAACTGCTTTAATGTCTTTTTCACTTTTGATCCCACTCAATCTCTGTTGTACTGTAGTTGTTGCTTTTCATCATAGCGCTCGACAGCTAGCTCAATTAATCGATTGATTAATTCAGGATATGATACATTCGTATTTTGCCATAATAGTGGATACATACTTACAGGTGTAAAGCCTGGCAGTGTATTAATCTCATTAATTAACACCTCATCCTGCGCTGTCACAAAGAAATCTGCACGTACAAGCCCTGCACAATCTAATATTTTAAATGCGCGCTTCGCCATATCAGTCAATTGCTGTGCTACTTGAGGCGCTAGCTCCGCAGGTATAACCAAGGCTGTAGAACCATCTTTATATTTTGAATCATAATCATAAAACTCAGTCATGGGCTTAATTTCACCTGCCACTGACACTTGCGGCTCATCGTTACCAAGCACAGCTGTTTCAACCTCGCGTGCAACAATCCCTTGTTCCACAACAACTTTGCGGTCATATTGTAGCGCTAGCTCTACTGCCTTCACTAGCTGCTCACGATTCGTTGCTTTGCTAATGCCAACGCTTGAGCCGAGATTAGCAGGCTTCACAAATAATGGGAAGGTTAACTGCTCACACTGAGCCACAATATCCTGCTGATTTTTTTGCCACTCACTGCGAATAAAATAAACGTATGGTACTTGTTTTAATCCTGCAATTTCAAACAATTGCTTCATGATTACTTTATCCATGCCCGTAGAGGAGCTCAATACACCGTTCCCTACATATGGAATATTTAACACTTCAAATAATCCTTGTACTGTCCCATCTTCCCCATTTGTTCCATGCAATAATGGGAAGATTACATCAAATTGAATTGTATTATGCGCCTCGATAAATTCATTAATTGTATTTGGCTTCTTTTCTTCTCTTGTAAATTGTAACTGCTCTAAGCTTTCAACAGGAGCTGTTAGCTGGGGACCTGTACGCCATTCACCATCTAATGTAATGTAAATAGGGTGCACCTCATAGCGAGCAAAATCCACTGCTTTAATTACAGCCATTGCTGTTGATAATGATACTTCATGCTCAGCAGATTTCCCACCATATACTAATCCTATTTTTTTCGTCATATTACTTCCCCCTAAATTAATTTAAAATCGTACTAGCTAATTAAAATTAGCTCATCGTAAGGCTGCTTAATAATATCGTTCAAATCGTCCCAAACTTCATCTGGGAAATCGTAGTCAATTAACGTTCTAATTTCAATACTGTAGCAAGAAGTCGGCTTCTCTTGCTTACTTAGCGATAAAAGTGCCCCTTCCTTCATATAATTTCTCCAAGAGCGCAACACATTCGCATCAATCGCAGGTATTTGTTTCGCAGATTTTCGTCGCCAGAAATTCCCTGTGCCTTCTTTTTCTTTAATCATTTGATTAAATAAATTTGCAACTAGCTGCTCAACATCAGCTAAAAAGCGAAAATATACTTTTGTCATTTGATCTTCAGGCGCAGCATAGTAAACATAGCGATTTTGTAATTTTTGAAAAAATGGTGAAGCAATTGGCTCTCTTTTATGTCCAATGTACAAAAGCTCAGCCTGCTCTATAGGCGTCAGCTCATCGACTTGCTGTTCATTTTGGAAATCTAGTAAGCATAAATTTCCCTTTATCTCTGTTTTGGAAAAATTCGGCAAATCCTCTGACGAGATAAAATCTAGCTGTGTATGCATATTAAAAGAACCATCTTCATAAGCATGCTTCACTAAAAGTAAATTTTTGAATGATGCCGCAGAAGAAATAAATTGTTTATGTGTTAACCTACTAAAAATGACAAAATGGTCAACATCATTCATATGTACATATAAATGGTGCATATAATCCTCTGCTGCCCTCATTTTTCTAGCCACTGCCTACCCGCCCCTTCGAATCCCATAATCAATTACACCTCAGCGCAATTGTCTTCAAACTTCTTTAAGTAAGCTCAAAAAGCTCCTTCTTAAAATTTGCAACATCCGCCAGAGGCTTTATTTTGATTCAACTAGTGTTTGAAAACCCGTTGAATAAAAAAGCAAGATAAATATTCACCTCACTACCTATGGAGGTAAGAGTTTTTTGCTCAATCAAGATACACCTATTATATGCCTATTCCATGTTTTTTTGAAACATTTTCAATAATGTATCGTCTCAATTTTTATCACATATTACGAAATACCTGTTCGATAAGGAATTACTGATCAATTACACCTTGACTAACTGTCCTTCGAAGTTACATCTATGGCATCCACTAGCAGTTGAAGTTTCATTTATATGCAGTTTTTTTTCATATAATATGATAAAATCAATTACGCCTTTGCTAAGTCAAGTGAATCAATTGAACAGGCTTTATCGTCAAATTAAGACGCCTTGCTTTTCAATGGAGTTCCTATGCAAGGTAAAGCTTCAGATCAACAGTGCGTTATGGCACTTATGAATAAGGTGAATTTAATGGAAAATAATCGTCAATTTATGAAACGTTTTGATTGGTCTCTTGCTGCCATATTATTAATATTTCTCATCATTAGTTTATTAGCAATCGCCTCTGCTCAAACGGGCGGACAATATGGCAACTATAATTTCGTACCAAGACAATTACAATGGTATGTTGTAGGCGCATTTATTGTCGCATTCCTTATGTATTTTGAGCCAGACCAATATAAAAAGATGTCTTGGTATTTGTATGGTTTCGGTATTTTACTGCTAGTTGTTCTAGCCATTTTACCAGAAGGCATGTCGCTGGTAGAACGAAGAAACGGTGCCAAAAGCTGGTTCCATCTCCCAGGCGCAGGTAGTATCCAGCCATCTGAATTTATGAAAACATTTTTCATTTTAGCAGCAGCGAGGCTCATTAGTAAGCATCATGAAAAATATTTGAATAAAACACTGAAAACAGATTTTATTTTACTCGCAAAAATTGGGGTTACACTTGCTTTGCCACTTACTTTTATTATGATGCAGCCTGACCTTGGCTCATCGCTTGTTTTTATTGCCATTACAGCTGCGCTCGTTATTGTAGCGGGAATTTCATGGAAAATTATATTGCCTATCCTTGTTAGCGGTGTTGCTATAGGTGGCTCTTTATTATGGATGGCTCTTTATATGCAGGAGTTTTTACAAAAAACCTTTAACTTTAAAGCATATCAATTCGCCCGCATTTATTCATGGCTTGACCCGTATTCGTATTCGTCGAATGAAGGATACCATCTCATTACTTCATTGAATGCAATCGGCTCAGGAGAAATATTTGGGAAGGGCTTTCAAGGTCGAGAAGTATATGTATCGGAAAACCATACAGACTTCATTTTCGCTGTAATCGGTGAGGATTGGGGCTTTGTTGGAGCAAGCTTCGTCATTTGCTTATATTTCCTATTAATCTATCATTTAACGAAAACAACATTGCTATTGAAAGATCCGTTTTGTACATATGTATGTGCAGGGATTATTGCGATGATTACCTTCCATGTATTTGAGAATATCGGCATGACAATTCAATTATTGCCAATTACAGGTATTCCACTACCATTCATTAGCTACGGCGGAAGCTCGCTAATGGGCAATGCACTCGCACTTGGGCTCGTCTTTAGTATGCGATTCCATTACAAAACGTATATGTTCTCTGCTAATGATGAGGACGAATAATATAAAGTGGCTGTCTGAGAACTTTCCAGACAGCCATCATTATTTTGATTTATATAAAAATAGAATGTACTACGCAAAAGAGCCGTCTGAAAATGACTTTTCAGACAGCTCTTTTCTGTTATTACGCTTGTGGTGATTGTCTTGGTGGTGTTAATACTTTCAATAGCTCGATGCGAGATTTCGTAATCGTTGCATTCACACCTAACTTAGATAAATTTGAAACAATTTTCTTTAAGTCGATTTCTTTCGCCATTTGTTCCACCTCAGCCTTTTATATATTAATATGAACGTTTCAGGATAGTAGAAAGTTTCACCCTTAAGAGGTCTGACTTGTTTTTTCTATATTTATCATACCATTAATTCTCACTTAAAAATTTATCAATTATGTTACAACTACGTAAATTATTTTAATGCATTCTATACCTACAGTGATTTTATTTCTTCCTACCCACTTATACAATATGCTCATTTTCTATTATTTTATTCATACTATCACCATATCTTTATTAAAGGAGTTGATATATGCTACTATTAGCTATATGTTAATCTACATATTTTTCGCCTATATCAAAAAATTAGGAAGTGAGGAGTTGCTATGCTTACAGTTTTAGAAACTAGCTTTGTCGCTCTTATCATTTTAGTGCTCAATATTTTGTTTGCGATTGCAGTCATTTTTTTAGAGCGCAAAGACCCATCGTCTACATGGGCATGGCTACTAGTATTATTTTTCCTTCCAGTCGTTGGCTTTATTTTATACTTATTGCTTGGTAGACAGCTAAGTAAAAAGCATTTTTATCGCTGGGAAGGACGAGAGAGCATCGGAATTAAAGCATTAATCGATTATCAAATTGAAGCGATTAAAGAGAATAAGCTTGAATTTCGCGGAGATCATATCGAAGCACATCAAGATTTAATCTACATGAATTTAATTACAAACCATGCTGTTTTAACACAGGACAATCATGTTGAAATTTTGAATGATGGAAGCGAAAAATTCGAGCGACTCATTCATGATATTATGCACGCAAAAGACCATATTCATATTCAATACTATATTTTTAAGCTTGATAATATCGGAAAACGAATTTATAATGCTACGATAAAAAAAGCAAAACAGGGCGTAAAAGTACGCATTTTGTATGATGAAATGGGCTCACGTAGCGTGCGCAAAAGGCAATTCAAAGAGCTTCTTGATGTCGGTGGTGAAATTGAAGTGTTTTTCCCATCTATTTTACCGCTCATTAATCCACGCCTAAACTTCCGAAACCATCGCAAAATTGTTGTCATTGATGGACGGATTGGCTATATTGGTGGCTTTAATGTTGGGGATGAATATTTAGGCTTAAATAAAAAGTTTGGCTATTGGCGAGATACCCATTTACGACTTGAAGGTAGTGCAGTGCATCCACTACAAACGCGTTTCCTGCTTGATTGGAATCAAGCAAGTCATCATCATCGTGTGAAGTATGCAGAGCGTTACTTCCCTGTTATTCCGCAAAAAGGAACAGCCGCTATGCAAATTGTCTCAAGCGGACCTGATACAGATTGGACAGTTATTAAAAACAGCTATTTACGCTTAATTGCAGATGCGAAAAAATATATTTATATTCAATCGCCTTATTTCATACCAGATAGTAGCTTTTTAGATGCAATTCGTATTGCAGCACTTTCAGGAATCGATGTGCGCATTATGATTCCAAACAAGCCTGACCACCCTTTCGTGTATTGGGCAAATTATTCATATGTTGGACAATTGCTCAAAGCAGGTGCACGCATTTATCAATATGACAAAGGCTTTATTCATTCGAAAGTGCTCGTTATTGATGATGAAGTGGCATCCGTTGGTACAGCTAATATTGATGTGCGTAGCTTTAGTTTAAATTTCGAGGTCAATGCCCTAATTTATGATCGTAAAATCGCACATGATTTAGCAGAGGCGTTCGAATCGGATATTTTTGATAGCACAGAGCTATTAAAAGAAGCCTATGAAAATCGCTCTACTATGGTCAAATGTAAGGAGTCTATTTCTCGACTATTATCACCAATTTTATAAAAAAGGAGCTATGGGAAAAATATCCCCATAGCTCCTTTTCATTATTTCAACCCTAAATATTCCTCTAGTGTTGTATTTTTTTCATAAACTGCCTTTGCTGTTTCGTTCCCTACGTAACGGAAATGCCATGACTCATACATATAGCCCGTAATATTTTCCTTCCCTTGTGGGTAGCGTAAAATAAAGCCGTATTCATGTGCATGCTGATGTAGCCATTTCCCTGCTGCTGATTCACCAAACTCACTTGTCAGCCACAAATCCTCACGCCCCTTTTCACCTATATCATAGGCTAAACCAGTTTGATGCTCTGAGTATCCAGGTCGCGCACTGTAACGATCAGCTGCTTTTTTACCATCTCTATTTACATAATTGCTATACAATGTCGTTTGATATTCATATGAGCGAAAGCCGCTAAATGCTACCAAATTAAAGCCAGCACTTTTAGCTCCTGCAAGCATTTTTTCTAATGCTGCCTTCGATTCAGAACTTTCACCAGGGTTATACGTTTTTGGCAAAGGGTACTGTTTGTTCGCAATTAAAATATCTTTGACGTAAGTTGGCTCTGCTGGCTCAATATGCGTCACTGGATAGCCACTTTCATCATATTCGATTTTCGGCTGGTTATCCTTTGGTTTCGGCTCCTTCACTGGCTTTTGCTTTTGTTCTGGCTGTTCTTCATTTAACTTGGCAGCATTTTCATCCTCTGCTTCTTGCTGCTCGTCTTGTTCATTTATTGTTTTAATCGACTGATGATTTTCATTAGGCTGTTCTTTAACAGATGGACTCGCTACATCTCGCTTGTCCTTCACTGTAAATACAATGGCACTAATAATGAATAATGAAGTTATTAAAATCACGACGATCTTCCAAGTATCACTTGTCTTTTTCGCTCGATTGCCCTTCATTGTTTGCGCCTACTTTCCTTACTTAATATTTTGCTATTTCGTCACTAAAATATAAATTACCGCTACTGTTGCTAACCCGAAAAATATCGCTAAATTACGCATCCATTTTGCTTCTTTTACATATCCTTGACGCATAAAGCTGCGATAACGCAGAAGATTAGAAAATGTAAACATTACCGTTAAACATAATACCGCTAAATTAAAATTTTGCTTAAAAATAAAAAATAGTGCTAGCAAGCTACTGCCTGTGACAAGTAGCAAGGCTATTAATTTGTCATTCATAGTGTCTCCTTATTTGTGCTCTGAATAATATTTTCGACCAATATATGTTTGGGTAATAAGCAGCAAGCCCCCTACTGACCAATATACCGGCAGTGCAGCCATTGATGAAAATGAAATAATGACAATCATAATCGGTGAAACATACATAAATATTTTCATTTGTGCTTTTTGTGCGTCAGGCACTGTCCACAACGAAACTTGCGCTTGAACCATATAGACAATTCCAGCGATAACTGTCATAACAATATCAGGTGAGCCTAAGCTAAACCATAGAAATTGATGTGACTTCACATCTGGTGAATATAAAATTGCATAATACAATCCCATAATAATTGGCATTTGAATTAACATCGGTAAGCAGCCCATATTTAATGGATTAATATTATGCTCACGATAAAGAGATAGCATTTCCTGCTGTAGCTTTGCTTGCTCTTCCTTCGATTCAGCTGCCTTCATTTTTTGTTGAATTTCTTCCATCTGCGGCTTAACAATATCCATTTTCGTTTTCATCGTTGCCTGTGCTCGATAATTCCGTAGCATGAAAGGCATTAAAATTAAACGAATTGCCACTGTAATAGCAATAATCGCTAGACCATAACTTCCATTGAATATATCATTCCCTAGAAAATCTAACAAATAATCCATTGGCCTTACAAAAAAGCTATAAAAAAAGCCTTCTTGATTTTCTACTGCCTTACAGCCGCTTAATAATAGAGCTACGCTACCTAGCATGCCAAGCATCATTATTTTTTTCATCATGTCACCTTCTATAGTTGTTAATATGGTGAGTATACAGCAATCCTTTCATGCACTCAATTATTTGACAATGTAAAACTTTCATAGACAATACAAAAATGCCAAAGCACTGTCTCTTCAACGCTTTGGCATTTCACTTGCTTGCTTCCAATTTATCAATTACACGTCGGGGATTAAGGTGCATTTTTGGCATCCATCCCCCTACTTATAGACGTGGGCAACCTCTGCTAATTCAAGTTAAGCCTTTTCTAGCTGATTACCTATCATTTCAAAGCGATAAAAATTATGGTGTAGCTCATCTCGAAAATGTTTCGGGGTAACACCTGTATATTTTTTGAAAATACGCGTAAAATAGCTTTGATTGCAAAAGTGGAATTGATCTGATATAGAGGTAATACTTTTATTCGTATGTCTCAAATAGTATTGGGATTCTTCAACACGACGCACATTTAAATATTCTACTAATGTAATACCTACATGTTCTCGGAAAATTCTTGATAAATGACTTGTACTAATTTGGAAATTACTCGCAATACTTTCTACAGTTAAATCCGTTTCCAATTCATCATTTATAAACATAATCACTTTATTAACAGTTTGATGGCTAAATGTAGGCTGTTTACGGTCAGCGATAAAGTACACATAAAATTCGATTAAATCATCTGCAAATTGTAGAAATTCAGCATCCTTCATTTTGTTTTCAATCATATCCGTACAAGCTAAATTAAATGCAAATGCCTTTTTAGGAGGTACCTGATTATCGAGTAGCTTTCGTGCAATAATTGATGATAAAACTACAAAATATTGACGCACAGCTTTAATCATTTGCTTTCCAAAACGAGTAGATAAAATATCAATTAATGCACGTAATGATTGTTTTGCTTTCGTCTCTTCTAAATGATAAATCTCAAATAATAATCTCGACTCTACAGCAAAAAAATCTTCCACACCATCGTATTGATTAATATTATCAATTTCCTGAAAATAACGTTTAGATATTGTTCCTGCTATCGATTGTTGTGGTTGCATATATATCCCATCTTTCCTAAAAATACTCTCATACCTTCCTAGATTTACATAGCTGTTAAACAAGATGCATATTTATGTTGTAATGAATATAGCTAAAAAACCATTACTCTGAAACTATATTTTCGATAAATTACAAGATATTTTTTAGTAACTACAGTGAATATTACCATAATTTACGTTTTTTTATCAACCAATTTTTTATTTCCCTCGTTAATTTTTAGCATTGTTTAATATTGGAATTACTATTCCTTTCTAAATAAAAATTAACTACCTTATGATAAATCTCAATAAAGCTACACTGTCTATCTTCAATTATAGTGCTTTTCATTCATTACTTTACCCTTTATTATAATAAACTCCCCTCAACAATATCTGAACAAATTATAAAGCTATATAAATATAAAAAGAGCAAAATAAAATATACCATTTAATTACTTTTAAGTTAAAATTAAATAATAACAATTTATCATAAACTTAAATAAAACAAAAAACAGCAATTTCTTTGTAGAAAAAGATACATAGTTTCTGTATCATTCTTAAATCTTCTATAGCATAAATGCAAAAGTATATAGTAGAATGAAGGTTAAAGACTTTATTTAAAAGAGGTGTCGTATTATGGATCCAAAACAAGTGGAAGAAATCATGGAAATCATTAAAGAGTTTTTCCCTGAGGATACATCAATAGCAATTTCCAACACAGACGAATATGTATATTACCAGCCTAGTAAAAAAGTAGACTTAAAAATCAAACCTGGAGATCCTGTAAAAAAAGGGTCAGCAGCATACCAAGCACTAACTTATGGACAAAAAGTAAGTACCTATATAGAACCTGATGTATTCGGTGTTCCTTACTTTGGTATGAGCATTCCTTTAATGGAGGAAGGCGAAATGAAGGGAGCAATTACAGCTGTTTTCCCTCAAAAGCCATCACCATTTTTAACGAACTACATTACAATTAAAATAGATGATTGCTGGTATCCAATTAAGCACAACCAAGTCATCTATTTAGAAACACAGCTACGTAAAACATATGTTAAAACAATGAATCGTGCAGGCTATCATCGTCTAAATTTAAGTGATTTAGAATTATTTTTAGCACCTGACTCTTTCATTAGATGCCACAGATCTTACATCGTAAACATTGATTATATCGATGAAATTCAACCAGACTCTCACTCAACGTTCTTGCTTATTATGAAAGATGGTACACGCATTCCTGTAAGTCAACGCTATGCAAGCTATTTCCGTCGTTCGTTAGGTTTTTAAATTTTATCTACGATTTTGAAAAGAGATTGCTTCACTACATCAATTAATTAGTGATAAATTACTCTAGCCAAATGCTTTTTAATATCGCAACTGCAAGCAGTCTTCGTTTCATTGATATTAAAATTATTATTTTTGTTTTATATACATACTATTACATAGTTCTCTATGCTATCGCAAATTCCACTTTTTTCTCGTTTAAACGTTTTTTAAGCACTTTCATGTAAAATGTGAAGAAGTTGTGACAATTTGGTGATAATATGTGGTGGTATGTATTTTAAATAGCTGTTTTTAAAAAACAGAAAATTCTAACTATTAATTAAACTTATTCGCAAAGGAGGATTTTCAATGGATTCACGAATTGAAAAACGTTTAGGGGTAAAAGAATTAGCAAGCAAAATTGTTTCTGCTACAGAGGCTGCTGCACTTATTCAAGATGGCACTGTAGTAGGAATGAGTGGTTTTACACGTGCTGGGGATGCAAAGGTTGTACCTGAAGCACTTGCTGAACGTGCTAAAACTGAGCCACTAAAAATCGATGTTTATACAGGAGCATCTTTAGGACCTGAAGTTGATAATCACTTAGCAACTGTAGGCGCAATCCGCAAGCGTGGACCATTTATCGCAGATGCAGGTATTCGTAACTTAATTAACTCTGGTGAAGTCACTTATGTCGATGCTCACCTATCTCACAATGCTGAATTAGTTCGTCAAGGCATTATCGGCCCGATTAAACACTTAATTATAGAAGCAGTTGCGATTACAGAGGACGGTTTAATTATTCCAACAAACTCTGTTGGTAATTCACCAATCTTTGCGGAATACGCAGAAAACATCATTATCGAATTAAATGTTTCTCATCCAGAATCATTAGTAGGTATCCATGATATTTACATTCCAGGTGAACAAGGTGCTCGTGAACCAATCCCTATGACAAATGTGCAACAGCGCATTGGTGAAATTGGTATCCGTGTACCACTTGAGAAAATTCAAGCAATCGTTGTCTCTGAAGAGCCAGATGCACCTTCATTAATCGTACCACCAGATGAAGAAACAGAAACGATGGCAAATATTTTACTAGATTTCTTCCGCTCTGAAATTAAAGCAGGTCGCTTAACAAATAGCTTAATGCCATTACAATCTGGCGTAGGCTCAGTTGCTAACGCAGTATTAGAAGGCTTCGCTGATTCAGAGTTTGAAAATTTAATAGTTGCCTCTGAAGTATTACAAGATGCAGTATTTAATTTAATCGATGCAGGTAAAGTAAAATTCGCTGCTGCTACATCAATTACACTTACTGAAGAATTACAAAAAAGAGTATACGGTAACTTAGAGAAATATGCGGATAAAATTGTTTTACGTCCACAAGAAATTTCTAACCATCCTGAGCTTATCCGTCGTTTAGGTTTAATCTCAATCAACACAGCTCTTGAGCTAGACATTTATGGTAACGTCAACTCGACTCACGTATCAGGTACAAAAATGATGAATGGTATCGGCGGCTCTGGTGACTTTGCACGTAATGCCCGTCTAGGTATTTTCGTAACGAAATCTTACGCAAAAGGCGGCGCTGTTTCCTCAATCGTACCAATGGTTTCTCACGTAGACCATACAGAGCATGATGTAGATGTAATTGTCACAGAGCAAGGTATCGCTGACTTACGTGGCTTAGCACCAAAAGAACGTGCACAACTTATTATCGAAAACTGTGCACACCCAGATTTCAAAGAGCAATTACGTGATTACTACAACCGTGCTGTTGAAGTAACAGGTAGCCATCAAACACCACATATTTTAGAAGAAGCTCTTTCTTGGCACGTAAATCTTGCTAAAAATAAAACAATGAAGCAAGAAGTACCTGCACAAGCTTAAAGCTATTGAAAAAGACAAAATCTGTTCAATCAGATTTTGTCTTTTTTTATAAATAAAATGCTATAATTAATTATTGAGAAATATTATCAGCTGGAGGTTTATTATGCGTTTCTTCATATATGCGATTATTTTCTTTTCGTTTTTCGACTTATTTACACAGCTACCTGTCATGAGTACCTTTGCTGAATCTGTTGGTGCTACGCCTTTTATCGCAGGGCTAGCGGTGGGTATGTATTCGTTTTCTAACACGTTCGGCAATATTTTATCTGGCTTTTGGACTGATAAAAAAGGACCTTTCCATGTTCTTGTTATAGGCTTGCTCCTAACAGGTATCTCTCTTTTATTATATCGTTTTATTGAGGAGCCTATATTGCTATTAGCGATTCGTTTTATCCACGGCTTAGTCGCTGGATTTATCGTTCCTGCTGCATTTACTTATTTAGCAAATGCCACAGAGCAAACGAAGCGTGGGAAAAGCAGTGCCATTTCCGGTGCTTTTGTTGGCATTGCAGCAATTTTCGGCCCTGCCTTTAGCGGAATTATGGCGAGCCGTCAAAGCGTCCCATTTGTTTTTAGTATTACAGCTATTTTTATGCTTATTTTAGGCTTGTTAACATTATTCATGCTACGCAATACAAAAATTGTAAAATCAAAGCAGCAGCAACAAGCTGTTCCTGTTCGGGCGTTTTTCCGCAATAGTGGCACCCTAAAGGCATTTACAGGTGCTTTTTTCCTTATGTTTTCCCAAGGTGTCATCGCCTATCAGCTACCTCTACATGTGCAGTCACTAGGCTTTGACTCACGTATGAGTGGCATGCTGATGAGCGTCTTTGGTGTTGTAGCAGTGCTTGTCTTTATTTTACCAACAAATCGGATTTTTGATAAGGTTGCTCCAACCTACACATTAGCTATCGGGATTAGTTTAATGGGTATTAGCCAGCTACTTCTAAGCCAATCGGATAATAGCGGGATGTTATACAGTGCACTTATTTGCTATGGCATCGGCTTTGGCCTGTTATTCCCATCAATTAACTCCTTGTTGATTGATTCTACATCTGTTGAAGTCCGTGGGAAAGCATATGGTTATTTTTATGCCTTCTTCTCATTTGGTGTTGTTATTGGCTCATCTTTACTAGGATTACTTGCATTATCACATACACACGGCTTTATTTTAACAGGTGTTATTTTATTAATTTTCGCTGGTGTGAGCTTAATTAATTTCAATAAAGAAAAACAAGCTGCTCATTAATTTAAGGCTGTTGGACAAATTGTTCACTTGTCCAACAGCCTTATTTTTTACGTTAATTCTTCTTGTTCATTTTCGTTATAATATTGCACCGAAGTCTGTGCACCCTCTGCAATCATATTGTTTTCGCGAATTTCTGTCGTATTTGCACTTGCAGGTGTTTCTGCTATATCTTGCAGCGGTGTTCCCTCTTCATAATTTCCCTTAGCCGAATCCATCATCTCTGTCGCTTTTGCTTTTACGTCATTAAAATAGCCCATGACTTTATCCCTGTTGTCTTTCTTACTTAAATAGCTCGCTGCGCCTGCAACTAAACCTGCAATAACAACGCCTTTTCCTTTAAATTTTGCCATGATTGATTCCCTCCATTGTTATTCACGTTATATGGAAGTTATACCCTGACTTTCAGTGCTTTAAACATTTTGTGCTGTATCAATACTTTATCTTGATTCAGTAAATCTATGTCCTGTCATTGAATGACAGCAAATGAAGCATTCATCGCATCATCTATCAGGCTAGCTGTTTTCTACTGAATTAAAATAAAGCATGTCGATATGTGGCACATTATCCAGCTCATAAGGCTCAGAGGTCGCTACAAATCCGAATTCCTCATAAAACCTTTTCAAGTAATTTTGCGCTTCAATAAATATATTTGTCGTTGCCCAGCGTCCTTTTGCTTGCTGCATTGTGAACGCCACTAATTCTTTCCCTAAACCTGTGCCACGCTTCTCCCTTGCCACAACTACACGTCCAAATGACACTTCCTCATATTTCTCACCAGGTGGAAGTAGACGTGCATAGGCAACAATTTCCCCCTTCTCTTGATAAATGATATGTAAGCTATTTTGATTATGGCCATCTAAGTCCTCATAAATAGATTGCTGCTCTACAATAAATATATTCACACGATGTTGAATGATTTGATAGAGCTCCGCTGTCGTTAATTCGTGGAAATTTTTCACTATCCATGCCATAAGTATGTAACTCCTTTTTATTTTATTTTTTAGATGTTTATAATCATACAGCTCCGGGTATTTATATAATATCAACAGAAAGGGGCGATGGAAATGTTTAAATTTCAAGACGTACAGTTCGGCGGACAAGAAGTATTATCAATACTAGGAGCGGCAGGCGTGCTAACATCGCTCGTATACTTCTTTGTCATGTAATTTCAATAGCATATAGATGACCGTTGGAAAGTACATTCTCCGACGGTTTTTTATTTTGGTATTACTAAAACTGTTGTATTGATATTTTGATTGTTACAGCCTTGAACTGTATAAGTTACCCCTTCATTATCTTCTTTTACTGAAATAGTTGTACATGTAGCTGCTGTCACTGTCTTTTCACCATATTCATCCTGCCTTGTATCATGTGAATATTTAAGAGCTTGCCCTACATATTCCAATGTATCTAATATAGGGTCTCCTTCTACTGTATAATGAACGATTGTTATTTTATCCTTTTTTCTCTCTGCAATATTATTTAAAAATTGCTGAAACCGTTCTATGTTTTCAATCTCCTGTCTAACGATAATAGCATCTTCTGGCAAAGAAGCAGGTGGCTTCGTAATGTTATTTGTATTTTGACAACCTACGGTAAATAAAATACAGAGCATTAGTAGAATCGAATTTTTCATATTTACCTCCTCACCATTAGAAAAAAAGAGCCTAGTAGTGGGCTACTAAGCTCTTTTACATTATTATGCTTTCACATCATCATAGGTATCGCTTTTTTCAAAAGAAGAAACAACGTATGAACAAATCGCATGCATTTTTAAATTGTTCGTACGCGCATAGTCCGCTGCTGCATCTAATAATTTTTTGGCTACCCCTTGTCCACGCAGCTGATCAGACACATACGTATGATCCATATGCATGACGCCATCCTTCTCAGTCCACGTAATTTCAGCTAAACGCTCCCCATTTTGCTCATATTCATAAGCAAATGTGCCGCCATTTTGTACTAATGTAAATTCCATCGTATCCATCCCCTTTATGTTATTTAAACCATGAAGAAATCGTTTCTATTAATTTATTAAAGAAGTTTTTGACACCATTCCAAAAGCCTTCATCTTGTAAAATGGGTGCAAACTTTTCTTCAATCGTTTTACTTAGGTCTGTTAACTGTGATGATAGCTTGGAAAAATCAATATCTAAGCTACGAATGCGATCCATTAAATCAACTAATAGCTGACGGTCTGTTTCGCTTAAATTAATTTGTAGACGCGATAATTGATCCGAGACGATTTTTTCAACTTCCTCACGTGTTACAGGCTTTTGCTCTGCAATCACTTTTTTAATCTCTGTTAAAAGCTCTGCAATACGTTCATCTGAAACCCCTGCACTATCTGCAATGGATGTCGCTACATTTAATTCTTCATTCGCTACATCTGTACGTTCAATATCAAGCTTTTCACCTGTTTTCACTTCATATGCCTTATAAATACCAACTAATGCTGAATGACCTGTTACTGGCTTCGGTGCTGCAATTTCTACGATTGCATCCTCAATCCCAGCTGTTACCATCGCATTTGCGTATATTTCCGCTGTAACCTCTGTAATATTTTCAGGTGTTACAATGCTAATAGTAAGCCCTTTGCCCTCTTCCTGACGCGTAATTTTCGCAGAAGAATACATGCGAGAGCTAGCGTTGCTATTTTTAATATATTGTACTAAATCCTCACCAGACACCGTCACTTCATCAATTTCTGGCTCTTCGTTTACACGCAGTGCCGTTTTTACTGTTTCCTTTTCTGCCTCTGATAGATTAGCACCGTACACGACAATTGGTACACCGAGCTTTTCATTGATTGGCTTTTGTGTTGCGGCATTTGCAAACGGCGCAAATACTGTTAAAGCCAACACTGTTATAATAAGTTTTAACATCCATTTTTGTTTCATATTATTCTCCCCTCAAACACTTCACTGGTTGTACGTATTAAGATACGTCATACCTTTGTTTATTAGTACGTGTTTAAAAGTAAAAGGTTGCAGATAGCTTACACAAGCTCTGTCCAACCATCTTGCTGCTTAATTTTACGCGCCTTCATTAACGAGCCTAGCGCACGTTTAAAAGCACCTTTACTCATATCAAACATCTCTTGAATTTCCTCTGGCGTCGATTTATCACCAAACGGCATTTTACCGCCAACGCTTTCTAAATATGCGTAAATTTTTTCAGCATCATCACCTAAGCGCTCATGCTTACGAGGTAACATCGATCCATTTAATGAGCCATCATCCTTCACATCGATAATACGAACTTGTACATCTTGTCCTAAACGTGGCTCTGCCTTCATTTCAGATTCATGCACAAAAATACGGTATGGTGTATCAACACCAATTAAAAATGAGCCTACAGGTAGCAAGCGATACGGGCGTGCAAGGATATTTTGATTGTACATATCCTCCAAGGCACCTTCATATAATTCATTTACTTTCTCTTCTGTTGCTAAACGACCGAATAAATCTCCACTGCGGTCTGTGCGCAATGTCATAAATAAGTGGTCACCTGGCTGTGGCCAAAGCTCCTGCAATGCAGGTAAATCCTCTGCTTTGACAATAACTTCACGTGATGTACCAATATCAACAACTGCACCTTCACGTGTTACTTTCAAAACGCGCGCCCAATCATATTGCCCTTCTAAAATTGTTGGCAAGGCAGTCGTTGCTTGCAAATCACCTCGACGGTCTGCATATAAAAAGACTGTCAATCGATCACCAATCGCAACCTCCTCCACAACCTCCGACATGTTTAATGGGACTTCCACATCGCCATTTGTTAACATATAGCGCGAGCTTTGTTGTTCCAATACTGTTAATTCTACAACTTGCCCTGAGCGTAATTCATTCATCTTTTGCAAATTCCTTTCTATTGCTTATATATTTTGCTGTGCCTTCATAGCATCCAATTTCGTTACAAAGTCCTTGTCCTCTTCCATTAGCTGTACTAAATCAGCAATTCGATCAATTGCATTCCAGCTTAAATGGTGCTCAATTCCTTCAACGTCTTCATAGATACGTTCTTCATCTACACCAATAATACGCAAAAACTGCTCTAGTAAATCGTGTCTTTGCACAAGCCGCTTTCCTAATTTTTCCCCTTTTGGTGTGAGTGTTAAACCTCTATATTTTTCGTATACTAAGTAGCCGTCCTTATCTAACTTCTGAACCATTTTTGTAACAGACGAAGGTAGAACAGATAATGCTTCTGCGATGTCGGACACTCGTGCATACCCTTTATTGTCAATTAATAAATAAATTTGCTCGATATGATCCTCCATACTTGGTGTTGGCATATCCGAAAACCCCTCTCTTTCATTTAACTATCTTAATTTTACTACATATTTAGGCGGAAAGATAACTGAAAACAATAAGGAGACATGAGAAAAGTAAATACCTTTCATTTTATCTATTTGCAAATCAAATAAATCCATACTAGAATTTCCTTAGATAAATTTCCATATAAAAGAAATGATAGAAGGAGGAATAATCATAAAATATCAATGGCGCATTACAAAATATAACCCCGCCTATCGTAATGAGTACGGTGCTTATATGAAAGAGGAATGGATAAGCTCTTTTGATATCGGTAAATCAGTCACACTTGAGGATTATTTAAAAATAGAAACTGCCTATGTCGATACAGTCATGAAATTTTCAGAAGCGAATCAGATTGATTTTGTGCGGATTCTTAAAGTAACTCACATTGATAAGAATAAAAATTCTATCTTATATGACAAAGATATAGAGGCACTTCCGTTACAAGATGATTGCGAAGTACCTGCTTCACAAGTTCCGCTCTTGGCTAAAATGACATTGCGAGACTACATTCATTGTAATTTTATTACAGAAGACTTCTTTGTTCATTTTGGGGATGATTACTATATGTTTATCGGCTCTAATAGCTATCATGAGGAACCTTTACAATTTGCTAGAGCACATAATTTATTTGTCGAAGATATGATTTCTCCCTTCTATGTAGAAGAGAAAGATATAATGAGGTTTGTCAGTTGGTCAGATAAAGAGGATGAATACTCTATCATTGTAGGAGAAGAAAGTTTACCACCTATTCCATTAGAGGAATATCGAGATTTATTAGGTCTTTCAGCTATCCATCCTGTAACAGGTGTCTTTCCGATTACAATGGACAATAAAGATTTTTTCCAAAGTAAAATTAACCACCAAATCGATTTTACTAAATACGATTATTATTTAGCCTCGATTACTTAAAAACTAAACCTCAATTCGCTCATTAAATAAAGCAGCCTACAACTTGTTATTCAACAGTTGTAGGCTGCTTTCACTATTCATCATGCCCTAAACCTTGCCCTACTTTATAAATGGCATGAATGATTTCTTTATTAATCGCTTCAATGTTTTGTGGTGTATTTAAAACTTTAAAAGCTTCTTGTCGTGCAGCATCCGATGCAACATATTTTGGTGGCAAGCTATTTAATGCCTCCGCTATAATATTCATCTCACATTGCTCACAATGACAAAACGTTTGGTACTCTACTCCATAAAGTAAAAACCGAACAAGTCCACGGACAATTTCTTCAGTAACATTCATTAAAAATGGTGGTGTCAATTACATCGCCTCAATCATTCATGTACTACGAAGATTTGTCATACTCCCTTTTCCCCAAAAGTTTTGTGCTAGTACATCATTAAATTTGTCCCCTTATCATATAACATTATATATTATGTTGCAAATAACTTGTTTACGATTGTATTTCAAGTAAAAAAGCAAATATTCCTCATATTTCCTAGTATTTATGCCAATTTAATCACATAAACTGATTTTCATATTAACAAATATTTTAATATTTCAGGAAAATGATAAAGATGTTTGAAAATTGTATTTTACTGTTTATTTAATAAACGTAAAGAATTTAATACAACAAGCAATGTCGCACCCATATCTGCAAAAATGGCAATCCATAAAGTGAGCCAGCCTGGGATAACGAGCAATAGAGCAACAAGCTTTAATAATAAAGCAAAGGCAATATTTTGTTTAATAATCGCTAATGTTCGTTTACTTAGCCGCATTGTATATGGAAGCTTTGTTAAATCATCACCCATTAATACAATGTCAGCTGTTTCTAATGCCGCATCTGTGCCTGCACCGCCCATTGCAATACCTACAGAAGCTGTCGCAAGTGCTGGGGCATCATTGACACCATCTCCGACCATCGCTACTTTACCGTACTTCTGCTGTAATTCCTTCACTGCCTGCAATTTATGCTCTGGCAACAAGCCTGCACGCACATCTGTAATACCAAGATTTTTTGCAATTGCTTGTGCTGTTAATGGCGCATCTCCTGTTAGCATTACACTATGCTCAAGCTGTGATACAACTTCTTTACTTTCTTCACGAATTTGGTCTGCAATCGCTAATACCCCAATACATTCATTATTACGTGCCGCTACAATAACAGATTGCCCTTCAGCGGCAAGCTTATCAATTTGCTGTATTAACTCTTCACTAATCCCAGCAATGGAAGCAATCCATTTTACACTACCTACTGCAATTTGTTGTCCATCAACCGTTGCATAAGCCCCTTTTCCAGTCACTGATTGGAAATCTGATGCTTGGGCGATTTCAATATGCTGATTGGCAGCCTTTTTCAAAATAGCTTGCGCTAATGGATGCTGCGACTTTTTCTCAACAGCTCCTACTAATACAAGTAGCTCCTGCTCTGTGATATTAGCAGTAATAATTGCTGTGACCTCTGGTGTTCCTTTTGTTAATGTGCCTGTTTTATCGAAGGCAACTGCATTAATATGTCCTAGCGCCTCAAGATAAACGCCACCTTTAATCAGTACACCATGTCTTGCTGCATTGCCAATCGCTGTCACAATCGCAACGGGCGTTGAGACAACTAATGCACACGGGCAGCCGACAACGAGCACTGCTAATCCTTGATAAATCCATTCAAGCCAATGTCCTGTCACTAACGATGGAATCACGGCAACTAATATCGCCACAACGATAATAGCAGGCGTATAATATTTGGCAAAGCGGTCAACGAATTTTTGAGATGGTGCTTTTTCCGCCTGTGCCTCTTCTACTAAATGAATAATTTTCGCAATCGTTGTGTCATGAACGAGCTTCGTTACTTTTACCTCAAGTGCGCCTTCTTCATTTAATGTGCCTGCGAACACCTCGTCATCGACTGCTTTATGCACTGGAATCGATTCGCCTGTAATAGATGCTTGATTGACGGAGGATGTACCATTGATAACAACACCATCCATCGCAATTTTTTGTCCAGGTTTTACAATAAGGATATCGCCAATTTTCACGTCCTCTGTTGGCATTTCTATTTCATGTGAATGATTGCCATGTGCGCGTTTAATTAAGGCAACTGGTGGTGCAATATCCATCAATGTTTCGATTGATTGACGCGCCTTATTCATTGAGTACGCCTCTAATGCTTCACTCACTGCAAATAAAAAGACAACAACTGCCGCCTCCTGCCATTCACCAATAATGGCTGCACCAATAATCGCTATAGTCATTAATGTTTTCATATCAAATTCAAAGCGCATTAGGTTTTTAAAGCCTGTAATAAAGATGGATGTGCCTCCAACGACTATTGCCCCTATGTAAAGAGCAACAACAGGTAGACTATTTTCTGCTGTGAAACTTGCTGTTAGCACTGCCGCAATGACAAATAGCAAAGAAATAGCTGCTAAAATATTTTCCTTGCGCTTATAAAACGGAATCGCTGTTTTACGTCGATCATTGATTGATTTCACTTTAATGCCATCAAAGGCGCCAGCCGCTTCAAGCTGTTCGACTGTTGCTTCTCCTACAACCGTTAATTTTGCTGCACCGAAATTCAACTGTACATCCTCAACCGTCGCAATTTCTCGGACATTGCGTTCAAATTTCGCTGCACAGCTTGCGCAAGACAAATTTTCAAGGCGATATTGTTGATTAGTAGTAGCCATTTAATTGTCCTCCTCCGCATGCTCATAGGCAATTTTCACAATTTGATACACATGCTCATCCGCTAAGGAATAGTAAACGAGCTTTCCTTCACGATGAGATTTTGCCAAGCGATTTTCTTTTAAATAGCGTAAATGATGTGAAGCTGTTGCGACAGAGGAACCAATGATTGCTGCAACATCACATACACATAAAGCTTTTTCAATCGTTAACGCATAGGCGATTTTCAAGCGTGTTTCATCCGCTAAAGCCTTTAAAAACTTCGCAACATGCCCTAGCTCTGGCAACTGCCCTTGCACACGTGCCACCGTTTCTTCATTAATTTTCGTTACCTCGCAAACATCCTTCATCACATTGCCACCTCATTCAAATGTTCATTTGATTGTAGTATACAGTATATGCAAGTAACGTTCAAATGTTTGTTTGAATGTTTGGGTTTTTATTTGATTTTGCTAATTACTTTCCATATGCTTTAATTAATATTGGAGAAATTGGAGTCGATATAATGGAACGAGAAAAAATCTTTATCGATATGACAAATGGAAAGAAAAAACTAGATACAAGTAAAATGGATGAATGGACCTCTGAAGAATTGCAAGAATTTTTTCCAGATGAAAGTGAATATACAGGAATACAAGTTGATTTAATTCAGCACAAAAACTTTTATTTGAAAGTCACACTTGTTTATATCCATGAAACAGAAAAAAATACATATATAGAGTTCGAAGCACAAAATAGGCTGCAAAATGATACGCTCATTCGCTTCGGCAAGTGGTGGATGGATAACCAAGAGTTTGACTTATCACAACGTACTCCAACATTGATTCCAACAAAACTTGAAGCCATCGCCTTTTCTGAATCTGTACACTTTATGTTTATGGAAAGTGGCTTTGCAATGGAAATTGATCTTTTAGATGCTGACAGTTTGAATGTTTTAAAATCGTACGATATTAAAGTCAAAGTATACCCTAGTTAAATACACATCTTAAATCACCAGTTATTTGTACCCAAATATTTTCTAACGAGGTGACATCATGCAACGAGAAAAAATTCTTATTGATCAGACAGTTGGGAAAAAGAAATTGGACACGATGAAAATGGATGAATGGACGGCTGAGGATTGGGAAGAGTTTTTTCCACCTGAAGGTCCTCCTGCTAAAATGCAGTTCGATTTAGTACAACATATAGACCTCTCTTTAAAAATTGATCAAATTTACTTTTTAGAAGTAGAAGATAATATGTATATAGAGTTTGAAGTGCAAAATAAGATGAAAAATAATATTTGTATTCGTTTTGGTAAGTGGTGGATTGATGATAAAGAATTTGATTTATCAGAGCATCCCCCCATTCTTATTCCTACATCATTTAAATCATTTTTCTTTACTGAACATGTACATTATATGTTTTTTAAACATACAATTGCGATGGAAATCGATGTTTTAGATGCGAATAGCCATGAGATTTTGAAAGCCTACGATATTAAAATCAAAGTTTGGCCCGAATAGACATAAAAAAAGCGCATGAAATGCCCTCAAATCATTTCATGCGCTTTATTTCTATTCAAAGCATTAGTCTTCTATTGTAATCAACATAGAGGTGCTATTATTTTTTTCGAGATGGCACTCCCCCCATGTACAAAGATCATCCAATATCGTATTTAAGGATGAACCGTAGTCTGTTAAGGAATATTCTACTTTTGGCGGTACTTGATTGTATACTTTTCTTTGAATAATCCCATCATCCTCCAGCTCTCGTAATTGCTGTGTCAGCATTTTTTGTGTAATATTGGGCATTAAACGTTTTAATTCGCTCGTTCTTTTTGTCCCCTTTTTTAAATGACAAAGAATAACTACCTTCCATTTCCCTCCGATTACATCTAACGTTGCTTCCACTGGAATATGATATTGCTTCATAGCGATAACCTCCGAATTTATTTAAATGTTACTTTTTAGTGCCTATAACACTTTAAAGTGCGTACTTACTTTTATTTATCGTCTGTTTCATAATAGCATATGCAAGCAGAAAACATATAGTACGATACTAAAAAGTGCCTATGTTACTTTTTAGCATGTATAGTCTTTAATAAATAGGAGGGAGTCAATTGAATACAAATACGGTATCCTCCTTAGATGTGCAAACAAATCATCGAAGTGTTTTTGCATTACTAGCACTAGCTATTAGTGCGTTTGGAATTGGCACAACTGAATTTATTAGTGTCGGTTTATTGCCATCTATTGCGGAGGATTTACATGTTTCTGTGACAACAGCTGGTTTAACAGTATCTTTATATGCACTTGGAGTAGCTTTTGGAGCTCCAATTCTTACATCGTTAACAGCTAGTATGTCACGCAAAACACTATTAATGTGGATTATGATTATCTTTATTATAGGTAATGGAATTGCAGCAATGGCAACAAGCTTCGCTGTATTGCTTATTGCTAGGGTTGTAGCTGCATTTGCACATGGTGTTTTTATGTCAATCGGTTCAACAATTGCTGCTGCGCTCGTGCCAGAAAATAAACGTGCTAGTGCCATTGCTACTATGTTTACTGGCTTA
Organism: Metasolibacillus sp.; assembly: GCF_025291715.1. Lineage (GTDB taxonomy): Bacteria > Bacillota > Bacilli > Bacillales_A > Planococcaceae > Metasolibacillus > Metasolibacillus louembei. The sequence goes on from NZ_JAMBIZ010000028.1 coordinate 40,628, forward strand.
ACAGTAGCTACTATTACAGGCGTTCCAATTGGGACATTTATCGGTCAGCAATTTGGCTGGCGTGCATCCTTTATCCTTATTGTACTAATTGGCATTGTTGCTTTAATCGCCAACAGCATGCTAATTCCATCCAATTTGAAAAAAGGTGCACCTGTAGCATTTCGCAGTCAACTGAAATTAATAACAAATGGGCGTCTGCTGCTTGTTTTCCTCATTACTGCGTTAGGCTATGGTGGTACATTTGTTATTTTTACGTATTTATCACCCTTATTACAGGAGGTAACAGGGTTTAGTGCAAATGCTGTGACAATTATTTTGCTAGTATATGGGATTGCCATTGCTATTGGAAATATGGTTGGTGGGAAATTATCAAATCACAATCCAATTCAAGCGTTATTTTTTATGTTTGCGATACAGGCAATTGTGTTATTCGTGCTGGCGTTTACAGCACCATTCCATCTAGCAGGTCTTATTACGATTATTTTGATGGGCTTATTTGCATTTATGAATGTGCCTGGACTACAAGTGTATGTTGTTATATTAGCAGAACGTTTTGTGCCGAGCGCTATTGATGTTGCATCTGCCATTAATATCGCCGCCTTTAATGCAGGTATTGCGCTAGGTGCTTATTTAGGTGGTGTTGTGACAAACTCATTCGGTTTAATTCATACTACTTGGGTAGGTGGCATCATGGTAGTAGGTGCAGTTATTTTAACAGCTTGGAGCATCAAACTAGAAGAAAAAGATCAAAAGGAGAAAATATTATGATGAAAAATTTACAAAGTACAACAGTATTGCATAACGGTGTAGAAATGCCTTGGTTTGGTTTAGGTGTTTTTAAAGTAGAGGACGGGCCAGAGCTAGTGGAAGCTGTCAAAGCTGCAATTAAAGTAGGCTATCGTAGCATCGATACAGCTGCAATTTATGAAAACGAAAAGGCTGTAGGCGAAGGTATCCTTGCAGGTATAAAAGAAGTTGGTATTACGAGAGAAGATTTATTTGTTACTTCAAAGGTGTGGAATGCTGATCAAGGCTATGAAACAACACTTGCTGCTTATGAAGAAAGCTTGAATAAATTAGGATTAGATTATTTAGATTTATACCTTGTTCACTGGCCTGTAGAAAGTAAATATAAGGAAACGTGGCGAGCGTTAGAAACACTTTACAAGGAGAATCGTGTACGTGCAATTGGCGTAAGTAATTTCCAAATTCATCATTTGCAAGATGTAATGAGAGATGCAGAAATTAAACCGATGATTAACCAAGTGGAATATCATCCCCGATTAACGCAAAAGGAATTACAAATGTTTTGTAAAGAGCAAGGCATCCAAATGGAAGCATGGTCACCACTTATGCAAGGTCAATTATTAGATAACGACATATTACAGGAAATTGCGAATAAATATGATAAATCTATAGCACAAATTATTTTGCGCTGGGACTTGCAAAATGAAGTTGTCACAATTCCAAAATCAACAAAAGAACATCGTATTATTGCCAATGCTGCTATTTTTGATTTCGAGCTAGCGCGAGAAGATATGGAAAAAATCGATGCATTAAACGCAAATCATCGTGTTGGTCCAGATCCAGATAATTTCGATTTTTAATAGATTAAATCAATTATGCCTTGGCATAATTACGTTGGAGGCTTTGACGCAACATGATGTTGGTCATTCAGTTGTTGTCACAAGGCGTAATGTTCTTAAACTGAGTTCCCTTTCTCAGTGCATGTTTGGACATCTACTGAATCATAATAAAATAGCGCATGAAACGGGTTAATACCATTTCATGCGCTTTATTTTATTCTGCCTTCAAAATTAAATCATAGGCAGGATCGATATCACCGTTAATATATGTGCGGTGGTAACGACCGTATACCCAGCCGGATACTTGGTTGTCATACCATTTCGATTTTAAATGCCCGCTTTGCCCTGGACCAACGATATGATCAGCATAGTTTAAATTGTTTAAATCTGCGACAAAGCGCCATGATGCACCGTGGTTAACATTGCCATTGGCATCATTCGCTGCTGCCATTACTGTTACGCGTGAGCCACCAGTAGGCATCGTTTTCGGATTGACATATGAGGCAATAAAATCAGATGCACTTGCAAGTGGGTGCTTGAATAAAATTTTATGGTAAGTGCCCCATTGCCATTTGGCAACAGTTGTACCGTACTTCACTTTTAAATCTGCGATAGCACGCTCAAATGAACCATAAACAACTTGGTCTAAGCCACCTGCCTGCTTCACCCATACACCTTCATTTCCAGCGTATGCTTTGCGCAGCATTTCATCCATAATTTGATATTTACCAGGCATCATTTCATAAACATCTGCTGGCATTTGGTCTTTGAAAATCGTCTCTTTAATCTCTTCAATCAAGAAGTGCCATATTAATGGCTGTGCGTCATCTCTGTTGTCGTATAATTCCCACTCTTCCATTAATGCAATAATATCAGCATATTTACCATCTGTATCATTCGCTTTAATTGTTTCAAGGAAGCCTGGTAAAAATTCAGCTGCATACAGATTTTTCTTATCTATTTGCATTGCCTTCATCTCTGCTCTTGTGAAGCCTTCGTACACGTCTCCAGTTTCTTCATCAACGGTGCCGATGCTCTCTTTTACAGATTCAATCATTTCTACAATGCGCTCATAGCGATATGGCTGTGCCCAGAAATTCGTAATATGGTACGGATATTCTTCACCAATAATTTGATTGTTCGCTGTTGCGATATAGCCTGACTCAGGATTAATCACTGTTGGCAGTTCATCATAAGGGATAAAGCCTTCCCAGCCGTATTCAGAGGAATCTCCTGGTACTGGCAGCTGTCCATCGCCTTTTTTCCGAATCGGAATATCACCGTTTGCTTTATAAGCAATCGTGCCATCCGTTGAAGCAAAGACGAAATTTTGTGCTGGTGCACGGAAATCATTTAATGCTGTTTCGAATTCTTCCCAGTTTGTCGCTTTATTAAAGCCGATAATTGCACGTAGCTCTCTCGTTGGCTGCAATGCTGTCCACTGCATCGAGAATACCGCTGTTGGCCTTTCTTCTTTAAATACTAATTCTGAAATAATTGGACCATGGCGTGTTTCCACCACTTCAAAGTCGATTGTTTTGCCGCCCTTTACCTTGATTGGCTCGTTTCGAACAATCGCATCTTCCCATTCACCATCATATTTAAACTGTTTAGGATTATCGGGGTTTGGCGTTTCAATATATAAGTCTTGAACATCAGGGCCTACATTTGTTACGCCCCATGCAATCTTGTCGTTATGCCCTAAAATAATGCCTGGAATACCTGCAAAAATCACACCACTGACATTTTGCTCTGGCGATTGTAAATGCATTTGATACCAAATCGATGGTGTATTCAATCCTAAATGCGGGTCATCCGCTAATAATGGTTTGCCTGATGCTGTTAAATCACCCGATACAACCCAGTTGTTACTGCCATTAAATTCGTTTGGCAATAAATCAACATTGAAAGCCCCTGCTACGTCTACTGGGTTATTTAAATTTGCCTCAATAATCGATTTTGCATTTTCAGGGTAGTTTATCATTAATTCTTCTACTTGCTCTTCTGAATAATTTTGTAAAGCCCAGTGACGGAACGCTAGCATGTTCCAGTTACCACCTAAATCATAAGCCATAAATTTACCAATTGTTAAAGAATCAATCGGTGTCCATGGCTCTGGCTCGTAGCCTAGTAGCTTAAATTCATAGGAAAGCTTGCTTGTGCCTTTTACCTCATCAATAAAGGCATTCACACCTTCCGCATACCATTGTAAAATTTGCTGTGCTTCCGCATCATATTCATTCCATGATTGCTCAGCTGCATGACGCAAGCTAAATGTGCGGAAAAACTTATCTGTTGACACCGCATTTTCTCCAATAACCTCTGCTAAACGCCCGCTCGCTTGACGGCGTGATAAATCCATTTGGAATAAGCGATCCTGTGCTTGTACATAGCCTTGCGCTCTGTATAAATCCGCATCCGATTGTGCGACAATATGTGGAACGCCTGTACCATCACGCGTTACCTTTACATCAGAATCTAATATCGTTACATCTACTTCTCCTTCAATTTCTGGCAAGGAGTTTGCCACATACATATGTACACCAGCTACCGCTGCCCCAGCTAAAATAATCAATATACCGACAGTCCAAATCGCAATATTAATTATTTTTTTGCTTTTTATTTTACTCATAAAATCCACCTTTCTAGTCAATTCCCTCTACTATTAGTTCAATTGGACAATGGTCGCTTCCTAAAATTTGTGCATGAATATCCGCACTTTGCACATGCTGCATAATGCGCTCTGATACGATAAAATAGTCAATTCGCCAACCAATATTGCGCTCGCGTACTTTATTCATATAGGACCACCATGTGTAAGCATCTGTGCGCTCTGGATATAATGTACGAAACGTATCGTTGAAGCCTGATGCAAGCAATTCTGTCATCTTTGCTCGTTCTTCAACTGTTACACCAGAGTTGCCTTGATTGGCCTTCGCATTTTTTAAATCAATATCCTGATGTGCAACATTTAAATCACCACAATAAATGACGGGTTTTTTTGCGTCAAGTTGCTTCAAATAGAGCGCTAATTTTTCCTCCCATTCAATACGATAAGGCAGCCTTGCTAAATCACGCTGTGCATTCGGTGTATAAACATTTACTAAATAAAATTTCTCATATTCTAATGTAATGATACGCCCTTCCGCCTCGCTATTTTCATCTCCAACTCCATAATGAACATAAAGAGGTTCATGCTTTGTAAAAATAGCTGTACCTGAATAACCTTTTTTCTGTGCATAATTCCAGTATTGATAATAACCCTCTAATGGTAAATCGACTTGCCCCTCCTGACACTTCGATTCTTGAATACAAAAGAAATCTGCATCCATTGTATGAAAATAATCTAAAAAGCCTTTTGTCACACATGCTCGAATACCGTTAACATTCCATGAAATAAACTTCATTTTATTGCTCCTTACAATCGTCAGGGGGATTTAGCTCCCCCCTAGTTTTAATCTTCGCCCACAATTTTCACTTCAAGCTCTAAATCGACATCAAACTTTTCTTTGACCACGCGCTGTACCATGCGGATTGTCTCAATATAATCAGTCGCTGTTGCATTATCTTTATTAATAATAAAGCCTGCATGCTTTTGGGATACTTCGGCACCACCAACACCTTTTCCTTGCAGCTCACTATCTTGAATAAGCTTCCCTGCAAAATGACCTGGTGGACGCTTGAAGACACTTCCTGCTGAAGGATATTCAAGTGGCTGACGTGATTCTCTTTGGTATGTTAAATCAGCTATCTTCGCATCAATTGCTTGTTGTTCCCCATGCTGCAATTGGAACGTTGATGATAAAACGTAGTAGCCTTTTTTAGCAATAATACTCGTACGGTAGCCTAACTCTAACTCATCCTTTGTCAAAACAATGCGTTGTCCCTCTGGTGTCAGCACAACCGTTTCTAAAATGACATCCTTAATTTCTCCGCCATAAGCCCCTGCATTCATCGCCATCGCACCACCAATTGAACCTGGAATGCCACATGCAAATTCTAAGCCTGTCAAGCTCTCAGCTGCTGCATATTTTGAAACATCCTTTAATAATGCGCCACCTTGTGCGAAGACAAGCCCATCTGTTATTTTAATTTGATTTAATTTCGAAAAATTGATGACGATACCGCGTACCCCACCATCACGTACAACCATATTCGAGCCATTCCCAAGCATAAGCAAAGGCACATTATGCTCATGTGCATACTTCACAATAGCTTGCGCCTCCTGCTCTGTATTTGGCATAACGAAAATATCCGCATGCCCTCCTAATTTTGTCATTGTATATGCTTTTAACGATTCATTTATTTTCATATTTGAAGGATCAATGATTTTAGCTAAATCATTCACCCACTGTTGTAATGTCATAAAACGATTTCCTTTCCTTACATTTATCTCAATTATACTTTCTTAGTATCTGTTTTTATAACCTATTTGACAAGTAAATTATTGCTTGCGGTTCACTTTACAAGCTTTCACCTCTATCCTTTCTATTTTACCGACAATTTAAAAGAAAGTAAAATTGTATAGAATTGTGTGTGTGCCTGGCACCGAAACTTTTTACTAGTTTCACCCGTATAAAATACATGGAGGTGCTTTATGGAACAGTCTTCTCAAACAAAGCCTAGTGCTTTTCGGTCATTTATTTCCTTATTAAAAGGCTTAAATTGGCCTGTTGCCATGATTGTTATTGCGTTAATTATTACATTAACAGAAACAGTGGCTAGTCTTGTTTTACCATTAGTGACAATGAATTTAGTTGATAATTTAACGACAGAGTTATTTAATTGGCGTATCTTAGCGATTATTTTAGTTGTCTTTCTTGTGCAGGCGGTCGCAGGTGGTGTGTCATTTTATTTATTAACGTTTATTGGCGAACGGATCGTTGCAGATTTGCGTGAAAAACTGTGGCATAAAGTGCTGCGTTTACCTGTTAGCTTTTATGACACGAATGAAACCGGTGCAACAATGAGCCGTATTACGCAGGATACGACGACATTGAAAACGCTCATTACACAGCAAATGGTGCAAGTGATTTCTGGAGCAATTTCCATTATTGGTGCGATTATATTGCTCTTTATTATCGATTGGAAAATGACTTTAATTTTGCTAATTAGTGTACCTGTATCTTTACTTATTATGATGCCACTCGGTAAAATTATGCAGAAAATCGCCATTGCTACTCAATCGGAAATGGCTTCCTTCTCTGGCTTACTTGGACGTATTTTAGCCGATATTCGCTTAGTAAAAGCCTACAATGCTGAGTCCTTTGAAAATGAACGTGGCAATAAGGCGATTCGTTCTTTATTTGGCTACGGCTTAAAGGAAGCTCGTGTACAGGCGCTTATTTCACCAATTATGACATTATTAATGATGCTTGTACTTGTTGTTATTTTAGGCTATGGCGGTACACAGGTGGCAAGTGGCGCTTTATCTGCTGGTGCACTTGTAGCAATTATTTTTTACTTGTTTCAAATTATCGTACCATTTGCACAAATGGCAACATTTTTTACATCATTCCAAAAAGCAATGGGGGCAACGGAGCGTATTCAAGAAATTTTCTCTATGCCAAGTGAACCAAATGCATTAGAGCAACCAGCAACACAAGGTACAATCGCCTTTGAACAGGTGGGCTTTCAATATAATGAAACGAAGCAAATTTTGCAAAATCTTACCTTCACTGCCTCACCAGGGACAGTTACTGCACTCGTTGGACCGAGCGGTGGTGGAAAAACAACCATTTTTTCATTATTAGAGCGCTTTTATGAGCCAACAAATGGGCGAATTTCTTTTAACAATAAGCCAATTTCTACATTTAATTTACAGGCTTGGCGCAGTAACATCGGCTATGTCTCGCAAGAAAGCCCTTTATTAAGCGGCACGATTGCAGATAATATTATGTACGGCATGAAGCAGCAGCCTAGTGAGGAGCAGTTGCGAGCAGCAGCTGAAGCCGCCAATGCATTACAATTTATTGAGGAATTACCTGAAGGATTTGCAACTGAGGTGGGCGAGCGTGGCATGAAGCTATCTGGTGGTCAGCGACAGCGTATTGCTATTGCACGAGCATTGCTACATAATCCACAAATTTTACTTTTGGATGAAGCAACCTCTAATTTAGATAGCGGCTCAGAAATTTATGTACAAGAGGCTTTGCAGCGCTTAATGCATGGACGCACAACATTTATTATTGCCCATCGCCTTGCAACAATTTTACATGCTGACACAATTTTATTTATTGAAAAAGGACAAATTACAGGTCAAGGCACACATGAGGAGCTTCTTGCTAGGCATGAACTATATCGAGAATTTTCAGCAGGACAAGGGTTAATTGAATAACTAAAAATAAAGGCGTGTTGGAGAGGTAATACCTTTCCTAACACGCCTTTTATTTGCTTATTTCAATTGGAATTTACCAAAGCCATTTGCACTTGGCCCGATGTATTCAATATTGCTGCCTTCTGGAATATAGTCCTTTGCTACATCAGCAGTTTGGAACACTACCTTTGTATTTGCAGGGAAGTCTACAAATTTCCAGTTGTTGTTTGCTTGTGGATTAATCGTACCTTTTTCAATAATGTAATCGATAATCGCTTGACGATTTTCATGTGCGTATACTGTTAAGTTTGATTGGTCTGGCTTCACAAACTGTGCTCCGTAAGAGCCACCAACACGGTAGTTATTCACAATGATTAAAAATTCCTGTGATAAATCGATTGGTTTACCATCAAATTGAACATTTTTAATACGATTTGCTGATTCATCTGCAACGTTACCACGACGATCATACTTCGCAGGAGATGTTACATCAATTTCATATGTTACACCATCTAATACATCAAAGTTGTATGAACGTGCCTCTGGATCAATAATATTTTGCTCTTCTGTTTTTGCAGGATCAATTGTTGCAAATACACCCGCAGCCATTTCTAACCACTCAATTACATCTGCGCCTGTTACTTTAACAGTTGCAACTGTATTGTCATAATGGTAAATGTCTGCCATGTTTTTAATCGCTAACGGACCTGCTGGAATATTTGTATAGTCGCTTGCATTATCACGAGAGCCTGCTTTAAACGGAGCACCTGCTGATAACATTGGTAGCTCAGCGTCCGCTGTGCCTTTTAATTGGTCTTGAATAAACCATGTTTGTGCCTGTGTAATAATTTCGATTGCTGCTGTATCTTGTACTAAACCAAAGTAGCTGTTAATAGGGGCTGCTGTTTCCCCAACTGCACGACGGATATACTCTAAAGTGCCCTCATGTGCTTCCTTCACAGCGTCTAATACGTCTTTGGATGGCACTAAGCCTTCACGATTAATTGAGCGAATTTCGCCTGTCCCATCTGTTACAACCCACTCATCGCCTTCAAGCTCAAGCTCTAAATCAATAACACCAAGATGGCTTCCATATGCACCAGGCATTACTGTTGGTACTCCATTAATTGTTCCTTTTTCTTGATCAACATTCGCTAAGTCTTTGTAGTCACCTGGGAATTGTAAATGTGAATGCCCTGTAATTACTGCATCTACACCTTCTAATTCAGTAATTTGGTAGCCTACATTTTCATTGCCTTGTACATTTTGGTCTGAACCAATACCAGAGTGTGAAAGCACAACAATAACATCTGCTCCGGCTGCCTCCATATCAGGAATTACTTTTTCCAATGCATCAACTGGCTGATCCACTGTTACTTTACCTGTTAAATGGATTGCATCCCAGCCTAAAATTTGCGTAGGTACAATGCCTGTTACCCCTACTTTAATGACATGCTTGTCGCCATCTTCATCTACCACTTCACGCTCTATAATTGCATATGGCTCAAAGTAGTAGTCACCTGTTTTCGCATCGCGTACATTGGCATTTACCCAAGTATATTCTGCATCATCCATTACTTCATTTAAATAATCTAAGCCATAGTTAAATTCATGGTTTCCTAATGTTGCTGCATCGTAGCCTAAAGTGTTAAGTGCTGCTACTGCTGGATGCACTTCACCTTGCTTTAATGTCGCTTCAAGTGCCTTATATGATCCTAGTGGTGTACCTTGAATTAAGTCACCGTTATCAAATAATAAATTATTTGGATTTTCGTTACGTGCCTCATCAATTAATGTAGCAGTATTAGCTAATCCAACATCTTTCGCATCTTTGTCTAAATAATAGTTGTAGTTTGCTAGATTGGTATGGATATCTGATGTACCTAAAATGCGTAAAGCTACCTTCGCTTCATCTTCATCCGTTACCGCTTCCTTATTGTATTGCTCTACAAAACGCTTCACAATAAGCTCCATTTGTTGCTCTGTCACAATTTTCGTATGACTAATCGTGCCATCTGCAAAGCCATTTAAAATTTCTAGCGCTGCTGCATTTGCCATATCCTGCTTATGTGATGCATGGATTTTGGCATTGTCAGTAAATTGGTTCAATACATCAAGTGGTGCATTTTCTGTTGCTAAGCCACGTGCTGCGATAACGAATGCATGTAAACGTGTTAATTTTTCGTCTGGTGCAAAAGTATCTGCAGATTTACCGTGAATTAAATTTAATTCAACTGCTTTTTCTACATATGGTGCTAATTCCTTTGATACATCTTTAAATGTGATAGAAGAACCATCACCTAGCTCTACGCCTAGCTCTTTAATAAGCTGTACAACGTAGTCTCCACGTGTAACAGATTCCTTCGCTGCCTCAGCAGGTGTCATACCACCTAGTCCAGCTGCAAGTATTAATGATGCTACAGTTCCTGTTAAAAATTTACCTTTCATTTTGCCACTCCTTGAAATTTATTTAATCAAAGCCCATACTTGTGTTTTTACAGGCTCATCTCCCTTTGTCCACCATTTCGCTTGGTAGGTTGCCCCTTTATATAGAGCCTTCTCTCCACCTAAATAAACCTTTTCAGCATCCCAAGCGGATAGCTTGCTAGCCCCCTCTACTAAAGCCCATACTTGCGCTTTGTCAGGTCTTTCACCTTTTGTCCACCATTTCGCTTGGTACGTAGCGCCGTTATATGTGGCTTTATCTCCACCTACATATACTTTATTGACATCCCAAGCTGGCGTTTTAGCTACAGGCGCCTCTTCTCCTATTAAAGCCCATACTTGTGCTTTTCCAGGCTGATCGCCCTTCGTCCACCATTTCGCTTGATAAGTCATGCCTTTGTATGCGACTTTATCACCTTCTACATACACCTTTTTCGCATTCCATGCGATGCTCTCGCTTTTATCAGGCGCTGGCTGAACAAATTGCCCATCAAAGTTAGCGTCAATGACATTGTAAAAGGCATTCGGTGTATCACCTATTTCCCAATATGCAACGATAATGTGATAGCCTTTGCGCTCTGGCACAACACATTTATGAGTAGCCTCTTCCCCAGGGCGTTTCCCATTATTTTTTACCGTACAAAAACGCTCTAAATCAGCACGCTTTAAAGGCTTATTCGGATTCCAGCCTTCCTTTGTAATGTAATATTCAAACTTGTCTGTCGCATGTGCTGCAGTAAATTTCCAAGTAAACGTGTTTGCACCGCTTTTCATTGGTACTTTCGCCCAACGCTCAGCTGTTTGCTCATCTAATTTTGGGAATGCTCCATTTGCGCTTGCAATTTTGCCATCAGCGGGCCCTGCACTTGGAAAATTGCCTGGTGCTTCTAGGCTTTGAGGCTCATATATAATTGAACCACAATCATTATTTACCTTTTGCGCACAGAGCAATGCCCTGCTTTCAGGTGATTTTACATAGCCGTGTGCCGATGCTTTATGAACAAAACTAAAAGTGACAATAACTACTCCAAATACGACTAGTAATAGCTTCATAGTTTGTAATCGTAACCTCATTTCACAGCCTCCCGTTCATTATTAAGTTACTATCTTTCACTAGCGTCGCATAAATTTTAACTGAATTTTCTGTTTTCTTGTTTTTACTCATGAGAAGAAAAACAAAGACAT
>NZ_JAMBIZ010000029.1 GCF_025291715.1 Metasolibacillus sp.
TGGTCATAGCCTTTTTTAAGATTTCTACCTCTTGTTTCAAGCGTAGATTTTCCTTTTGGATCGCAGTGACTTCAGCTGCGGTTAACTCATCTGTCCCTTCAATCGGGGAATGAAGTTTAATCCACTTATAAATCGTTACCTCTGATACACCATATTCTCTTGATAGTTGATTGACCGAAGTGCCAGAGCGATAAAGCTCCACCACTGTTTGTTTGAACTCTTGATTATACTTTTTTTGACTCATTTCGGACACGTCCTCTCATATAAGTTATTTTACTAACTTAGTAGAGTTATGTCCACGACTCTATATTACATCCACTACTAAAAAAGCACAGAAATTAAGTTTAGGGATACAAATTGTTACAATAATTGGGGTTGTTACAGCAATAGTCTTAGCCCTTTAAAAAATCATTCCTAAATTTAATAATTAGCTATAATTTAAGACTTTTGTTTTCCTAGAAAATCACCATAAATAGGAACGAAATTAGGTTGAATTAATCTATTGTTATAATTTTCTGATTATTAATTGAGTTTTCACAAAATTTATCGTATATTCATATCAGTAACACATCCAACTCCTTTTTCGGAGCTAGCTGAAATATCTCAAGTTAGAAGATTCAGTCAAAATTCAAATCGTTTGATCATAATCAGACGTATTCGCCGGGGAATTCCATTTTGGAAAGGCTCGGTATAAAAGATAAGGACTCTGGAAATACCAGAGCAATTTCAAAAGTATAAAAGCTTACTAGTGGCGACTAGTGCGTAAAAATTGAATAGATATACCTCTCTTTTGTGATGCAAAAGTTAGGTGGATTAAAAGCTCAACGGTAAGACCAATTATGGTCGGTGTCGTTGAGCTTTTTTGTGTATAAATCGGTAAGGGAAAGCTGGAGAATCCGACCAGCGCGTCAGACGGACCCCTTAGCGATTTTTTTATTGGAGGATGTATCATTGCTCTGCCTCTCGCAAAAGTGAGCAGCTTAATTGAAACGAAAAACATGCACTACCTTAAAAGAATGTGTTCGCGAAAACTAACCATGAAAGGAGGTGAGAACATGAACAGAAAAGTACGTTCAGGCAAGAAAACGATTGTGTTTCAGGTCAAAGTGGCGCTCGATTCGATTGATTATATTGGTCAGTCCAAGCGCGCTTTTCGCAGCCAAGGCATTAAAGGCATACACTCATACAAGCAAAAGAAAAACACGTTTAGTGATTGCCAAAACTTTGTGAAGTGGGTGCGTCAGAGTTACCAAATTATAGAGTTGCAACAGCTTTCCCCAAAACACTATCATGCCTACTTTGACTTCATGCAGGAAAAGGGTTGCGGTGAAGGTCATATGTCGAATGTTGAGACTTCTCTTCGACTGTTGCAAGTGGCAACGGAAAAACAGTGGAACGTTACATTTTGTCCGGAGAAGAGAATATTTTCTGGTCAGTCCAAATTGCAGACCCGCAATCGCTCGTATACGGATAAAGAAATCGAATTAATCGAAGAAAATTGCTCGGAGGAGGTCCAGAAAGCGGTGCAATTGATGAGCAATTTAGACTTACGTTTAAAAGAAGTCGTCAACCTTCGCGGCAAGCATTTTACGAAAAAGGACGGTGAGTATTATTTAGAAATTACCGAAGGAGCAGGCGTGACAAAAGGCGGACGTTTCAGAAAAATCATAGTGCAGCCGCAGTTCAAAGAAGCACTACAAAATGATTTATTTTGGCTTGGCAAAGATGAATATTTAGTTGCTGTAACAGCCAATACCGTAAGCAGTGGTGTTCGTCGAGCTTGCTTAAAAGCTGGCATTCATCAAGATGGACGTGGTTGTCATGGCTTCCGTCACAGTTATGCAAGACGAAGATTCCAAGAGCTCGCTAATAGCGACGTGAGTCGGCTCAGTTTCCAATCTTTTCATCCAGCTATACATACTTTGAACACCTACTTGATTTTGTTTACACCAAGCTTTGACACTTGGCACTCCACTGGATCTGTAGGCATCGATGCGATCTTGCCACATTTGTTTACGTTCATCTACTGACATAAAAAACCCCCTAACAATTGATGTTAAGGTGATTATCACAAAACACGGTAATTATTAGAAGGTGTGGAGTATTTGACGCTTACGTTTGAAATATATTGGCCAGAGCTACTTTATGTTGTGTATGTGTTAAATGAATTTATAGAATCATATGAGCGCAGTACAAAGAGACCTATGCATACTTGGGATGAAAGTCAAGCGATAGTGCGCTTGTTCCAAAGTAAAGTATTGCAACTTGCTGGAGAGACTATGCCAGAGAAGTCGTATGTTTCATTCAAAAAATGGACAGATGGCACGAGCTTATTTTCATATAAGTTTTACGCGGATTTATATACGCAGTTTGTCGATTATTTGAATTTACAGTGGATTGAGATGGATCCACCAGAACGTCCGAAAAAGCTTCACCTTATTGCTAAACGTTTAAATCAGCATTCGACAGAGTATGAAAAACTGAAAAGACACATAAATGCAGCAGCGGAAGCGGAGGGTGTATACCCAAGTGAAATCGCTTATGGTGATTATGATACGATAGCGGTTGTTTGGTGATTAAGGTAAGAGAGGCTGTAATTTAATAGAAAATAAAATAGACATCACTTAATGCAAAGGGCGTCTATTTTTTTAAAAAGTGTCCACTATTCGGGGTTCAGTTCAAACATTTACTATTATAAATTCCTCTTAAGAACAGATTCAGCTCTTGTCTTCTTTGTATCAAAATAGTTGTAAATGTAGATGTATAGTAGTAATTTTTGAAGGTAGGGATATTGTTCATCATGTTGCCCAAATTGTCAGGCAATCACCTTAATTTTTAAGTTACTTAAAAAAGCATTATCAACAACAATCTCTTCAAACCATCAACTGTTACATTCAAGCTTTGATACAACGTTCTATCCTTTGCCAATAAACCTCCAAACTTTCTTAACCTGCTCCATCGTAATTTGTGGTGTCACACCTTGCAACCAATGTTTGTCATAATCTCCGGCCCAATCCAAGGGTCTTTTGGCCAACCATTGATGATCGAATAGTCGCTCCCATGTTTGTATTACTTCTTTTTGTGGAAATCCTCTTTTTTTAAAATCATCCCATTCATTTTCATCGTATGTAATGGGGCTATTGTTTAAAATGACATGCCATTCATCGAATGATGACCATAAAATTCGATCTTCAGGGATATCTAACTTTAAAATCACCCATCTTTCTTCTTTGCGCGCAAGTGCTTTTTCGTTTCTATTTGGTCGTCTTTGCCACAACCATATAGGGTAGTTTTCCATAGCACAATGAGTGATGCGCTTTTTCATTTGCTCTATGATCCATTTGTAGGCTTCTGGAAACATCGCAAAATCCTTATGTCCTTCTAGATAGCCTTGTTCACGCATTTTTTTATAAAGCTTTTCAGGTTTGACTGTGTATACAATCAAAATAATCCCCCCTATTGTTTTCTCTTATTGAAATATTTTACACTATTATGCTACTATTTTTGAAACCCTTTTTCTTATCCACACGTAAATATATTAAAAAAATACCAGGGAGGTTAATTATATGTATTATGACCCAAACCCTTTAGGAAACGCTATGTTTACAATTGTCCCACTATTAATTATTGGCGTATTTATTTTTATGGTAGTGAAAGGACTTACTCAATGGAGTGCTAATAATAACTCTCCTCGACTTACAGTTCCTGCTACCGTTGTTACAAAAAGAACACAGGTGTCTAGAAATCATCATCATGCAAATGACCATATACATACATCATCCTCAACTTCCTATTATGTAACATTTCAGTTTGAAAGTGGGGATCGCTCAGAATTTTCAATGAATGGCTCGGAATACGGGATGTTGGCAGAGGGGGATATTGGGAAGTTAACTTTTCAAGGAACGCGCTATCTTGGGTTTGAGCGTGTATAATCAGAAGTAAAAACAAACACCTGAGGAGGTGCCATCTATGAACCTAATCAACTTCGAACAACAAGTCGATGCAAAAATTCTAAGGCGAGGTCAAGACTATTTCAATGGAGGGCAAGTTGGTCCAATTAGCAATTTAGAAGATGGGGAATATGAAATCACAATCTATGGCAGCGAACTATACGAGGTGTTGGTGACGATGGATTCAAATGCCAATATCTTGTACAGTGCATGCACATGTCCTTATGATTATGGGGATATTTGTAAACATGAGGTCGCTGCCTTTTATGCATTGCGTGAGCTGTATGGGGAAAAGAAGAAGCCCGTAAAAATGCTCAAACAATTATTAGAGGAGCAGTCGAAAGAGAAGTTAATTGCTTGTTTATTGGATTTAAGTCGAGATATTGAAGGGGTTAGTGAACGTTTGATGTTCAAGTTTTCTGAGCAGGATGGTTCCATTGAGAGCAGTCGAAATTTAATTCGCAACTCGGTTGAGCGTTTTGCAATAGGGGGTTTTGTTTCATGGAAATATGTAGATGATGCGCTGCAAGGGGCATATACGGTGTTGGAGACGATTAGAGAGCAAATAGAAGCTTCAAAGCTGCCATTTGCGTTACAGTTAGCCTTAATGGTGCTTGAAGAAGTAGCGGATATGATTGGTTATGCAGATGACTCTAGCGGTGATATCAGTAATGTAATGATGAATGCACTTGGAAATGTTGAAGAAGTATGTGAGTTAGCTGTTGACTTCTCGTCAGAAGAGGAGAAAATGACAATATTCCAATTTATTCGAAAGGCAGCGGAGAAACAAAGTTTAGCTGATTGGGAAGAGGACTTACTTTACGCGATGATTCTTTTATGTGATACGGTAGAGCGAAAAAATACATTTAAAGAAATTTTAAATCGATTAGAGCACAGTGCTGCAGAGCATCAAGATGATTGGCGTAGGAAATATGAGCTTCAAAGTGCACAAAATATTCGTAAAGCCTTTCTTGAAAAGACAGAGGATAAGCAGACTGTTGAGGCATATATGCTACAAAATATTGCTAATGATCGTTTTAGGGAAGAGCTGCTCAAGCAAGCTGCTGCCGTAAAGGATTATAACAAGCTACTGAGTTTATTGCCCAGAGATTCACGAAAGCAATGGCTGGAGCTGGAGCTTATAGCATACGAAGGATTAGGCGATGTGGGGAAGCAAAGGCAAATTTTGAGAGAGCTCATTGTAGAAGGTAAGCAAGATTATTATGATAAATTGAAGGCTTTATATCCACATGAGGAGTGGTCTGCTGTGAGAGATGAAATGCTTGACGAACTAGCAGCGCAATCTTCCATATATAGCATTTATGCGGATATTATTATTAAAGAAAAACTATGGCAACGCCTTTTAGTTTTATGTGAGCAAAGTAGGACGGATATTGAAAGGTATTATTCATATTTAGCTGACGATTATGCAGAGGAAGCTAAAGGGATCTATAAAAAAGCAATTTTAATGGAGGCCGCTCAAGCAAGCAATCGTAGTCACTATAAAGCAGTTTGTAGACTGTTGAAAAGCTTTAAAAGAGATTGTGGGAAGACGGAGGCATATGAATTAATTGAACAACTTGCAATTACCTATAAAAAACGACCAGCGTTTTTGGATGAGTTGGGGAAGGTTAAGTGAATTTAATATAGTTCGCACAAAAAGCCTGAACAATTAAGCTTGTTCAGGTTTCACCGTAGTCAATTAATTTTCCTACCGCAACCTCCCTCAATCTTTGCTATACTAATAACAACTGGAGGGGGCAACATGAAAGACCAATTACTTCAATTTAAAAAAACATTTATCACATTAGCTGAATTAGAGCAGATTGTCGGAAGGCCTGAGACGTATGAGCAGTTTGCAGCAATTGTGCAAGATTTAGTGAATGAGCAGTTATTACAGCCTGTGAGAAATTCAGGGAACCCCCCGCAATCTCCTCAACTCTACTACAAATATAAGATTTTGAAGCATTCTGTGAAGAAAGAGCTTCGAGAGACGATTGAACGCTTGCAATTAACACTACATGAGCGCATTTCTTTAGATGCATATTACCGCCTTACACAAACTCAGCTTGAACAGGATTTACCATACATTGAGAAAATACATACATATTTAATGGCAGAAGGGTTACCAACATTATCAGCGCCAGCGCCAGAGCGAAGTCAACAGATTATGGGTGATGAAAAATGGATTCAATATAACGGGGGACGGCGTCTATTAGAACGACTCAGCTTATGGGCAGATATGCAAATTGTCGATGTAAAAGAGCCGCTGCGATTTGCGCTGAACCCGCAAAATATTGGACGGTCAACTCATTACCATTTAATTGTAGAAAATAAAACGACTTATGAGGCGTTATTGCCAGCACTTTCAGCAACTTGCTTTACGACATTAATATATGGAGCAGGCTTTGAAATTGTTGGGAGCTTGAGCTTGTTTCCAAAGCAGCTGCCATTACCATATGCCAACCACATATTTTATTACTTTGGCGATATTGATTTTGCAGGCATATCGATTTGGTATTTATTGAATAAACAGCAGCATGTGGAGCTAGCAACGCCATTTTATGAAGCGGCACTTACTGATTTAGGGAAGCCAATAGCTAAAAAGCAATTAATTGATGAAGAAGCGATTCAGGCATTTATGAAACGATTACATGAAGAGGCAAAGATGCAGTGTCAGCAATTAGTTGAACAGCGCTATTATGTGTCTCAAGAAGTGCTAACGACAGCGGAGCTACAGCAAATATGGCAGCGAATGAGTGCGGAATTAGTGGGGGATGCCAATGGAATGGAGTTTTGATATTACGACAGGCTTGAGAGAGCGTATGCGGCGTATTTATTTGTTTGAGCCATTGTATGAGCTTGCAGCGAAGCAACAAAAGGATGATGATGGGCAAGATATTGATATGCGTATGCTTGGTTTGTTGACATTGCTTTATTTTTTTGAAATGAAGCTTATGCGTGAGTCGAAAGTCGGGATAGAGGAGGCAGCGAATTATTTGCGACCGCTTATTCAGAAACGCTATAACGTTGCCGATGAGCGAGTGCATACGTTGTTATTAGCTGTTAAAGAAATTTTTCGACCAGCGAAGGGGCTTTATAAAACGTATTCCTTTTACAATTGGGAAACAGAAAAGGTGGAGGAGATTCCTTTTTCCTTTTTGAAAACAGATTTTTTTGATGTGAAGGAAAATCGGCAATATTACCAATTAGACGACGATGGCTTGGAGCTTATTTTTGCAACAAAAGAGTATTTTCAAGAGTTCCAACTGTCGATTCATCAGTTGATGCTACGCAAGCTGTTGGAGAAAGGCGAGCTACAAGGGGCGTTACGGCAAATTAATGAGATGCGCATGGATGTGGAGCAGCTGCACGAGCGAATGGAGAAGCTATCACATGAGATTAAGCGCAACATTATTAATATGGAGACCCAGCAGCGTTTTATGGAAGTGCTGCAAGATCGCAATTTACGTTTGCAGCGTGAAAATACCGAATTTGAGGAGCTGCATAAATTTATTGTTGATGCGAAAAAGGCATCCGAATCGACAACGAATGAGGAGGATATGCGCGCTTTTCGAATGCTGATGAAAATTGAGGAGGCGCTGATGGCTGTGCATGAGCAGCATCGCGCATTGCTGACACATAGCTTAAAGCTTAAGCAGGAGGCGCTTGAGGCAGCAGAGCAGTCGCTTTATAGCATCGGGGTAGATAATTTTAACTTTGATCAAGAAATTGTTTCGGAAATTGTTAGTACGCCGTTGCCACTTGAGTCGATGAAAGGAATTTTAGCGCCATTTTTAAAAGTTGGGCATAAAAAAATGTGGTCATTGCTAACTATTTTTAGTGCGCAATCGTGGTCAGAGGAAGAGCAAAGTGCTGAATTGGCACGCTATGAGGAAATTGTTGAGGAAGAGAAGCGAGAGCAGTATGCGAAGCAAATAAGGACATTATATGGCGCTTATATGAAGTCAATGCTTGCCTTTGCCGAAGGGCATCAAAGCTGGACAGTGCAGGACTGGCTTGAGCATATAAAAGAACAGAATGATTTTTCATTGGATGCACGCTACCTTTATGATTTTTTACTGCTTTGTCATCACCGCTCACCTCTCTATAAAGATAGCAACAATGCAGATGAGCAATCGTTGCATTTGTTGATAGAGGTAACAAGTTTACTTGGCGACCGTCAATTAGTGATTGAAGAATTACCGAATATATTGCAACCTACGAAGCGTTATTCGATTCAAAATCTACAATTCAAATGGCAGGAGGGATAATATGCTATATCAACAAGAGAAAGTAGAGCGTGCCTTTGAGATGTACAGTGAGCTGGCAATGGAAGGGCGTGTGACAGGAGAAGCTGTCCGCTTATTTAAAATTGATACTGACTTTCGAGCTTTAGTTGAGATGTTTTGTAAAAAAGTACAGGCCATTTGTATTGAAGTAGGTGATGAGGTGCTGCTTGTGCCTGAAACGAGGCTATCACCATTCCATGTAACAAACGAAGCGTTAAAGCGCGAATATTTTAAATCAAAAGGTCGCAATGATGATTTATATTTAATGTATTTTGCGACGATTTGTGTGATTGGAGAGTTTTATAATGCCTTTCATTCCATTCATCCAACGCGTCCGTTTATTACAATTGAAGAGTGGATTCAAGCGATTGATCGTCGGATGGCAACATTGCGTGAATATGATGAGGAAACATTGAAGGAGAAGGAAAAGCAGTATTCCTATCGTTGGCATATGCTGTTAGAAAAATGGGACGGGCTTGATGATGTCAAGGAAACAGCAAAGCGCCAAAGCGCCAATACGATGAGTAGAGTAAGTTTTTTACATACAACATGTCGCTTTTTGCGTGATGAAGAAATATTGATTGAAACAGGTATTGGTGAATTTGAGCTGACCGAAAAAGCGAAAGTCATTATCGGAAATTATTTTATGGATTCAGAATATAATCGAGGAATTATCGCCTTTTTATATAGCATGAAGGAGGAAGACGATGCCGACCATTACTAAAATTCGTTTTGCTAATGTCATTTATGAGCAAGGCTCAAAGCGCTATCATGATGAAACATTTCAATTTAACACGCATAATGGAGCGATTTTATTAGAAAATGGCGGAGGTAAGACCGTATTTATTCAAGCGGCGATGCAGGCAATTATTCCGCATGCCACTGTTGCTAATCGCCAAATTAAAGAAACCTTTTATTTAGAGGAAGGACCTGCACATATTGCAATTGAATGGCTGCTGAACGAGCGACCACGCCAATATGTCGTGACAGCTGTTACCCTTTATACAAAAAATAATAAAGTAGAATCGCTACGTTATGTTTATGAATATGGTGAGGGCGATAAGCAGGCTATTGATGCGATACCTTTTACGAAGCGAGAAGCGGGGATGCAATATCCAGCAAGCAAGGATGATATGCAGCTTTATTTTCAAGGAATTGTACAGCAAACGCCGATGCGCGCAAAGCTTTTTCCACAGTCGATTAAGGCTTTCACCGATTATTTAGAGAGCAATTATTTTATCATTCGTGAAGAGTGGGAAAATATGATTGTGATGAATAGTGCAGAAGGCGGCATCGAAAAGGTTTTTGAGGAGTGCAAAGGGACGCAGGAGCTATTTGATCGTTTGTTGATTCCTTCTGTTGAAAATGCCGATAAGCATTTCAATCCGCTTAGTATGGCTGATCAGTTTGAAAAACAGCGCAGCAATTTAAAAAAATATAAAGAGTTTAATGAAAAGAAACTTGAATACTATGCGATGCAGGAGCGTATGGAGCAATATGTGCATAAATTCCGAGTTTATAATGATGCCTTGGTGAACTATAGGGAACAGCAGCAACAGGCGGTAGCATATGTTCACTACTTGCAGCAACAGCGAGAGCAGGCGGAGAAAGATGTGAAATTGATTGAAGAACAGCTTGCCGATTTGAAAAATGTACAGCAACAGCTTGTGCAGCGTCAGCAAGCATTAACGATTTATAAGGAGCAGGACAAGCAACGACAGCTACAAGAAGAGTTAATTGTAGCTGAAGAAAAATTCAATCAAATTGAAAGCAAGCTCAAGGTACGTCAGCTTGACAAAGCTTCATTAGAATATGCAATAGATGCAGAAAAGCTGAAGCAAGCGGAGGAAACGATTGCCCATGCGCGTGTACTATTGCAGCAAGAAAATGAAAAAGAGGATATTGATGATTTACAAAATGAGCTAGAGCTGTACAAAGGGCAATGGCTTTATTTATTAGAAGTAAAAAAAGAACAGCTACAAAATAAATTAGCTGCAACAACACGTGATATCCAAAAGCTAAAGAATAAGGAGCTTGAAATTACCTCAAATTTAGAGGAGACACGCAAGGATATGCAAGAGGCGAGCAAGCGTGTAACTAAAAATGACACATTGATTCAAGAAAAATCGAAGCAATTAACACAGTTAAAGCGTAAGCTAGTAGCGCATGAAAATGAGCAAGTAGAGGACTTATTGAAGCAATGGATTGGGCGTGCCACACAATTAGAGCAAACAAGCCATGAGCATGAGAAACATTTGAAGGTACTGGAGCAGCAAGCGGTGGAACAGCAACAAATGAGCAAGCTGTTAGTAGAGAAACAAGTAGACTTAGAGAAGAAAATTAGTGTACTTGACCACCGACTACAGTCATTTGAGGAAGAGGAAGCATCAGTGAAAGCTCGTCTACAAACGGTCTTGCATCAAATGAGCATGACTGCACGCATTTATGACCGCGCGATGAGCTACACAAACCAGCTACAGGAAAAAATAACGCAGTTACAAGCCGACCATGCAGAAAAACTAGTTGTGGAGCGTAAAGCGAGGCGTTATTTGGATGACTATGGCGGGCAAAGCCAATTTTTTGCTGAGCCATATTTAGCTGAGCAAATCCAGCATTGGTCACAGTTTACACATATTCAAACAGGTGTTGATTATTTGCAATCATTAGAAGAAGCAATTGATGTGCAGCAAATTGCCTACCCATTTTGGGCGATAACGCTTATTACAACTGCAAATGAAAGGCAGGCATTGATTGATAAAGTGCATGTGCTGGCAGATAAGCTAACAACACCAATTGTTGTGTTAACACGTGAAGAGGCAAAACAGCTTGTACAAGGTGAGCCATTTGATGAGGCATGGATTGCTCCGTTATTTTGGCGAGAGCATGTAGATAAATCTGCGTTTTTACAATGGAAGCAAAGCGCAACAGCAGAAGCGAGCTTTGTGGAAAAAGAGCGTAAGGAAATCGAAAAAAAGCTATCAGACGTGGAGCAAGCTTATACGACGCTGACAACATTTCTTGAAAAATATCCATATGAGCATTTTAAGCAGTTAAATGAGCAACACTTTGAGGCAAAGGAAGCGCATAGTAAGGCTGAATATGATTTACGTCAAGTAGAGCAAAAAATAGCAGAAACCGAAACAACGAAAAAGCAAGTAGAACAATTATTACAGCAAGAAAAAGAGGAGCTGCGCAATTTAAATTTTGAGCGTATTCCGAATGCGCAGGAGTATCAGCGTATTCACAAGCAAATCGAGCCATTACAGGCACAGAAGAAAATCGATGAAGTAGAAGTGACCCGCTTAGTGCAAGTTGTGCAGCAGCTTTCGCAAAATAAAGATAATTTGCAGCAGCAATGGCTTGATATGACATCAGAAAAGCTAAATATTGAGCACAGTATCATGCATGAAATTGAACAGCACGAAATTTACCAGCAGCGAGCAGCATTAACGGTACGTGCTACGACATTGTCTGAGCATGCATTGAAGCTAGAGGTGACACGCATAGAGGAAGCGCTCAAGAAAATGTCCGCAACAATTCAGCAATTGCAGGAGCGAATTGATACGCATGAAAAACTAGTGCGGGATTATCGCGATTCGCTTGAGCGCAAGCTTGCGGAACATCCAGCATTGGATAAACAAATAGCTTTACCAGTCCAACCTGAGGGGATGCTAAAGCAACTTCAACAAGAAATGAATCGTTTAATTGCTGCAAAGGTAGAGCCATTGAGTGCTGTGGAGCAAAAAAAGGAAGCTTTGCAATCTTTAAAAGGCAGTATTCAGACATTAATTGCGCAATATGAAGGGGAGGTGCCAGCACGCACCGCTTCGATTGAAGAGCTACAGCAAGTGTTACAGGTTGATTTTGAACGCTATGAGCAGAAGCTTACTTATACGAAAAGTGAATATACGCGTATAAATAAGCAGGCAAAAAATTTAGCGTTAGCTGAGGAGCAGTCAAAGGATAGTTATTTCCGCCATCAGCTCAATAAAATTAAGCAAATTCCATCACTATCTACTGAGCAGCAAATAGCCTTTTTATATGAATATGAAAAAGAGCTAAAGCAAATTTTCGCAAAGCTAGATGCCAATTTGAAGGAATTGCAAAGTCAGCAGCAAATGATGGATAAGGAAAAGCAGCAATTCCGTCAGTTTTGTACTACTTTGCAAGATCACAAGCTAAGTAAAGTGACGATGGATGGCATTGAAAATCATCATACGTACAAAGCAATAATGGAGCATCAACAGCTTATCAATCAAACGATTCAGCAGGCAATTCATCTTGCTGATGCAGCGATTCAAGAGTATGACAAAGACCAGCAGCAAATTATTCAATATGCCGTACAGCAGCTTGTTAGAATCCGACATAATTTATTGGAAATTCCTAAAAAGACGCGTATTCGAACAGAGAACGAAACAAAAGATATGTATCAATTTGTTATTCCTGAGTGGGAGGAGCATGAGGCAAAGGACGCGATTCGCGATTATATTAACTGGATTTTAACGACGCTTGAGCAAGATAAATACCGCGATGAGTATGGCAACGAGGATGTAGCGAGCATCCGCAAATTTTTGGAAAAACATTTGCAAACAGTGCCGTTGCTGCACCAAGTGCTTGGCAATAAAAAAATGCAAGTAAAATGCCGCAAAGTAGAAAGCGAGCGCCAAATCTCTTCTAACTTCTATAGCTGGGAGCAGTCCAATAAATGGTCAGGCGGGGAAAGCTGGAGCAAAAACATGGCCCTGTATTTAGGTATTTTGAAATTTATCGCAGAAAAGTCAGGCGGCCCAATGAATACGAAACGTAATCGCGCGCTCATACTCGATAATCCTTTCGGCAAAGCATCGAGCGATCATGTATTAAGCCCTGTATTTTATATCGCCGAGCAGCTCGGTTTCCAAATGATTGCACTAACTGCCCATGCGGAAGGTAAGTACATCGCCGACTACTTCCCAGTCGTTTACAGCTGCCGACTTCGCTCGGTACGCAACGCATCACATCAAGTGGTTCAAAAAGAGCAGCAGCTAAACAAAGCCTTCTTTGCCGACAATCAGCCAGAGGCACTGCATTATGTTGGTGAGAGGAAGCAGATGACGTTGTTTGAGGATGAGTAAGTATGTTTAATCATTTTACTTCCCAATATTTGATTGAGTATAAAATAGTTTTGGTTAATAATAAACTAATTGATAGCTAAATCAAGAAAGGTATGATTGAAAATGCTTTCTTTAGAAGGGTACATTTCAAAAAGAAAAATAGAAGATAAGATAAATGAGTATGACATTGATTCTAGAAATGAGAATATATGGATTTGTGTGAATTATATTTTTGAATATTTTAATCAATACTCAAATACTGAAGAAATAGGACAAAGGATTGGAGTAAATATAGAATAAATATTTGGATTTTTGCTTTTAATTATTTATCTCGTTTTTTTGATAATGATAGTTTATGGCCAGCACAACATAGGATTAAAAGTAATGAAATAGGCATAAATTATTTTTATGATTATAAGCAAAAAAATAATCTTTTTAATTTAAATACACTTTACAGTAAAATTTCAAACAAATCTTTTGTTCAAGGTAAACAGCAATACATTGAAATAATTTTCATGTATATTTGGCTTCATAATATATGAGGAGATGAAGATAATTATTGGGAACAATATAGCGCCATAAATCTTTAACATAGGATTTAAAACAAGCTGAATAAATGCTCAAAATGTAAGGGAGTGAAATGAATGCCAATCCAATCAGCACATCTTCAAAATTTTACAGTGTTTGAAGATATGCAAGTGCAGTTTTCAAAAGGGATTAATGTGATTGTTGGAACAAATGGAACAGGAAAAACACATTTGATGAAGGTAATGTATGGGATTTGCGAAGAAATAAGTTCCAGCCAAGAAGATGAAGTAATGGATATTGCTCTAAGTTATTTTTCTGTGGAATCTCTACAATTAGTTAAAGTTAATGCCCAACAAGCAATCGTTAGTGTAGTTCTTACTGATGAAAATTCAGCAACTTATGAAATTGATAATTCACAAAAACGTAGCAAGAATACGTTGGACGGTTTTAATTTCCATTTAGATTTTAATGTGAAATCAATCTTCATCCCTGCAAAGGAAATGCTGTCCCATTCCAAAGGTCTTTTGGCACTTTATAATAAATATAAAATACCTTTTGATAAGACGTATGTTGATATTGTTATTAATGCTGAATTGCCTGAAGCTCGTAATATGTCTAAGTTAAATGATGCTCTATTACAAACCATTTCCAAAGTTATTGGTGGGGAAGTGCTACATGAAAACGGCATATTTTACATTAAAAAAGCGAATGGGGCGAAAATTGAATTTCCTGTAGAAGCAGAAGGTTTACGTAAGTTTGGTTTATTGTGGAAGCTAATAAAAAATGGCTTATTTGAAAAGGATACAGTGCTTTTTTGGGATGAACCTGAAGCAAATATCAACCCAGAGCTTATGCCCATTTTAGTTGAATTAATGTTAGAGCTTGAACGAAAAGGCGTGCAGTTATTCATTGCGACACATAGTTATAACTTAGCAAAATATCTTGAAATTAAGCGGAGAAAAGAAGAACAAGTGCTATTCCACCATTTACATCAAACTGAGCAAGGGGTACAAGTAGACAGTAGTGTTTATTTTGGCGAATTGGAAGATAATCCAATTATAGAAGCAGATACAAAATTATTGGATGAAGTCATTGAGGGAAATTTCGATGACTAATTGTAAAATCGTTGTGGAAGAGAATGGACGCTTTCAGTTTGACTTTTCAGCACTTGATTATGTATGGCAATTTCACGATAGTGTTGTGAAAACAATGCTAAGCGATGTTGATTTTATTACTGAAACTGCACAAGAGGTTGTTTTTATTGAGTATAAAAATGCTAATATTAAGAATGCAGTAAATCCAGATGCAATGCTACAAAAGATAAAGCATGAAACATTTTATTCTAAAATAGCACGCAAATTTTATGATAGTTTATTGTTATTTTGGGCATGTAAAGGAAATGAAAAAGAGCTTCCAATTACATTTGTATTAATTATTGAACATCCTATTTTAGACAAAAAGCTACGAAGACAATTGAAGTTGAAAATTGAAAAACAATTGCCATTACAGTTGAATATTCCAATGATTGCAAGACAAATGATATCAAGCTTTGAAGTATTGAGCTTGGATGAATGGCAGGAGCGATTTCCACAGATTGTAGTTAGAGAAGTTATACCAATAGATGAAACTCCTACTCAGTTTTGAGGTAGGAGTTTTTTATTCAATGCACATGACCGCAAATCGTGCGAAGGATTATTTGAAAAGCTAGTATTATCAAAATTTATTGTTGCAGGAAAATATGATAAGAAAAAAAACGTATTCATTTAAATATTATCGCAGCAGACGAGTTTTATACGTATTATGATGGCGTGATTTATAACATCTTGTATTCAGGTGATGTAGGCGAGGAAGAAATGGTTACATTTGTACAGGATTTTATTGTGCAAAATACAATCCAAAAGCTTGATTTTGAGAGAAAATATGAAGGCTGGGGTTCGATGATGTGGGTTCTTGCTGTGGTAGGTATCCTGTTAGTATGTTTTATCATATTGCTTTTTTATATTGCAAATTTAAAAGGCAAAAGTAAAAAAGTGAAGGTGCTGATATTTGGTCTTGGTTTATTATTTATCATTACGCCATTAATCAGTGGGGCAATCGCTATGATGGCTAATGTTTGTTCTTGTGCTGCCAATCGGGATTGTAGTTTCTTTGCTCATTACGATTTATGGTATTGTCCTCTTCATAAAGGATAGAAAAAGTTAAATCAAATCCATATAAAACTTGTAGGATAAGAAGGGTTATGCTACAATCAACATAATTTCATAGCTTATCAAGAGAGATTGAGGGATTTGGCCCGATGACGTCTCAGCAACCAGCTATTTGCTAGTATGGTGCTAAATCCAATAGGCGAATGCCTTAAAGATGAGTGGAATACGATTATATGGCAATCGAAGCTCTCTTTATAAAAAGAGGGCTTTTTTACATTTTATAGAAAGCAGGGATGGACGATGACGAATGATTTATTACAGGCAGTTGAGCTATTAAAAGGCAAGAAATGGGTGGATTTAACGCATACATTTGGACCAGATTCTCCGCATTTCTTTATGTTTGAGGATGCTAAGTTTGAAACGTTATTTTCACATGATGACGGCTTTTTTGCACAGCAGTTTTCATTTCCAGGGCAATATGGGACACATATTGATCCACCAATTCATTTCGTGCGTGATGCGCGCTATTTAGATGAATTAGATTTAAAGGAGCTTGTGCTGCCACTTGTTGTCATTGATAAATCGCAAGAGGCAGAGGTGGACAATGATTTTACTTTAAGCGTTGAGGATATTTTGGCATTTGAGGCAGAGTATGGTGAAATTGAGGCAGGTACATTTGTAGCGCTGCGTACGGATTGGAGCAAGCGTTGGCCTGATAAAGAGGCATTCAATAATAAGGATGCGGAAGGTAACAACCATATTCCAGGCTGGGGCTTTGAGGCATTGCAATTTTTATTTAAAGAGCGCAAGGTGAGTGCAGTTGGGCATGAAACATTCGATACGGATTCCGCAGCAGATTTCCGCAAAAATGGCAATCTTCAAGGAGAATATTTCGTGCTAGAGCAGGATACGTATCAAATCGAGCTATTAACGAACTTAGATCAATTGCCAGCGAAAGGGGCAGTCATTTTTAATATTGTGCCAAAGCCTGAAAAAGCATCTGGCTTTCCTGTGCGCTCGTTTGCGATTTTGCCATAATGATTGACGCATGGAATCAATGAAAGTTGATTTCATGTGTTTTTTCGTATAAGATTCTGATAAAATCGGGCGAATTATACTTGTTAAACTACTCCAATAAAAGATAGGAGATAATGAAAGTATGGAAAATGAAGTTAGTTTAGTTATTGGCACATATCAAAAAGCACAAGCTAAAGCATTGCAAATCGTTACATTCAATACAGAGAAGCTAACGATAAAGTGGCAGATAGGCGTAGCAGAAATAGATTCACCTTCTTTCGTTGAGGTTTACCAATCGACTATTTTCGCTGTCAGTGAGGAAGAAGCTGGCTTTATATACAGCTATCATTACGATGGACAACAGCTAACAATGCTTAGCCGTCAATCAACGCATGGAGCAGCACCATGTTATATACGCTATGATGCAAGCAAGCGTGCTTTGTATGTCACAAATTATGTATCTGGCTCAATAGCAGTTTTTACAGTCAATGAACAATTCGAAATTCAGCCTTGTAAGCAGCTGATTCAGCATACAGGAAGCAGTGTGAATGTGGAGCGACAAGAGGCGGCACATGCACACTCTATTGAAATTTTACCTTTTGCTACAGATTATAAAATTGTACAAGACTTAGGCTGTGACACAATTTCCTTATATTTTACTGAACCAGATGGTATGCTAACACTTGTAAATACTTTTCAAATGCCATTAGGAAATGGTCCGCGCCATGTAGCTTTTCATAAGGAGCATAAGCTCGTTTATGTATTAAGTGAATTAACATCAACGGTTGATGTATTGCAATTCGATGAAAACAAGCTAACTTTTGAATTAATTCAAACGATAGCTACATTGCCTAAAGGCTTTTTAGGTGAAAATACAGGAGCAGATATTCATATATCGCCTGCAGAGGATTATTTATTTGCATCAAATCGAGGACATGATAGCATCACTATTTTTACGATCGATGCCCAAGGGCAATTAGCATGGCATCAATGTATGCATACAGGTGGAGAAACGCCACGTAACTTCGCAGTTATTTCAGATGATTTACTCGTCATCGGCAATCAAAATACAGATAAGCTCACAATGGCAAAGCGTGATGAGTGTAATCTGTTTGCGTTGCAGCCTGTGGAATATTTAGTAGAAAAGCCTGTTTGTGTGAAGGTATTATAAGGGGATTTAAGTTATAATAGATGATTAAAGGGAGTGAATGATATGGAAAGAATTATTATTCCGTTAGAAACTGTCCCAATAATCAGTACCTCGAGTAAAGGGGATCAATCGAAATGGCAAGTTGATAATAAGTGGATTAAGCAAAATACACGTGGTTATGAAGGACAAGCAGAGGTGCTCGCATCGCTTATTCTATCATGTTCTACGTTAACAGAACGAGAATATGTTAAGTATCATCTGTGCGAAATTCTATTGCCGAATGGAGAAACATCATTAGGATGTTATTCTTATGACTTTAGAGAGAAGTTGCAGGAAGTTACCCTGGAACGCCTATTTGAAGCAAATTTTTCATCAACCGATTCGATTTTAAATAATACTGCTTTATCAACTGAAGAAAAGTTTGAACAGCTACTGCGGCAAGTTGAGCTATATACAGGAATTAATGTACGTGAGGAATTAGTTCGTATGCTTGCATTCGATGCTTTAATTTTGAATGAAGATCGCCATACAAATAATATTTTATTTTTATATAATCCGATGCAAAAATCGTGGCGACTTGCGCCAATTTTTGACAATGGGCTTAGCTTTTTATCAGACGAAAAGGATTATCCACAGGGGAAGCCATTAACTATTTTAAAACGAAAAGTGAAGGCGAAACCGCTCAATTCAAATTTTTCAAAGCAACTTGCTTTATACAAAGGGCCTGCTTTTATTAATAAAACAAAGTTATTGCGAGCACTTGAAACAATAGATATTGATTTTGGACGAGCACAGCAAGTTTTACTATCACAATTGAATGACCCTAGTTTTGCACATCTTTTTTATGAAGGACGCGTTGCTAATGATTAACTATATGAAATTTGATGTAATGTGGATGGATGATGTAATTGCACATGTTGATTTAAAGCCTGCCAATGGTGGAACGCCTTATGTGATAAATTATATTGATGATTTTAATAAACAATTTTCTCCGAATATGGAAGGGCATATTAGCATTGAGGAGCTAGAGATGTGGCTGAAGTGGCGCACTTTTCCTCCGACTCGTGCTAACGCACAGGAGCTGTTAGAAAGCCTAGGTTTGCAGGCATATAATCGTTGGGGCATTGTGCGAAAAACACATGGTGTCATGGCTGATGATGAGATTTGGCTACGCTTTGATGGTGAAACTTTAACACATCGAGATGTTTGCTTGCGGAAATATTTGTATTATCCAGAATAATAAATAGTGTGGGCTTGTTGAAAAAGGATTTACCTTTTTCAAACAAGCCCATATTGCAACAATACATAAATAATCTTAAGGCTTTGGAATAGTGAGAACAATTTACAGAAAGGCTTTATATAATTTATTTTAGGCTTCCTATTCAACCTTTATTAATTTCTGTCAGCTGCTCATTAATTACAAAAATCTTTGCATTTACGTTGTCGATGCCAAATCCAGCTAGCCTTTTTGTGTGCATAGCAAGATATTTTTCAGTTGCTTCCTTTGTTGCGAATTTGTAAATACCACCAGCCTCGCCTGTTTCGGCATTTTCTGCCCAAATTTTTGAAATAAAGCCTTCTTCATGATTGATGCTTTGTGCCAATTCAGTAAAAGCCTGTGTCATGGCATCTCCGAATGGGCCAGCCATTTTGAAATCTACTTGTAGTAAGTAAGCCATCCTTATTCTCCTTTATTTTTTTGTAATATAGTTTTCGCCAAGAAGCTCCTTTAATTCATAAGCATTTGAGGAAAGTTCCTCTTCTATAAAGCTTGTTATAGCAGCTTGGTCAATATCATACATAACTTCAATTTCCTTTGAGAAAAGTAGCTCCTCTTTTTCAAGTAAGCTTGCAAGTGAAGGTTGCTCTTTTGGCTGTATCTCTTCACCAACTACTTTCTGTAATCCTTGAACATAAGCTTCAAGTGGGCGACTACCAACTATTTTTACACCTTTATTTTCTTCGTTTATCATAATAATTGTTGGAAAGCCTCTTGCACCAAGCTCGCGTGTAAGTGCAAAATCCTCGTTTAATAATTGCTGACCGATTGGACCTTCAGCCTCTGCTATAATAGCGTTACCATCGAGCCCAAGATGATCGACAATACTTATTAATACATCAAGCTCAGAAACGTTTTGATTAAACGCAAAAAGCTGCTCTCTTGTACGACGTAAATATTCATAGGCTTTTTCAGCGCCATAATTTTTAGCGATGACCTTTAATAAACGGGATGAGGGGTAAGAAGATTGCACAGGATTATCAATCATCACTGAGCCATCAATTGGCATACGTGAATATTCGCCAACCTCTCTCCAATGTGGTGCAACGTCGGATGGTTTAGAAATACCATTCGCAGGATCAATCGGACCATCATGCCATTTTTCTAATAATCCACCAAGCACAGTGTGGAAATTAACATATTGCCCATATTGCTCTTGGAAGCGACGTAGAACAGGCTCTAACGCCCAGCAGTGTGAGCAAATTGGATCTGTTACATAATATAAATTAACTGTTTTTGCTGGTTTGTTGAAATCAATGACTGCCATTTCCTCATCGTCAGCAACACCACACACACCTGTTTGTAAATCACACATCATATTATTATTTGTCATTTAAGACCCTCCTAATTAATTGGTCTACTTTTTTATAAGCTGTTATAGTTGCCTTACAGCTTTATTGTAGTAATAATAAAAATAAAAAAACACCAATAGATGATTAAATATGTTGTTTAGCCAACACATTGGCAAAATTGTCGAAAAAGTAGGAGGGATACTATGACGCAAGCGAAAACAGATCCTCGTGTGCTGCGTACAAGAAAATCCATTATGGATGCATTTATTGAGCTTTCTACTAAAAAGGAATTTAAAGATATAACGATTAAAGATATTACGATAGAGGCTATGATTAATCGCGCAACCTTTTACGCTCATTTTGAAGATATTTATGATTTATTAGAAAAGGTTTTATCAGAAATATTTATGATTAATTTAGATGAGACGATTTTGGCTAAAAATGAGTTAAATGAGGAAGCAGCGGTAAGTATTTTTAAAGCAATTACAAGCTTTCAGCGCTCATTATCTTCACGCTGTCATAGAGGATATGAGGAGACAATTGCACGCATAATTAAAGATCAGCTTGAGGTTATTTTTTATAAAATGCTGTTAGCAAAGCACGACAAAGCAGATACTGAAGCATTAAAAATAGCAGCGGTTATGCTAAGCTGGGGAATGTATGGTGCCTCAGTAGAATGGCGCAGAAGTAGCATGACAATATCACCAGAGGAATTTATTAAAAAGGTAATTCCTCTTTATAAGGAGATTAAGTAAGAAGCATGTAATAATAGAGCATATCAAGAAAGAAGCCCCTTTCCTGATATGCTCTGTTTTAATATTTATATGATTGACCGCCATCAATTGGAATCACGACACCGTTGATGAAATCAGCTTGATTCGATAATAAAAATGCTACAAGATAGCCAACTTCCTCAGGCTTACCAAAGCGTTTCATTGGGTTTGGTTTTACAAATTCTTTACCTACCTCTTCCCAGTTGTCTCCGCCGATTTGACGTAGTGAGCCTTCTACCATTGGTGTCATAATTGCGCCAGGAGCAATCGCTTTTATTGAAATACCGTATTGACCATATTCAATACCCGAATTACGTGTTAATCCAACAACACCATGTTTACTTGCTGCATAGCCAGATTGGTTACCAACACCACGAATACCGCCAACTGAAGCAGTATTTACAATGGAGCCGAAGCCTTGCTCTTTCATCACTTTTAATACGTAGCGCATTCCATAAAATACACCATTTAAGTTAATTGAAATTACTTTTTGGAATTCCTCAACCCCAAAATCCTCTGTTAAATTTTGTTTACCTTCGATTCCTGCATTGTTAAAAAAGCCATCAATTTTGCCGAATTTATCTACAGTTGCCTGTACATAGCCTTCAACCGCTTTTTCATCTGCCACATTTGCTGTTAATAATAGGGTTTCAGCATTTGGCTCAATTTCTACAATTTTTGCTTGTGTGTCTTTTAAACCTGCTTCATTTAAGTCAACTAATGCAAGTGTTGCACCTTCAGCAGCTAATTGTAATGCAGTAGCTTGACCTAAACCAGAGCCTGCGCCTGTTATAATAACTACTTTATTCTCAAAACGTTTCATGATCTAATCTCCTCACTTCTGTTCAATAATTGCTACAAGTTCATTGTAGGCAATCAAATTGCTTTCACCAATCATTAATTGCCTTTAAAATGTAAAGAAATACTACATTTTTTGAAAAAGTGTCGACATTGAGGTGAGTTATTTGAAAACGCATTCAGTTCAAGCAGAAAGAACAAAGCAGTTTTTGAAAAAATCATTTATAAAATTGGTTCACGAAAAAGGTTATAATGCTGTGACGGTGAAAGATATTGTGACTGATGCTGGCTATAATCGAACAACCTTTTATTTGCACTATCAAGATAAGCAGGATTTAGTAGAAGAGCTTATGCAAGAAATGGAAGCATTAATCCAGCATTATAGTATGTGTAAATATAAAAAAGATACGCCAATTGATGTAATGAAAATGAATAATTTATCTTTTGATTTGTTCTATTTCATTTACGACCATCGTGATTATTTTTCCTTGTTACTAGTAATGGACACATTACCTGGCATTCATCGCCAATTGCCTGATAGGCTATATTATATGTTCCTTCACCATTTTCAATTTAAATATAATAATGCAAATACCGATGACCAACATCAAAAGCGCTACATGGCATACGGCACTGCGGGTGTGATTCAAGATTGGATTGAAAGTGGATTTATAAGTAGCCCAGCTGAAATGACCATGAAGGTAACCTCGATTTTAGGTACATTTGCAAAATATTTTACTATCCACTACGACGATGCTCAGTGCACATAGTTCTGGTAGTTTCTAATACCAAAACTTCAATTAATGGTTCGTTGAAATTCTGTATAGTAAAGCCTTTGATGTGACTATTTTATTCGTTACTCTTTTGTTTGTGTACGATATTTATTGCGATATTGTAGTGGTGCAAGATGATAATTTTTGCGAAATAGCTCCACAAAATAGCTCACTTGATTGAAGCCTACTTCCTCGCTAATTTGTGAAATCGATTTATTTGTATGCAAAATTAAGCTTTGTGCGATATAAAGGCGATGCTTATTAATAAATTTAATTGGCGATAAGCGTGTGTATTTTCGGAATAACTGATTGCATGCGCTTTTATTAATGAGCGCGCAGTTCGCCAAATCATTGACCGTAATCGTATTTGAATAGTTTTCTTGTACAAATTGCAGCATTTGATTAAAAATCGCAATTTCATGCTCCTCACTATTTTTCATTGCCACATCATAGTGTGTAAGTAGATGCTCGAGAAGTGCTGTTAAAAAGGCGATTACTGAGAAAGGTGTTGGTTTATGACCTTGCGTCCAGTTCGCAAGCCTTGCTTTTTGCTCAAGCGATAATGGCAGTAAACAAGAAGCAAATGGATTGTCTTCAAAAAATGGCTGTACATGCGCTGTCAAAAGCTTTGGATGTAAAAAGTCCAAGTCGAAGTTAATGCAAAGTGCATTTGTATTTTGATTAATCGTTTTTGAGCTATGCAGCTGCTTTTTATTGATAAGTAAAAGCGTGTTTTCAGAAATAGTTACAATTTCATGATTAATTTGATATTCAAGCGAGCCTTGATACACCCACACAATTTGCAGTGCATGATGCCAATGAATCGGTATATAATCCGAGCGTAAATGATGATATGTTTGCGTAAATAAGGCGATTGCATAATCATCAAACTGATACGTCACCTGCTCCTCTAAATCCTCTGTTAATGTAATTTCAAACGTTGTCCCATCTAAAATATTTTGCGCGACTGGCTTTGATTTCATCAACATTCCCCTTTTCCTCAAATTTGATAAAAATAGTTACAAAATTTATAGAAAGAATATTCCGATTATATGTATAGTAGCTGTAATAGCAATAGTTTAACGTATTGAAAGGAGAACGTTAACTATTTTGTATTGTAGCGAAATTTGATAAAAAGGAGAATGGCGATGGCATATAGCTTACGACAAGGGGCAGTCCGTGTGATTGAGGATTTAAAGGAGCTTGCCTTATTAACTTCTAATCGAGATGGGGCACAGCGCGTTGCTTGGACGGCGTTATGGCAAACGGCACGTGATTGGTATCGCCAAAAAGCAGAGGAGCTTGGTGCGGAAGTTTCAATGGATAGTGCTGGCAATGTTTGGACGAAAATTGAAGGCGAAAGCGCAGAGGCAATTGTCATTGGAAGCCATTTAGATAGCGTGCCAAATGGGGGCTGGCTTGACGGTGCACTAGGTGTATTAGCTGGGCTTGAGGCGTTACGACGTTATGTAACTGACAATAAAAAGCCAAGGAAAACGCTATATGTGGTCGATTGGGCAGATGAGGAAGGCGCTCGTTATGGCTATAGCTGCCTAGGCTCATCCGCAGCAAGCGGCTCTTTAAATGTGGCTGAGCTAGTAGGACGTGTTGATTTACACGGCATAGCTTTTGAAGAAGCAGCAACAGAGTTTCAAGTAATACCAGAAAGGATGCTACAAGCGCATCAGGAATTTTTAACGAGAAATATTACAGGCTATTTAGAGCTGCATATTGAGCAAGGGCCTGTTTTAGAAAAAGAGCACAAGGATGTGGCGTGTGTATTTGGCGCAGCAGGTGTGGAGCGCCATTATATCGATTTTGTTGGACAGGCTGCTCATGCAGGCTCATTTCCAGTAGCTATGCGTCAAGATGCCTTTCTAGCTGCGGCAGAGGCAGCATTGGAATTTAGAAAGCTTGCATTAAAATATAAGGCGGTTTGTACGGTTGGGCAAGTGCAAGTACAGCCTGATGTTGTCACAATTGTACCAGGGAAATGTACGATTTCCTTAGATATGCGTACGATAGATATGGCTGATTTGCAAAAAATGTATGAGGAAGCACAGGCTGTGACAGAAAAAATCGCGAGCGCAAATGACGTTTCAGTAGGATGGCGAAAAATTTATTCGGTCGCACCGCAATTATTCAATGAACAGCTCATTCAGTTATGTGAAAAAGCTGTTGAAAAGGAAACAGGTGAGCCAACAAAAATGTACTCTGGTCCTTTACACGATGCAGTTGAAATGGCAAAGCTTGTCCCAACTGTCATGATGTTTACAATGTCTGAAGGTGGCTTATCACATACAAAGGAAGAGCACACGCCAGAGCCTAAGCTACAAATCGGGATTCGTGCATTTTTACGATTAGTTCATGAGGTGATGGAAGGATAAAGGAGGGTTTTGCTATGAATTTTAAACAACAGTTAATAGAATGGCGACACCATTTACACAAGTATCCAGAAACAGCCTTTGAAGAGGTGAAAACAGCTACCTATGTAGCACAGGAGCTTCGCAAAATGGGGTTAGAGGTGCATGAAAATATTGGCGGAACGGGTGTTGTCGCTAATTTAACAGTTGGCGATGGAAAAAGAGCGATTGGCATACGTGCGGATATGGATGCTTTAAATTTACATGAGGTGAAGGAGCTGGCATACCGCTCTATACATCAAGGGAAAATGCATGCATGTGGACATGATGGACATATGACAACTGTATTAGGCGCAGCAAAATTGCTATCGACAGAGAAGAGCTTTAATGGCACTGTCCGCTTTATTTTTCAGCCTGCGGAGGAAATTGGCAAAGGAGCAGAGGCGATGATGGCAGATGAGTTATTTGAGCGTTTTCCAATCGATGAAATTTATGGCTTGCACAATATGCCAGGGCTGCCAGCAGGCACGATTCAAACGCGACCAGGTCCAATTATGGCGAGTGAGGATAATTTTGTTATTCGCATTAAAGGGAAGGGCTCACACGCATCGAGTCCACATATGGGCATTGACCCACTAGTCATTGCCGCAGAAATTATTTTAGCACTGCAAACGATTGTAGCACGCAATATCAATCCAAACGATACGGCGGTTGTTTCTTGTACAGAGATTCATACAGATGGCATTCGCAATGCGATTCCTTCTAATGTAGAAATTAAAGGTGATACGAGAAGCTTTACACCAGAAGTGCAGGCAATGCTTGAAAGTCGCATGAGAAGCATTTGTGAAGGGATTTGTGCTGTGCATGGTGCTGAATGTGATTTCGAATATACGCATGAATTTTCACCAACAATCAATGAGCAACGCTGTACAGCAGTAGCAATTGAAGCAGCAAAAAAAATTGTCGGAACAGACAAAGTAAATGAAAGCTGTGAGCGATTTATGGCATCAGAGGACTTCGGCAAGTTTTTAGAGAAAATCCCTGGCTGCTTCGTGTTTTTAGGCAGTAAAGTTGAAAATGAGGAAATCATTCCATTACATAATGCGCATTATGACTATAACGATGACGTATTGGAAACGGGCGCAGCATTTTTCGCTGAAATTGTAAGGAGGCAGCTACAATGAAATTAATAAAATATGAGCGTCAACAAAATCCGAGCACAAGCGTGGAGTTTTTAGGATTAAAGGAAGCACAAAAAGTGCAAGCATTCCATCAAAGCTTTCCACAATATGAGCCAACGCCTTTAGCAATGTTAGATCAACTAGCGAAAGAATTGTATGTCAGCAAGCTTTTTATCAAAGATGAGTCCTATCGATTTGACTTAAATGCCTTTAAAGCATTAGGTGGCTCTTATGCTATTGGACAATATTTAGCTAAAAAATTAAATATAGAGCCAACTGAATTAACATACGACAAATTAGTTTCACCAGAAGTAAAGGCACAATTAGGTGAGCTAACATTTATTACAGCAACAGATGGCAATCATGGGCGAGGGGTAGCATGGACGGCGAAGCAGTTACAGCAAAAATCAGTTGTCTATATGCCGAAGGGCTCTTCTCAGGAAAGGCTGAACCATATTAAAGCATTAGGGGCAGATGCCTCTATTACAGACTTGAACTATGATGATACAGTTCGTTTAGCAGCTGAGCATGCAGAGCAAAATAATTGGGTTTTAGTGCAGGATACAGCGTGGGAAAACTATGAGGAAATTCCAAGGCATATTATGCAAGGTTATATGACGATGGTTGTAGAGGCATATGAGCAGCTAAAAGAATTAGGTGAAAAGCCAACACATATTTTCATTCAAGCAGGTGTTGGCTCAATGGCAGCTGCAGTTCAAGGCTTCTTTGCAGACGTCTATGGTGAAGATCGCCCAATAACAGTTATTGTTGAACCAGATAAGGCGGATTGCTTATTTAAAACAGCTAAAGCAAATGATGGTCAGCTACATTATGTAAAAGGCGATATGGATACGATTATGGCAGGGCTTGCCTGTGGAGAGCCAAGTACATTAGGCTGGGCAATTTTAAAGGATTATGCGGATGCCTTTCTTTCCTGTTCTGACAATATTGCTGCGCAAGGGATGAGGGTTTTAGCTGCGCCGATGAAGGGTGACATACAAGTGATTTCAGGTGAATCGGGAGCTGTTGGCGTAGGTGCTGCTAGTGAAATATTGAGAAGAAGTGAGTATGCACATTTAAAAGAGCAATTAATGATTAACGAAGCTTCCAAAATATTATTTTTCAGTACAGAAGGTGATACGGACGCAGCGCATTTTAAAAAGGTTGTATGGGATGGAGCATACTCCATATAATATAAAGCAAAAATCCGAATTATCGTTCGGATTTTTCTTTCGTTAAAAAAAGATACTTCCAAAATACATCTTTTTTATAGTATGATTGTCTCATATGGGAATTTGAAAAGGGGAATTTACTATGAAGCTAAGAAAATCACTAACTTTTCAACTTGGGACAATTATCGCTAGTATTTTAGTCGTGATGTTGGGGATTAGTTCATTTGCGACATATATCACAGCTTATAAGAAAATATATGAGGCTGCAGGAATAGAAGCATATGGCTGTGCAAATATTACGACAGGCTTAATTGCAGCGGCTGATATTGAGCAGGCTCTAGCAGGAAATGATGCGAAGAAGCAAGAAATAAGCGATGCGCTTAATTGGACAATTGCACATAAAGATATTTTTCAAACGCAATATATTTTAACGCTTGATGGGTCATTGCTAGCACTTGATCAGCATCTTGCGCAAGCAGGCTTTACTATTGGTGAGTCATTCCATATGGATGAAAAAGCTGTAAGCGCTTTATTAGAGCATAAGCATCCAACGTATTCTGAAATTTATGAATTTGGCGGAATGGAGCGCCTATCAGGCTATGCACCTATTTTTAAAGACCATGACCCAACGCAAGAAATTATTGCGATTAGTGTCATTGATTTTGATGCAAACATTGTCAAAGAACGCACATGGGATGTTGTGCGTAATGGTATTTTAATTAGCATTTTCCCGATGTTTTTAGCTTCGGTTATTACAGGCTTCTTAATTCGCCGTAAAGTGAAGCCAATCAGCGTATTAATTCAGCAGGCGAAGGAAATTGCAAATGGCAATTTAGCTGTTGAAAAAACATCCATTAAAAATCACGATGAAGTGGGCGACTTAGCTTTAACTTTAAATCAAATGACAGATAATTTACAAAGCATGATTTTAACAATGCGACAAACGGCATATACACTATCGAATAATGCAGAGAAATCGGCAAAAACTTTGGATAGCATGACGCATACGATGCAAGGTGTTGCCAATCATATTAGTGAGGTCACAGGCTCGATTACTGGTGGCATGCATCATGCAGAAAAAGCGAGCGATGCGCTGGTTGATTTAGCAAAGGAACTACAAACGATGAAAGTAAAGGCCGACCATACTGTAGAAAATTCGCATACTACATTGCAAATTGCGCGAGATGGAGAGCAGCGCGCATTAGATATTAACAATGATATCGCCTTGATTCAAAAAGGCTCTGATGAAGTAAGTCAAACAGTTGAAAATTTAGTTGCCTCTGCAACAAAAATTCAAGCGATTACGACAACGATTACTGAAATTGCAGCACAAACGAATTTATTAGCGCTCAACGCATCAATTGAATCAGCACGCGCTGGTGAGCATGGTAAAGGCTTTGCTGTTGTCGCTGAGGAAGTAAGAAAGCTAGCTGAACAATCGAATCGTGAAGTATCGCAGGTTGAAGCATTAGTACAGGACATTATGGTAAATATTGAGCATGTTATTGCATCATCCAAGGACAACACGAAATATATTGAGCAAGGTACAGAAACCGTCAAGCTTACAACCGAATCTTTACACGCCATTTCGCAGGCTGTAACAGAAACGGTTGAAGAGATTATCGAAATGTCCTCAATAATGACAGCGGAGGCAGAAAAATCACAGCATGTCGTGCAAATGATTCAGCACTTAACGGCCAATATAGCTGAAATTGAAGCAACGATGAACAACTTAACAAATGCTGCACAGCAAACGACAGACAGCATCGACGAAGTAGCACAAAGCTCAAATGAAACAAACGAAATGGCGCAAGCGCTAAATGAGCATGTAAAGGCATTTACGTTGAAATCATAAAGTAAATCCAACTATAGGAGGTAACTATGGCAGACATTAAATACGAAATTATTGAGCATATCGGTGTACTTTCACAATCACCAAAAGGCTGGAAAAAGGAATTAAATCGTATTAGCTGGAATGGCAATGCACCAAAATATGATATTCGTGAATGGGCACCAGAACATGAGAAAATGGGAAAAGGGATTACGTTGTCGGAGGAAGAAGTACAGATTTTAAAGGAATTGTTAGCTAAATAGTTTATGATAAAAGCCACCTCTTTTTTAGAGGTGGTTTTATTATCAACGAAAAGCAATTACAAGCTTTCTTTAAGTTTCCAAATCTAATAATTTACTCTATTAAACCCATATTTTGAATTCGAGATATTATCTTGTGGAAAGTAATTTGAAATGCTACACTAGTTAAATAAATTTAAAGATTCAGAATGAAAAGGAGAGATTTAAGAAATGGGGAAAATTAATAAGAGTATAGCGATGCTTAGTATTGCTGTCTTAATTTTTGCTACAAGTATTTTCTTTACACAATCAACCGCTAGTGCACAAGAAGACAAGGATATACATATTACGCTTCTTGCAACATCGGACATTCACGGGCGCTCTATGCCTTGGGATTATGCAACAGATGGAGAGAATTTAACGGGGAGCTTGACACAGCTATACACAATTATTAAAAAAGTTCGTCAAGAAAACCCAAATACAATTTTATTGGAAAATGGCGATTTAATACAAGATAATTCTGCTGAATTATTTAATGACCAACCGCAATCTCCAATGATGGTTGCAGCAAATGAAATGGGCTATGAAGCTTGGACATATGGCAATCATGAGTTTAATTTCGGCTTGGATGTATTAGATAAAGTTTCTAGCCAATTTAATGGCGAGCGCCTTGCAGGAAATGTTTATAAGGAAAATGGAGAACGTTATTTACCGGCCTATACAATTATTGAACGTGAAGGCGTGAAAATCGGTGTAATTGGAATGGTTACACCATTAATTACAGAGTATGAAAAAGGTACAAATCATTTAGATGGATTAGTTGTAAAAAATCCAGTAGATGAAACGAAAAAAGCAGTGAAAGAATTAGAAGGCAAAGTAGATGTGATGATTGGTCTTATGCATATGGGCTTGGAAAATGAAAACGGTGTTCCAGGAACAGGTGTTAAAGAAATGGCGAATGCTGTGCCAGAGCTTGCTGCTATTTTTGCAGGACACAACCATGTATTGATTAATAAAGAAGAAGTGAACGGCGTTGTTATCACAGAGCCTAATCGATATGGAACGCATATTTCACGTATTGATTTAACGTTTACACGTGAAGGTGAGCAGCTAACATTAAAAGAAAAGGATGCATCGACAATTCCTGTAAAAAACGATGATGGTACATTTGTTGAGTCAGACAAGGGATTAGAAGAAATCTTAAAGCCTTATCATGAATTTGCACGTGCAGATGCAAATGTTGAAGTAGCTCAACTAAAAGGAACAGATCTTGTGCCTGATAATGAAATCAAAGGTATTCCTTCTGTACACATTCAAGAAACGCCTTTATCAGATTTCTTCCATGAAGTAATGCTTCATTACAGTAAGGCAGATGTGGTTGCACATCAAATTGATAATGATAAAGCGTCATTGGATGTAGGACCGATTAAGAAAAAGGATATCGCTTATAATTATCAATTTGCTGGTGGAGAAGTATCTGTTTATGAAGTAACAGGTCAAGATTTAAAGGATTATATGGAATGGGCTGTTGGTTATTTCAATAGCACACGCGATGGAGATGTAACGGTTAGCTTTGATAAAACGCGACGTGCATCTAAATATAGCACAAATGACTATTTCGGTAATGTTCAGTATGATATTGATTTAACAGAGCTAGCAGGCAACAGAATCAAAAATCTTCGCAAATTAGATGGCACACCAATTAAGATGGAAGACAATTTAACACTTGGTATGAATGCATACCGAATGGACTTCCTTGTATCTAAAGGTCAAGCACTTGAAGGGCGCAAATTTAATATGATTTGGTCTTCGAAAGAGGAAAGTGCTTATGGGGAAACAGGTGGTACAATTCGTAATTTAGCGATTCGCTATTTGAAAGAAGAAATGAACGGTGTCTATGAGCCTGTTATTAAGGATAACTGGAAAATTATCGGCGTTGATACAACATCGCCTGCTCGTGCGGCAGTTGTTGAGCTAATCAATAAAGATATTTTAACAGTACCAACATCAGAGGATGGCAAATATACAAATATCGCTTCGATTAATATTAAAGATGCGATTACAGCAGAAGAAATTGCAACATTAGCAACAAAA
The DNA here is from genome assembly GCF_025291715.1 of Metasolibacillus sp. GTDB lineage: Bacteria > Bacillota > Bacilli > Bacillales_A > Planococcaceae > Metasolibacillus > Metasolibacillus louembei. Next base: position 31,973 of record NZ_JAMBIZ010000029.1, read on the forward strand.
GCTGGTGTAGATGCAGATCAATTCAAGAATGTAAAAACGACAGGTGAGTTTTATCAGCAGCTTGTAAAAGCAATGAATGCACCTACAGCTGAGCCAGAAAAAGAGGCAGAGAAGCCTGTAGAAAAGCCAGCACCAGAAAAGCAACAGCCTGAAAAATCAAAGCCTACTGTAACACAGCCAAAATCAACTAAAGGTATTGTGACAGCTTATCACTTAAACGTTCGTTCAAATCCATCGAACACAGGAAAAGTATATGGAACGATTGCAAAAAATACAGAAATTACGATTTTAGGTAATGAAAAAGGCTGGTACAAAATTTCTTATAAAGGTAAAACAGCCTACGTTTATAGCAAATATGTAAAGGTTAAAAGCAAGTAGTATAGGGAGAAGCAGCCAATGATGAAATTGGTTGCTTCTTTCTTTATAGATAATTGTATATTCCAGCCGACGTTTCAAAAGTCATTTTCCAGCTTATCCTTTATAATAATAAAAAGAGGTGATACGATGCTTAGTGAACTCAGCAATTTAATCATATTTGCGACTGTTTGCTTAATTGCTGCTCTGTTATTTATCTTTTCATTAAAATCATATTTAATGCAAGTAAATGTGCGACGCCATTTAAAGAAGGAGTTACGGCTGAATCGTGCAGAGATTAGGCAGACGAAGGGCAATAAGGCGCAGCGCTTTGAGGCGTATAAGCGTGTCTACAATAATGCGGTTTATAATGGGCGTCGTTTTAGAACAAGGCGCAAGCAGAGGAAGTATGAGCAACGTCTAAACGATGAACTGAATTTAATGGTTAAAAATCCATTGACAGCACTTTTCTCATGGTTAAAGTCAGTCGTGTTCGGCACGGCGACAGTTACTTTACTGCTTTCTAGCCTATTGTTTGGCTCAATTGCTGTAGATGAATTTAGGGCATCCTCTTTAACATTGCCAACAGTAAATCCGCAAATTGCGTTGAAGCTAGATAGCGATTTTAATTTTGATTTGGAGCAGCAGGTCAATCAATTGTTGAATATGTTTACGGAGAAGCCTTCAAGCTTTAATGTTGAGAAGGTTGCAACAGCCAATATTGCACCTGTTTATAAGGAGAGCGATTACCCAGCAGCAGTTACGAACGGAGAGCAGCTTGGACAGGCGATGGCCTACCATATGGGGCAATTTGAAAGCGATTTTATGATTGAATATTACGGCGATGCAACTGATTTGCAGCAAATCGTCAATGCTGCGATGAATTGGCTAGAGGGGCATGAGCCTTATTTATCGCGTTTACGTAGAGAGCTATCTTGGCAAGCGACAGATTATCGCAACGGATACGTGGAGTTTAAAATTGAAGTAACATACGATATGACAGCAGAGCAAAATGCACTTGTCAAAGGGATAGTGAAACAAATTGTTAGTGCAATGCCTAGTGATTTATCCAATGTAGATAAGGTGAAATATGTAAATGATTATATTGTAACGAATACAAAATACAATTTGAATAGCCAGGAAAGCCCATATACACCGTATTCAATTTTAGTGAATGGTGAAGGTGTATGCGAAGGCTATGCGTTAACGGCTTTGCTTTTATTAGAGGAGCTAAATATAGAGACAAAATATATTTCTGGTGAGGTCACTTCTGGCGAGCTACATGCCTGGAATTTAGTGAAGCTGGATGATGAGTGGTATCACTTAGATGTAACATGGAATGACCCTGTTCCAGACCAAGGCAGCAAGGTGTTTTACAATTATTTTCTAATTTCAGATGAGCAAATTTCAAAGGACCATTTTTGGGATACCGCGAAATACCCTACTACTGCAAGTGAGGGCTATATGTAAAAGGAATGCTATATAAAAAGCATTCCTTTTATTTGTGGATAAACTAGGGTATTCGCAAATAAAGTGAGCAAGTCGCAAATAAATCAGGGAAAGCGCAAATAAACTGGGAAAGTCGCAAATATATCTGAGAAAACGCAAATAAAGTGAGAAAGTCGCAAATAAATCAGAGAAAGCGCAAATAAATTAGAGAAAATACAAATAAACCATAGAAAGCACAAAAAGTAAGGTATCATCGTATACTTCAAATAGGCTGCAACGAAAAAGAATTTTCGCTAATAAGAAAAGGAGGAAAGCCTTGCTGAATGTAATCGGTGAAGCATTTTTTAAACAATATATTGACCGAGAGTATCATATAAAGGGAATCAAGTGGTATGTATGGGTATGTTCGCTTAGTCTTATTGCCCTGATGATGTTTTTTATACTTTATGCATATCCAAACACGCAAAAGTTTAGATGTATTGTTGGTGGAGTAGTGTGTGGTGTAGCATCAGTTATTTATTTTAAGCATGAAAAAAATAAAAACACATATGCTCAGCTAGGTGATGAGAAAGCAACATTTCAAAAAAATATTCAGTTAATAAAAAAAATATTAATAGAAAATCATATACTCAGACTTGAGCAGCTAAACATATTAATTAGCTTGGCAGATACTGAATTATCTGGCTTACGTTTAAGCGAAAAATTAAGGAAATGGCTGTATGGGATTATTTCAGCGATTTTGATTCCAAGCACAACGTTTGTTTCAACGCTGATTGGCAATTATGAGCAAACAATTAATTATATATTGCAAGTTTTTTCACTGGTTTTAATGCTATTAGTTATTTATCAACCCATTAAATATTTATTGTATTGGTCACTTGATACAGAATTTAATCAAATGCTCGTACTGAAGCGTTATCTAGAAGATGTGAAGATGATGGATTATGTGAGATGATGCGAGAAATAACAGTCGGAAGTTGAATTAATTGTGGCATATGATGTCAACATACATATAGTAAGTGCAGAGGGCAAAACATGGCCCAGAATAGGAGTGATGAAATATGTATGGAAATTATCAGCCACATCCATCGCATATGTATCCACAGGGAACACAGCCAAATACTTGCAACAATGGGGGGCCAAATAATTTACAGCAACAAACGCTTGCAGCGATTGCACCAGTTGTTCATCATGGATTATGTGAAGCGCAGTATTTAGGATATCAGCATGCATTAACAGAAGCAGTAGCGATTGGCTATTTAATAGGGAAAGGCTATAGCTTTGAGGCAACATGGAAATTAGTTGAATCTTGGTGGAGAGCACCAGGAAGTCCTTTACCACAGCCATATTAATAGAAATTTAACAGAGGGGCGTCTAGAAAGTTTACTTTCTAGACGTCTCTTTTCGCTCTTATTGCAATGGTAAAAAGCTAGACTGCCAGAGGCCGTTTTGATTTTGAACCATGCGCCACATACCCAAATCTCCATTAGGTAAGTTGAAGATAATGGCGCCTTCGCTTCCTTCAAATTGAAACTCGCCATTTTGTAGAAGCTGTGCATAGTAAATAGCATAACGACGCTCATTTTCCAAATGGGATAATGAGTTATTTTGACGTATATGCTGGTCCTCTGTCCATTGCACATGCTCTGGATTTGTTGTATACATGCGATAATCGGCTCGTTTGTCGACTATAAATCGCGCATAGAGCTGAGTGCGTACATAAGTAATGGGGTCAATATGCTGAAACACTTCTAGATTGTTTGAGCTTTTGAATTCGTTATATAAATTGCGTTCCTCTTCTGTCCAATGCTTTTCCATACTTTTACTATCATAGCCTAGCACTTTTGCATCAACCTGTTCAAATGAGACTTTCTCGATTTTATCCAGAGACCAGTTATCAGGAATAACAAAAATTTCATTGTCAGAAAGCTGTGTAACTGGATAATTATAAAAGAAAATTTCTTGTGCATTGCTTGGATTTTTAAATTTTTCAATATAACTTTCGTAGACCGTTTCGCCCATTATTTTTGCATACATATGATGATAAGGGATTGGTATTGTATTAATAACGACAGTACCGTTAGTAATTTCAATCGTTTCATTAGGTAAGCCGAGGATGCGGCTCACCACCTGTTGACCATCTTTATCCGTATATAAAATAACATCTGAACGATCTAATGTATCAAATTTTGGATCAACGACAATAGGGTATTGCATATATTCTTGATTGCCTTGCTCCATCGTATTATTTGTTAATTTAATAGCGTATTGTTCTTCTGTTAATGAGTCAATCAATGGAATATGTTTAATTGAATCATCATGATATATGTCACCAGCTAGCCGCTCCCATACATTATTTTTATCTTGGACAACAATACGTGCAGCCTTGTCACTAACAGCAAACCAGTAAGTAAGCCCGTCCTCAAGAGGAATCAAAGTTGCCTTTTGCTCACCGACAATTATTTGCTGAAGCATGGCTGTTTCAATAACACCTGCATACATATATGGTGCTTGCACAGTTGAGCCCCAGAATTCTTTGCCTAAATAGGGCTTGCTTTGCGTACCTGTCGTTTGTCTCCATTGCCAACCATTTTGATATTCAAAATAGGCTAAATAAACTTTTTCCTCCTCATTTCGTTCAATAAAGGCAACGAGCGCATCGTTGTCTTTTAAATAATTGAATTGTTGAAAAATGATTTCATAATTGACATCTTTCATTTTGCTTTCAAAATAACGTGTAAACTGTGCCTGTTGATCATTTGGCTGCTTGACACTAATAAATAGTACTAATAAAGCGACAAAGCTTGCTACAACAAATAAAGGAGTCCAATTTTTCCTTTTAGGCTCTTGAATTTGCTGTATGATATAGTTTATATTTTTTTCGGTGAAACGCTCTTTTTCTTCCAATACTTCTTTGAGCTCTCGCTTAATATTATTCATATAAATCACCTCCCAATTGAAGCTCACTCAGCGATATTTTCAATAAATTGCGGCCGCGCCTTAATCTTGTTTTGACCGTATTTTCAGAAATGTTGAGGAGTGTCGCAATTTCGAGACTTGTCATTTCTTCATAATAAAAGAGAACAATCGCTTCACGGTATTTAATAGGTAGTTCTAGTACCGCCTTTGCAATAGAGCGCTGTTCCAGTTTTTTGAATGTTTCCTGCTCACTTGATGGCAATGTTTGTTGCTTTTGTTTCCAAAAGCTTTCTAAAATGCGTAATCTATTTTTGGTGCTGCGTAAATGGTCGCAGCTTTTATGTATCGTCATTTTGGCTAGATACGTTTTGATGCTTGATTGCCCTTTAAATTGCTGTGATTGAAAATATTTAATGAAGACATCCTGCACAATATCCTCCGCAATGGTCCAATTTTTCACATAGACATAGGATAGGCGTGTTAAATAATCGCCATATAGGCGTATTAATTCTCTCATTTCATCTGTATGCAAAGTGTGATGCCTCCTTTCTTCATGCAATAGACGGGTGAGGTGCAAGAATAGTTTCAAATTGTTAGTGTATTTTTAAAAAGTACAGTTGTATTATTGTAATATACAATGTAAATCGTATTTCAGCATACTTTACTAGCAGAAGATAAATTGAGCTATCTAAACAATTACTGAATGATATAGCGGATGTCACACATTTTTTCAAGCTTAAATTATCAATATTTCCATGCTATAATTTGAGCAAGAAGGAGGTGAGGAACATGAATAATGAAATAGTAATGATGGAAATGCTACAAAAGCTAGTAGTGAGCGTTGATGACATGCAACAAAATATGAATAGACGTTTCGATCAAGTTGAAGCACGCCTTGAAAATGTGGAGACACGATTAACGAATGTAGAAGAGCGTTTAGAGAACGTGGAAACACGATTAACGAATGTAGAAGAGCGTTTGGAGAATGTGGAAACACGATTAGCAGATGTGGAAGTGCGCCTTGAAAATGTAGAGACAAGACTAGCCAATGTAGAAGTACGTCTTGAAAATGTGGAGACAAGGCTGGCAGATGTGGAAGTACGTCTTGAAAATGTAGAGACAGGGCTGGCAGATGTAGAAATACGTCTTGAAAAGGTAGAAACAGATTTAGTGGATGTAAAGGTACATTTAGACAACGTAGAGATGAATTTACAAACGCTAAATACTCGTGTGGGAGCATTGGAGAAAACGAATGGTGGCTTAGGTGAAATGTTTGAGTACACTGTACAGTTTCAACAAGAGGCGACTAGTAAAATTCATGAAGTATTACAATTCCACGCACACAAAATTACTGAAAATGAGAAGAGCATTTTCTTTTTGAAACATAGGTTATCCTCTTAATAACTTCATATTGATTAGACCTCATTTAATTTTTTAAACTAACATCGTATTTTTTCGAATTTTTATTTCATTTTGTACTTGAGGCTGAAAGGCTTACATTTGGTTAAGCCCATAATAAAAGCGGCTTATCATCTTTTAAAAAGTTGAAGCCGCTTTTCATTTTATTTCAATGTACTTTGCATAAATGTTTTCATATCATAACTTAAAGTAGTCAGCTCTTCAATAATTTCGCTAAAATCTTGAACTAGCTGAGCTTGTTCATTTGTAGCTTCATTGATTTGCCCTAGATTTTGCTTTAAGTTTTCTAAGTTGCGGTTAATATTTTTTAACGAGCCCTCAATATTTTCAGTTGCATTTGATGTTTCTTGAGACATTTTGCGAACTTCCTGCGCTACAATGTTGAAGCCTGCGCCATGTTGACCTGCGCGTGCTGCTTCAATGGAAGCATTTAAGCCAAGTAAGTTTGTTTGGCGAGAGATATTTTTGATTAAATCTGTAATACCATTGGTTTTTTCAGCATCCTCAAGCGTATGCTGAGCTTGGCGATTAATCTCTTCACTTGTAGCAGCTAGCTCTTCAGAGTGGGAAGCAATTGTATGTACTTTGTCTTGCAAGTTTGTAACAATCATATTCATTTGCTCCATATAATGCTCAAGCTTTACCATATTATCAATTGGCAAGCCAAAAGCAAGTGCCCCTACTACTTTACCATTTTCACGAATTGGAAATGAGAAAGCATTCACTGCCACACCGTAAACATCCTGAGGAATAATCACATCTGCATTTTTCCCATTGAAGGCAAGAAATACGTTATCATCGTTAGGATTAATAGAATCCCCATCTTTATAACCAGTATCAACTCGCTTACCAGCTAAATATTTAATCATTTTGTTATCTTCTTTTCGACAGACAGCGACAATGGCTTCTTCTTTCAATGCAAGGTGCATATAAGGGGCGGACATTGCAAGTGCTTCAATAATGTTCATGCGTAATTCCTCCAAATTTCGTTAATAAAATGGCAATAATTACTTTTACTTTAACATAACGCTACATAATACTAAATAACGAATTAATAAAAAAATAAAAATATAGTAAGCGATTTAATTTTACATACACAAAATTAGGCTGTCTGCAAAGATGATTCTTCCCAAACAGCCCTCCATCATGATGAAACTCATTTTTTTCTAAGCCATGCTAGAACGATAACGAAAATAAGGGCAAATCCTAAATATCCCATTGAAGCATATACTTTACCTACTAATTTTGTAAAGCCTATAAAACTGGCAAGGAATCCTGCCGTACCAACGAGAACTAGCGCAGGCTTAAACATTTGATGATCTGGTGCTACAAAACGTACTGTGAACGCATAAAACATACCAACAGCTGTGTTGTACATCATACCGAGTAAGGCAATGGCCATTAAAATGCCAACGAACGGATGAATTTGATTTGCTAAAGCAAGTGTTGGCATATCGACACCTGCCACAACATCTATTTTCACAAGCATTGTCACATTGATTAAAATAATAAGCATACCAAGCATAATACCGCCAAAAATCCCACCGAGACCAGCTACTTTGCGGTCCTTTACTGTTCCGCCCATCACAATAAGCATGGCTGCACCTGCTGCAAGATTATAAGAAACGTACAAAAGTGCACTAACTAACCAATTAGAGCTTGCAGATGCCTGTGTTTTAGCAAGTTGATCTGCCTCTGAAAGGGAAACATCCATCGTAAACAATGAATAGATTAAAATAATAAAAATGATTGCCATTAAATAAGGTGTAAGAGCTGCGATGATATTAATAATGTTTTTAACATTTAAAAGCAATGTGCCAATTGTTAAAAGCACCATAATAATACTACCAACCATCGTAGGGATGCCGAACATTTGATGGAAGGTTGCACCAGAGCCAGCAAACATAACGACTGCGACCCCGAATAGGAAAAAGGTAATTAAAAAGTCGAGTGCAAGACCAAGATAGCGACCACCAATGTAATAAATAACACCTTTATGTGAAGTTGTTTGAAGCTGTGAGCCAAGCTGCGCTAATGTCATACCTAAAAATGAAAAGGCAAATGTAGCTAGCAATGCACCGATAATTCCGATGAAGCCGAAGCTTGTGAAAAATTGCATAATTTCTTGACCTGATGCAAAGCCAGCTCCAACAATGAGTCCGACAAACGCTCCGCCAATTTGTAAGCTTTTTTTCATTGTTTCACTCCTTATTTTAGTTAGAAAATTCTGATTTTTAATAAGCGAATAATTCAAGTATTTTCTTAAAATAGCTGCCTAGAAAGTTATATTAACTTATTTTCTAAGCAGCTATCAATTAGCGATAAATCTTTTTTGCTACAGTGTAGGATTCAACAGTTTCTCTATTAATCTCATAGCCGATACCTACTGATTGAGGCACTTGGATATAGCCGTTTTCAGCGATAACCTCTGGTTCGATAATATCCTTTTCCCAATAGCGACTCGAGCTTGCTGTATCACCAGGTAGGATGAAGTTTGGTAGCGCTGTGAGTGCGACATTGTGCGCGCGACCTACACCAGATTCCAGCATGCCACCACACCATACAGGGATACCCGCAGCAGCGCAATAATCATGAATTTTCTTAGCCTCTGTTAAGCCGCCAACGCGACCGATTTTAATGTTAATAATTTTAGTAGAGCCTAGCTCAACAGCCTTGCGGGCATCTTCAAGCGAATGGATGCTTTCATCTAGGCAAATCGGTGTAGCTAGCTGCTGCTGTAATTTTGCATGGTCAATAATATCATCTGAAGCTAAAGGCTGTTCAATCATTGTTAAGTTAAATTCATCTAATTGCTTTAGTAATTGTGCATCCTCTAAGCGATAGGCTGAGTTCGCATCCGCCATAATCGCCACATTTGGGAAGGCGTTGCGCAATGAACGCATCACTTCAACATCCCAGCCCGGCTTTACTTTCACTTTAATGCGCTTATAGCCTTCTTGTACGTAGCCTCCAACTAATTCAACAAGCTCTTCAATTGAATTTTGAATGCCGATACTAATACCTACTTCGATTTTATCTTTTGTTCCACCAAGAGCTTGTGCTAATGATTGGTTCGTTTGTTGTGCATAAATATCCCAAACAGCACCTTCAATCGTCGATTTTGCCATATTGTTTTTACGAATAGCTGAAAAAATATCACTTACTTCATCTGGATGAGTAATCTCCTTATTTAAAATAAGTGGAATTAAAAAATCCTCCAGCATATGCCAGTTTGTTTTCATCGTTTCCTCGTTATACCATGGTGAATCGAAGGCAACAGACTCGCCCCAACCAATTGTACCTGACTCATCCTTTGCCTCTAACAGTAAAAAGTTTTTCGTCGTAAATGTGCCAAAGCTTGTTGTAAAGGGAGACTTTAACTCCATTTGTAAATGGCGTATCGTCATTTCAGTAATTTTCATTTATATTTCCTCCAGTGTTAAAGCTGATTTTTTCACAAAAATATATTGATTCCATTGTGATTGCTTTTCTATACGAACGGCTGCATAGCCTGCTGCAAATAGCTCTTGAAAAATTTTCCGTGTAGCAAGCCGCCAATGCAATGCATGCTCCTGACTTTGCCTTTTTAATGCTTGAAAATCCTGCGGAACAGGTAAGGAATAGCTCTGCGCATCATAAATTGTGTGTAAATTGTGTGTGTGCCTGGCACCTAAAGTGGGTAACCCTTGTTCATCTATTACGATCTCACCAAGAGGAATAGGTGCTGGAGCTAAAGGCTGATGTTTGTGCACCACATAATCGCTTGTCAAATGCCAATGAACTTCAAAGCGATCGGAAGGTAGTCCTTTATTAAAGCCGTCCTGCATTTCTCCATAGCAATTTTCAATATACGTATCACAAATGCCGTTGAGCTTTGTTAAATTTAAAAAGCCGTTACGTGTTTCGAGTGGGTCATATGTCCATGTCATTAGTTCATAGCCTTTTTGAATGGCGATATTGCGCTGAGCTAGCTTTAATTGCTCACCAATTTGCTGTGAGCGATAGGCATTATCAATACCTAGCATATGTGAGCATAAATAGCTTTTCTCATTTTTCCAGCCAGCGAAGGCGTAGCTAAAGCCAATTAACTTATCAGCATCAAAGGCCCCAACGATGATACCACCATTTTTTACGACAGTAAATGTTTGATGTGTTGGAATAGGGGAGATGCCCCAGACTTTCCACTCTAGCTGCTGCACGAGCTCCATTTCCTCAATCGTTGTTAGCTCTCTAATTGCAATCATCAGCACTCGCTTCCTTTTACTTTTTGTAATGTCAATAATAAAGCTTTCATAATAATTTCAGCTCCAACATGTAAACGCTCTTTGTTAAAGGTCATCAGTGGGTGATGAAGCCCTGGCGTAACACCACAGCCTAAGCCCAGCATTGTTGTTTTCAAATGTGGCTGCTCATAGGCATAATAGTGGAAATCTTCTCCACCTGGTGTCACGACATCGCCAGCGCAATATTGCTCTCCAACTGTTTCGATAATTGCCTGCTTCATAATGGCTTTCGCTTCATCATGTACTTGCGCTGCTACAATTTGTGCCGCACAAGTTGTTTCAATTCTAGCCCCGTAAAGTGTTTCCACTGCCGTGACAGCTTTATGGAAGCCATTTGTTAATGCTTCCATTGTTTCGTTTGTTTGGGCGCGTGCATCGATACTGAATGTCGCACTACCTGGGATGATATTGGCTGAGGAGCCTCCTGCCTGAAGCTGTGTCATTTTAATAGATGCCGATTGCGTTGGGCTAATCCAATGACGTTTCATTGCATCAATAAGGGCCGCAGCTACTTCTATTGCATTAATTCCTTGCTCAGGGCGAGCACCATGTGCCTCAATTCCTGTAATGGTGCCTGTAAACATTTTAGCCGCACCATGATAAAGTGCAGGTGTGTGCACGCCATCTGGAATTTCAACTAATGGTCTTACATGTGTGCCAAATAAATATTCAAGTGGTGCAGTTACACCTTGTTGAATGACAGCTTTTGCCCCTTGCCCCTTTTCCTCAGCAGGCTGAAAAATAATGCGCACAGCGCCAGAGAGGCGATCCTTTTGCTCGTTTAATAATAATGCTACGCCAAGAGCTATCGTCATATGCCCATCATGTCCACAAGAATGATGGGCTTGAAATTTCCCTCCAACCTCCTGCCAAAGTGCGTCCATATCTGTACGGAAGCCTACTTTCGGAACGCCTTTACCTATATCAACATAGAGGCCTGTCATATTGTCAAACGTATGTGGCTCTAAACCTTCATCCTTTAAAAGCTGCGCAATATAAGCAGTTGTCTCAACTTCCTGCCAGCTAATTTCTGGATTTGCATGTAAATGAGTAAATATTTTGTCCATTTGATTTGTAATTGTTTGTACGGTCATTTTGTTCAACTCCATCTGTTTGCTAAAAAGCTATTTTGAAAATCATCATAATTGATCCGTTGTTGATTATAGTATGGGATATCGTGTGACATCATGCCTGCTACTAACGTATTGAGAAATGCCATTAAGACGGGCATTAAGTCAATTGTTGAAAGCTCTACCTGCTGTAAAACAAATGTTTCGTGCGCATATGGATGAATCGGTGCGACATTTGTATCTGTAATCGCAATAATATAAGCACCGCGCTGCTGAAATTGCTCAGCAATTTCAATTGGCTCCTTATAATAGCGATGTAAGGAAACGACAATTGCCACAGCCGTTTCGTCAACTTCCTGCAATGTTCGAATTAAGGTGCTTGTATCTGTATGTACAAGCTTCACCCCTGGTCGCAGCATATTGAGTGTAAACTGTAGCCATTGTGTCGCAAAAATAGAGCCACCAGCTCCAATTAAGTAAATAGTGCCTGCTTCATGGATTTTCTTTGTCACTTCATGAAATTGCTGTGGGTCAATTTGCGTTGCAACATTGGCGATTTGCTTGCTCATTTGCCCCATTACTTTTTCACAAAGCTGCTCGCCTGGTAATGCTTTCTTTGAGGCAACATAATTACCTAATGTACTATTTGTATTATGCTCAAATAAGTATTCTCTCCATTTTTGTTGAAGCTGTACATAGCCGTCCAATCCGACTGAATAGCAAAAGCGTATCACCGTTGTTTCACTTGCTCCTGCCTTTTTTCCGACTTCTGCAGCGGAGTGCATACTAATAAAAGATGGATTATTTAATACGAAGTTGGCAACTTTTTGCTGCGACTTCGATAGTGTACTGAAATGCTGTTCAATTTTCTTTTTAATGGATATCAAAAGGAAGTCACTCCTTCATTTTTTATTAAATTGAAGTATAGGCTTCAATTTATCATAAATAGTGTAATCATGCAATTAGTTTTCTGAAAGTTCTTTTAATTAATCTGACATCTTTAAAAAATATAAAACTGGATATTTTGTAATGGTCAAAATATGATAACCTAAATTTAGGAAAAGGAGGAAGATAGAAATGATGAACTATGGTGGCGTAATTATGGATGTTATTAATGCAGAGCAGGCAAGGATTGCGGAGGCGGCAGGAGCAGTAGCTGTAATGGCTTTAGAGCGTGTGCCGTCAGATATACGTGCAGCTGGTGGAGTGGCGCGCATGGCAGATCCACGAATTATTAAAGAAGTACAAGAGGCTGTTGCAATTCCTGTTATGGCAAAGGCACGTATCGGTCATATTTCAGAGGCACGTGTGCTAGAGGCATTGAATATTGATTTTGTTGATGAAAGTGAAGTATTATCACCAGCAGACGAGGAATTCCATTTATTAAAAAGCTCGTTCAAAGTATCATTTGTATGCGGTGCACGTAATCTTGGCGAGGCAGCAAGACGCATTGGTGAAGGCGCAAAAATGCTGCGCACAAAAGGAGAGCCAGGTACAGGAAATATCGTGGAGGCAGTGCGTCATTTACGTGAGGTGAATGCGCAAGTGCAAAAAATCATTCATCTAGATTCCGCAGAATTAATGACAGAGGCAAGGGAGCTTGGCGCACCATATGAAGTATTACTAGCAATTAAAGAGGCAAAGCGTTTACCAGTTATCAATTATGCGGCAGGAGGTGTAGCAACACCAGCCGATGCAGCGTTAATGATGGAATTAGGGGCAGATGGTGTATTTGTAGGGTCAGGCATTTTTAAATCGGAAAACCCTGAGCAATTTGCGAAGGCAATCGTGCAAGCAACAGCGAATTATCAAGATTATGAGCTGATTGCTCATTTATCAAATGGCCTAGGTACACCAATGAAGGGAATTGACTTATCTACATTGCCAACACATGAAAGAATGGCTACGCGTGGTTTATAAGGAAGAGGCTGTTGGGGAAGTTTATACTTCTTCACAGTCTTTTCTATATTTATGAATCTATAAGGAAAGGAGCAACGTATATTAGTTAATTAGAAAACGAAAGGAGAGATAAGATGAAACAGCTTTATATTAAACAAAAAGTATTGAGCCTAAGTGGGAAGTTTACTGTGAAAAATGCCAAAGGAGAGGATGTCTATTTCGTTGACGGGAGCTTTTTGCAAATTCCGAAGACGTATACAATATTTGATACATCGCGAGCTGAGGTGGCAGTAATCACAAAAAAGGTTTTTAGCTTTTTGCCAACGTTTTTTGTTGAAGTGAATGGACGAGAAATGGTGAAAATTAAAAAGGAATTCAGCTTTTTAAAGGCACGTTATTCCATTGAAGCAGAAGGCATTGAAGTACGTGGTAATTGGTTTGATATGAATTTTACATTATTAAAGCATGGCGAAGTAGTTGGCAGTGTGAATAAAGAATGGTTTACATGGGGCGATAGCTATAAGGTAGAGGTGCTAGATGAAGCACTGGAGAAGCTGATTATCGCAATTGTTGTAGCCATTGATTGTGTAAAGGCGGATCATGCAGCGGCGGCATCAGCAGCAACGTAAAAAAATGTGCAAGCAGCCGTTGTGAGTAGATTTTTAGAGGAATGATTAAATTGCGACTTCATGTAATATATGAAGTCGCAACGTCACGTTTTGTAAGGGAGTTTAGTATAATCGATTTTTACATAACAAGCTGGGGATGCTCGTAACGCACATAGGAGACACCACAATTGAAGGCAGCCTCCATTGCGGTTTTTGATGCTTCCTTAGCGAATGGGTGACTTGCATCGACAACACAAGTAACTTCGTGCTCTGTAATCATATCAACCATTTCATGAACAGATAAAGAATTCATTAAAAAAGTCCCAGTTAAACAAGTGTTTTGTGTGATGACACGATGCCCTTGCTGCTGCAATGTAATGGCTAATTCACGTGTTTCATTTATTCCTTCTATAAATAAAATCATATGCACCCTCCTTATACTAAACTAAAAAAAGCTGTATCTCTAAAGTAAAGAGATACAGGCTATGAGATTTCATGTTGAAAAAGCGTGTATATGCTAATGTATACACATTTTTGTACATTCGATGTCTCGCCTATACTTCTCCCTCCGAAAAGCAAGTGACCAATTAAATAAGCAGGTTTCCTGGCTCGTGCTTCGTTTTACTTTCACATCTTCCCATTCCATTGAACAGTGATTGGCGTGATTTCATCTGCACTTACAGTAGCGGGGGCTGCATTAGCTTTTCACTAATTTCCCTTTTACCTCAGCATTGCTAAGCACTCATTTAACCATCATATTCGATTATGTTTTTACAATAACATATTTCCCCAAGATTTCAATAGTTTTTTGTCTCCATTCAGCAAGCTAAACCGTTTGCACTACTGTAATAATCCGTATTTCGTTTTGATGCGCTCCAGCTTCTCACGTATAGGCTTTTCTAATAATAATAAAAAGATAACATTTGATATTGCGTAAACAATCATAAAGGGCACAGCGGAGGTTAAGGCAATAATGTAAGCACTCCAGCTAAATACCCCGTACATTGAGATTGTTCCCCAAATGTCCATACCGAAAGAGAAAAAAATACCTGCAAACATACCAAATAGAATTAAAGGGATTTTTTTATGCATGATGCCAGTTTTCCCTAGTAGCCCTGCAATAAAGCCAATCATTCCCCACATAAACATTTGGAATGGCGTCCAAGGCCCTTGTCCGAAAAACATATTGGATACTAGGGCAGAAATAGCGCCTGTTAAAAAGCCTGCCTCTGCCCCAAGTGAAAAGCCTGTGATAGCAGTAATTGCTGCAACAGGCTTGAAGCCTGGTGTCACAACAAACAATGCGCGCCCGGCTACCGAAATGGCGGACATGACAGCAATCACTAAAATTTCACGTGGCTGTGGCTTACGGCGTTCAAAGGATAGGAAGAACGGGACAGATGCTAAAATGATAATGACAATCGAAATAAAATAATATTTTCTATCAGCAAATAGCGTAATCCCCGCATATAAAGTAAGTGGAATAGCAATGAAAATAACAAAGAGTGAAATAGCTAAACGCATGTTTTTTGACATAGTGTAACGACATCCTCACATGTAATGGCATTGTTCAATTGTTCCCGTGATATGCGGTGTGCGGCTGTCGTATAAAAGCTATTGCCACTATAAAATGCACGTGGCTCATCCTCTGACACGATGCTGCCATCGAAAAATAGGGCACATCTGCTGCTATATTGCGCTGAAAATTCAATATCATGTGTCACCATAATAATCGTCATCCCTTTTGTCTGTAAATCCTTTAAAATATTGGCCAATTCTTCTTTTGCCTGTGCATCAAGTCCCTTTGTTGGCTCGTCCAGTAACAAAATTTTTGGTTCGATTAACAACAGCTTAGCGAGCGCTAGCTTTTGCTGCTCACCACCACTTAAATCATATGGATGGCGCTTGACTAGATGCGTCAATTGGAATAATTGAATCGTTTCCTGCATTTTTTCTTTCGTTATTTTATGTAAATGAGCCATATCCTCAAGCTCCTGTTGCACGGTTTTTTGAACAAATAAAGTTTTTGGATCCTGTGGCAGCAATGTTAAATAGTGCTGATATAATTGCTTATTGCTATAGCTTTTTAATGGCCTATTAAATAAAGTGACCTTGCCACGATAAGGCTTTTGAAGCCCTGCTAAAATGGATAATACCGTGGATTTACCAGTTCCATTGCCACCGAGTATTGTTAAAAACTCCTGCTCCTTTACTTGTAAATTGAAATGATAGACGATATCCTGTCCATTTTTTTCATAGCGAAAGGCAATATCCCTTGCCTCCAATACAATATTCTCTTTATTTTGCTGTATGATGGGAGGCAGCGCAATTGCGGGAATTTGTTGCTCCTTCAGCCAACGCTGTCCTTCACGAATGGTCAAAGGAGTCAGTCCTTCACCATTCAATGAATGAAAAATTTTTGTGGCTGTCGGTAAAGCTGTAATCATTGCATGATTTGCTGGTAATGTCTTTAAAATTTCGCGTGGGGAACCATCAAATAAAATTGTTCCTTTATCCATTATCAGCACACGATCAGCGAGTGGAAGTACCTCCTCAAGGCGATGCTCAATCAAAATAATTGTAATGCCCAGCTCTTTGTTTAAGCGATGCAATGTTTGAATAAATTCCAATGCTGCAATCGGGTCAAGCTGTGATGTCGGCTCGTCTAACAGTAGTAATTTTGGCTGCATAACCATAATAGAGGCTAAATTTAATAATTGCTTTTGTCCGCCAGAAAGCTCAGTTGTCTTTTGATGGAACCATTTTTGAATGCCGAAAAAGTTAGCCATTTCCGCTACTCTACGGCGAATTGTCGCTGAATTCACACCAAGACTTTCTAAGCCAAAGGCAAGCTCATGCCATACTTTATCTGTAACAATTTGATTATCAGGATTTTGAAAAACATAGCCAATATCAGCTGCTGCTACTTCTGCATCGAGCTGCTCTAAATCACAGCCTTGATAAAAAATATGACCTGTCCTGTTGCCATGTGGACGTAGCTCACGCTTAAAATGGCGTAGCAGCGTGCTTTTGCCACAGCCAGATTGTCCGATGAATGCAATGAATTCACCTTGCTGAATCGTTAAATCAATATTTTTTAATACGGGCTCTGTCTCATTTGGATATGTAAAGCTTACATTGTCGATTTTAACGATCGCCATTTGAACGCCTCCCTTATTTCGATAATGAGTGGGATAGAGAGCAGCAACAAGTAGCTACTGTAAAATAAAATGCTCCCAATATCCCAGTTGAGTGCACTAAAGGTTGGATAAAAATAAAAGGTTGTTGCACCAATAAAGCCAGCAGCTAAATTCGTAAGAAAAAGCACTAAAATTATTGCTAAAACGACGCCATCACGACGTTCAAAGACAAACAATGAGAAAACTGATCGCTTCTTAATGCCATAACCACGAGCCTTCATAGAATCCGCTGTATCAATCGCATTGTCCAATGCCCAAGTAATTAATATAGATAGGATGCGTACGATACATTTAATTCGATGCCAAAGGGAACCAGCTGTATAATCCATACCGATTACTTTTTGTGCTTGGACAATTTGTGCTAGCTGATGACGAAAGCGTGGCACTAAGCGCAATGAAATGGACAATGTAAGTGATAGGGCTGGCGATACCTTGCCGAATAAATAAATAAATTTATCAGATGTCATCACAGTGTTGTAGCTGCTAAACCATAGCATTACTGCTACAAGCATTGTGGCAATGGCAAGTCCATACATGATGGCTTCTACAGTATCAATGAGTATTTGGCTGGTAAAACACCCAGACAGATTTTTAGCGAATATGGCTTTGATATCGAAGTGCTCGGGATGAAGCGTGTTGAACAAGCTTCTTCATGTTGGCGAAAAGCGTATGATCAAAATGGATTAATTGGTCTGACAGATACGCGAAAAACGAGCTCGGGCAGACCGTTACAGCGTGAATTAACCATGACAGAAATGGTAGAAAGACAAGCAGCTCGTATTGAATTATGAGAAGGACAAATCGAGCTACTAAAAAAGCTCGAAGTGACCGAAAGGAGGCTGCTCAGCGACAGTCAAATACAAAGCGCACGTAAAGTATTTCAACTCATTGCAGATACGCTTAAGCAGGTTCCATTTAAACGCATGGTGACGTATTTTTGTACGCTTTTAAACGTCTCTCGTTCAGGCTATTATCGCTTTTTAGAGACAGAAGAAGCACGAGCTGTAAAGGAAAAACGAGATGAAGAAGCACGCGACCAGATCTTAAAAGCCTTTAAGCGTCGTGGTTATAAGAAAGGTTCACGCTCGATTAAAATGACGCTTGAACAAGATTTTGATCTCGTCATGAACCGAAAGAAAATCCAGCGTATTATGCGTAAATATGGCATCGTTTGCCCACATCGTAAACCGAATCCCTATAAACAAATGGCGAAAGCAACGAAAG
>NZ_JAMBIZ010000002.1 GCF_025291715.1 Metasolibacillus sp.
CTCTTGGCTAACCTCTACTTCTGTCTTCGGGGTTCGGGACTTGCACCCTATAGTTCATGCGCATGCTGGGCGCACATGAAAAAGTGTGCCTCCAACATATTGGAGACACACTTTTAATTTTGCTATTATTCAGCTGCTTTCGCACGTAATACCATTTGTAGGATACCACCGTGACGGTAGTAATCTACTTCTACTTCTGAATCAAAGCGAGCTAATACGTCGAATGTTTTCACAGTGCCATCTGGAGATGTCGCTGTCACTGTTAAAATATCACGTGGTTTTACCGCGTCTGTAATGTTAACAGAGATTGTTTCTTCACCAGTTAAGCCTAATGAATCAGCAGACTCACCATTTAAATATTGTAATGGTAATACGCCCATCATTACTAAGTTTGAACGGTGAATACGCTCATAGCTTTGTGCGATAACTGTTTTCACGCCAAGTAAGAATGTACCTTTCGCTGCCCAGTCACGAGAAGAACCCATACCGTAGTCATTACCAGCAAGTACGACTAAGCCAGTACCTTGCTCTTGGTATTTCATACATGCATCATAAATGTATTCCACTTCGCCTGTTGGCCAGTAAGTAGTGAAGCCACCTTCTGTACCTGGAGCGATTTGGTTACGGATACGGATGTTTGCAAACGTACCACGCATCATTACTTCATGGTTACCACGACGAGAGCCGTAAGAGTTGAAGTCGCGAATTGCCACACCGTTTTCGATTAAATATTTACCTGCTGGTGTATCTTTACCGATTGCACCTGCTGGAGAAATATGGTCAGTTGTAATTGAATCACCGAATTTCGCCATCACACGTAAGTTATCAAGACCTTGGATTGCACCTGGCTCTTTCGATAAACCTGTGAAGAATGGTGGGTTTTGAATATACGTTGATTTGTCATCAAATGTATATAATGATTCAGTTGAAGTTTCAATTGCATTCCAAGCTTCATTCGCTGTGAACACTGTTTCGTATTCTTTTTGGAATAGTTCACGTGTTACAACTTGGCTTAATACTGCATTTACTTCTTCAGTTGATGGCCAGATATCTGCGAAGAATACATCATTGCCGTTTTTGTCTGTTGCAATTGCATCTTTTTGTAAGTCGATATCAACTGTACCAGCTAATGCATAAGCAACTACTAATGGTGGTGACGCTAGGAAGTTCGCTTTTACTAATGGATGTACACGACCTTCAAAGTTACGGTTACCAGAAAGTACAGATGTTACGAATAAATCATTGTCTTTAATTGCATCTTCGATTTCTGGTAATAATGGACCAGAGTTACCGATACATGTTGTACAGCCATAACCAACTGTGTTAAAGCCAATTTCATCAAAGTACTTTTGTAAGCCAGAAGCTTCTAAGTAACCTGTTACTACTTTAGAACCTGGTGCTAAAGATGTTTTTACCCATTTCGCAGGCTTGATGCCTTTTTCTACCGCTTTTTTCGCTACTAAACCAGCTGCGATTAAAACGTATGGATTTGATGTATTCGTACAAGATGTGATCGCAGCGATTGCTACAGCACCTGTTGGAATTTCTACATCGCCTTCTGCAAATTTCGCTACAGAAGTTTTAGCAAACTCGTCTTCTGTTAAACCGAAGCCTTGTGTACCTTGTGGTGCTACAACAGAACCACGGTATGTTTCCTTCATTTTTGATAAAGGAATTAAATCTTGTGGACGTTTAGGACCTGATAGGTTTGGCTCGATATCTGCTAAGTTTAGCTCGATTACATCTGTGTAAACTGGCTCTAACTCAGGTTTGAACCACATATCATTCGCTTTTAAGTAGCCTTCAACAACCGCGATATGTTCTTCATCACGACCTGTTAAACGCATATAGTTTAATGATTCGTCATCGATTGCGAAGAAACCACATGTTGCACCGTATTCTGGTGCCATGTTTGAAATTGTTGCACGGTCAGCTAATGGTAATTTCGTAATACCAGGGCCGAAGAACTCAACGAATTTCCCTACTACGCCGCGTTGACGTAATACTTGTGTTACTTTTAATGCTAAGTCAGTTGCTGTTGCACCGTTTGGTAGCTCCCCAACTAATTTCACACCGATAACTTCTGGAATTGGGAAGTATGACGGTTGACCAAGCATACCTGCTTCTGCTTCAATACCACCTACACCCCATCCAAGAACGCCAAGACCGTTGATCATTGTTGTATGAGAGTCAGTACCTACTACTGAATCTGGGTATGTTTCGAATGTGCCATCTGCATTTTCTTTCACGTGCACAACTGGCGCCAAGTACTCTAAGTTTACTTGGTGAACAATCCCTGTTGCTGGTGGTACAGCACGGAAGTTGTCATATGCAGTTTGTGCCCATTTTAAGAAATTGTAACGCTCAGCATTACGCTCGAATTCTAAATCCATGTTTGCTTGTAATGCAGCAGCATTACCGTATTTGTCAACTTGTACTGAGTGGTCAATTACAAGGTCAACTGGAATCGCTGGGTTAATTTTAGCTGGATCGCCGCCCATTTCTTTCATCGCTGAACGTAATGAAGCTAAATCAACTACTACAGGTACACCAGTGAAGTCTTGTAATACTACACGTGATGGCTTGAATGGTACTTCAGCTTCTGTATTAGCATCTTTACCCCATTTAGCTAATTCATTTACGTGCTCTTCTTTAATTACATAGTTGTCATATTGACGTAAAACAGATTCTAATAATACTTTAATTGAATAAGGAAGGCGTGAAACGTTTGCAATACCGGCTTCTTCAATTGCAGCTAAACGGTAGTAGTTATATGTCTTACCATTTACTTCAAATGAAGCGCGGCTGTTGTGTAAATTCTCTTGTGCCATTTTTATTCCCCCTATATTTTCTTTTGAAAAGATTATTTATGGTAAAGCTTCTTTTCTCCAATTCTTATGATAGCTTACTTTGATACATAAGTAAATTACATTAATATTATGTTTTGCGATAAGTTTTTTTTATGACTATAGCCATTAGCATAATTTCATATAATGCATTTCTAAATAATTACAGGAATCTTCCACATCATAAAAAAGCTTAAAAAGCTGCTTTGCTTTCCCCATAGCATTTGTTAGACAGTAATCAAGCTCTAATGCTAAATCTGAGTTATTGGTCATTTGCTCTAACAAGACAGATTTCATCTTTACAAGCATATACTCTTGTCCTTGTTGTATACTCGTCAATAACATGGAAATGATTTGAAACTCATCTTTTTTTATATAAATATTTTGCTTATACCAATCAAGTACTTCCAATGTGATGGTCACTGCAGCAATAAAAGTGTACATTTCATTATGCATAACTTCATACTTATAGTGCTTCATGAGCGGGCGCTTCAGTAATTCTTGAAAAAGTACACTTGTCGGATTAGAAACCTTGCTTTTGTTAGGACAAACATGCAGTTTTGTGTTTTCTGTCGAGAAAAATAGCCAATTATTGAATATCATGCGCCATTCCACATTCTCTGTAGGTTGATGTTCTAATAAAGGTAATAAATATTGAAAGGTATCATATACTTGAAAAAACTGATCGATTTGTCCCTCTTCAATCGAAAAAATTGTATGATATTTTTGAATAGATTTACGTTCCATCTGGCACATCCTTTCTCTTTCGAAATATGCTTGTTTTCGCATTATAGTTTTGTCCATTTCCCAATAAAAATCGAAACAACGCCTTGTAATTGCGGCATTTTATGCGAAAACTTCAATGTGAAGTACAATGCACGCATAAAACGTAAAACATTCATTCTTGCATCAAAAAACTGCATCGTATAGCCTTCATTCTCACGCTGTAAAGCTAGCTTATCAAACACCTGTTCAACCCATTCAATACATACTTCTTCTGGGAAGTCAGTTTTTACTAGCTGCTCAAAAATTTGTGCTAAGCGATCTTCCTCTTCATTTGCATAAACGGTTCCTTTCCAAAATGTCACTTTGATGCCTTGTAAAAGAACAGGTACTAATTGTGGTTGGAAATGCGGATGAGTTATCATCATTGCAAATAAATCTGCTCCATGTGCGACACTGTGTGCCCAGCCTTGCCCCTCAACAAAGCCACGTACATCCTGTTCCCTCTCTAAATAACGGCTTGCTTCTGTCATAACAAATTGCGCCTCCTCAGGCGTTAAAAAGGAAAGTTGGCCATCGTAATACAATAAATAAACAAGCCAAAGCGCTGAAAATGAACGTGTAAACACACTATCTGCATCGCCATTTGCAATGTTTTTAAATAGGTAGTCTTTCGTTGGCAACAGGAGTGCTGTACGTGCAAGTTGTTCCGTTAAAAAAAGCCCCTCTGTCATCAGTTCACCAAAAAGGCGATAAACAATTTTGTCGTGATGCTCTTCGTTTGCACTGCCAATATGCTGCAATAACTCCGTTAGTACTTCCTCCCTATGCGTTTGCATATATTGTTCTCTCTGCAAGGAATCCATTTGCAGCAATGCTTCATAGATTGTTGTCATATTGCGCCTCCATGTATATCTACTTCTATTTTAATAGATACCTAATTATTTTCATAGTTCAAATTAAATAAATTTTTGAATTTTTAGATTTTTATCCACTATTTCCCTTAGTTCAATAATGTTTTTTTATTACGAAAGTAATGTGTACTTAACAAGCAGGTATATTGAAATATTTTTCGTCATTCATATGAAAAATTTTTACTATTTTTGGTTACACTAACAAGGAAAATATATTGAAATGAGGTTTCCTTGCTATGCTACATAAAGTATCTGCTTCTAAATTTTCTTTTTATCAAACATTATCAACTGCATTAAAAAGAGCACAACATAACGATTGTCTTCAGTTAATGCCTGGTCAATACCATATGCCTTTATTCTTTCAGCAATCACTAAGATTGAAAGGGAAAAAAGCAACAATTACTGGCTCTATAACGGTTCCCAAAGGCGTAATAGTGCATTTTGAACATATAACGTTTCAGCAAAACAGCCAAATTCTAATTGAGGGAACTGCCCTATTTCATCAATGCCACTTTATAGAAACTGAAACAATCACAGCTAATTGCGGGCAGCTAAAAATGACTGCCTGTACCATTACAAATGCACCTATTTCCATAACAAATAACAGCGATGCCATGCTAAACAATTGTCACTTTTCAACATGTCACACGTCATCTATTATAATAACTCATGCACAAATCGAACTTGTTGATTGCCATTTTGAAGATGCCTTACATGCTGTTGTGTTAAAAGAGCATGCGAAAGCAAACATTATACAGTGCCATTTTACGAAGCAACGCCATATCCAATTGCTAGTTCAAAATAATAGCGAATTATTTATACGTGATAGCACAATTGAAAATGGTTATACTAGTGCGCTACGCGGCGAAATGCACTGTCGAATCAAACTCCAAAACACCCTTATCCAGCATCACCTAATGACACAAATCATTCTACAGTGCTGTGCACTTCATATAGAAAAATGCAAAATTCAACATGGTAGAAAATGTGGCTTACAGCTTGTCCAATATGCAGAGGCTACAATTGACCAATGTTATTTTTTGCAAAATCACGATGCGCATATTGATAGTGCTATTCAATGCGCGTTATTTATGACAAACAGCACATTGCACGGTCCTACAAAAATTGGCATTCAGCTACAAGAAAAGTCTGTCGCCCATTTTTCTAATACAATATTCAAGCACCAGCAAGAAATTCAGCTATTGTTATCTGAAAGCGCCTATGCTTCCATTGAGCAATGTACATTTTGCACTGGACAACAAGGAATTGTCGTACAGCAACGTTCATACTGCACATTGCTTGATAGCACCGTTAGCAATCACCAGCAAGCTGCCATCGCGATTTATGATAGTGAATTTATTGCACTTAACAACCAAATTATAAGAAATAATGGATATGGCTTAACTGCACAGCACGAAGCGGCGGTTATGTTAGAAAACAACCGCTTTTCAGACAATGAGCTATCTCATATTATGGCAACAGAAAAAACAAATATTACAATTCACAAAAGTAAATTCATTCGTGGCAAAGGTATGTATATTGCGGACTCCTCTTTATTATATATGACCGAAAGTGCAATTTATGACGGAAATGATGCACAAATTACAGGAAATAATTCGACAAAAATTTATATTGTCGAATCAAAGCTATATAACGGGCGCTGTGAGTCCATTAAAGCAAGCAATAATTGCTTCATTCATATAATGCGTAGCACTATATCCGCACATCCTTTACAACAAATTGTGATGAATCACAGTTCGCTTGTTCTATTGGATAGCCTTGTTGAAAAGGGGCTACAAAATGCGATTGCTCTTAGTAATTATTGCGATGCACGTATTGAGAAATGTCAAATATTGCAACATCGAGATACACAGTTAATAGCTACTTTATATTCAGCAATTACTCTACTTAACACACAATTAACTGGTGGACATACGGTGAATGTTGATATTTCGCACCATTCAAAGGCAACTATTGAACATTGTACCTTTACAAACAATAAACAAGCTCCAAATGCACAAGCAACACAATTTTCTGAAATGTCCATTGAACAATCCACAATGAATAATTATTTACAAATTGATGAAAAGAAAGAACGAGGTTGCTAATAAAGCATGCTAGGAACAATGGTCGAGAGTATGGCAGAACCTTGTCATGACAACACAGCTACCCAGAAATATAATATTTTTCGGACTACTATATTATTCAACATGCTTCAATCGATTAATAGCACGCTCATGTGCATTTGTTTTTTGAAGGACTAAATCAAAATCAGATTCCAGTAAACGAAGGTTGCGATCTATTTGGCTGAAATGCTTGATAGTGGTCTGTTCAAATTTATTGAGTTTCGTATTTGTTGTTCCTACGAGTTGAATCAACTGTTGAATATGATTTCCATGACGCTGTTGCTCTGTTTCAATATTCGTTATGCGGTTGTCAATTATTGTCATGCGCTCATTCATTGTTGTTGCATGGTCATCAATCATTGTTACGCGGTCATTTACCTTTTGTAACTCAGCTAAAATCAAATCCAATTTTTGTTCACTCAATTGCAAGCCCTTCTTACTAAAATGAATTATTGTAATCAGTATAGCATGCCTTTACTTATTTGTTAACATAAAAAGAACAAATGTTCTTAAAAATAGGTTTTCAGCAATAACAAAGGCGCTACGATGCAATATCGTAACGCCTTTGGCTATAACTGCGATTTTGATTTTGTTGCGATAAAAAATGAAAAAATAAATGTGCAGACAGCAAAAATGAATGCTGCTATGTAAATATAGCTAATGCCACTTGCAATCGTTTCCTTCAAGAAACCTACTTCTTCTATACTAAAGCCGCCCTTCGCAAATTCGCCGTTTAGTTGAATCTCACCTTTTCCTAATGATGCCATTTTTTCACTTGTTACCAAATTGAAAATCATTCCGAAAAATGCAGCACCAACAGCTTGGCTAAATGTATTTGTAAAGGAATTTAGCCCAATAGAGGTACCGAGTTGCTTCGGATCTGCTACCTTTTGAATGGAAATCATAAGCATTGGCATAATAAAGCCCATACCTAAACCAATTAAAGAGGAGCCAATGTAAACATTGAAATCACTCGAGCTATCCGATAAGCTTGCAAGCAACACCGTTCCTGTAATTAAGAGGATTGTCCCCATTTGAATAATACGCTTATTCGTTAAGCGACCAATTAAATGACCTGCCATAATCGAATTCACTGTCCAAAAAATAGACATCGGTGTTAATAATAACCCTGCTTGTGTTGCATTTTTGCCGAGCACGCTCTGTGCGAATATCGGAATATAAACCGTTACACCAATAACAATGGACATCGCACATAATGTTAAACCGTTAATAATCATTAAGCGACCGTTTTTAAACAATGTTAACGGAATAATTGGCTCCTCTGCCTTTAGCTCTACTCGAACAAAAATCGCTAAAAAGACAAGTGCTACTACATACATTATCAAGGATTGGCTTGATAACCACGCCTGCGTTTTACTGTTATCAATAATAACATATAGCAGCGCCACCATTCCGACTGTAAATAATACTGCACCTAAATAATCAATTTTTTGCTTTACTGCCTCCACTTGCTCGCTATAATGCTTCGCAATTAAATAAATAGAAGCTAAGCCGAATGGTACATTAATGAAGAAAATAAAATGCCATGATACTTGGTCAACGATAAAGCCACCACATAAAGGGCCAACTACACCTGATACGCCCCATACCATGCTTAAATAGCTTTGTCCTTTTGCTCGTTCTTTCTCTGTTTTGAATAGTTCCCCTACCATCGTCAAAGTGATAGGTAATATTGAACCTGCCCCGATTCCTTGAATCGCACGGAATACAATTAATTGCTCCATCGTTTGTGCTAGGCCACATAAAATCGAACCTACTAAGAAAATAATAATACCGATAATAATCATTCGTTTACGCCCGAATAAGTCAGCGAGCTTGCCAAAAATAATTGCTGCAATGGCGGATGCCAATAAATAGGCGGAATAAATCCAACTAATTAAATCAACGCCTAGCAAATCAGCAGTAATGCTTGGGATTGCGGTACTCACAATGGTCCCTTCAATCGCCGCAAGTGCTGTTACGAGCAGCAATGCAATAAATACTTTATTCATGTTGTCACCTTTACCTTTCCTGCATGTCATACATTAACAATTTTAAGATGAAAAGAAAAGAAAAGAGGAAAGATGGAATTTGGTGAAAAAATCGTTTTTGGATGAAAAAGAAGAGGCGATTTTAATAATTCACTTATTACTTCACCCTACCATTTTAACAATACTTGCACCTCATCTTTGATTATCCATTTTGAAAAGCAATTAAAATACTCTTCAAGTCAATAAGAATAAGGCTACAATAGTATTTTGTCTATCATATCATGCAAGAAAAACAAACTAACGACCACTCTAGAAGTCAATATAGCTATGTGAGGAATCTCTTTACCACTTGTGGAATAAATTTATATGCATCTCACTTCGCCTCATTATGAAAGCTTTAATCGTAGTCCTCCATCCATTCTGCTAATTTTTCCAGCATTTCTTTGATGGGAGATAACGCTTGCTCAATATGCTGTGCTAGCTCTCTTGAACTACCAAAAATTTGATAAAGTACATATCCACGTTCATAGTCCTCTTTTTGCTCTAGCTGATGAATCAATTCAGCTAGTAGCTCTAGCTCATCAAACACCAAGCCTATTAATGGCTCAAGCTCTCCTTCATTAGCACTCAACAAAATATCTAGCAGTACAGGCAATGTGTCTAATGATAAGTTATGCGCTGCAAGAAATGCTTCTGCATAGCCATTTTGCACAAGCTGATGCTCACAATCAACAAGTGACATATAACGCTGCACGAGTGAGAAATACGCATCACTGTATAGCCCTAGGCCAAAGACTGCATACGTTCCAGGCATAGCCGATAACTCGCTAGGCTCTACATCCTCATACCATGCATATTCCTCCATCGCAATTTGTGCGTAGTCTGCTATCAATGGATACAAATTAGGATATGCAAGGCAATTTGCAAAAAACTGATGTAGCTCAGTTTTCGCAAGTCCCTGCATAGGTAAATAATTTTCTTGCTCACTCTCAAGCTGCAAATTATAGCCTTTGACAAAGCCCTCTTGTAGCAAACCAATGATATACTGCAGCGCTTCACGATAAGCTTCTTCCTTCTCCATAAGGATTTGGATTGTAATGATTTTCAAAATATCATTGGCTACACCTTGAAAATGTACAGTTTTGCTTGCATGCTTACAAATGCCATGCTGTAAGTAAATCGCTGCCTCTTGTGAACCAAGCTGCTGTGCCAATTCAATATATTGTTTACGTGTGTCAGGCTCTTTTGCTCCGATTTGCAGCGCAATGTAAACAAAGAATGTCAACTCCTCCTGTGTTGGCCTAAGCTCTGAATTCAATCTCCATCCTGTTGTATATTCCCCCTCCGATTCAAAGTAAATCGATAAAATATTTTTCTCCGCCCAATCTTTAAATGCCATTGTATAATCATACATCCATTGATTGAGGCGCTCTTCATTTCCACAATACTTGTCCGCTATGCGTTGCCTCAACGGTTCAATCACCACCTCATGCTGCACAAAAAAGTCTGGATTGATTAGGTGACGCGCAAAGAAAAACCCATCTTTTTCAGCAGGACGTACAGGTAAATCAGCCATTATTTTTGTTTCAATAAAAGCAGCAATTGCTTGTTTCGCTGCTGCAAGCTTCTCTTGATTGATCAGCTCTTTTTGATAGCTAATCTCACGCCCCTCATGCTCAAATTCCAATATTATTTGAAATCGATAATCAAAAAGCTTCGCATGAAATTTATTTGATTGGAAAACTCCATCCATTTTCTTACATAATGTTGAAAATAATGCTTCTATGTGGCTTATATCAGTTATCTCCCGTATGTAATCGCCCGCAGCAATCTTATACGCATCATCACTCCAGCTAAATGGCTCATGTGTATCAATCAAAATCGTACCATAGTGAGGTGTTCCCCATTGTAATTTATTCAATTTTTTCGATGTCCATTTCACTTTTACATAATGATGAACACCTAGATGAAGCTGACTCCAATCTTTTATCTGACTAATTCTATCGTTTTCCTGCTGGTAAAAATGTTCTAGCTGCTGCCATACCTCTGTCCAAAACCGTGCTATATATTGCGACAAATTCATGTCCTCCTTTTCTTCATCAAAAGCAGTTTTACATATGGATTGCCTTGCTATCCCCTATCCAAACATACCTTTAGACGTCATGACTACTAGCCTAGTAACATTGCAAGATTGTCCACACTTTATCGAAGGCTTTATTTTGGCAGTCTTGCTCGCGGATCCAGAAATAAAGCTTACCACTGTCGCCCCACATATAACCGAGATCATCCTCAGAATCAAGCTGTAATAGTAAGCGCCAATCTTTTGCTTGTGGCTCTAGCTCCTTGCGTAAAGGATGCTCGTAGCCCGTTGAATCACCACAGTATAAACCGTTTGTGACAAGTTGGCATTGTAAATACATATCCCCTTGAATCGTATTCGGGTGACCATCAATGCGATGCGTTGTCTGCTCGGTCTCCTCTTCGTCCACCCAATCAAATAAGAAGTCATTGTAGGCTTCTTCTTGCTCCTCTGTTAAAAGGTCAGTTAATATTTGACCATCAGGAGATTCCCAATCTGGTAATGTCCATTCGTTTTTAAAATGCAATATCGCGCTATCAATGCGCTCCCTTAAAATGCTAGGTTGTTCCATACGTTGGAGCTTCTCTTCGGTAAAGTGAACAACTCGAAAGCCGTCGTAGTTATTCGGGTCATAGCCCCATGGTTGCCTCTCCGCATCATAGAAAAAGGATAAGAGTCCTTTTGCAGGCAGTAAATTGCTCGAATCAAATGGCTTTATCTCTGCTAAATTCAATTGACATAAAAAATATAATGGGTGTTGATCATTTGTCTGCGGCCATATAAAATCTGTTGGTACATCTGGTGCACCACCGATTTTCGATTGACCAATTTGAATTTCATTCTCTATGGTTGGCGTGGCAATCGCCCGTATTGAATTTTTAGCGAATTGTAGGATTCGGTCTGTCACCTCACCAAGCTCAAAATCTTGCAATGCTGCACGCAGTTTTTCCATCGTCCTTATCCCCTTTACGAGTTAATCAAAATCTGAATAAAGCACGTATTGCTGGCATTCTAAACATTGGAATAAATAGCCTTGATGCGAACCATTATTGCGCAAACTAGCAGCTAGTTCTTCATGGCTGTAGTCATCATAATGTGTTAACTCCTCTGTAATGCCCATCGCTACAAGCTCATCCCAGCCAACATAGTTAATAAATGCACAGTAATCTGTGCAATGGGCAAGCCAATTATTACCTTGCCAGCTAGAATAGCCTGGTGTGCGGTGCAATACCTCATTTGTATAGTCAGCATTGTTAACAAGCTCTGGATTGAGTAAATCTTGCTGAAATTCGCCATCAAATTTTTTAGCTGCACGTCCACTATGAATACAGCTTGGGCATAAATATTCAACTTCCTCAATTGCGTATATCCCACCTTTATAATAAATATCGACTTCCTGTTCACAGCAATCACAAACAACGATTTCACCTGTTTCGAAAATATTTGCTTGCATTGGGTTTGGCATATATTTAAACATTGGTAAAGGGGTATTCAGCTTAGCTTCCTCTCGAATGACACGCGGTAATAAAGGTGTCACATTTTGTGGGTTGTCAATCCAATAGCGAATGGCACCATATTTTTTCTGATCTTTTTTATTGTGCAAGTCCATAATCGATGTAAAAATTTTGTATGCCTCATCATACATGCGCAACAGGCAATAGATTTCTACAAGCATGCGTAAATTAACCTCAGTTGGTTCGGCTTGTTTCACTTGCTCCTTTAATTCATGCATAGCATTAATCTTTTCAGCATTTGTTGCATTAAAGGATTTCCTTTGCTCTTGCCATTGTGCTATAAGATATTGTGTCATAATGATTCCTCCACAGTTGCTTCAAATGCCAATAAACCCTCATACATTGTTTGCTGTGTTTCAGTGAAAGCACTAGCTGTATACATTATCGCAAAGCGTTTTAGTGCCAATAAGGCTTTATTCTTTAATTTTGGGTCTAGCTGCCCTGTAATTTTAATTTGTGCAAACGCAGAGGAATAGGTCACCATATCACTTTGTTGCATATCTATTTCCTGTTTTTGCTTCATTTGCTCGACTTCTTCTTTATCTAATGTCGTGACAGCTATATATTGCATTCCCCATAGTTGCTCAACAATATATTGTGGAAGTGTTGAAAAGGCAATGGGGCGCTTTTTTCTAATCATTTCTTCTACTTCTGATAAAGTGTCTGAGCCTTCGTCACTACCAAAAGGAGCTTCCTCATCTCCACAATCATAATAAAAATCCTCTGTAAAATGAGCTACAAAGCGTGGATGAGATGTTTTTGGATGTGGTCCATACTCCACTGTGTCTATATAAAAACAACTTTCAAAATCAAAGGTTTCTGCTTCTTTATAGCCTTTTTTTACTTTGTTTGCAATCAGCTTTTTGGCTTCCTTTTCACAAGCTTCTAGTGAGGCATACTCCTTGACTTCATATTTCCCTATTGTTCCACTCTTGCCATAATGCACGCCGATTGCAATGTCACTGTAATCAATTGTCCAAAATTTATGTGACTTTTCATCTTGGTAAATAAAAGCTCTTCTGATTGGACTCACCCTCTCTTTAGTTTTACCCCTAAACCGAAAGTATGTTCTTTTTTAATTATAACATGTAGGTAATTTTTTGAAAACTCAATTTCCTTATGACTTTCGTACGAAAATTTATCACTGCTATATCCCTATTTTCATGCTTATTCTTCCTTGAGAAAAAGCCACATATTTTTCTCATCAAAGCCCGAAATGACACCACTTATTTCGCTATGAATAGATTGAGACGTTGACCTATTACTACAGCCTTGAATCCTACCTACCGAAAAAATCGCTCCATGTGGGTAAAAATATTGGATAACACCTGATATACGTTGACCGATAGCGTATTTTTCCTTTTCTATCTCCCATATTCGGCGAAATGGTTTCGTTGTATTGTGCCACATATGCTCAAATTGTTGAGCCGTTATTTGTTGACAATAATCATCGATATCCACTATTCCTTCCGCTAGGCAGTTATCCCTGCAGGATATTTGGACACAATCATTCACTTTTGTTATTTGACGTAATGCAAAGCCATGTTGATTTACTTCTATCCAATATTGAAAGCCTTCAAACTCTACAAAAATATATTTCATAATATACCCCTCTTTATCGTTTTTAATATTAAAAAATAACTGTTGAAAACAGCATAATAAATCATGCTCTTTCAACAGCTACTATTACAATTGTTTAATTTGCATCAATTTTCGTTCGGCTTGTGGCAGCTTTAATTCCGCATAAATCGCAGCAGATAAACCTTCTGGATGACAAGCATTTGCATAATATACTTCCGCAATATTTGTTAAGTACATTGTGCCTAAACACATTGGACAAGGCTCACCGCTTGCATACATCACCATACCTGATAGATTAAACGTTTGTAGCTTTTGGCATGCCTCCTTCACTGCAAGCGTTTCTGCATGTGCCGTTGGGTCGAATGTCGCTTCGACATTATTCACCGCAGTTGCGACCACCTCTCCATCCTTAACAAGCACCGCGCCAAAAGGCTGTTTACCTTGTGCCGCATTCTCCTCCGCTAGCTTAATTGCTTGCGCCATAAATTGCTTATGCATGTGAATAGTCTCCCTTCACTGTACCACTTGTAAATTTTTGCGTTGGGTAATACATATTTTTTACGATAATGTTGGGACCTAAGCATTTGACAGCTGGGCAATGACAGTTAATGCTTGATGAAATATTAGTGCTTAGCCATTTTGTATAAATCTCTTCTAAAGAAGCAGTTTTAATATTACCAAGCGCTGCCCCATCATCTGTAAAATCGGAAACGGATACATCGCCAGTAAAAATATTTAAATTCATACGTGATCGGCCATCTACATCATTGCGAATCGTAATATTAGATGCTTCATAAATGCGGCTTAATAGCGCTTTGTCACGCTCATCTGTACTGCATGGATAAAACGGCAATGTACCGAATAGAATCCAAATATCCTCATTGCGGAAATCTAAAATTTGATTCACTACATCACGATATTCATCCAAATTGATTACATCTAAGGCACTTGCAAAATCACTTGCGTACATCGGATGGATTTCATGACGCTTACAGAGCATTTCATTGGCAACTTCATGATGAATTTTCTCAATGAATGGTACTGTGTTACGATTGAGCATCGTTTCAGCAGATACGAACATACCGCCCTTTGATAGCTCACGTGCATTATCTAAAATATTGCGATACAGTAACGCTCTTTTTTCAATCGAAGGCTTCTGCTCCATCATCGCAAATCCTGTTTCTACAAATTCCTTTTCATCACACCAGTTATGCGAAATATGCATGACGTCTAAATAAGGTGCTACGAGCTCATAATGCGACATTGGCAATGTTAAATTAGAATTGATTTGTGTCTTTATGCCACGGCTTTTGGCGTATTTTAACAACGGCAACAGATTGTCACGAATGCCTCGCTTTGTTAACAGCGGCTCGCCTCCTGTAAAGCTCATTACACGCAACGTTTCAACGCTATCCAAGCGCTTAATAATTTCCTCGCTCGGTATTGCTGCTGCTTCCTTTGTTTGCAATGTATAACCAACTGCACAGTGGGCACAGCGCATATTACATAAGTTCGTCGTTGTGAACTCGATATTGGATAATGTTAATTTGCCATAACGGTCAATGTCATGATAGCTTTCCCATTGATCATAAGGTTTTGTCATTGTGCTCATAAAAAAACTCCCTTTCTACGTATACGATTTTCGCATATGTAAGGGAGTTTATCAATGTATTGTTATGACATCAGCTTTGCAGGCAGCTCCGGTAGCTCTGCTGATACAACGTCTGCTTCTGTTAAATGGAGCGGCTGTAATTTATATTTTGAATCGAAGTCACATTTAATAATCGTATGCTCATTTAATAAAGATGGCATTTGTTCATTTAAATGCTCATGCGGCAATAATAATGTCGAAATTGCATCAATTGCTGTGAGCGTTTCTTCTAGCTGCTCTGATGCTAGCAACGTATTCTCTGCCTGTAAAAATGGACGAATCGCATCGCGTACAAAGTTTTGTGCCTCAATAATGCACGTAAATTCGTTTAATTTATCGGAGTATGATTGCATAAATGTGCGCTCTTTTTGTTGCTGTCTGCTTATATCATTTACTTGCTGTAAAATCGCCTTTAAACGAGCCGCTGCAAGCTCTGTAATATGATTTTGCACCGCATAAAGCTGATTAAAAATATCGTTTTCCTTTTCTTTAATCATCGCAAATAGCTCTGCACAACGCTGTTGCAATGCATCAAGTCGCTCAATTTGCTCCTTGAAAAGGTCGGATAATTCCACGCCATTTCGCAAGCCTTCCCTTAAATCGATAGCGTATGTTTTTTCGAACTGCTTCTCAACTTGTGACAGTAGCTGCATATATTCTGTATGCCCTTTGCGATAATCGCGCACCGCCTCTTGATAAGCAATCGCCTGCGCTTCAAATTGCTCAATCGTTTCATCGCGTAAATAAAGCTCCGTCGCTAAAACTTGTAATAGCTGATACAATGTCTGAACAGATTTCAATACTTGGCTTGCTTGCTTATAGTCCTCTTCGAATGCAGCTAATATAGCTTTATCACGTTGCTGTAATGAAAATTCTACATTAGCTTCCTCCACATATTTTTTCACATTCGTCAATGCAGATAAATAAGGATCACGTTCTGGAATCATT
Organism: Metasolibacillus sp.; assembly: GCF_025291715.1. Lineage (GTDB taxonomy): Bacteria > Bacillota > Bacilli > Bacillales_A > Planococcaceae > Metasolibacillus > Metasolibacillus louembei. The sequence continues at coordinate 16,375 of NZ_JAMBIZ010000002.1, forward strand.
TGTAATTCACTTAAAAAGCGGCTTAACCACTTGCTAAAGCGTTCAGCGGTGTGCTGCGATTTTTTAGCAGGGTCGTTACCTACTTCCTTTATAAGTTGTGTAAGCTGCGTTATATTGGAATCAATGAGTAGCTGTGTATTATTTGTTTTTTTCGCTTCAATTGCTTGTATTGCGGAAACACTAATCATTTTTTTACATAGTTCGCCGTATCTTGCAAGCTCTCCCTTGACAAAGTCACTTGCTGCGATGCCACGTTGATCAGTAGCATTAACCACGAAGTATGGCTTAATATTTTGCTGATTCATGTTTACTAATAAATTATATTCCTCTTCCGTTGCTGGTGAGCCATTGCGCAATACCCAAAAAACCTCCTGTACACGCTCTAATATAATGCTTGAAAAATAAGCAGTATTTTCCGCCCCTGCCTGCAGGCAAATCGTGTCCACAATTGTAGCATGCTGCAATAATTCATGCTGAATATAAATCTCAATATAATCTAAATGCTCACGAATAATTTGCGCACTAAATGTATCCCCAGTTGTCAATAGCTCAATCTTATCGAGATCAAATGTAGCAATCATTCCATCTAAAAAATAGGCCTTCATACATTCACGTTCACCATATTTAATAAATGTATTGACACTTGTTGGATTTTTTGTGCTGACAGACAGTAGCTCTCTCCCCAATAAGGCATTAATTAATGTCGTTTTCCCTACGCGTTCCTTCCCTAAAAAAAGAATCGCCTCTTTTTCCTGCGCATCTTCAATAATTAGCTTTAGACGCTTCGTTGTGTCCATTATATATGTATTTTGCTCTAGCATAACATGCAATGGCTTCATGCGCTCAATCAGTTGATGTAATGAATTTTGTTCCACTTCTCCATTCCTCTCTATCATGGTGACGCAACCCCCATAGTAAATCTTATTTATTTCTACCTTTAATGATAAGTCTATTTTGCTTAAAGATAAAAAAGCAAAAAGACCTAAATATTTACTTCACACGCTATAACAGTATGATTTTTATAGTAAAATATACATATAATAATGGTAGGGAGGATTTTTTTGAGAGTTAGTTGTCTGAAAAAACGCTTTTTCAGACAACTAAGTGCGGAATGTTAATTTATGTGTTTCATAATAGCTAGCAGGTTGCGGCTTACCTAGCAAGTAGCCCTGAAAGTTGTCACAGCCCTGCTCAATTAAATAGTGCATCTGCTCTTCCGTCTCCACGCCTTCTGCAATCGTTGTGAAGCCTAGCTCATGCGCAACATGAATAATGCTTTTAATAATTGTCTTGTTTTTATCTGATGTAAGACATTTATCAACAAAGCTTTTATCGATTTTAATGCAATTAATCGGAAAATTGGTCAAATATTTCAGGCTTGAAAACCCTGTTCCGTAATCATCTAATTCTACTTCCATCTCAATATCTCGCAATTTTTGAATGATGGCTATAACATGCTCGATATTAGAGCTAGCAACCCTTTCGGTAATCTCAACTTTCACAAAATAGGGAGGAACTTGATAAAGCTCACATAATTCTAGTAAACGAGCGATAAGCTTTGTATCAAAAAATTGGCGCAATGATAAATTAAATGAAACTTTAATCGACTCATTTACCGCTTGCTGTAGCCGAGCAAAATCATTTAGCATTAGCTCAAATAAAACGTAGCCTAATGATGTAATCAAACCTGTCCGCTCTGCTAATGGAATAAATTCCGATGGTGAAATAAAGCCTAACTCCTTATCTTCCCAACGAACTAGCGCCTCAAAGCCGATTAGCTCACCTTGTCCCGTCCATTGTGGCTGATAATACATCATAAAAGATTTTAAGCGAATTGCTTCAAACAATTTGTTTTTTAATTGCAGACTTTTACGTGAATTTTCTAGCATATCCTGATGGAAAAAAGCATATGTATTTTTTCCATTCTTTTTCGCTTGCTCAATCGCCATGCTAACAGCATGAATCAAATCATAAAACGTGTGGGCATTTTCAGGGTAACAGGCAACACCGACACAAAATGTAATATAATAACCACCATCTAAATAAGCAATTGGCATTTCAAAAGCTTGAAATAGTGCTTGGACATGCCTTGCCATTTGCTGGGGCCCCACTGAGCATAATAAAATGAATTCATCTCCGTATGTTTTCGTTAAGGTGATTGGCTTATCTTCACAAAATGCTAGTAAACGTTCTCCTATTGCCTTTAAAATATCATTAGCACAGTCCGTTCCTAAGCTTTCATTAAAGCTTTTAAAATCATCGATATTAATTTTCACTAAATAAAACGGCTCATTTTGCTGAATTTTGTGCTCCGCCATTTTCTTCAAAAAGACATGGTTTGGTAAGCCTGTTACCTCATCATAAATTAATCGATTTTCTAGCTCTAATGCTAACAGCTTTTTGTCTGTAATATCATGACGAATCGCTATATATTGATATGGCTTGCCATGTTCATTACAGGAGGGCACAATCGTTGTATCAACCCAGTAAATAGAACCGTCTTTCGCTCGATTGCATATCTCGCCTTGCCATGTTTCACCAGTCTTAATTGTGTTCCACATATTTTTAAAAAACGATGAAGGGTGGTAACCAGAATTAATGACACGATGTGTCTTGCCAACAAGCTCTTCCTCTGGATACTTGGATATATCGCAAAATTTTTGATTCGCATATGTAATACGTCCAGCAGCATCTGTTATGGCTAATATTGTTGTCGAATTTAATGCCATTTGGATATCATATACTTGCTTCAGCATCTTCTCCATCGTTCTCACCTCGATATTTTATCAATTCCTTATAAGAACTAATATAGTAATCATTTCGATATTTATCGTCAATAAGGCTTTTGCCTTAAAATAAGTTATGCCTTCAAGCAAAGGGGAAAACTCGATTTTTCTTTCTATATTATCATGCTTTCATGCCCTCCTTTTAGATTATTTGCATTTCCGATAAAAATTTTTTCTTCCTTGAGCATGACTTTGGTGGCAACTTTACAAAATTGGCACAATATCGCGATAGCTTGAGGGACTAATACATAAAATGAGGGCTGTTCACTTTGAACGCCCCCTTTAGTCAATATACTATTTTTATTTTTCCTCCACTCGCTCAATTGTCACGGTAAATTCCCCTTGCATTTTGGCGAATTTTTCTAAGCCTGCCTCTACTTCTCCAAGCTTAATTAGCCCACTGGAGTAACCAAAATCTTGATAAAACAATGCTAAATTCCCCCAAGGTGCATAATAGGCTAAATCCCCTATTGCTGGGTCTATCCCTGCCCCTGTTGCTGCTGTCGATAATTTTTTCGGCAAGTAGCTAATTTTTTCAGTTCCTGCATAATCTGCAAATGTTAATGTAAGCGGGAGCGCTGCAATCAAATCTTGCGTTGCGGCATTTTGCTCTAATTTAACGAGGACTTCCTCATTGTTAAAGCGCAGCTTGATTTTAGAAGCACTCGCCTCCTGTATGTAAACAGGCGGGTCGATTTCAATTGGCGCTGGAATTAACGACGGTGTTTCCTCTTGTTCTATATTTAATATGCGATACAGCCAGATTGCGTAATGTGCTCTCGTGACCGTTGCATCACGCTGCCAATCACCTGTCATAATACCGCGTGCATATAATGTTGCGACATAATCCTTCGACCAATGCGTACCTTCGCCTTGCACTAACTCAAACTGAAATGCCAAACATAAAATTTTCGCAATTTGTGCATGTGTCAACGCACCTGTTGGATTAAATTTCCCTTCAAAGCCATCGATAATGCCTGCACGATAAAGGCGTTGAATATCGTTATAATATGGGTGATTGGTCGGCACATCTGTAAAGGTAGCTGCTGGTCTGATTGGCTCCAATGGCAGTACATGTGCTAGTAATTTTGCTACATGCTGGCGTGAAATGCCTTGCTCTGGCTTAAATGTACCATCTAAATAACCATTAATAATGCCTTCCTTTTTCATTGCCATAATTTCATTGTAGCCAGCATGTGTTTTCGGCACATCCTGAAAGGCGTGTGCTTGTATTGGAACAATGAGTGCTGGTGTTGCGATTGCAAGTGTAGCCATTAATAATTTATTACGCATATATATCCTCCTTATTTTAGCTCGATACGATATAGCTTATCGTCATTTTCTAATGGATTACCACGACCATCCGAGTTATTGCTAATGAAATAAAGGGTAGCCCCTTCAATCAATACATCGCGAATGCGCCCTAAATCTGTCACGACTTCACGTGTTTCATTTGTTGCTAAATTAAATTGCAATAGCGCTGTGCCTCTTAACGCAGCTACATATAAAGAGTCATGGTAGTAGCCCATACCCGATGGCGCCCATGTAGTATCACTACCAGAGGTGAAAAGAGGTGATACTAAGCCATCTTGTGTTTCATTTCCTTCAATAATTGGCCAGCCATAATTTTGCCCTGCTTCAATTCGATTGATTTCATCATTAGCGCTATTACCATGCTCACTTGCATACATCGTGCCGTCTGGCGCCCAAGTGATACCTTGTGGGTTGCGATGACCATAGCTGTAAACATAAGAGTTATCGAATGGATTATCTGCTGGAATCGAGCCATCGAAGTTTAGCCTTAAAATTTTTCCTCCTAATGAATTGACATCTTGCGCAATATCGCGGTTAGAAGCATCACCTGTTGTGGCATATAGCTTGTCGTCTGGACCAATTTGCAAGCGTCCACCATGATGATAGGTGCCACTTGGAATTTCATCCAGCAGTAGAGTTGTCTCCTTCCATACATCTCCGCCTAATTGCAGTACAACAATTCGATTAAACTGCTCCCCTTCATTTTCGTACGTATAGTAGGCATACGCTTCATTGGATTGTGCAAAGTCGGGCGCGAGCACAAAGCCAAGCAGCCCTGCCTCAGATGCGGTTGAACGCTCCTTTTCTAGCTCCACACGCTGTGTCACCATCTCATCTTTTGTAATTTTAATAATATTTCCCGCTCTCTCCGTTATAAAAAAAGTATCATCAATTTTGCTTATTGCCCACGGTGCAGCTAAATTTTCCGCAACAATCTCAATTTTTTGAGCCGTGTCTGGTAGTTGCTGCTCAACCGCCGTATTTTGCGGCTTGTCAGCTGAGCAGCCAACAAGTAAAGCCGATGTAATGAAATAGGATGCTAGCCATTTTTTCATCTTCATTCCCCCTTATGCTTCTGTTGTTTTGTACAATGTATTGCGCAATACAATACAAATAAATCCGATAATTAATGCAAGCATACCTACAAATAAAATATAATGCATACCGAATTGCGCAATAATAATGCCTGCAATGCTTGCGCCAATCGTTGTTCCTAAATTACACGATGTTAAAAATAAACCATTCGCAAAATCTGGTGCTTTTGGCGCTGAGGACATCATCCAATATTGATTAATATTGCCACCAACACCACCTAAAATGCCCCAAATTAAAATGATAATCGCTGTTGGAATGACCAAGTCCACTGCAAAGAAGAAAACGATATATAGCCCAAATAGTATGACAGGATATAGCACAACCGTCCGAATTGGATTAATCGTTAGCAATTTCCCTGCCCACACATTACCGACAATGTTCGCCAGCCCATAAACGAACAGCATCACGCTAATGATATACGGCGACATATGTGTCACCACATCTAAATATTCTGCTAAATAACTATAAATGCCAAATACTGCGCCATTTAAAAACGTTACAGCGAGAATTGACAACCAGGTAATGCCCTTTGTTAAAATTTTTAGCTGTGAGCCGTAAGAAAGTCTTTCCTGCACAGGCATTGAAGGCACGAACAGTAGCGTCATAATTAGTGCAAAAATGTTCACAACTGCAAAAAATGCTAGCGCAATTTCCAATGTAAACGTATTAGCTAAAAAATTCGATACCGGCACGCCAAGCACCATCCCTGCAGACACTCCTATAAATACTTTCGCCACCGCCTTCGGTGCTTCCTTCACCGAAACTGAAGTTGCTGCTACAGATAAAGCCATTGATACATAAACGGGGTGGAAAAAAGCGGGAAGCACACGCGCAACTAAAGCAACCGTGAAATTTGTTGTAAAAATGGAAATGATATTACCTATAATAAAAATAACAAGGACAGCCACCATCACCGTCTTGCGATTAATACCTGAAAACACTAAAGGTAATGTTGGACCTGCAATCGCAATTGCCAATGCGAAAAGGCTCACCGTTAGCCCTGCCTGCGACACGTTAACATCGAAATGCTCTGACAGCGCTGGCAAAATACCGATATAGCCCATCTCGGTATTTAAAATGCCGAACACACCGACCGCTAATATAAAAATTAATAATTTTTTAGAACCCTTCATCGAATCAATCATCTCTTTCTTTTTTGTTAAATTCATTATAAAATGCTAGCATAAAAATAACCAATGCCTATATTGAATGATTTCATATAACAAAAAGGCATATAAAGGAGATGTTGTTTTTGGATATACGTGTCTTGCGCTATTTTATCGCAGTAGCTACACAGGAAAATATATCGGCTGCTGCTGAGGCGCTACATTTATCACAGCCTACATTATCGAGACAATTAACCAATTTAGAGGAAGAGCTAGGCACTACGCTGTTCATACGAGGCAATCGCAAAATTTCATTAACAGATGAAGGTATGTTTTTACTTGAACGCGCAAAGGAAATTGTTGATTTAGTTGATAAAACTGAAGCCAATTTTAATCACCCCTCTGACATTGTCAGTGGAGAAATTTATATTGGTAGCGGTGAAACAGAGGCGATGCATTTCATTGCAAAAACCATCAAAAAAGTTGTCACACATCATCCAAATATTAAATTTCATTTATATAGCGGAAACGCAGACGACATTACAGTGAAACTGGATAACGGCTTGCTGGATTTTGGCGTTGTCATCGAGCCAGCAGATAAGCAAAAATATGATTATGTGCGCCTACCTGCTACAGATACATGGGGCGTGCTAATGCGCAAGGACAATCCACTTGCTAACAAAACGGTCATACAGCCAAAGGATTTATTAGATAAACCGTTGATTATTTCAAAGCAAAGTGCAGTGAGCAACGTCCTCTCAGGCTGGTTTGGCGCAGCAGTTGAAAATCTGCATATTATCGGCACATACAATCTACTGTATAACGCCTCTGTCATGGTAAAGGAGGATATCGGCTATGCGATTTGCTTAGACAAGCTAATGGATACTTCCGAGGAGAGCGACCTTTGCTTCCGCCCACTTCAGCCGAAGCTTGAGGCGAGGCTCGATATCATTTGGAAAAAGCATCAAGCGTTCTCAAATGCTACGAAAGTATTTTTGAAATATTTAAGGGAGAGTCTTTAAATCTAGGTGAGTTCACCTGTAAAGTGCAAAAGATTTTGTGACTGCTACAATACATCAAGAAGCTCACCCAATAATATGAGTAGCTTTTTGTCCAGATTGTGAAAACGTAGGCAATAATTCATTCATTAGTTGTATAGCCTCTTGTAACAAAGTAGTCTTAAAATGAAGATAACTAACAAAAAGAGGTATACCAATGTTTAAAAAACTTTTCCAACGATCAAAGCCGCAGCAGCTAAAAAATCAAGTTGAGCTCTGCGTATCAAATCGCATTTATGACAGTGAAGAAATCGATACACTATTAGCCCGTGAGGATATTGATATTCACGAGGTAGGCTGCAACTCGCAATGTGAAACGTGTGACCATCACTATTATGCCATCGTGAACGGTGAGACTTTAGCAGCAGATAGCGCATCTGAATTATTGCAGCAAATTGACGAGGAATTAACGCACAATTCGGTTGTCTAGCGTTTATTCTACGTTTTCAAGTTTTTATTCTACCTTTTCAGAAATTTATTCTACGTTTAGCTTAAGGCGCCCTGCTTTAGGCTTTTTTAATAACTTTAAGGCATAGAAAAAACAGCCAACATTTCAAGCTGGCTGCTCCTTTAACTATCTCATTTTAATAATCGTTCTTCCTAAATGCTGTCCATTTTTCACTGCTTCAATCGTTTCTGGCACTTCCTCAAGGGGAATTTCTCGCGTTAATGTTGTCGCACTAATATTCCAGTCTTGCGCAATTTTTTCCCAAATTGGTGCACGCTTTTCAATCGGCACATTGACGGAATCAATGCCTAACAGATTAATGCCTCTTAAGATAAATGGTAGCACATTTGTTGCTAATTGTGCCCCTCCTGCATGCCCACACATTGTCATGCTTCCACCATAGTGAATTTGAGGAATAAGTGCTGCTGCAACCTGACCACCAACCGTATCTAATACATAATGATATTTCGCTGTATTTAATGACTTTTGAGAGTCTCCTATGTCTGCTGCAAAAATAACCTCTGTAGCCCCTAAAGCTTTGGCTACATCTACTTGATGCTCTTTACGAACAACTGCTGTAATATTTGTATAGCCAATTTTTGATAAAATTTGCAGAGCGACACTGCCTACGCCACCCGTTGAGCCTGTCACTACAATTTGCGGGCTACTGCCAACAGACATGCCATGCTTTTCCAATGCCATAATAGATAATGCTGCAGTAAAACCAGCCGTTCCGAAAACCATCGCATCCTTTAACGTCAGCCCATCTGGTATAGGCACAATCCAATCAGCAGGAATGCGCGCATATTGTGCAAATCCTCCAGTATGCCTTACTCCAGTGTCAAAGCCTGTCACAAGCACCGCTTGCCCTTCGAAAAAGCGTTCATCTGTAGAATGAACAATCGTTCCACTTAAATCAATCCCTGGAATCATCGGGTAATCTCGCACTACGCCACCGCTTGCTTGCACAGCTAACATATCCTTAAAGTTCACTGAGGAATACGCAATCTCGATGACTACCTCCCCAGCAGATAAATCGGAAAGCGATACATCCTCTAGCTTATACGTCACTTCATCGTTCATTTTTCTTACAACAATAGCTTTAAATAATTCCATAATAACCCTCCTTAATTCTCACTCAGAATAATTCTGTAACAAAAATATTTTCATACCGAAGATACCATGCTATGATAAATACTGTCAAGTGATGGAGGTGAATGACTTGAAATTAGATGAATGTATTAACTTTTTATTGAGTGTAGCCCAGCATAAAGTACACAAGCATTTTAACCATCAGTTAGAAAAATTCGACATTACACCAGCCCAATATGCCGTATTAAATTGCTTATGGACGGAAGGGAAAATTACCCCTAAAAGAATTGGTGAGTTACTTTATTTAGAAGCACCTACTGTTTCAGGCATATTAGATAAAATGCAAAAGATGAATTTAATTGAGCGTGAAATCGACCCCACTAATCGCAGAAACGTGTTCGTCACAAGCACAGAAAAAGCAAATCAACTGCGCAGTAACATTGAGGCAACTAGCATAGAAATGAATGAAAATGTACTACAAAAGCTGAGCGAGGAAGAAATAGCCGCTTTGAAAAAGGGGTTGGCTGCGGTCATTAAGGCTGAATTGATTTAAGAGATTGCTTTTCTATTCTAATCCCGAAGAATATTCATACCGCGATTCCCAAAATGCTTGGGTAGGTGGAGATGCTTACAATTACATCATTAATGCAGCCCAAGCCACCGCCTTCTTTGTATTATTTGCTGCCTTTTTCTTAGCATTTATCCTCATAAGAATTGGCTTAAAATTGCAAAGCGTTGACAAGCCTGCTGCCAACATTAATTTTGAAAATAAATATGATACACTTGATAAATAGTAGACCTCATTATTACTTAGATAATTACCATTTTACTTAGGACTAGCCTCCTAGTATTTATGAAGCTAGTCTTTTGGCATGATAAGGTCCCCTATATACTGCGAAAGCAAGCCCCTCACTTTCTTTAAAATAACATCGCTCCTTTTTATTTAAATGTCTAGTTTGTGCCAATAATGGACAATATAAAGTTATCTACTAGAAAGGAGTTATACGATGACAAAGCAAAACGATTCGACAAATCCAGAGGATATGACTTTAACCAATCGGCAAGGGCATCCGATTACGAACAATCAAAATTTACGAACTGTTGGTAATCGTGGTCCTGCGACACTTGAAAATTACGATTTTTTAGAGAAGCTTAGTCACTTTGACCGCGAAAGAATTTCTGAGCGTGTCGTGCATGCTCGTGGTGCTGGTGCGCATGGTTATTTTGAAACATACGGCGTTGTTGGTGACGAGCCCATTTCTAACTATACACGTGCAAAAGTCTTTCAAGATAAGGGCAAGCAAACACCCGTATTTGTGCGTTTCTCTACGGTAATTCATGGAGGTCATTCCCCTGAAACACTGCGAGATCCACGAGGCTTTGCAGTAAAGTTTTATACAGAGGATGGCAACTGGGATTTAGTCGGCAATAATTTAAAAATCTTCTTTATTCGTGATGCCATTAAGTTTCCAGATATGATTCATGCCTTTAAGCCTGATCCTATTACAAATATTCAAAGTGTGGAACGCTTTTTTGATTTTTGTGCGAGCTCCCCAGAAACTTTCCATATGGTGACATTAGTCTACTCACCTTGGGGTATTCCAGCGAACTATCGCATGATGCAGGGCTCTGGTGTCAACACGTATAAATGGGTAAATCATGAAGGCAAGGCGGTGCTTGTGAAATATCATTGGGAGCCACTACAAGGCATTAAAAATTTAACACAAAAAGAAGCGGAAGAAATTCAAAAGGACAATTTCAATCATGCCACACAGGATTTATATGATGCGATTGAACGGGGAGAATATCCTGAATGGGAGCTCTATGTTCAAATTATGGAGGATGGTCCACATCCTGAGCTTGATTTTGACCCATTGGATGATACAAAGCTTTGGCCAAATGATCAGTTTCCGTGGCATCTTGTTGGCAAAATGGTATTGAATAAAAATCCTGAGGATTATTTTGCTGAGGTGGAGCAGGCAACGTTCGGCACTGGTGTACTTGTCGATGGCTTAGATTTTTCTGATGATAAAATGTTACAAGGTCGCACGTTCTCCTATTCTGATACACAGCGTCATCGCGTAGGGGCAAACTATTTGCAGCTTCCAATTAATGCGCCGAAAAAGCATGTTGCCACAAATCAAAGCGGCGGGCAAATGATGTATAAACGTGATTTAGCACCTGGGCAAAATCCACATGTTAATTATGAGCCTTCCATGTTAAATGGCTTAAAGGAAGCCACACAAAGCGGCAAAGAGTATACGCCATATGTCGAAGGAAATCTTGTACGTGAATCAATTGATCGTCAAAGTAATACAAAGCAAGCTGGCGAAACTTATCGCAATTTTGAGCAATGGGAACGCGACGAGCTGCTTGCCAATTTAATACGTGATCTATCGACTTGTCATATTGATATTCAAAAAGCCATGATTGCTTTAGCAGAAGAAGCGGATGAGGAATACGGTCGCTTACTGAAGGAAGGCTTACAAAAAGCTCAAAGCGATGCTAATGCTTCCAAACCGCTTGGTAATACGAAGGGTGATAAAGCCCCACAAGATGCGATTAATAAAGGGCATGAGGCAGAGCCTTATTAAAGGCCATCTTATTATGAAAAATATACTAAAAAACGACGCAACTATCCGATACTAGATAGTTGCGTCGTTTTTTTTGCTGTCTATTTGATAGGAGCATGTGTATAGCTAATCTAGTGTGTTGATCGGTTATTAAAAGTTTAAATGTACGGCATCAGCAAATTGTTATCTATACCTTCCCGAAAAAGATCTAATGATGAAAATAAAGCTAATACTTCATAAAAGTAGTTTCCCCTTTCAAATCAAGCAGTTGACCAACAGCATAGTTTTTAGGCATAATACTACAGTAAGGATTAAAATAAGTACTGCGTATGGATGATTCCATTATTTATGTTTTTAAATGAACAGAAGCAATTGCTTCTGTCTAAAGTAGCCTGACTATTATTATTTGACATATAATCGAAGTACACATTTAAATAGAGATTTTTAAGGGAGATTAATAAATATGTGTGGATTTACTGGATTTATCGGCGAGGTGGACAATTCACCAGCCGTTTTAGAAAATATGATGAATCAAATTATTCATCGTGGACCTGATAGTGGTGGACAATTTAATGAAGGGATTGCCAATCTTGGCTTCCGTCGTTTGAGCATTATCGACTTGGCACATGGCTCACAGCCTTTATTTAATGAAGATAATTCGCTTGTGTTGATTTTTAATGGGGAAATTTACAATTTCCAAACGATTCGTGAGGATTTAATTGAAAAGGGGCATGTCTTTACAACACAGACAGATAGCGAGATTTTATTGCATGGTTATGAGGAGTATGGACCAAAGCTTGTGCAAAAGCTGCGCGGGATGTTTGCGTTCGTTATTTGGGATCGCAATAACCAAAAATTATTTGCGGCACGTGACCATTTCGGGATTAAGCCGTTTTACTACGGGCAAATGAATGGTACGCTGTTTTTTGGCTCGGAAATTAAGAGCTTTTTACCGCATCCACATTTTACGAAAGAGCTTAATAAACAGGCATTAAAGCCTTATTTAACGTTCCAATACCCTGTTTTGAATGAAACGTTTTTCAAAGGCATTTTCAAATTGCCTGCTGCTCATTATATGACATATGAAAATGGACAGCTTACAATTGAGCGCTACTGGGAGCCAAGCTATGCGCCTGAGGAGCGCCCATTAGATAAAATTATCGAGGATATTGATGATGCGGTGCGTGAGTCTGTTGCGGCACACACGATTGCAGATGTAAAGGTCGGTTCATTTTTATCAAGTGGTGTGGATTCAAGCTATGTGGCAAGCGTGCTACGCCCTGATAAAACGTTTACGGTTGGCTTTAGCGCTGAGAACTTCTCTGAAATTGATAATGCAGTTGAATTATCAAAAGAGCTTGGTATCGAAAATGTCAATGAAACATTGAATCCAGATGAGTGCTTTGCTGATTTAGGTAAAATTCAATATATGATGGACGAGCCACATTCGAATCCGTCGATTGTACCCCTTTACTATTTGGCACGCTTAGCACGTCAGCATGTAACTGTTGTTTTATCTGGTGAAGGTGCAGACGAATTATTCGGTGGCTATGATGAATATACAGACACACCAAATATGAAAAAATTCAAAAGCCTCCCTTCTCCAATTCGTGCTTTAGCAAATATTGCCGGGGCAATTATGCCAAACAGCAAAATTGGTGGCTTAGCAAGACGTGCAAAATTGCCTGTTGAGCAAACATTTATCGGACAAGCGCGCATTTTTGAGGAGCATGAATCTGCAGCAATTTTAACAGATGATTTCAATAATGCTCCTTCTGTTCAAGATATCGTTAGCCCTTACTATAAAAAATTCCAAGGGCAGGATGATGTAACGAAGAAGCAGCTGTTAGATTTAAATTTATGGATTGTTGATGATATTTTACTGAAGGCGGATAAAATGTCGATGGCGCATTCGATTGAATTGCGTGTACCCCTTCTTGACCGTGAAATGATGGATGTAGCGGCATCTGTGCCAACACGCTATCGTGTCAATGAAGAAAATACGAAATATGCATTCCGTCAAGCAGCGCGTGAGGCACTGCCAGAAGCGTGGGCAAATCGTAAAAAAATCGGCTTCCCTGTACCAATTCGCCACTGGTTGCGCGATGAGAAATATGTCAAGGAAGTACGTGCACTGTTTAGCAGTGATATTGCTGCACAATTTTTCGATCGTGATAAAATTTTAGCATTGCTGGATTCACATATTGCAGGAACAACAAATAGCCAGCGTAAAATTTGGTCCATTTACATGTTCCTTGTTTGGTATAACGAATACTTTGTAAAGCAATAATTTTTTAGAAAGGATGACTGCGAATTGAGACGACTATTTTTGATGACGTTACTTTTCGCAATAGTCATCCTTTCGAGCTGTCAAAGTTCAAAGCTTTTGCCAGTAAATCATGAGGCTGCTAATTTTTCTGATGAGCTAACGATTTATACAGTAGAATTTTATAGTCGTGTTGCTGTACCACATGTGGAGGTTGCAATTGAGCAGCAAGGCACAGAGGTCGCACGTGCCACATCGTCAGTGGATGGCATTGCTAAATTTGCACAGCTGCTAGAAAAGGAGCAGTATGAGGCAGTTATATACCATGCGAATGGGCAGGAGCAATCACGCACTCCCTTTACCTTTGATAAAAGCAAACCAAACTTGTTTATTGAAACCATCTACCCTAACGCGCAAGCTGGATTAGCTGTGCCTATTGTGTTGCAAAATCCAGAGCTACCAAATGGCTGTGAAATTACATCACTCACTGCGATGCTCAACTATTTTAGTATCGACACAGATAAAATGACGATGAAGCGCAACTATTTGCCGAGACAAGCAACAGAAATTCGTGGCGGGATACGCTACGGTCCTGATCCAGAGCTTGCCTATGCTGGCAATCCTGCAAGTGCAACAGATGGCTTCTATGTCTTTGCGAACCCTATTGCGCAGGCGGCAAATACCATTTTAGAGGAACAAGCCTCTCCATTGCGTGCCTCAAATATTACAGGTGCTTCACAGCAGGAAATTCTTGCATATGTTGAGCAAGGCTACCCTGTTTTAACATGGGTCACAATTGATTGGCAAGCACCGCGAACGAATCGCTTTTGGATTGTTGGGGAAACAGGTGAAAAGCATCCTATTTATAGCAATTTGCATGCGGTTGTGCTGACAGGGGCAAGCAAAAATAGCGTCACAATTATGAATCCATTGCATGGCGATGAAATCGTCGATATCAATACATTTTTCTCAAGCTATCAAGCACTTGGTTCACATGCGGTTGTCATACAGTAAAAAGCGCCCTTTTATAAGGACGCTTTTTATTTATTAGCTATCAGCAACTATTTTATTCGCTTAAAATAGCCATATGACACATGGTAGCGCTCGTAGTCAATTTCCTCTAATGCTGCTTTGTCAAATACCTCATAGTAAATGGCGCCACCAATTAAATAGTGGCACGGCTTACTATTAGCATCTTTCACTTTAAACTTTTTGTTTTCAATGCCTTCAACGGTAATTTCCTTCATCAGCTTCTTTTCCGTGCCATAGACATCATATGTTTCAAGCCCAATTTCAAAGCCGAGCTTTTGATAGAAGTTATTCGCTTGCACATCATCCCTTGTATAAAGCTCAATAAATTCAATCGCTGTCTTTTCAAGCTCCTGTAACGCTGCCTTATACATCTTCATGCCGATGCCTCTTGATTGATGGTCAGGATGCACCGCAATTACTGGTAAAAATGCACCTAAGCCTTCTGATAAAATGGTTGTTTTTTGTTCCTCCGTATCAAGAACTAAATCAATTAATCCTATGACTGCGTCATCTTCCACTGCAATCAATTCAATCGCTGGGCGTCCATCGAATGTTGGCTTTTTTGTCACAACATCCTCATACATCGCTGTATGTAAATAGGCTAAAACTCTGCAGCGTAGCCAGCTTTCCTCGTATTGTGGTGCATATGGTATAATTTTCATCCGTGTACTCCTCTTTCATGAAAAATATGCTACTGCTATTTTTCTTCATTATAGCAATTATTTCCTTATGGTGGCATAATAACACTGATGATATCAGCGGGTTTTAATGATATATCAGCGCTTTTCCGATTATATCAGCGACTTTCTACAATATATCGGCGATTTCTGCAATATATCAGCGACTTTGCCTATTTTATAAAAAAGATGAGCCTAGTGTATCACTAAGCTCATCTTTTTCCTCATTATTCTATTCAAAAACAACTCGTTTTGCCTCATAGGCAGCAATTTCGTCCTCATATTTGAATGTCAAAGCGATTTCGTCCCAGCCGTTTAATAGCATTTCTTTATAGTATGGGTCGATGTTGAAGCTGTACACTTTTGATGCTGCTGTAACTGTTTGTGCCTCCAAGTTGACTTCGATTTCTTGTGCCTGCTGTAAGCCTTGTGCTAATAGCTCGTCACATTCTGCTTCTGTTAGCTTGATTGGCAAAATGCCATTTTTGAAGCAGTTGTTATGGAAAATGTCGGCGAAGCTTGGCGCGATGACGACGTGGAAGCCGTAATCTAAAATTGCCCATGGTGCATGCTCACGTGAGGAGCCACAGCCGAAATTGTCTTGTGCGACTAAAATTTCTGCTTCCTTGTATTCAGGCTTGTTTAGCACGAAGCCTTCGATTTCATTGCCCTCTTTATCAAAACGCCAGTGGTAAAATAAAAATTCACCAAAGCCTGTGCGTTCAATGCGCTTTAAAAATTCCTTTGAAATGATTTGGTCTGTATCTACGTTTTTTCGATCAAGCGGTGCATATACGCTTTTCACAATATTAATTGGTTCCATCGTCTTCTCTCCCCTACGCTTCTTGCTTCTCTAGTTGTCGCACATCTACGAAATGGCCATAGATGCCTGCCGCTGCTGCCATTGCAGGGCTGACTAAATGCGTGCGTGCACCAGCGCCTTGACGCCCTTCAAAGTTACGATTTGATGTAGATGCACAGCGCTCACCAAATGGAATGACATCCTCGTTCATTCCTAGACACGCTGAGCAGCCTGATTCGCGCCATTCAAAGCCTGCTTCGATAAAGACTTTGTCTAAGCCTTCTGCCTCTGCAGCGATTTTCGTTGAGTGAGATCCTGGCACTACAATACCTGTTACATTTGGATGTAGCTTATTGCCTTTAACAACACTTGCAGCCGCACGTAAATCGGATAGACGTGAGTTTGTACAAGAGCCGATAAAGACATGCTGAATTTCGATTGATGTAATCGGCTGTCCTTCCTCTAGACCCATGTAAGCAAGCGCTTTTTGTAGCGCTTGTTTATCTGATTCGTTGTCATAATCGGTTGCTGTTGGTACAGTTTTCGATACACCTGTACCCATCGCTGGGTTTGTTCCCCATGTTACGACAGGCTCGATTTCATTTGCATCAATTTCTAAGACAACATCATAGCTAGCACCTTCATCTGATGCAAGGCTTAGCCAGTAGGCTGCTGCCTCATCAAATTGCTTTTGTGGTGCAAAGCGGCGACCGCGTAAAAATTCAACTGTCGTTTCGTCAGGGGAAATTAAGCCTGCTTTCGCTCCTGCTTCAATGGACATATTACAAATCGTCATGCGCTCTTCCATCGTTAAATTGCGAATCACCTCACCTGTATATTCCACGATATGTCCTGTGCCGACACCGATGCCCCATTTCGCGATAATCGCCAAAATGATATCCTTTGCTGTTACGCCAGCGCCAAGCTTACCGTTTACGCGAATTTCCATTGTTGGTGGCTTCGTTTGCCATAGTGTTTGCGTCGAAAGTACATGCTCTACTTCCGATGTACCAATACCGAATGCGATTGCGCCAAATGCACCGTGTGTTGATGTGTGCGAGTCACCGCAAACGATTGTTTTCCCTGGCTGTGTTAAGCCAAGCTCTGGACCGATAACGTGGACAATTCCTTGATCTGGATGCCCCATATCTGCAAGCTGTACGCCAAATTCCTTGGCGTTGTCTGCTAATGTCGTAATTTGCTTTTTCGCGATGGGGTCATTGATTGTCGGTAAATTTTTCGTTGGTACGTTATGATCCATTGTCGCAAAGCATAGGTCTGTGCGGCGCACTTTGCGGTTATTTAAGCGCAAGCCTTCAAATGCTTGCGGGCTTGTTACCTCATGAATTAAATGCAGGTCGATATATAGTAGGTCGGGCTTGCCTGCTTCTTGATGTACGATATGTGATGCCCAAATTTTTTCAATAATATTTTTTGCCATTGTACTCACCAATCCTTAAATGTATGAAATCATAATACTGTCTGAAACAAAGCTCGTATCAATTTCATTAATTACTTTATCTGTCCATTCATCTGTAGATAAAACGCGCGTTCCATCCTGTGCTAAGTCTGCTGTGAAGTAACCATCATCGAATACAGCACTCACCGCACGCTCAATTTCTGCCGCCTCTTCTTTTAAGCCGAATGAATATTGCAGCATCATCGCCACCGATAAAATCGTTGCGGCTGGATTTGCAATGCCTTGACCTGCAATTTCTGGTGCTGAACCATGCACTGGCTCATATAAGCCGAAGTTATCACCGCGAATTGAAGCGGATGGTAATACACCTAAAGAGCCTGTAATAACAGAGGCTTCATCGCTTAAAATATCACCAAACATGTTTTCCGTTACTACGACATCATAATGACCTGGGTTTGTAATCAGCTTCATGGCAACAGAATCGACTAAATTATGCTCCACTTGCACATCAGGATAGCTTTTCTTCTTTTCTTCTACCACTTCACGCCATAAACGTGATGTATCTAACACATTCGCTTTATCTACAGAGCAAAGCTTACCTCGGCGTAATCTCGCTAGTTCAAAGGCATTGTCTACAATGCGCTCAATTTCCTCACGTGAATATACGCATGTATCAACAGCTGCTTGTGCTGTTTTTTTACGTGGTTCACCGAAATAAATGCCGCCTGTTAATTCACGTACAATCATTAAATCAACGTTTTCTGCCACCTCGCGCTTTAATGGAGAAGAAGCAAGTAAACTTGGGAATGCCTTCACTGGACGGAGGTTCGCAAATAAATCAAAGTGCTTACGAATTTGTAGCAAGCCTTTTTCTGGGCGTAAATGCGTTGGGTTGTTATCCCACTTCGGTCCACCTACAGCACCTAATAAAATTGCGTCACTTTGCTCACACATTTGAATCGTTTCATTTGGCAGTGGGTTATTGAATTGGTCGATTGCTGCACCACCAATCGCAGCGTAGCCTAAATGAAATGTATGATTGAAACGTTTGCCAATCACTTGTAATACTCGAACTGCTGAAGCAATTACTTCAGGTCCAATGCCATCTCCAGGTAATACTGTAATTTTCTTTTCCATAAAAAACACCTATCCTTCTTCGCGTTATTCTTTGAAGTAATGCGAGGCATTTACATAGCCCCGCATTCATTTCTATCCCGTATTCACGGGCAGTAATTGCTTTGCTATTGATCACAACTGCCCGCAAAAGTTTTCGCTTTATACGGTTGGTTGTTGTGCGCGAATGCTTGCTTGAATTAGTTGGCGATTAATTGCATTTAAATATGCTTTGGCAGATGCTTCTAACACATCCTGCGCTGCATCACGGCCTGTTGTTGTATAGCCGTTGTAGCGTAAATTAATAACTGCTTCCCCTAAAGCATCGCGCCCTTTGCCAACAGATGTGACACGATAATCTAAAATATTGACTGTCCCACCGACTAATTGCTCCAATGTATTGAAAATTGCCTCCACTGAACCTGCTCCTGTTGAAGCAGCTGTTGCAATATCACCAGCTGGTGTAGCGACAACAGCAGTGGCTGTTGGTATATTTTCCGTGCCATATTGCACTTGTACACTTTTTAGCTCATATAGCGGTACATCTTCAATCAACACTTGTTGCTCTGTTAATAACGTCACTAAATCGTCTTCTGTAATTTCTTTTTTACGATCAGCTAATTTTTTGAACTCAGCGAATGCCTTGTTTAGCTTTTCATCTGATAAATCATAGCCCATTTTCACTGCACGGTCGCGGAATGCTGCGCGCCCTGAGTGCTTGCCTAATACTAACGGCACTTCATCCTCACCGATTAATGCTGGTGAAATGATTTCGTATGTTTCAGGGTTTTTCAGTACACCGTCTTGGTGAATGCCTGATTCATGTGCAAAGGCATTGCGACCTACAATAGCTTTATTTGGCTGAATGACAACGCCTGTTAAACGGCTTACGAGCTGTGAGGTACGTTTAATTTCTTTTAAATTCAAGCCTGTTTCGAATGGATAAATATCTTTGCGAATATGTAGCGCTACGCCGATTTCCTCTAATGAAGCGTTACCTGCACGCTCCCCGATACCATTAATCGTACATTCCACTTGATCTGCACCGTTTTCTACCGCCGCAATCGAATTGGCTGTTGCCATTCCTAAATCATCATGGCAATGTGCAGAGAATTTGACTTGATCTGCGCCGCGCACATTTTCGCGTAAATATTTGAATAATGCTCCATACTCTTGTGGCGATGCATAGCCAACCGTATCAGGCACGTTGATTGTAGTTGCACCTGCTGCGATGACTTCACCGATAATTTTCACAAGGAAATCTCGATCGGAGCGGAAGCCATCCTCTGCTGACCATTGCACAAGCGGGAAAAGCTTCTTAGCATATTTCACTGCTTCCACCGCTTGTTCTACTACTTGCTCAGGAGATTTTTTTAACTTGTATTCCATATGAATTGGCGATGTTGCTAAAAACACATGGATATGTGGTTGCTCTGCTACTTTGATTGCTTCCCATGTCGCGTCAATATCTTTTTGCACACAGCGCGCCAAACCTGTTACAATCGAATTTTTTACCGTTTTAGCAATGCGGTTGACCGCATCAAAGTCACCGGGAGAAGAAGCAGGAAAGCCTGCTTCTATAATTGTGACCCCTAAACGCTCTAATTGTTTCGCAATTTCAATTTTTTCCGCTGTGTTTAAGTTAATTCCTGCTGACTGCTCTCCATCTCGCAGCGTCGTATCAAAAATATCAATTTTGCGCACGATTATTTCACCACTACCTTCTCTTTACCTGCTTGAATGAATGGCATCATCGCACGCAGCTTGCGACCTACTTCTTCGATTTGGTGGTTGGCACCAGCTTCTTTATATTTTGTATAGCGTGGACGACCTGTTTCGTTTTCTTTAATCCAGTCTTTTGCGAATGTGCCATCTTGAATATCTGTTAATACAGCTTTCATGTTGGCTTTTACATCATCAGTAATTATGCGTGGACCTGTTACATAGTCACCCCACTCCGCTGTATCAGATACTGAATAGCGCATTGTTTCCATACCGCCTTCAAACATTAGATCAACGATTAGCTTTAATTCGTGCAATGTTTCGAAGTAAGCTAATTCCGGTTGGTAGCCCGCTTCCACTAATGTTTCAAAGCCTGCTTGCACTAACGCTGTTGCGCCACCGCAAAGAACTGCTTGCTCACCGAATAAGTCTGTTACTGTTTCTTCAGCAAATGTTGTTTCTAGTAAACCGCCACGCGCAGAGCCGATCCCTTTACCGTATGCAAGTGCTAAATCTTTCGCTTGACCTGTTGCATCTTGGTGAATAGCGAATAAGCCTGGTACACCAGCACCTTCTGTATATTGACGACGCACTAAGTGACCTGGGCCCTTTGGTGCTACTAAGAATACGTCTACATCAGCAGGCGGTGTAATTTGACCGAAGTGGATGTTGAAGCCATGTGCGAACATTAGCGCCTTACCAGCTGTTAAATGTGGTGCGATTTCTGCTTCATATACCGCTTTTTGACGCTCATCTGGTAATAAAATTTGGATGATATCAGCTGCTTCTGCTGCTTCTGCAACTGACATTACTGCTATGCCATCTTCCTTTGCTTGGTCGAATGATTTACCTGGACGAACGCCTACAACTACATCGAAACCAGATTCCTTTAAGTTTAACGCGTGTGCATGACCTTGTGAGCCATAGCCGATAATTGCGATTTTTTTACCTTTTAATACTGAATCATTGATATCTTGCTCATAATACATTTTTGACATGGGAAATTCCTCCTGAAAGTTGAATGTTTTTTATATGCTAAACTATTTTGTTATTTCAAAATAGAGAGCTGCGGTACTTCTGTTTTTTGAATTTCACGTACTGCGGCTGTTGCCCCTGTACGCGTTAGCTCTTTAATGCCATATGGGCGAATTAGCTCGATAAAGGCATCGATTTTTTCTGGATGGCCAATGACTTGATATGTCACAACATTTTTTGCTGTATCTACTACTTGCGGACGGAATGGCTCAACAATTGCATTTAATTCTGCCCGCAAATTGGCTGGTGAAATGACCTTTACTAATGCAAGCTCACGTACGATAATCGATTTATCTGTAATGTCATTTACTTTTAAAACATCGATTTGCTTTGATAGCTGCTTAATAAGCTGTTCGATTTTATTTTCGTCCTCTACATGTACAACAAATGTCATTTTCGAAAAGTTTGGCTGCTCTGTATGCCCTACTGTAATGGACTCAATATTGAATTGGCGCTTCATCAAAAGTCCTGTGATGCGATTTAACACGCCACTTTGGTTAATTACTGTTACCGTGATAACACGTCTCATGCCTTCTTCACTCCAATCATTTCATGCAGCCCTGTTCCTGGTGCTACCATCGGGTATACATTTTCAATTTGCTTGACGCGACAATCAATAAGTGCTGGCGCATCTGAGTTAATCGCCTCTGTGAAAATACGCTCAGCTTCCTCTAGCGTGTCAATGCGATAGCCTTGAATGCCATAAGCATCTGCTAGCTTAACGAAATCTGGCTGGATAGGCATTAATGAAGAAGAATAGCGCTCCTCATAAAATGTTTGCTGCCACTGACGCACCATGCCTAAGCAGCTATTATTTAAAATGACAATTTTTACAGGCAAATCGAATTCTTTTAATAGTGAAAGCTCCTGTGCTGTCATTTGGAAGCCTGCATCGCCACAAATAGCAATAACCTTTTTGTCAGGCTTCGCAAACTGTGCCCCAATTGCTGCCGGGAAGCCAAAGCCCATCGTTCCAAGTCCACCAGATGTAATCCAGCTATGCCCATTGTTTAAAGCATAATATTGTGCTGCCCACATTTGATGCTGTCCAACATCTGTTGTAACAATGGCATCGCCATCTGTAATGCGGTGAATCATTTCAATTGCTTGCTGTGGCAATACTTCCTCGCCAGCTTCCTCGTACCATAATGGATATTCTTTTCTATTGTTGTTTAAATACGCAATCCATTGTGCTGTGTCTGGTGCGTCAAAATCCTTTTTCAATAATGCCTTCAATGCTTCCTTTGCATCCGCTACAATCGGAATGTCTGTTGGTACATTTTTACCGATTTCAGCAGGGTCGATGTCAATATGGATAATCGTTGCATTCGGTGCAAATGTCGCTAAGTTTCCTGTTAGTCGATCATCGAAGCGAGCACCGATATTAATTAATAAATCGGCATTTGTAATCGCATCGTTCGCCGTAAATGTACCGTGCATCCCAGCCATTCCATAAAATAGCTCATGCTGACCGTGAATGCTGCCTAAGCCAAGCAATGTATTAATAATTGGCAAATTATACTTTTCTATAAATTCAGTTAATTGTTCGCGTGCATCTGCAAAAAGTACACCCGCCCCAGCTAATACGATGGGCTTTTTCGCCTGTGAAATTGCTTGAATAGCCTTTTGAATTTGTAAATAATTTGGCTGGTATGTCGGTTGATAACCTGGTAAATAAATTTCTTTTGGCGCTTCTGGCATATCACCCTCTGTAAAAATAGCCTGTGATACATTTTTCGGGAAGTCGATAACAACCGGCCCTTTGCGTCCTGTATTGGCGATATGGAACGCCTCTTTGACGATGCGCGGAATATCGCGAATATCCTGCACTTGGTAATTATGCTTGGTAATCGGTGTTGTAATGCCCATAATGTCCGCTTCTTGGAAGGCGTCTGTACCGATAACAGATGTCGCAACTTGCCCTGTGAAAATAACAAGGGGCAATGAATCAATCATTGCATCTGCAATGCCTGTCACTAAGTTTGTTGCGCCTGGTCCGCTCGTTGCGATAACAACGCCTGGTCGATTCGTGACACGTGCATAGCCTTCTGCTGCATGAATTGCACCTTGCTCATGTCGTGTTAAAATATGACGAATCGGGTTGCGATACATCGCATCATAAATTTGTAATACGGCACCACCTGGATAGCCAAAGACGATCTCAACGCCTTGGTCATGTAATGCTTGAATTAAGATGTCTGCACCATCTTTTGGTTTTTTGATTTGTTCAACTTGCGTTTCTTGCTGCCCCATGTCGCTTACCGAAACATTTGCTGTCATCCTCAACGCCTCCTAATTTTTGTCTCTTTACTTCAACATTCTTTTGAAATATAAAAAAGCCTTTTCCTCCGCACGCAAAAGAACACCTCTTGCGTAGGGATGAAAAAGACTTTCCATGGTACCACCCTTATTTATAGCATGCTGAAACATGCTACCTCAAGAATAGTGTAAATCCCTCGCATTCCACAAAAATTGTGTGCAACTAAATGCTAGGACACTATTCATTAATAACGAGCACTTTGACTATGCCCGGAGCTATCTAATGGCAATTTTCTGCGTTTAATAGCTCACTCCGAGGGGATGTCAGAATTAGTTGTATCGTCGGCTTCCAGCAATACCGACTCTCTGGTAGATACAAATCTCTAATTCCTTTAACCTCATCAACGATTTATCATATTTTCATAACGCCGCCTTGAGAAGCATTTGTTACTAATGCTGAATAACGTGCTAACCAGCCGCGCTTAATTTTTGGTTCAAATGGTTGTAATGTTTGTTGGCGCTCCGCTAACACTTCGTCCGACACTTGTAAATTAATTGTACGATTCGGTAAATCAATGACGATAATATCGCCATTTTCTACTAAAGCAATCGGTCCGCCTTCTGCAGCCTCTGGCGAAATATGTCCGATGGAAATACCGCGCGATGCACCTGAGAAACGCCCGTCTGTAATTAACGCGACTTTCGTTCCTAAGCCCCTACCTTGAATCGCAGAAGTTGGTGCAAGCATTTCTGGCATTCCTGGACCGCCTTTTGGTCCTTCATAGCGAATCACTACAACATGCCCTTCTCGGACTGTGCCGTTATCGATTGCGGCTTGTGCTTCTTCCTGTGAATTAAAGACGATTGCTTCACCAGTAAATTCTTTAATAGATGGGTCTACCGCACCTACTTTAATAACAGAGCCCTCTGGCGCAATATTGCCGAATAAGACAGATAGGCCTCCGACAGGTGAATATGGATTATCTTTTGTGCGAATGATTTGATCATTTGTGATATGGTCATTTTTCACAAGCTCACCCATTGTGACACCTGCAATTGTTGGACGATTTGGATGAATCGCACCTGGAATTTTCGTCAATTCATTAATAATTGCTTGTACTCCACCTGCACGATTTATATCATCCATTGAAAGGTCGCTTGCAGGCATAATTTTTGCTAAATACGGTACGCGCTCTGCGACTTTATTAATATCTTCAATGTTGTAGTCGATTTCTGCTTCATTTGCAATCGCTAATGTGTGTAATACTGTATTTGTTGAGCCACCCATTGCCATGTCGAGTGCAAATGCATCGTCAATCGCTTCTTTTGTAATGATATCGCGTGGCTTGATATCTTCTTTTATCATTCGCACTAAATGGTGCGCTGCTTCCTTAATTAAACGGTGACGCTCTTCGCTTGTTGCAACGATTGTTCCGTTCCCTGGTAATGCGACACCGAGCATTTCCATTAAACAGTTCATTGAGTTCGCTGTAAACATGCCTGAGCATGAGCCGCATGTTGGACATGCATTGTTTTCGATATCGAGCAACTCTTCCGCTGACATTTTGCCAGATTTATGTGCGCCAACTCCCTCGAAAACAGATGTTAAAGAAAGTTGTTTGCCGCTGGATGAAGTACCAGCCTCCATCGGTCCACCTGATACGAAAACAGATGGGACGTTTGTGCGAACAGCTGCCATTAACATGCCTGGTGTAATTTTATCACAGTTTGGAATGTAGAAAACTCCATCAAACCAATGGGCATTAATGACTGTTTCTGCAGCATCTGCAATAATTTCTCGGCTTGGCAGCGAATAACGCATACCGATATGTCCCATTGCAATGCCATCATCTACACCAATTGTATTAAATTCAAATGGAATGCCACCTGCTTCGATAATTGCTTCCTTGACGACATCTGCAAACTGTCGCAAATGCACATGTCCTGGAATAATATCAATATAGGAATTACAAACACCGATAAAAGGCTTATCTAAATCTTTCGCCTTCACTTTTCCCGTAGCATATAGCAAACTACGATGAGGAGCTCGGTCGACTCCTAGCTTAATCATATCACTTCTCATTTTTAAACGCCCCTCACGTTTTTCCATTTCAACTTGGTTATTTATTTGATTGTCGCTATCATAGTACGAAAAACAGGGCGCGTCAACAGTATTTCACTAATTTTTTAACAATTTAAAAAAATCAAATAATTAGAAAGCGTTTTCATTGCGGTAGCAATGCGATTTATTGTATTTAAATAATTTTTTCGAAATTATGACAAAATAGAGACAATTGTATTTCCACAAAGCTTCTCAAACAATTTCTATATTAAAATATGCTTTTTATTGAAAAATACGACGAAAATAAGATGTGACAAATAGATTGTTTGGATCGTGTTCCTCTCGGATTGCTGCAAATTGATCAAATTTCGGATAGTATTGACGGATGTTGTCCGCATGATAATCGTTGACTTTGCCCCAATGCGGTCGCCCATTATATTTTTTCATCAATGTACGCACCCATTCAAAATACGGTGTTTCGTTCATGCCTTTATACATATGGAAGGCTAAAAAGGCACTCTCCTCACCTTGCGTTGGGCTAAGCATTCCCTCTTCGCCTTTTGTCGTACGGCATTCAATTGGGAAATGCACATCAAATAGCCCTTGCTTTAACACTGCATGTATTTCCTCCATGCATGCCTCAAATTGCTGCAATGGGATTGCATATTCCGTTTCAACAAATTTTACACTGCGTGGTGATGGAAACATGCGATAGCTTAAATCTGTACGCTGTCCTTCTGAGACAAGCTTTGCACTTAGCTTGCTAACAGATGCACTTGCCTTTGGCTGCCATTTACAAAGCTCCGAAATAACGTAAAATAAGCCGTTTTCAACAAGCTGCAAATTCGCCTCATTTAAGCGCCGCTCCCATTTATTTTGTTCCACAGGCGCAACAGCATCCATTTTTTTCACTTGAATCAAATCACTTCCCGGAAAATAAAACCACTCCACGTGCCGATGTGCGTGGATTGTTTGTTGAAAGCTTTGTAAGGCATCCATTAAATTTACTTTTTCCGATATGTAATGCAGGCTATAGAGCGGCATTACCTTAATTGTGACAGTGACTAAAATACCGAGTAAGCCAACCGATACATGCAGCGCTTCAGACAAAGTATCTGCGCCTTTTTCATGTTCAATATATTCCCCTAAACCATTTATAAAGCCCCATTTTGTCACCATGGATGAAAAGGAGCCAAGCGTCACACCTGTGCCATGCGTGCCTGTCGCAATAACTCCAGCTAATGTTTGTGCTTGAATATCGCCCATATTAATTAATGCTAAATTATGTGCTGCTAATAACGGGCCAATTTCATGCAAGTAAGTCCCCGCATAAAATGTTGCAGTTAAATTTTTTTGGTCAACTGCCAGTAAGCCTCGTAAATGATGCAATGTTAAGGCTGTCTCCTCAGGCATTGCCACAGGGCTAAAGGAGTGCGCCGCTCCCGTTACACGCAATGTTTGATTTTTTTTCATATTTAGAATTACTTGCTGAATTTCCTCGATGGATGTTGGTGCATAATAAGTTGATGGATAGGAAGTAATTTGTTGCGACCAATTCGTCCATTTTTCTCCTTGCTGCCAATTGTTTATAGAAAACATTGTTGCTCACCTCGATATGTTAATATAGGGCCTTCATATGTGTCGCCACGTGTAGTATGCAGAACAGAGAATCGCTCACATAACTCACCAGCCTTTGCATGGCGCAAATAAACTGTGTCTCCAATTTTTAACGAACCAGTTGGATCGATAAAAGGCGTTTGTACTTCACCTGCCCCTTCTAATGGGAGCAATTGATACTGTACATTTAAAAATACAGGTGCACGATCTTCCCCAATGGCACCTGATGCAATATAGCCACCACCTTGACAAACGAATGTATGGTCGTCAAATTGACGCGTGACACGTAGCGCAAAACCAACTGCTGGCTGCAATTGTAAGCTATCATAATGATCGAAAAGCGCAGAGGCAAAAAAGGCAGAGCCTATTGTCACCTCCGTAATTTCCTTCTGGGCACATGTATATGCAATGCTTCCTGAGCCCCCGCCATTAACAAAAGCAAGCGGTGCTACTGATTTCACATGCGCTACTGCTAGCCGGCGAAAGGACGTTATTTTATTAACCGATTGCTTTTTCAAGCGACGAATAAACATCCCTTTTGTGCGTACCTTTGCAGAAGTTGCATGCGTTAAATCAGGAACGCCCGCTAATTGTGCCTCATAGCCCATCACCGCATGGATGCGAACGTTCGGCAATTGAGCAATGGCGTCCGTTAAGTTTTTTAATTTTTGTAGCGTATCAAGCGGCGAACGCTTTGAACCGAAATAAATCCATTTATAATCTGTTGACACATTGATATCAATGCAAATATTGGCGGTCGTTTGCAAGGCTGCCGCATAGCTTTGTAATAGCTGTGCTTGCTCAATGGCATCGACCATAAATGTAATATCTTTACCTTCCTTATTATAAGTGAGCAGTTTTTTAATTGAATTTTCTTCAACTGTTGGATAGCCGAGCAAAATGTTGTCTAAACCTTGCTCGATTAAATATACGCTTTCCGCAGCAGTAAATGTCATAAAACCAGCACAATGGTGCAACTTTTCTTGCACGTATTTTAATACACCTACAGAACGAATTGACTTTGTTGCAATTCTAACAGGCTTTGTTGCAAGACGATTAACAAAATCGATATTTTGATCAAGCGCATCAAAGTCTAGCCAAGCAAATGGGCGCTCCATGTGCTGAAAAGCCTTTTCAAATTTCTCCATTAAATTCAGCCCCCTTCTCCACTTACATTCTATTTTAATGGAGAAAATTCCTACTAAATAAAAAAGATGATGAAAAGCTACAATAATTATCGCTTTTCATCAACCTTTTTATCATCTGAAGAATACAAAATCAGCCGCTACATTTAACAGTATTACTGTATGAACGAATGCAAATAATAATCCTTGACGATCTAATTTTTTCATTAATTTTACATCCATTTTCATCACTCCGTTACTTTTCTTTTATTATACATCAAACATATTAAGTTAGCAAAATATTTAGAATAATCTAAATACAATTATCTCCTGTTATAAAATTTACATCTGTCATGACAGATGGCATAATAATAGAAAAGTATTTTGGGGAGGCTATTCAAATTGACAAAAGCATTGCTAGTAATTGATTATACGTACGATTTTGTTGCCGCTGATGGCAAGCTTACATGTGGTGAGCCAGGGCAACAAATTGAAGGAAAAATCGTTGAACTTATCGAGCTTTTTTTAACAAATGGGGATGTCGTTATTTTTGCAAATGATATTCATTATGAGGGCGATACATTCCATCCTGAAACGAAGCTATTTCCCCCACATAATATTGCGGGAACCGTGGGACGTGAGCTTTACGGTGAAGTGAAAGCCATCTATGAAGCAAATCAAGAAAAATGCATTTCATTTGATAAAACGCGTTATAGTGCCTTTGCAGGAACAAATTTAGCAATTTTACTGCGCGAGCGCAACATCCAAGAAGTTCATTTAACTGGGGTTTGCACAGATATTTGTGTGCTGCACACAGCAGTTGATGCATACAATCTTGGCTTTGACATTGTTGTCCATCAAGAGGCGGTCGCTAGCTTCAATCCAGACGGGCATGTATGGGCATTACAGCATTTCAAAAATTCGCTTGGCGCAAAACTTTTATAAATTAAATGTTTAAATCCTGTGGAATTTGGTTATAACTAAGTAGGCGCTATTATAACTTTAATGATCACAAAGGAGATGAACATCTATGATTAGCTTTATTTGGTTTCTGATTATTGGCGGTCTGTTAGGATGGCTCGCAGGGGTTATTTTAGGAAAAGACGTCCCTGGAGGCGTGATTGGTAATATTATTGCAGGTATTATTGGTTCTTGGATTGGCAGTATGGTTCTCGGTAATTGGGGTTGGAAAGTTTCTGACTTCTATGTTTTCCCAGCGCTCATCGGGGCCATTATTTTAATATTTATTGTAAGCTTTATCATGAAATCTATGCGTAAAGCAACATAAATAAAAGTCGCTGTTCGAAAAGATATTATCTTTTCGGACAGCTTTTACTTTTTAGCATTTGCCTCCTGTAGTGCAACTCGCTCTAGCTCCTCGCTATGCTCGCGGTATTGCTTATAATAAAATAAAATATCCTCTACGTATTGTGCACTATGATTATATTGGTAAATCGCTTTTTTTAATTCCCCTTTTGCCACGCCCGCCCTTGCTAAAAAGTTTGCAGCGGAGTAAATCGCATCCTCGATGTCATATGGATCTGCAATGCCATCATTATTGGCATCAACACCGTAGCCACCATATTTTTTAATCATTTTCGGATTCATTTTCTCTTCTTTTGTTATTTCTCCTTGTCCTAAGCCTGTACAAGTTGGGTGCTTCCAGCCGACAAAGGTACAAGGCATAAATTGCATATGTCCTTCTGCACCGACTGGAGATACAAGTGTTGACATCGTTGAAAAACGTGTTTCTACGCGATGATGTGCAGCAAGCAATGTCCAAGGAACACCATATTTTTCCTCAGCAGCTAAGTAGATTGGAATATACTCCATAGGAATATCTAAGTCGAAATTTGGTGGTACTTGAGATGCTTCCTCTTCTTCAACCGTTGCTTGAAAAGTTGGGATTAGCTGCAGCTCTTTCCATGCTAAATAGACAAAAAAATAAACTGTTATCGCAACAGGTACTAACAGCACAATAATCCATATTTGAATTTTTTGAGAAAGAAGTGGATCTTTCTTGCCCTTGTTCTTTTTTGCCATATGCGCACCCCATTATTTCAATCGTTTAATTACCATATATTTATTATCGAAATAAAATAGATTTTGTTTAATCAATGATATTATCCTATTTCATTTATCACTTTTGTCCGCTACAATAAAAAAGTAGAGCACAAACTTATATATTTTAAAAGGAGCATTATATTATGTGGAAAGACTTTAAAGAATTCGCGATGCGCGGCAATGTGATTGATTTAGCAGTTGCTGTAGTTATCGGTGCAGCATTTGGGAAAATCGTTTCATCATTAGTTGATGATATTATTATGCCATTAATCGGTATATTAACAGGCGGTATTGACCTTTCAAAAAGCTTTGCATTCGGTATTGGTGATGCACAAATAAAAATTGGTGCGTTTTTACAATCAATTATCGATTTCACATTAATTGCCTTTGCTATTTTCATGGCAATTCGTATCATGAATAAGCTAAGCAAGAAAAAAGAAGAGGCTATTGAGGAAAAAGCACCAGAAGTGGATTCAAAGGAAGAACTTTTAAAAGAAATTCGCGATTTATTAAAAGAGAAATAAGGATAGACAGAAATGACGAAAACAGCTTTGTTTTCGTTTTTTTGTTGCTTAATTCAGAGAAAAGCTATTGATACGATAGAATATAAATGATAAATTTGTTTAATAGTCAAAACATTCTTGTTTTGCGAAATATAATGATAGAAAGAGTGAGTTTATGACAAAGCAGCGTATTGAAACAACGTTAGTACAATTAGGAAATCATAGCGATCCAAAAACAGGGGCTGTCAACCCACCTGTTCATTTTTCTACTGCCTATAAACATGATGGCATCGGTAAATCAACAGGCTACGATTATACACGTACTAAAAACCCAACCCGCACGATTTTAGAAGAAGGTATCGCAAAGCTTGAAGGTGGCGATGCAGGCTTTGCTTGTAGCTCAGGTATGGCAGCGATTCAGCTCGTATTATCATTATTTAAGCCAAATGATGAACTCATTTTACCAGAAGATTTATACGGTGGCACATACCGCCTATTAAAAACGTATTCAGATAATTATAATATTAAACCGGTCTATTCAACATTTACATCTGTTGAGGAAGTCAAAGCATTAATCACTGACAACACTCGTGCATTATTTATTGAAACACCAACAAATCCATTAATGCAGGAAATTGATTTAGTGGCATACGCAGCCGTTGCAAAGGAGCATAGCTTACTATTAATCGTAGACAATACATTCTACACACCTTATTTCCAACGTCCAATTGAGCTTGGCGCAGATATTGTCCTTCATAGTGCGACAAAATATATCGGTGGACATAATGACGTATTAGCTGGGCTTGTTGTTGCAAAAGGACAGGAGCTATGCGAACGCTTAGGCTTTATCCATAATGGTGTCGGTATGACATTAGGACCGCTTGATGCATGGCTATTAATTCGTGGTTTAAAAACATTGCATTTACGCTTAAAGCAGCACGATGCCAATGCAAAGCAAGTTGCAGCATATTTAGAGCAGGAGCCTCTTGTAACCGATGTATTATATACAGGAAAAGGCGGCATGCTGTCATTCCGTGTCAAGGATGAAGCAATGGTTGACCCATTCCTACAAAATATTAAGCTCATTACATTTGCGGAAAGCCTTGGTGGTGTAGAGAGCTTTATCACCTACCCTGCAACGCAAACACATGCGGATATTCCATATGAAGAGCGCGTAGCACGCGGTGTTTGTAATCGATTGCTCCGCTTCTCTGTTGGTGTAGAGGAAGCCGAAGATTTAATCGAGGATTTACAACAAGTATTTGACTTGCTGCGAAAGGAAGGGTTTTAATGACAAACCTTGAAACAGCGCTTATCCATGGCGCAATTCGTGAAGGCTATGCGGATAAAAAAGGTGCAGTCAATGTGCCGATGTATTTATCCTCTACCTTCCATCAAGAATCGATTGATGAATTTGGCGAATTCGATTATGCACGTTCAGGCAACCCAACACGTAATGCGTTAGAGCGTGCGATTGCTGAGCTTGAGGGTGGTGACCGTGGATTTGCCTTCGCAACAGGGATGGCAGCTGTCACTGCTTGTTTAATGCTATTGTCAAAAGGCGACCATATCGTTATTACAGAGGATGTGTATGGTGGCACATATCGCTTTGTCACAAAGGTGCTACCACGCTTTGGCATTACGCATACATTCGTTGATTTTTCCAATTTAGAAGCGGTACGTGCGGCGGTTAAACCTGAAACGAAGCTACTCTATATCGAAACGCCCTCTAACCCAACGCTCGGTATTACAGATATTCGTGCAGTTGCAGCTATCGCAAAGGAACATGGTGCATTATCATTTTTAGATAATACGTTTATGACACCGTTGCACCAACGTCCATTAGAATTAGGTGTGGATATCGTCATCCATAGTGCGACGAAGTTTTTATCGGGACATTCTGATATTGTCGCAGGCCTTGCAGTAACAAAAACGCCTGAATTAAGCGACCAGCTATACTTTATCCAAAACTCGTTCGGCTCTGTACTGGGCGTGCAAGATAGCTATACATTAATTCAAAATATGAAAACGACAGCGGTGCGCTTTAATGAATCAAGTCGTGTCGCTATGAAAATTGCACAATATTTACAAGCACACCCACTTGTTGAAAAAGTGTACTATCCAGGGTTAGAAACGCATCCAGGCTACGCTATTCATGCGGCACAAAGCACATCTGCTGGTGCAGTGTTATCGTTCACATTGCCTAACTACGAAGTAGCAAAAAAATTCGCTAGTGCGATGCAAATTCCGGTCTTTGCAGTCAGCCTTGGTGGTGTGGAATCGATTTTATCGTACCCAGCAAAAATGAGCCATGCTGCTATGGAGCCTGAGGAACGCATTAAGCGCGGCATTACAGACGGACTATTCCGCTTCTCTGTTGGCTTAGAAAATGAAGACGATTTACTTGCAGATTTTGCACAGGCTTTAGAAAAAGCAGGACAAGAATAAGATGAAAAGGCATGCTTTTGCGGTATGCCTTTTTGTTATACTAGAAGTGGAGGTGATTTTATTTGAAGCTTCAACAGCTTGAAGCCATTATGAGAAGGCTGGATGAGCTGCATCCAGATTATTTGCATTTGAAGGAGCAGCTAGCCATGATGAATGCTGGCATTGCTGGTGAGAACGAGGTGCAATTCTATTTACGGGAGCTTGCTATGCCGCATCGGGTTATTCGCAATTTTTCCTTTCTGAATG
This sequence comes from Metasolibacillus sp., assembly GCF_025291715.1. Taxonomy (GTDB): domain Bacteria; phylum Bacillota; class Bacilli; order Bacillales_A; family Planococcaceae; genus Metasolibacillus; species Metasolibacillus louembei. The sequence goes on from NZ_JAMBIZ010000002.1 coordinate 50,237, forward strand.
CACAGCAACAACGCCATGAAATTGATTTTATTATCATTTTTCCATCGTTGATTGTATGCTTTGAAGTGAAAAATATGGCGGATACCTTGCAGTTTGATATGGAAACTTCACAATTGTTACGTATACGTGCCGGCGTGACAGAGCGCTTTCCAAACCCGATTGAGCAATTAAAGCGCCATTTGCGCGCGCTCTCCTTTTTATTCCCCACTACTCCTATTTGCGGTGCTGTTGTCATTGCGAATCGCCGGGCTATTATTACAAGCAAGCCTCACGATTTTCCTATTTTTCACGCAGATTATGTAACAAGCTTTATTGCGAAAAAATTAATGCAGTACCAAGAACCTGTAATGGATATCGAGGACATTTACAATAATCTGATGTCCCTACATTCCCCTAAAAAAGAGCAATATACTTTTACATTCATGCAATTAAAACGTGATATTTTTTGTGAAAGATGCACTTTACACATGGTAAATTCCTTTGTTTGCGCTGCCGTTTTCAAGATAAATACGCTTATTTTCAAGCATTGTATGATTTCCGTTTACTTGTTGACACGACCATTACCAGTCAGCAGTTCTCTTGGCTGTGCGATATTTCATCGAGATATGCAGCGAAACGGCTATTAAAGATTTTACCTATGCTGAAAAAGGGAGGACATTCTTATTATGAAATTCCTGAGCAGATTTTTACTATGAAACCCGACTAAAGTAGTTTCGCCCATTAAAAAACTATCGGGACGAATCCCGACAGTTTTATTTCGCTTGCTCTTCAATTAGTGTTTCTAAATCAATTGCAATTGTGTCATAAGAAACACCTTCTTCTGTTTCTGTGTAGCCTGAGTAGTTTTTCACGGCTGTTCCTGTTGCGTCTACTAAATAAAATGTATTCATATGTGTGATTTGGTCTTCTCCTTCAACTTTTTTAATGAATGTTTTAAAGGAATTTAAACCAAATTGTTCGATGAATTTTTGGTCGTAGCCTGTGACAAGCTGCCATTTTGATTCATCTGCTACACCATAGCGATCTAAATATGCCCCTAATACTTCAGGTGTATCATTTTCAGGGTCAACAGAAAAAGCGACGATATTATAATCTTCTACTCCCTGCTCAACTAAGCGATCTTGGATTTCAGCCATATTGTTTGTCATTGGTGAACAAATTGTTTTACAGTTTGTGAAAATAAACATTGCAAGCCATGGTTTGCCTTTTAAATCTGCTAAAGATAGTTCTTCACCATGCTGGTTTGTTGCTGTAAAATCATTTACTTCATAAGATATTGTCGGTTTAAATTTATAATTGCTACATGCTCCTAAAATCACCGTAAATAGCATTAGCAATATCAACAAATTTCTTTTTTTCATTCTATATCTCGCTCCACTCTGTTATCATTAAGTCCATCTTAACGAATTCGGAAAGCGAATACAATAGCTCTAGCTATGAAGACTTTCTGACGAATTTGTGAAGCCTTTTTTCACAAGTGTTTAATGGTTGTTAGCACCTCATGAATTGCATCGAGCTTGCTTTCAATGCGAGACAATAAATAAAATGAGACAAGGATTGGAAAGCCTATATCTTGAATCAAAGTTACCCATTGCTCCATTTGTAGTCCCCCCTCCTTGATAAAAAAATTACCCAGAAAGCATATGCTCACTGGGCAATTTGCCATATTACATAATGTTAAATTCTTTTACATTACGGCTAATGAGGCGTGCCGCTTTTTTTGCGACAATGCTTGCTTCATCGCGTTTAAAGACATTTTGTGTAACAATGGTCTCCATCACTGTTGCAACTTCAGCGTCTGTCAAATTTTCTCGCGGTTCCATAACAGATAAAGTCAATGATTTTTCATTCGCTAATTGAAAAATTAGCTGCAATGTGTTTGTCATCCACATCCTCCCCCTTTCGTTTATTGTTGAATGCGTTGCTTATCCAAGCGTGTAATCGCTGCTAAAGGATAAACAGTTAAACTTGCTAATGCTGATGCAACAGCTGCCAGTTGCGCTGGCGTAGCAGCTGCTTCAATATTGCGATATGAAGCAGCTTTATAAAGTTTTTTCCCTTCTGCGCTTCTACCAACTTCAAACTGGAGCGTCATTGTTGCTTGCTCAAATTCGTATGCTGCCATCTTCCTTCCCCCCTTTCACTTACTTATATAGTGCTGACAAAGAAGAAAAGGGACAGTGTGAAAACATTTCGAGTGCTAAATATATGAAAAGCTTTTATAATAGAAAAAGAGATTGTAAAGAGGTGAATGATTTGCTGAATAGCTGGTTTTTATTATTTATCGTTTTTTGGGTCGTTGTCATGATAAGCTTGCTTGCAATTGGCGGCTTTTTCATGTTCCGCAAATTTTTAAAGCGCATGCCTAAAAATGACGGTAAATCCGACTTAGATTGGCAAGAATATTATTTAGATAAAACAATTCATTTGTGGGGAGATGAGGCAAAGGCTTTATTGAACGAGCTAACATCCCCTGTTCCTGAGCTTTTCCGTCAAGTTGCAAAGGAAAAAATTGCTGGGAAAATTGGTGAGCTTGCTCTCAAGGAGCATGCCACAGCCATTGACCAAGACATCCTTATTCGTGGCTATATTATCGCTACCCCAAAACGTGATCATAAATTTTTGCGTAAAAAGCTAGATGAATTGAAAATTGATATCACACCTTATGAACACTTGTTTTAATACAGAAAAAGGCTATGGAGCGCATCTCCATAGCCTTTTCTTATACTGTCTTCTCCAATTTTTTAAACTGCCATAGCATTGCGATGCGCCACGGTACAAGCATGGCGAATGCTAAAATCCAGAACATGCCGCCTAATTCACCAATGTCTAAGCTGTTCGAAAAAATCAATTTTAAAACAATTCGAAATACAAGCAAACCAACTAAAATAAAGAAAAATGCCTTTGAACGTTTTAGAAAAATAGCGCCCTCTCGCACTTCAAATTTCGATGTGGCGATTAAGACAGTTGAAAAAATTAAACCGATAGCTGTTGCCTCTACAATTTGTAAGGGGGCAACACGAAATTCCTCAAAAATAAACATTAGTGCTCCTGTTGACATAGCAATCGGTGGAATAATGATTTTCCGTGCATTCACGGGTTTTTTTTGTGCACGCATACGGACAAACATGACAAATGTCCCCATAATAATTGCCATAACAGTTGAACCGATTAATAAATATTGAGAGGGGATAGTATTAAGCATTGTGTCCCTCCTGCTTTCTTCAATTAACTAAATAATGTATCCACAATTCGCTTTAATTCCTCTGGTTTAAAAGGCTTTACAATGAAATCCTTTACGCCATAGGTTAGCGCCTCTTTAATATGCCGCTGTTGTCCTAATGCGGTAATCATCACTATTTTTGCATTGGGAAACTCGCTCATAATGTGCTTTGACGCCTCTAAACCTGTCATCACAGGCATCGTTAAATCCATCGTTACGATATCTGGCTGCAATTCTCGAAAAAGTGCTACCGCCTTTTTGCCATTCGAAGCTTGGGCAACAACGGTAAAGCCCCACTCTTCAAACAATTTACTAATAAATGCACGCATAAACAAAGCGTCATCTACGACCATAACTGTTGGCATAGCACTCCTCCTCTCTACTTAAAATCCTGTGAATCCGCCAAATAGCCCTGAGAAGATACGAATAATGTAATCTAAACCATTAAAGAACAATAAAATTCCGACAACAATCATAATATAGCCGCCAACTTTGACGATTTTTTGGCTATTGCGGCGAATCCAAGTTAATCTTGTTACAAAGAATGATAACACAAAGAACGGGATTGCAAAACCAAAATAATAGGCGAGCATATACCACATGCTAGATCCAGGCTGTGTGCTAGCTAATGCGACAATCGCCGCTAAAATTGGCCCTGAGCATGGTGTCCACCCTGCTGCAAAGGCTAAACCGATAACAGCTGAACCAAAATAGCCGGATGGGCGATTTTTAAATTTAACTTTGTGATCTTTCATTAAAAAATCAATTTGTAGCCAGCCAACAATCAGCAAACCGAATAAGACAATTAAAATGGCTCCAATTTGACGTAATAAATCTCGATATTGATGGAAAAATTCCTCCACGAATGATATCCCGAAGCCAAGTACAATAAATATAATCGAGAAGCCGACTAAAAAGCTTAACGTATGTAAAATGGCTCTTCGTTGCATCATTCCTTTTTCTTTTGTCAATTCATCAAAGCTCATGCCCGTTATGTACGATAAAAATGCTGGATACAGCGGCAACGTACATGGCGAAATAAAGCTTAAAAAGCCTGCCCCAAAGGCTAACAATATATTTATATCTGTATTCATATTCCTTTTCGCTCCCTTACTGTCATACATTCATCCTATCAAATTGTACGGGAAAATGCGCTTGTTTCAACTGTGAAAGTTTTATGGCAAAAAGGTGAAATCATTTTTCATCTTATGCTAATTTCTGCTTCCTCACGAGCTGTTCGCGCAATGTTGAAATGGAGAAAATGGCAAGTGCCAACCAAATAATTGAAAATGCTAGTAGCTCTACTTTCGTAAACGGCTCTTTATATAAAATAACACCTATAATGAGCATCATTGTTGGTGCAATATATTGTAAAAAACCGATTAAATAAAGTGGAATGCGCTGCGCACCTTTTGCAAAACAAATTAACGGAATGGCTGTGGCAATCCCACTTGCCATTAATAACAAATTTGTCGACCAATTGACATGTAAAAAGGAAGCATTCCCTTGCTGGAATAAATAGGCATAAACAACAATCGCAATGGGCAATGTAAATAATGTTTCAATTGTTAATCCACGCAGTGCATCCAACACAATTCTTTTTTTCAGCACACCATAAATAGCAAAAGTCAAAGCTAAGCATAGGGCAATCCACGGTAAGCGTCCGTAATTGAGCGTCATGACCATTACTCCAATGAAAGCAATCACAACGGCAAATAGCTGTATACGAGACAATCTTTCCTTGAAAAAAAGCACCCCAAACAACACAGAAAATAGTGGATTAATATAATAGCCAAGGCTCGTTTCTAGCATTTGATTGCTATTCACTGCATAAATAAATATGTACCAATTGACTGCAATCATAAATGATGCTGCAATCAATGAAATGAATTGCTTCTTATGCTGCCATAAATAATGTAAATCTTGAAAAAGCGCTTTCCTCTGTCCGATAAATAAAATCGCCAACATAGTAAAAATAAATGACCACATCACACGTCCTACTAATACTTCCATGCTATTTACATGCTCTAGTAACTTCCAAAAAAGCGGTAAAACCCCCCACATCGCATACGATAAAAATGTATAAAGTATGCCTTTTCTCTCTTCGCTCATCTCAAGCATCTCCTCTTCCCTAACCTATACATATCATAGCATAAAGCGAGACGATAAATTGAAAAAATGCTGTGGCGACGACCAAAACTCATCTATTTTTGCGTGTAAAAATTCTATGTTTTTCATTGCCTTGTTATTGTAAAGTACCTCATCCATTTTATGTATTGTGTAGCCTTGTGCCAGCAACGGCTCTAGATTAGGCTGATAATCTTCTTCCTGTAAAATGTATACCCTTTGCAGCCAGCTTCCAACTTCACGCTGCGCCAATAACGATTCAATCATAGGATTCCATTCCTCATGATTGCCTACCCCTTCAAAGCAAGCCAACCCCACTTCTTTGGCTTCAGGGGCAATGACATCGTCAAGAAACGCATTGATCTCTTGATTAAATTGCTCATTATTCTCATCTCCAATAAAAATAAAACCATCATTATTGCCTAACCAAATAAGCCCTGTTGTTGGTGTACTCACATCATCGACAAAGACGCGCCCTGGATTAATGCCCGCAATAATGGCTTTTGCCTCTATTTGCCCTTGTTCATTTAAAATGCTGGCACATTTATGAAAATCACTTTGCTGTAATTCTGTAATCATCATTTTTCCCCTCTTGCCATCCCTATATTAAATAATATAACAAATAAAATCCATAAATGGTAAAACAGATTATGCTATTCGAGCGATTTTAGCTTCTATTTGATCACTTTTATCAGCTATTCGATCACTTCATAAAAAAACACCAAGGCAGCTACCTTGGTGTCCTCTCCTCTATAAACTCGCTATGCCATTTTGCAATAAATACATTTTGTAATACAAGCCTTGCTGTGCAAGGAGCTCTTGGTGTGTGCCACGCTCCTTGATTTCTCCTTGGTGTAGCACCAAAATTTGCTCAGCATCTTGAATCGTCGATAAACGGTGCGCAATGGCAATCGTTGTGCGACCTTTTCGCATCTTCTCTAAAGACTGCTGAATCGCCACTTCCGTTTCAGTATCGATTGCTGCCGTTGCCTCATCTAGCACTAAAACTTTTGGATTTGTCGCAATCGTTCGAGCGAAGGCTAAAAGCTGGCGTTGACCACTTGAAAACGTTGAGCCTCGCTCTGTCACCTTTTGCTTATATTTATCAGGTAGCGTATTGATAAAGCGATCTGCCTGTACAAATTCAGCAGCTTTTTCAACATCAATATCCGTTATTTCTTTATTATACAAGCGGATGTTGCTGTCGATTGTGCCGTAAAATAAAAATGGATCTTGCAGCACAAGCCCTAGCTTACGGCGAATTTCCTCTTGGCTGAATGCTTTAATGGACTCACCATCAATACAAATATCGCCTTGTTCAAATTCATAAAAGCGCATTAATAAATTAATAATCGAGCTTTTGCCGCTTCCTGTATGACCAACAAGTGCCACCGTTTCACCTGGATTGACCGTAAATGAAATATTTTTCAGCACATCCTTTTGCCCGTCATAGCTGAATGTTACATCTTTAAACTCAATGCGCCCATCGGTAATTTGCCCTGCCCTATTTTGCTGAACAGGCTCTAGCTCCTCTTCATCCAATAGCGCAAATACACGCGATGCCGCTACTAAAGCTTGCTGGAAAATCGCTAAACGCTCCATCACTTGATTAATTGGCTCAAAGAAGCGATTAATATATGTGATAAACGCGTAAACAACCCCAACCTCAACCGCTGTCGTTAACGATGTTTTACCGAAATACACTAGCAGCAATACAATTGCCGCAAAATACACTAAGTCAACTACAGGACGCAGCAATAAGCTATTTAGCTTTGTATTGTCCATCATCGCCTTAAAATGCTTGCCATTAATATCATCAAACTCATCATTAAAGCGCTTCTCTTGGCGGAATGCTTGCACAATGCTCATACCAGATAACGACTCTGATAGCTTTGCATTTAATTCACTTAGCTTTTCACGCATTTCCATATAGACAAGTGAGCTATATTTGCGATATAGATAAATGATGTAAATCACGATTGGCAGTAGCACAAGCGCAAACAATGCCAGCACAGGATTCAATAAAAACATTGCTACATAGACACCGATAATTAAAAATCCTGCCTGTACGAAGCTAATCAATACGCTGACGAACATATCTTTAATCGCTTCTGTATCATTCGTTGCACGCGATACAATGGAGCCAGCTGGAACGCGGTCAAAATAACGCATACCAAGCTGATGAATTTTCGAAAATACATCGATGCGAAGCTGCTGAATAATTTTCAGTGCTAACTCTTGAAACTTCAATAATTGTAAATAGCTAATAACAACATTTAAAATTTGAATCGTCGCATAGCTAATCGCTAAAACGAGAATTGGCTTTGTTTCAAAATCGCCGATTGCGACATGGTCATCTAAAAAGACTTTAATAATATACGGTCCGAGCACATCGCCAATGACTGTTAAAACAAGCAAAGCAAGTGCGATAACAACCGCCTTTTTATGCGGAATTAAATAGCGTAGCAAACGCTTCAAAATGGCTGCTTGCTCCTTGCGTGAAAAGGTTGTCTGCTTTTCCATACTAGATGCCCCCCTTTTCCACTTGCTGCTCTAGTTGCTGCAATTCATACATTTCGTAGTAACGTCCTCTTAATTCCATCAATTCCTCATGCGTGCCCTTCTCAACAACCGCCCCTTCATGCATAACGATAATGATATGTGCATGCTGAATCGCACTTAAGCGATGTGATGTAATAATCGTTGTCGCATTTTCACGTGAAGCTTTTAATGCCTGTAAAATCGCTTCCTCCGTTTTTGCATCGACCGCAGATAAGGAATCATCCAATATTAATAGCTCTGGCTCCATCATTAACGCACGCGCAATCGAAATACGCTGCTTTTGCCCTCCTGAGAGCGAGACACCACGCTCACCAACAATCGTTTCATAGCCTTCTGTAAAGCCTAAAATATCGTTATGAATGTATGCTAAGCTTGCCGCATGCTCCACCTGTTCCCTTGGTGCATCTGGATTTGTAAAAGCAATATTTTTATAAATCGTCGATGAGAACAGGAAATGATCCTGTGGTACATAGCCAATCGCCTCACGCAATGCAAGCATTGTATAATCATCAATGCGAATATCTCCATATTTGATATAGCCTTCATAGCCTTCAAATTCACGCAGCAATAGCTTTAAAATTGTCGTTTTGCCTGAACCCGTTTTCCCGACAATCCCAAGTGTTTGCCCTTGCTTTAAATCAAAGTGGACATTTGTTAAGGATGGTGTCGCATCATCTGGGAATGTAAACGAATCCACATGGAATGACAAATCCCCTTTTGGTCGCATATTGGAGGCTCCTGTTTTATCCATAATTTCAACAGGCTCATTCAATAGCTGCTCAATACGGTCATACGAAGCCGAACCGCGCTCCACGATGTTAAACAGCATACCAATTGCTAGCATCGGCCATACGAGCAAGCCTAAATACGTCGTAAATGCGATTAAATCACCAATCGTCATTGCACCCTCTGTAATAAACTTCGCACCGAATCCTAAGCTTAGGAAAAAGCTGACACCAATGACAAGGCTAATTGTCGGATCAAACAGCGAATCGATTTTCGCTACGCGCATATTTTTATCGACAACATCGTTCGATAACTGCGTAAAATCCTCGATATCATCCTGCTGCTGCCCGAATGTTTTAATGACCTTCATCCCTGAAATGCTTTCCTGCGTTTTATCATTCAAATCTGAAAATGCAGCCTGCGCATGACGGAATCGTTCATGTAGCAGCTTCCCATAATAGCTTGTTAAGAAAGCCATAATTGGCATTGGCACTAAGGCAATCAGCGTCAAGCGCCAATCAATCGTAATTGCCATCGCCAAAATGACAAATGTTCCTGTCGTAATGGAATCGAATAATGTTAAAACACCGCCGCCTGCTGTTTGCTGTACAGCAGAAATATCATTCGTCGCATGTGCCATCAAATCCCCAACACGACGTTGCTGATAAAAGGATGGCGACATTTTTGTAAAATGGCGAAACAGCTTCTCACGCAATGTTTTCGCCAAATAGTTCGATGACCCAAAAATCATCTGACGCCAGTAATAGCGGAGAATATACATCAAAATAGCGACGACAACAATAATGCCTACCCATTTTGTTAAAGTGCCTACTGTCAGCGTCCCTTCACCGATTTCATCAATGGTATAACCAATGACCTTCGGTGGCACAAGCTGCAAAATTGCAACAAGTGTTAACGTTAAAAGACCAATTACATACTCTCGCCTACGCTCTTTAAAAAACCAGCCGAGCTTTCGAAATACTTTCATCATTTCCCCACCTTTATATTTTGACTTGCCTATTTTAACAAATATTCGAATATTATTGAATAGTAATTCAATAATTTGTTTCGACTTTTGAAATATTTCAGTCAAAGGACGGAGATAAGACTTAGGAACAGGGAGATGCGAGCGAATTTCAATTTTCGATGAGCGAATTCGGGCTTTCGTTGAGCGAAAATCGTACTTTGATGAGCGAATTTTACTATTCTTTGAGCGAAAATAAAAAAACGCTTGAAATCTAGGATTTCCCCAGATTCCAAGCCTCCTCTATATTAAGTTGTCACCTTAAACACCGTTTTAATTTTTTGAATCAATCCGCCTGTTGAGTAAGTTAATACACTACGTTTATAGAAGGATATGCTCACTAAATAAAGCACGAATGTTGATGCAACTAAAATTGCTAAAGAAATTATTGGCTCAAGCACACCTAAATCTGTTGCACCAATGCGCATTGGCATCACCATTCCAGATGTGAACGGCACATACGATGCGATTGTCACAAGCAATGTATCAGGATTTCCTGTTGCTGTTACCATAATAAAGAATGCCACAATAACTAAAATCATTGCAGGCATCATCGCCTGTGAAGCTTCCTCTGGCTTTGATACGAGCGAGCCAAGTAGTGCTCCAATAATTAAAAACATGAAAATTGTCACGAGTAAAAATGCAGCGACATACAATAAATATTGACCGTGAAGCTCTGCTAACACTTCACTTACCATCGCCCATTTAGCACCGCCATCAGTTAGCTTTAACAGGACAAATGACGTACCAAACATCACAGCGAATTGCGTTACAGCAACTAAAAAGATGCTCATAACCTTCGCTTTAAAATGCGTTTCTGCTTTAACGCTTACTAGCAGCATTTCCAAAGCACGTGAGCCTTTTTCTGATGCAACATCAGAAGTGACAATGGATAAAAATGAAATAACGAATATATACACTAGGAAGCCAGCAATATAGGAAACAAGCATACCTGCTGATTTTTGTTCCTCTGACTTGCCATCTGTCGCCGCTTCATTTAATGTGTTCATTTCAATTTGCGGTGCAGCATTTAACAGCTGTGCAGACTGCTCAGGACTTAAATTTAATTGATCCATCGCATAAAATTGTCCAATTGTATTGGCAGTTGCTGATAATTGTTGCTGCATATTTAACGGCAACGGGTCAAGCGACACTAAATTAACTGCCAATGTTGTATCGGCTGCGGAAAAAATCAGCGCTGCCACGTACTCTTCTTTTTTCAAGGCCTCTTCTGCCTCTGTCGTGGAGGCTAGCTCTGTCCATACGATATCGCCATCCTCTAGCATAGCACTAACATCAAAGCTTGTTGTATTGACATAAATCATTTGATCAGGCTCACTAGAAAATAACGCTTCCTTTATGTCTGACCAGAAGAAAAATACGGAAATCCCTAAAATATACAAGACCGTCATAATAATAAACGATTTAGCCTTGACCTTTTGCTTATAATTTTCCTTCAATAAAATCATAAATTTAGACATGCGTGCCACCTACCTTGTCTTTGAAAATCTCGTCGAGTGACAAGTAATCTAAGCTAAATTTTTCAATATATGTACCGCTCGATACGACATCAAACACACCTTTCGCATATTGCTCATCCTCTAAAGTAAGCACATATTGCTCGCGCTCTTCCTTCACTGATTTCACACCATCAAGCTTGGCTAGCTTATCCGCAGACAGCTCTGTGCGAATCGTTAGCTTCGTTTTACCATACTGCTTTTTCAAATCTAAGAGCGAGCCTGAAAACAGTGAAACACCGCGCTTTAATAAGCAAAGATGGTCACATAGCTCCTCGACATTATCCATTTGATGACTTGAAAATAAAATCGTCATACCTTGCTCTTTTAATAATAAAATCGCATTTTTTAATAAATCCTTATTCACTGGATCTAGTCCACTAAATGGCTCATCTAAAATTAAAAACTTTGGCTTGTGAATAAAGCTAGCAATTAATTGTACCTTTTGCTGATTTCCCTTTGATAATGTTTCCGCCTTATCATTGCGCTTTTCCTCAAGCTCAAAGCGCTTAATCCAAAAATCAGCCTCTTTTTTAACAGCTGCTTTCGTCATGCCACGCAGCTGTCCAAAATAAATAAGCTGCTCCTCCACCTTCATTTGTGGGAAAATGCCGCGCTCCTCTGGCAAATAGCCAAGCAAGTCACGATTCACATTATTAATAGGCGTTCCTTCCCACGTAATCACGCCCTCTGTCGTCTCCTGCAAATCTAAAATCATGCGAAACGTTGTCGTTTTCCCTGCGCCATTTTGGCCAATTAATCCAAAAATCTCACCAGGTGAAATGGAAAAATTTAAGCTTTGAACGGCTGTAAAATCTTTATAACGCTTCGTTACATTTTGTAATACTAACAAATCCTCCAACTCCTCTCTTTAACCCCGATAATCAATATACGACTAGATTGTGAAAATGTTTCATCTTTTTTGAAAACTTTTCCCTTGCCACTGTCCTGTTGATATATAACTATCAGACAGCATTTCAGCATTATCAACAACCGTCTTTGGAAAGCCTTTCAATTTCAAAAGCTCTAACGCATTTTTTATATACGTATTGCCTTTATTTATAGCATAAGTGAAGCGATAAATTTCAAATTATTATTTGTGTCTAAATTCAATTCATGCCATGTGTAATCATCGACAATATGTGTTGTACGCTGCTTATTGCGCCAATAGCTGCTAATCAATGATAAATGCCTAGCTTTCTTTGATTCCCCTTTGTTTAGTGCAATGTAATAGAAGATTGACGATTATTGAAAGTAGTACAAAGGCGATGATGATAATTGCTATTTTGATGTTAAAAACCTCCTTCTCACTTGTACTTTTCCAGTATAATAGAATTCTATTATTATAGAACAAAATATACGAATCGGAATATTTGGAGGTGAAGACGATGGATTTTGGAGACACATTACAAAAAATACGGAAAAACCGGCAAATGACACAAAAGGAGCTTGCCTATGACATCGCTCAGCAAGGGACATACTCACGCATTGAACAAAGTAAGCTCGCCCTCAGTGCACAGCTTCTAGTCCAACTTACGACAAAATTAAATATGACGGTCAATGAATTTTTATATGTTCATACCAATTACACAATAAATGCGCGTGAAAAATTAATTCAGGATTTTGCCCAGATGGACTTGACGACCTCTGCTGAAATCAAGAAAAATTTAATTTCCGTACAGCAATATTTACAGCAGCATGACGATGAGGCTATTCAGCATATTGATTTGGCCTATCAAGCTCTGCTCATCTTAGTTGAACAGGACGATTTACTACAAGCGCGGCTTTTAGCAGAACAAATTTGGACAAAGATGCAAAAGCTTGACCATTGGTATCTCAATGATTTAGTTCTACTCAATGCAATTCTCTTTTTATTTCCGTTAGATTCTGCCATTGAAATTGTTAGCATCGCGACAAAACGCCTTGATTTGTACAAAGATTATGAGAAGGATATGACCTACTTATCTATTTATTTTCATCTCGATTTATGTATTTTATATGTAGAAAATAAAAAATATGCGACATGCCTCACATTGCTGGCACGTGTTTTCACGCAATTTAAACAAAAGCTCAGTTATCAAATGCTTAGCTATATTTATACTTACAAAGCGATTTGCCTGTTTCATTTAGGGCAACCGAATGAGGAAGTTATTCAGCAGCTAACAACCTTGCTCACATTGTATGAAGATGAGGACAATTTGACGGCACTGTTACATGAGATTTCCGTACAATGCTCATGAAAAAAAGTGTAAGGACCCCCTCCTTACACTTTCCACCGTGAATTCACCTGTCTTGTGGGCGAATTAGGACTTTAGCGCCCCCACAATTGCCTGACAAATTGCTTCAAAATGACGCTTGTAACAAGCAACATCTTCCTTTGAATTAACAAAGCATACTTCAATAAGTATGGCTTGTGGCAAGGCGTTTAAAAAGGCTAAATCGTTCCGCCGTTTAGCACCGCGGTTGCGTAAGCCGCTCGCCTTGCTAATGGCTGCGCTTACCTTGGAAGCAAGCTGCTGCATTTCTGCTCTCGCGTAAAGCACCTCTGTTCCTAGCCCGCCGGCTGTCGCTTTTGCGACCGCATTAAAATGGATGCTAACATGTAAGCCCTTGCCCTTTTGGTGTGCATGAATTAAATAGTTTAAATTTTGTCGCTGATTTTTGGACACATTATCGAAAATGACGCGCACTTCTACACCCGCTTGCTGCAATAAGCTTGCTACCCGCTTTACAACGCGCCTTGCCTCTGTTACTTCATCTATATAGCCTACTGCTCCTGTCCCAACATGCCAATGTCCTGCGCTGATATTCATTTGCATTCCCCCCCTTATTTGTTTATATAGGGAACGCTATATAAAAAGGGACATATAGAGCAAATTTCCCTACATGTCCCACTACTTTAAATTAATGTTTCAATACAAATTTCAATCGCTGCATTTAAGTCAGCCTGTGACCAGCTTGGTACTTTGCCTTCCTCAATGGCTAGCTGGTGTGATGCAGGAATATGGATAAAGCCTGCTGGAATAGCTCCTTTTGTTTCATATAGCAATGTATACATTAATAAATTACATACATATGTACCCGCTGTGTTGGAAATGGTAGCTGGGTAACCTGCATCCTTCAAGCGGTTGACCATCTCACGAATTGGCAATGTAGAAAAATAGCCATCTGCCCCGTCCTCAGCAATCACTTCATCTGTCGGTGTATGACCTGAATTATCCTTTGCTCCATCCATTACATTAATGGCGATACGCTCTGGAGTAATTTTACTGCGTCCACCTGCAAGTCCAAGCGCAATAACCGCATCTGGCTTTTCCTCTATTAAGAGCTGACGAATATGCTGCTGTGCAGCCCCAAATTCTACAGGTAACACCTTGCCAACAATTTGGTAATGACCGATTGCTTTGCCATCTAATGCTTTCACTACTTCCTCTGTCGGGTTTAATGTAAATTGTAAAAATGGCTCAAAGCCTGTCACTAATAATTTTTTCATTGCTAGTTCCCCCTCTGTTGTTTTAATAACCAATTATCCAAACCATTTAAAGCTTGACTAAATAGCTTTTTATTTTTTTGTAATACCTCATGCTTTTCCCAAAAAGCTAACAACGGACGCCATTTTTCTGTTTTCACAACAGATGTAGGAACAATTTCTCCTCGCATCATGCAATGAATCGCATGAATGGCTATCAGCCTTTCCACTTCACGTCCATTCAGCCATTCTAACAATCGCTCAGCACTTGGCTGTGATTGTGCTAACAGGATGTCCCAGCCATCGATTGGAAAAGCTACGGTATTTTGCATCCATTCAATGATAGATGGATGCTGAAAATGACGCAGCCTCTGCAAAGCGGTATAGCCATTTACTTTATCCTTTTCTATATCGTTAAGAATAAGTGATAGCCCTTCTTCGCTTGGCAAGCATTGTGCAGTCAAATAATCGCGCAGCCCACTTGCTATGTTGCTATCCTTTTGCCAAAGCGCTCTCACCCACTGCACAGCCTCGCTAGCACAAACATTGACTAATATATCACTCCATGCTTTTTGGTTGGTGGTTGATTGCTCTTGCTCGATATTTTGACGTAGCACCTGATAAATTTGCTCTTTGTCAAACTGTAAAAAGGCCTGCTGTACCTCTGTCTCTTTTATACCGTGCATAGAAGCATATAAAAGCAAGCTATGTAAGCTCAATTTAGCTTGCTGTAAATTAGAGATGCTATATTGCTCAAGCCAATCCAGCCATATTTGTGAGCTAGTTAGCTGGAGGTTTAATCCTGTCGTATCACAAAACTGACGATGCTGCCCACAATCTATGCCTATGCAGCCTAAAGTGGTTATCGCATCGACATAGCTTTGGAAATTAGTCGCAAGGTAATCGTATTGATCCTCCTCATGGCTCCAGCACCAAATCGTTGCATCTTCAAGCTTTATCAGAACTGCATCCCCATTACGCGCTGAATGAAATTGCAAATATAGCCGCTCGTCTGGTACATACAAATTTGCCAAGCTCCATCCAAAATCGCCTGAAGGGATATCTGTTAGCTCAGATGGAATAATTACTTCATCAGGTAACGTCCAATACACATCTACTTGCTGTGAGCACTTTTGCAATACTTGACGAAACTCAGATGGGATTTGTATGCCAAGCTGTGCCTCTACTTGCTGTAGCTCTTGCTCTGTTGCGACAGGCTGTATATCAATTGGCTGTACAAAGGCTCCCTGTCGCTTTAAATTTTTGGCTAATTGCTGCCAGCGCTCTATCCACATCAGCATACACCTCTAAAATCCGTATTTTCTGAATAATTTATGTAGGAAGGTTTTCACAAAATAAAAAATAATAGCTGCGCTCGCTCCAAATAACATGATGACTCCTAGCGGTCCACCTGTCGCTGCAAATGCAAGGAAATAATAAGGAATCATCAATAGTGCCCCAAACGCTGCATACGCTAATATTTCAAATGAAGGCCAGCTCCAAAAGCGGTCAAGTAACATGGAGATAGGAATCCCCCCTAAAAAATAGGCAGGTGCACTTAATAAGAAAAACATTTGAAACAGCTTGGGAAATGGGAATAACTCCTCTTCTGGTGTAAAGCCTGCGTAGGCAAACAATGCGCTAAGTAGCAATGTTGCAATAATCGCGATGACGCTTTTTCGAGCAATTTCTTTTAGCATACAAAACCTCATTTAATCGTTTTCATTTATTTTAGCATAAAATGAAGCTGCAATCATTGAAGATTTTACTTCGATAAAAAAGCTGCTGGAAAAGCAGCTTTGCCTTTTCCAACAGCCTTGTTCATTACATTTTCTTTAATTTTTCATATTCTAACTGCAGTTTTTCAATACGCTTGCGACCTTCTTCGCGGTTGCGAATCGTTTCTTCTTGAATTTGCTTCGTTTCCTCAATGCCTGCCATAATTGTTTGCCATGTCGTTTCAATCGTATCGATTGTAATGCTTGGGCTACCCGCTGTTCTTGCAATATTAACAGAGTTTTGGCGAATATTTTGAGCATTGCGTACAAGCATTTCATTTGTGCGTTTGTCTAGCTCAATCATCGAATCCGCAACCAGCTTTTGGCGCTGCATCGTTACCGCATGAACAAGCCCTTGTTTAAAAATAGGAATTGTTGTCACAAATGCCGAATTAATTTTCGCAATTAAATGGTTATTCCCTTGCTGCATTAGACGAATTTGTGGCGCTGATTGGAATGACACTTGCTGTGCCATTTCTAAATCGTAGCGACGCTGCTCCAATAATTCAATTGCTCGCTGCACTGTTTCATATTCTAAAATGGCTACTTGGTCACCTGCATTCGCCTGCGCCTCTAATGATGGTAGCTGACTATTTAGCTCCTCCACCTTCACTTCGACAGCTGCAATATGCTCGCTTAAACTATGGAAATAGTTTAAGTTTTCATCATACATTTGCTCAAGCTCCATCGTATTGCGCTTCATTTCTACTTCGTATTTTTGAATTTCGTTGTAAACAGCATCAACTTCCTTGTTCATCGTATCGTATTTGGATAACAGTTTCTCTAGCTGCTCCTTGCTTTTCGAAAACAAGCGTTTAATTAGGCCACCTTTTTTCTTCTCCTCCTGCTCAAAGTCTTTCGGATCAAAGCGGTCCATAATCGTATTTAAATTGCGGAGCAGCTCACTTGAACGCTCTAGCTTACTCGTTTTAATTGTCGATAGCATGCGATCAGAAAAAGTCGAAATGCCCTTCGCTGTGTCCTTGCCAAATTCCAATACTGCAATTTGATTATGCACATCGATTTTGTTGGCTAATGCACGCACTTGTGGCTCAGATTTTAAAGCAATTTGACGCTTGCGAATTTGCGAATATTCCTCATTCGAAACAAGCTGCTGTGGCTCAGCTTCTACGATTTCATTTGTTATTTTTTCACGCGTTTCTAAATCTTCAAATAATGGATTTTTATATTCAGACATATGCATCCCCCAATTCTTATAATACTACTATTGTACATTATTTTTTCCATACTACTATATACGAAAGATTATGTCGAAAGTTTCACTAATAATTTTCGACAAAATTTTCTGATTATTCTTCACAATTCAGTTTTTGTATATTATCATTGTATAAACTCATATCAGTACAAGAGAGGGGCGAAAAAGCAATGCGCAGACAACTATCTTTAAAAGGAAAAATATTAATCCCACTACTTATCACATTAATCGTTGCTTTTATCGCAATGATGTTATTTATTTCAACTATTAATAGCAGGGCATTAAAAAAAGATGCCATGCTACAAAGCGAAACAATGTTAGAAAGTACAACAGCTATTATTCAGGCTTATTTTGAGCGCTATCGCGACGGTTTATCTCTTCTGATGAATAATGAGCAATTTGTTGCTGCGGCAACAAGCTCTGTAACGACAAATGAAATCGAAGTTGATACGATTTTTGAAGCGTTATTACCATTTACAGAAATTTATGAAGGTGTGTCAAATGTTTATATTAGCTTAAATAATGGTAGAACGATTGCCGCACCTGTCAACAATGTACCAGCAAATATCGACCCACGCGACCGTCCATGGTATGTGGATGCGGTTAAAGTCGGAGGAATTGTCATTGGCGAACCGTATGTGGATGCTATTTCTGGTGAAAAAGTTATTACGATTTCACAGCCACTTTATTCTCAAACGAATCAATTAGTTGGAGTTATTGGAGCTGACATTAGTTTAACCTACTTAATTGAGACGCTTAATACCATTAATCCAGGCTATGATGGGGACGTTTTCCTCGTTAGTGCTATTGGTAATCCGATTGTTCATCATACAATTGAAGATGAAAATCTTTTTGAGCTCCCTGCTTATTCATTTTTAAAGTCGCTTGATGACACTGATTTCACAGTTAATCATCAGCAGCTTGATAATCAGCTAGTCGTTTATAAAAAAATTGAAGGTGTACAATGGGTTGTTGGTAGCGATTATGAAATGAAAAACATTAATGCGATTGCTAATTCTACAACGAAAATATTGCTTATCACCTTTTCTGTTGTCCTTGTCATTATTACAATTTTAATGCTATTCATCGTCAGCCGCCTGATTCGTCCAATTACAGCGCTTGAAAAGGTGGCACAGCAATTAGCGACTGGTGATTTAACTGTACAATTGCAAGCAACGACAAATGATGAGGTTGGCAGCTTAGCGAAAGCATTTGGTGATATGGTAAGTAAAACGAGCAATACTATTCGTAATATTCAGCAATCGATTTATAAATTGAGCCTATCTTCCAATAGCTTAACAGCTTATTCAGAGGAAATGAATGCGACAAGTGATGAAATTGCCACAGCTACCATGTCCATTTCGGATGATGCAGCGCTCGTTAATACAGAGGCAAATAAAGCAGCAGAGCTATCAGACTCCTTGCAGCAGCAAATGCAAAAAATCCATGATAATACAACAGTCCTTTCATCCACTGCTCAAACAGTTGATGAGGTTGGCTCACAAGCGATACAGCAAATTGATTATTTAGAAGAAACAAATCATTCAATGCAAGCTAAAATTCAACATATGCAAGCGATTATGACAAAGCTTGAACAGGATATGGCGAAAATTGAAAGCATTGCAACATTTATTACAACGATTTCAGGACAAACAAATTTATTGGCATTAAATGCTTCTATTGAAGCAGCGCGCGCTGGTGAGCATGGTAAAGGCTTTGCAGTCGTAGCAGATGAGGTACGCAAACTAGCGGAGCAATCGGCACAGGCAGCTGCGGATGTTCAGCTATCTATTCAGGAAATTTTAAATCAATCAAAAGTTGCGACAGCTGAAATGCAATCAACAAATGAACAGTTCGCTGTTCAAATAAATGCAGTTGAAGAAACGACATCTGCCTTCCAGCAAATGTCGCAGCATGTAACAAATATGCTTTCAGCTATTCATGCAATCAATGAAGAAGTGTCCTCTGCCACTTCCCTATCTTCAACAATACAGCATCAAATGCACGAAATTTTAAATGCAAGCGATCAAACACTTGCCGCAACAGAACAAGTGACAAGCTCTACACTTGAGCAGACCGAAGCAACAAAAACAGTCGCAATGGCATCAGAGGAGCTGCTATTAATGAGTCAGGAAATGGAAAGACAAATCGATCAATTCAAAGTTGCTGACACTCCAGAAAGCTAGCCATATAAAAAAGTGCCTGATAGTTTCGAGGGCACTTTTCTTATATTTCTTTAAAATAATGGGCTTAAAATTGCCGCCGCTTCCGCTCTCGTTAAAGTAGCCTGTGGGTTAAATTGTTGCTGTTCATTACCTGTCATAATACCAGCTTGCTGTAGCGCATAGACAGCTTCTTTCGCCGCTGATGAAATCGTTGCATCATCTGTGTATGCTTGCGTTTGCTGTGCTGGGAATTCATAGCCTGTTTGTTGTAAGTAGCGGTACAGTATTTGTGCTGCTTGCTCACGTGTCATTGCATTGTTTGGCTTAAATTGTCGGCTCGTTGTATCAATCAATTTATTGTCATAAGCCCATACAACAGCCTCGCTAAAATAATGTGTTGCTTTCACATCTGTAAACGGTGCGCTTGTAGATGGTACAAGCTGCTGTGTGCGACTTAATGCTGTAATAAATTGTGCCTTCGTTAGCTGTTCATTTGGATTGAAGCGCTCTTTTGTAACACCTTTGAAAATGCCAACACTTGCAACATGCTCAATCGCTGTTTGTGCCCAGTGACCTTGAATATCAGTAAATGTCACTGCTTTTGGTGCACCAATTGTATATGCTGCAACCGTCCCACTTACTTCATGTGCCGCAAGTAAAGTTGGCAAGCCTGTTGGACTTTTTTCTGCTGCAATAAATGCAAGCCCTTCTGGTGAAACATCGCCTTTTATATCCTCGCTAAAATCACGCTCGTTGATGTATTGGATAAACGCTGGTGCGCTAGGATTTGTAATATCGTACATCATAATACCACCGATTCGCTCAAGTCCCACGAAAGCATAAAAACGGTCAGCGATTTGTCCGATTTTTACATCTTCAGGCTCAGGCCCTTTTTTACCACTGCGATTATCTAGCTTTGTATTATTATTTGAAACATTAAAGTATTCAGGCAAAGCTTGCGCTGTTAATTTCTCGAAGTCGCTACCGCTATCATACACTTGCTTCATTGTATCTGCCTCATAAATGGAAAATGAGCGCGCACCGAAGCTATACGTTTTGGATGCATCTAAGCCATCATAATCTGATGCATCAAATAACACGACTTCATTGCCATCTAATTCTGTTTCAATTTCGTTTATATAGCCTTCCCAATCACGAGAGTCTCCCTCATTTGCTGTCACTAAATATGTTTTGCCATTTACTTCATAGCTGGCAATTCCATCTGGCATATAAAGTCCAAATAAATTTTCTGGCTGAATTGCGATTTTCTTATCTTTTCTAAAATCTAATGCATTTTTTTCTAAGCTATGATCCTTTAAGCCTAATGATTTAACATCAATCCATTGATTTGTTGTTAAATCCAGTGTAGCGATTGCATTTGCTTCCTGTAATGTTACATATGCTTTGTCACTAGCTGCATTCACCGCTATATATTCTGGCTCAAAATCAACTGAAGGAGCTGTATTTTTCTTGACAATTACCCCTTGTGCCACTAATTTCTCACGTTGTGCATCTAACGCTTCAAATGTTACATTTTGTGCTGTCGCATTTGTTATACCATTTGCTAAATCAATAACCGTCACGCTACCCTCAGGATCGACCGCCTTGTCATAGCCTTCACGTGACTCACCCTCGTTTGCTACAAGTGCCTTTTTACCATCAGGTGTAAATGTAATCATATCCGGCTGTTTACCTGCTTCTACAACATGCTGTATCACACCATCATAATTTAAAAATACTGCTAAGCCGTTATCATTTGTACCGGCAGCTTGCACTGCTGCTACAATCGTCTTTAGCTCTGTGTTGATACTAATACTTGTCACATCGCCATATGTAAATGTTGGTTTAATTTTTTTAAGCCCTTCTTCAAGATTGATGCTTTTTTCTGCTTTTAAAGTTGTAAACGATGCGGTATTTGGTAATGCTATCACTTCAATTTGCTTCGTTGTTCCATTAATCACATAGTATTTTTGATTATCGGCATTGTAAGCAACAATTTCTGTTGTACCACCATCCTCATTTTGTACGCCCGAATTATAGCGAGATGTAGCTTGCATATGTAGCATTGTTTCAGCCTTTGCTCCTAGCGGTGCTCCCAAACTAGATAATGCAATTGTAATCCCTGCTGTTAATGCTGCTAAACTTTTAAATTTCATGTTAAACCTCCAAATAAATTAATATTTGTATCGTACATGATAATTGTAAAGCGAGTGTTAAAACTATATGAAGAAATAGACAGGATTTCATAATATACTATAATTGGAGGTGATTTTATTTGAGGCTTCAACAACTTGAAGCAATTATTAGAAGAATTGATGCGTTCCATCCAGATTATTTGTACTTTAAAGAGCAGCTTGCTATGGCAAATGTCGGAGTTTCCGGTGAGGATGAGGTGCAATTCTTTTTACAGGAGCTTGCTACACCACATCGTGTCATTCGCAATTTCTCCTTTTTTAATGCACAGCAGCAGCGTCACGAAATTGATTTTATCGTAATTTTTCCGTCATTGATTGTGTGCCTTGAGGTGAAAAATATAGCAGGCACGCTGCATTTTGATGCAGAGTCCTCGCAGTTGCTTCGAACCCGTGCTGATGGTGTTACTGAGCGTTTTGCTAACCCTATTGAACAACTCAACCGGCATTTACGTGCGCTTTCTTCTTTCTTTCCCCATATCCCACTTCACGGTGCTGTTGTCATCGCAAATCGCCGTGCCATCATTGCGAGCAAGCCTCCCGATTTCCCTATTTTTCATGCGGATTATGTGCTGAGCTTTATCGAGAAAAAACTTGTGCAGCATTGTAAGCCGATACTTGATTTAGATAAGGTTTATGCACAGCTGTTGTCTTTACATTCCCCTAAAAAAGAGGCATTTACTTTTACATTAGAGCAATTGAAGTGCGGTGTGTTTTGTGAGAAATGTGCCGCGAAAATGCGCTTTGCTCATGGTAAATTTCTTTGCCCACATTGCCGTTTTCAAAACAAATATGCCCATTTCCAAGCATTGCATGATTTTCGATTATTAGTTGATACGAAAATAACGAATCAGCAGTTTTGTGTGTTGTGTGATATTTCATCAAGGCACGCTGCAAAGCGATTGTTACGCTTTTTACCTTTGTCTTATAAAAAAGGGCATTCTTATTATGAAATTCCTGAGCAAATTTTTACGATGATACCCGACAAAAGTAGTGATTCGCTCATCGAATGATGAAATTCGCTCTTCGAAGTGCAATTTTCGCTCATCCACTCTTCTAATTCGCTCAACCAACTACCATTTTCGCTCAACGAAAATGGGCGCCATGTATTAGGCGCCCATTCTTTAATATTATGCTAATAATGCTTTCGCTTTTGCCAGTTGTGTGCGTACTTGTTCGAAGCCTGTGCCACCTAATGAGTTGCGGCGGCTTACAGCGGCTTCGGGTGCGAGCACGTCATAAATATCAGCTTCGATTAATGTGCTTTCTGCTTGCATATCTGCTAATGGCAAGTCCAGCAAATAAATACTACGTTGGATACATGTGAAAACAAGCTTACCTGTGACCTCATGTGCTTCGCGGAATGGCATGCCCTTGGCAGCTAAGTAATCCGCTAGCTCCGTTGCATTGGAGAAGTCGCTATGCACGGCACTATGTAAGCGCTCTGTATTGACAGTCATTGTGGCAACCATGCCTTCGAAAATTTTCAATGCACCTAGAACCGTGTGCACTGTGTCAAACATGCCTTCCTTATCTTCTTGCATGTCTTTGTTGTATGTTAACGGCGTGCCTTTTAATACCGTTAATAGTCCCATTAAATTGCCGTAGACACGACCTGATTTTCCACGAATCAGCTCCGCCATATCAGGATTTTTCTTTTGTGGCATAATGGATGAGCCTGTTGAAAAGGCGTCATCTAGCTCGATAAATTTAAATTCATCCGTTGACCATAAAATGATTTCCTCTGCAAAACGTGATAAATGCGCCATCAATAAAGATGAATTTGATAAAAATTCCACGATGAAATCACGGTCGCTTACCGCATCCATTGAGTTGGCATAAACATCCGCAAAGCCTAGTAGCTCCGCTGACTTTAAACGGTCAATTGGGAATGTTGTACCAGCCATCGCACCTGCGCCAAGCGGTGAAATATCAATGCGTTTTAACGATTCTGTGTAGCGCTGCTTGTCACGCTCTAGCATCCAGAAATATGCCATTAAATGATGTGCAAATGAAATTGGTTGTGCACGTTGTAAATGTGTATAGCCTGGCGCGATTGTTTCAACATGCTGCTCCGCCTGCTGTAGTAGCGTTTTTTGGAAGTTTTCGATTAAGCCGATGACCTCTGCTACGCGCTTTTTCAAAAATAAATGCATATCTGTTGCTACTTGGTCGTTACGTGAGCGACCTGTATGTAACTTGCCACCAACAGGGCCGATTAAGTCGATCAGCATTTTTTCCAAATTTAAATGAATGTCTTCATTTGCTACTGAAAATGCGAGCTCCCCTGCCTCTGCTTTTACTTGTAGCTGCTGTAAGCCATCTAGAATTTGCTCAACATCTACTTTTGGTAAAATACCTTGGATGCCTAGCATCGTGACATGTGCTTTACTGCCTTCCAGGTCTTCCATTACTAATTGCTGATCAAAGCCGATGGATGCACCGAACTCGTCTACCCATGCTTCCGCAGACTTTTGAAAGCGCCCGCCCCATAATTTTGTCATTACCTTCACACCTCGATTAAAAGTAGAAGCAAGAAGCGCTAGTGCCTCTTGCTCACAATTACTTATTTTTTATTGACACCTGCTGCTACAACAGTAGGTAAGCCCCATAGTTCAATAAAGCCAACTGCTGAGTTATGGTTGAACATGTCCTCTTTTGAGTATGTTGCAAGCTTTTCATTATATAAAGAGTTTGGCGATTTACGTCCTTCAACAATTGCATGCCCTTTAAATAATTTCACACGCACTGTACCGTTGACATATTGCTGTGTTTCTTTTAAAAATGCTTCTAATGCTGGACGCAATGGTGAGAACCATAGCCCTTCATAAATAATTTCTGATAATTTTTTCTCGATTACTGGCTTAAAGTGTGCCATTTCTTTTACGAGCGTTAAGTCCTCTAGCTCTTTATGTGCTGTTAATAGCACTTTTGCACCTGGGATTTCATATACCTCACGTGATTTAATGCCGACTAAGCGGTTTTCTACGTGGTCGATACGCCCAACGCCATGCTCACCAGCAACCGCATTTAATTTTTGAATTAAATCGGCTAGCTTCATTTCTTCACCATTTAAGGCAACAGGCTTACCAGCAACGAATTCGATTTCTACTACTTCAGCAGTATCTGGTGTGTTTTCGATGGCCTTCGTTAAGCCATATGCTTCTTCTGGTGGTGCTACCCAAGGGTCCTCCATCACACCCGCTTCGTTGGCACGCCCCCATAAGTTTTGGTCAATTGAGAATGGTGAATCAAGTGTCGCAGGAATCGGCACATTATGCTTCATTGCATATTCAATTTCCTCATCGCGGCTCCAGCCCCACTCACGCACAGGTGCTAACACTTCTAAGTCAGGATTCAATGCTTTAATTGATACTTCGAAGCGCACTTGGTCATTACCTTTACCTGTACAGCCATGTGCTACCGCATCCGCATTTGTTTGGTTGGCAATTTCTACAAGCTTTTTCGAAATTAATGGACGTGATAACGCAGATACTAAAGGATATTTTTGCTCATACCATGTATGTGCCTGTAATGAAATTAATGCATATTCTTCAGCAAACTCATCTTTTGCATCAACCATATAAGATTCAACCGCACCGACCTGCAATGCTTTGTTTTTAATAAACTCTAAATCTTTGCCTTCACCTACATCAAGACAAACTGCGATAACATCCCAGCCCTGCTCCTTTAGCCAAGGAATTGCTACTGATGTGTCTAATCCACCTGAATATGCTAATACTACCTTTTTATTTGCCATAATCTAATATGCCTCCGATAACCATTACGTATTTTTATACATAGAAATTAATAGTTTATACATGCATATTACCACGCAATAAATATAAATACAAGTGAATTTTTATAAATTTATTTTTTATTGAAAAAATTACTGCCAAGCTTTTCTACAAGCGTTGGAGCTATCGCATATAGCTTGCTTGACAAGCCCATTACCCAAGGCAAATTGACAGAGCGCACAGGATGCTCGATTGTTTTAATAACCGCATTTGCAACTTTTTCTGGTGTTAATAAAAAGTGGGCAATCGCCTGACGATATGCGCCTGCTGCATCCGCTTTTTGCAGAAATGGCGTATCAATCGGCCCTGGGAAAATGCCTGTTACTTTCAATGGTGCAGCCTCATGACGGAAGCCATCGATAAAGCCTGTGAGCGCATGCTTTGTCGCTGCATAAACACTCGCTTTTTTCGTTGCTACCTTTCCTGCCTGTGAGCTAATAAAAATAAAATGCCCCTCTTTTTGCATATTGGCAAATAGCCTTTTTGCTAGGAAGATTGGCGCTTTCACATTGACATCAATCATTGTATCAATTTGCTCATCTGTTAAATGAAAGGCATTTTCAAAAATGCCAACACCTGCATTAATAATCGCCACATCGAGCTTCGGTAATTGCTGTAGTAATGCATCGATTTGCTCCATTTCACGCAAATCTGCCTGTATCGGATGCGCCCCTAATTTTTCTAATGTCGTTAATGACACTTCATTGCGACCCGTTGCATAAACTTCGTAGCCTTTTGCTAAACAAAGCTTGGTCATATGTAAGCCGAGGCCGCTCGTTGCACCAGTAATTAAAATCTTTTTTTTATGCATTTTTTGTACTTCCCTTCAATAATAGTAAAAAAACTACATGCTGTTACGCATATAGTTATTTGAGGCCAAGCAATTTTAGAATCGATTCCTTTGAATGAATGAAATCGGAAATATGATATTGATCTAAAACCGCTAAATATGCCTTCAACGCTTCATTCAAAGCATTTTTTAATTGGCATTCAGCTGAAATTTTACATAAATTGCTTTCTGAGCTAAAGCATTCGACAAGATGAAAGTCTTCTTCTGTTTTTCGAATAACTGCACCAATATTAATTTCTTCAGGTGCCATCGCAAGACGAATTCCTCCACCTCTACCTCGAATCGTTTCGATAAAGCCGTGCTGCCCAAGGTCGTATGTGACTTTCATTAAATGATTTTTTGATATTTGATACGCATCTGCAATTTCTTGTATTGTGGCTAAATGCTGTTGTCCTCGTACACCTAAATAAATTAGCACACGCAACGAGTAATCTGTATAGACGGTTAAGCGCACTTTTTCACCAACTTTCTTCTCTCGTTAGTATATCAAATCGGACTATTATTTGCTTATGAAATCATTCACAGCTAAAAGATGTATTTTTGATACTACATTTGTGTCTATTTTGTTAAAGATGTATTTTTGATATTGCTTTAAATTCACTTTAGGCTTATAGTTGGCTTATCAAAGGAAAAGGACGTGACTTAAATGTTACAACAACAAACAATTGATACAATTAAAGCGACTGTACCTGCACTTCAGGAGTACGGTGTGACAATTACAAAGACGTTCTATAAAAATATGTTCAGTGCACATCCAGAATTATTAAACATTTTTAACCATTCCAATCAAGAGCAAGGCCGACAACAAACAGCATTAGCAAATACAGTATTAGCAGCTGCTATGCATATCGATAACTTGCAAGCAATCGTGCCAACAGTTATTCAAATTGCACATAAGCACCGCAGCTTAGGAGTATTACCAGAGCACTACCCAATCGTAGGTGAAAATTTATTGAAAGCGATTAAAGAAGTGTTAGGCGATGCAGCGACAGACGAAATTATTGATGCATGGGCACAAGCTTACGGTGTCATCGCAGATATTTTCATTCAAGTGGAAGAGGATTTATATAAAGAGGCAGAGCAAAACGAAGGCTGGCGCTTATTCAAGCCATTCAAAATCGTGCGCACAGAAAAAGAAAGCGAGTTAGTAACTTCTTTCTATTTAGCACCCGTAGATGGTCAACCTTTACCAGCTTACAAAGCAGGACAATACGTTACAGTGCGTATGCAAATACCTGGCGAAAAATATTTAATGAACCGCCAATACACTGTTTCTGAAGCAAATAACCAAAATGAATATCGTATTTCAGTGAAGCACGAAAACGATCCAAAAGGTATCGTATCGAACTATTTACACACAGGCTATGAGCAAGGCACACACATTGATGTCAGCGCACCAGCTGGTGTCTTCACGTTAGATAACAGCGATGCACCTGTCTTATTCGTAAGTGGTGGTATCGGTGTAACACCATTAAACAGCATGCTACAAACAATTGCAGAGCGTGATGTCACATTCCTACAATGTGCACGCAACAAAGACGTTGCTGCATTTACAGAAACAATTGCTGCAAAGGTGGATGAAATCGGCGGCACTTACAAAGCAATGTACTCTGATGAGGAAGGCTTCGTGACAAAGGAACAGCTTGAAGGCTTATTAAAAAATGATAGCAAGGTATACTTATGTGGACCTGCACCATTTATGCAGCACGTAATTAATTTATTACGCGACTTAAATATCCCAGAGGAAAACGTTAACTACGAATTCTTTGGCCCTGCGATGGCAGTTTAACCTATTTAAAAAGCACAGCATACGCGCTGTGCTTTTTCCTATTGATTCCAGATTTTTTCAAGCTTGCTTGAAAAGCCCCTTTTGAGGAAGGGGCCTTTTACTGAACCAAGATGATATCCTTTAAAAAAATATTTTCACCACGTGTTTCACCGTTTTGCTGCCATTCCACATGAATATGTGCGTCGCCAAAGCGTTGTTGTAAATCACGCTCACTTAATCCTTTAGCATAAAGAACAATCTCTGTGTGGTATTCAACGATATCCGCTGTTAAATTATCAAAAGCGCTACCTGACCCTGTCCAGTAGTGCTCCTGCAAGACATTTTTCCAATCTTGAAACATCGTAATTTCTCGCTCGACATTTTTGCTATTTTTCATCGTAAAGTTGAATGTCAGCATTTTGAAGTCATCCTTTGTTGCATCACCTGCTCCTCCGACTGTATCAAATTGTGCGTCCGTCAAATCGCTAATAACAATTTCTGCAGCTAGCTCAGGCTCTATTTTTGTACAAGCAACAAGCAAGAGACAAACGCTAAATAACAAGAATAATTTTTTCAATAGTAGCTCTCCTCTATGCAGGGATATAAATTTCTACCCCATTTTGCATTTCGCTACGGGCATAGCCTTCTTCAACTAAATAATCAAGCTGCCCTAATGTTTCTGATAATGTTAGCCCTGGTTGTTTAGCATACGTTTTACCGAACAATGCTTTCGTTAAATCATAGACGTTACGATGCTCCTCCATCAGCTGTAAAACATACATCGCACGCTCATGCTGCTTTGTTAGACGCGTTGTAACAAGCGGCTTAATGTCTGTCACTGCCTCACCATGCCCTGTATATAGTGTTGAAATGTCCATTTGCTGCAACTTTTTTAATGAGGCATTGTATTGCAGCAACGATTTGGGGCGCTCACCTTGCAGGTCAACAGGTGGCTCAACTAGCGGGTTGCTCGAAACTTTTTCGAGTAGCAGGTCACCACCGATTGCCTGCCCTGTATGTTGTTCCACAAACATTAAATGGCTTTGTGCATGCCCTAATGTTTCATGTGCAATTAAGCCTGGATGCCCTGGCACTTCATCGCCATCTTGGATAAATTGCGTTAAAGGGCGCGTACCGAATAGTTCAAGCTCCTCACGTGCGTCTAAAATGCGCGCAATATCCTCTTGGGGGACATTTTCTTGCTCTAGCTGTTGGCGGTAAAAACGCTCACGATATTGTAAAAACTCCGTCGTTTGGCGCATCCAATAATCCACATAGCGGTGCCCTAGTATTTCTGCCTTCGGAAATGCATCAACCCAGCCAGCATGGTCTGGATGATGATGTGTCAGAACGACTTGCTCAATAGCCTGCAGCTCATAGCCTGCTTCTTGAATACCCTGCTTTAACGCTTCATACGCTTGTGCTGTTTTTGGTCCAGCGTCAAATAATGTCAGTGCATCACCTTTCACTAAAAAGGCGTTGACATCGCCAATTGCATATGGTGTTGGTAGTACAATTTTATGTATATGCATAAAGAATCCTCCCCAAAATGAACAATCATTCATTTTATTTTACAACTTTTCACACAATTCGTCACGCTAAAAGGTTGACATTCCTTGTAGAGCTTCATATAATTTGAGTATTCTAAATATTAGGGCATCGACAAAGCCAAGTAAATAAATAAATGGTGTTTAGAGAGTGCTGCATTTGGTGCAAGTAGCATCCCCGCTTTATTTATTGAACCTACTTTCGAGCTCGTTATGCAAAACATAACCGTCCCCTTTGCGTTAAAAAGGCGAAGTGGCACATTTTTGTATGTGAACTAAGGTGGTACCGCGGAAACAAAGTGTTTTCGTCCTTATATTTTTAAGGACGAGAGCGCTTTTTTATTTTGAAAAGGAGGAGATTTCGATGAAAAAAATCGCATTTATCGGCGCTGGTGCTATGGCAGAAGCTATTATTCGAGGCTGGATTGATCAAGATTGCGTAGCAAAGGAACAAATTTATATTACAAATAAATGTGAGCAGGAGCGTTTAGAGGAGCTGAAAGAAAAATATGGTGTGCAAATTTTACCGAATAAAGAGATGCTTCATGAGGTAGATTGTATCGTTCTTGCTACAAAGCCAAAGGATGCTAAAGAAGCGATGTTAGCTATTGCGCCATTTTTAAGCTCACAAACAGCCGTCTTTTCTGTATTAGCTGGCATTCCGATTGCAGCAATTAATGACATTTTAGGCGACCGCCCTATTGCGCGCACGATGCCAAATACCTCTGCGACAATCGGTATGTCCGCAAGTGGTGTTACATTTAACGCTTTAGTTGATGAAGCGTTGCGTGCGCATTTTTTAACAATGCTAAAGGCAATTGGCACCGTTGTTGAGGTAGAGGAAGAGCAGCTGCATGCAGTAACAGCCTTTTCAGGTAGCGGACCTGCCTATATTTATTATTTACTTGAAGCATTTGAGCAAGTGGCAGAGGAGGTTGGCTTAGCGCAAGACGTTGTGCGTTCCTTAATGGTGCAAACACTTGCAGGAGCTGCTGCAATGGTGCAAACTGGTAATGAGGAGCCAGCAGAGCTTCGTCGTAAAGTAACAAGCCCTGGTGGTACAACGGAGGCGGGCTTACGCGCACTACAACAGCACAAGCTATCAGAAACGATTGCTGCTTGTGTAAAAAGTGCTGCAGCACGCTCACGGGAGCTAGCTAAGGGCGTTTAGGAGGTATTTTAGTGGTGAAACTTTTTGCAAGCTATCAAGTAAGAAATGTTACATTAAAAAATCGGATCGTCATGGCACCAATGTGCACATATGAAGCAAATAGCGATGGCACGGTACAACCATTTCATTTAACGCATTACGGCTCACGTGCGGTTGGCGGTGTTGGCTTAATGATTACAGAAGCGACAGCTATTTTACCTGAGGGACGCATTTCAGTGAATGATCTTGGCATTTGGGATGATCAGCATATCGAGGGGCAACGTCAAATTGTCGAACAGGCACATGCGTACGGTGCAAAAATAGCGATTCAATTAGCACATGCTGGACGCAAAGCAACAGTGGACGGTCGCATCGTAGCCCCTACCGCACTTGCCTTTAATGAAAATTATCGCACACCAGAAGAAATGACTCTTGAAGATATTGACATAGTTGTGCAAGGATTTGCTAATGCAGCAAGACGCGCACAGCAGGCGGGCTTTGATGTGCTGGAAATTCATGCAGCACATGGTTATTTAGTGAATACCTTTTTATCACCATTAACAAATAAAAGAACCGATGACTACGGTGGTAACGCAGAAAATCGCTATCGTTTACTGCGCAATATTATCGATGCAATTCGTGCCAAATGGGATGGTCCATTATTTGTACGTATATCTGCCCATGATTATACAGAAGGTGGCTTAGTGCCTGAAGATTTCATTCAATTTGCTCGCTGGATGACTTCACAAGGCGTGGATTTAATCGATGTATCCTCTGGTGCAGTTGTTCCTGCAACAATTAATGCCTATCCACTGTATCAAGTACCTTTTGCCAAAACGATTAAAGAAGGCGCAAATGTGGAGGTCGGCGCTGTTGGCTTAATTACAACAGGACAAGAAGCAGAGCAAGTATTACAGGACGGTAGTGCTGATTTAATCATTATCGGGCGCGAATTACTGCGCGACCCGTACTTCCCATACCGTGCAGCTAAACAGCTCGGTGTGCCATTTGAACCAACTGTGGCGGTGTATAAACGCGGATGGTAAGGGTAACTTGGCTGTTGACCATGCTCCTTCTACTTGCCGGCTGCACTGCCAAAACAGATAGCAAAGAGGATATAGTCATTGCAAATGAGGAGCCATCATTGGACGAACTGCTGCAGGATGAAAAATACGTTCATACGATCTATGGTGAACTATTTACAGCTACTTCCTTAGCGGAGCTAGAATCTATTTTAGCTACACAGCTTGTCCAGTTCGACCAGCAAATCGGAGTAATCTACAAAGGGCAAAATCTTTCGCCAGAAAATGTAGAACAGCTTCTAACAAAACTGAAAATTGAGCACGATATGATTGGTGGTACGCTATTTTACTATGAATTTGCAGTTGTTCCGATTGAGCAAGGCTTCTTTTTAGACCTTTTTTCACGCTTCACGACAAACAAAATTGAAATGGCCAGCATTTTACCAAAGCGCGATGCCCTTCTCTCCTCTCTACAACTTGAAGGTAAGGCGGAGCGTGAACAGCTTGAAGCTATTCACCGTGCGGTCATTGAAGGCATGGATTATAATTTCGAGTATGATGATCTTGTAAGAGATCACTCGCCAGCAGGCTTTTTTCTCTATGGCACAGGTGTTTGCCAAGCCTACGCATCTGCCATGCATATGTTATTAGTGGAAGCAGGATTCGAGGCAAAGCTTGTCTATGGTGAGCTAAAATCCGCGATTGCTAATGATGAAAAGCATATGTGGAATTTAGTCAAAGTGGATGGCAAATGGCGTCATGTCGATGCAACCTCCAATGACCGTGGGGCAGGTTTTGCTAATCAAGTTAGCAAAGTTTATTTTATGTTAACGGATGAGCAGCTTAGTGCTACGCATATTTGGCAAGAAGCAGACTACCCAAGAGCAAATTAATAAAAAACCAGAGCGATTATGCTCTGGTCTTATGCTGTATGCAAGCTTTTTCTTGTCATCACGATAAATTCTGCTAAATCACTACTAAATTCAGCCTGTGCAACAAAGCCAAGCTTTTCATATAAATGAATGGCCCTTTGATTGAATTTCGCTACAGTTAATCGAATCGGTGTCCCTGCATAATTTTGCTCGATAAATTGCATGATTAGCGAGCAAAATTCAAAGCCGTTGCCTTGCCCTGTAAGATGCGGGTTCATGCCAAGCCCCATATCTACACAGCTTGCTGTATAGGCATCGAAACGATTGCCCGCAGGCACCTGTGCGCCTTTCCCTACACAAAAAAAGCCGATTAATTGCTGCTTGTCATCTACAATTGCGTTATAGGAGCCATCCAGTAATTCTTGTAATGCTTCATCTGTTAGTTCATTGTTATAAAAATCATAGGGTGCTTCATAGCACCAATTTAAAATAGCGCTGGCTTTTTCCTTGTCCATGCTTTCAATAAATAGCTGCATTTTTATAAAACCCCCGCACGAATACGTTTGACAATTGAATATGTTGTATAGATAGCCATTGGTGCAAGTACACAGGCGATAATGCCCCATGTTAGCAGCGCCTCTGCCTCACGTAAAGCAGCATAGTTTGTCGCAATAAACACGATGATACCAAATAATAATATGTAGCTTAAAACATTCGGAAAAATAACAAGTAAACGAAGTACCGCTGGATTTATTTTTGGTGGATTCATTTGTTTCACTCCTGTCTCTTCTGCGCAAGCTTATTATAACAATATTCGCTAGTATTTGGAAGCTTCTCTGTTAGTGGCTGCATGCTTTAAAGCAGCTCCTTCCCCTTTAATTCAAATTGGGCACCGTCACTCGCGATATAGGTAGCTGGAAATACAACGCGTGCTTGCTGTAATAATTTTGTGATATCATGTGCTAAAAAGCGTGCGCTAATATGGTTTAATATGAGATTTTTAGCATTCGCTTTTTGCGCAACTGTGGCCGCCTCTATATTTGTTGCGTGTCCATAGCTTGCGGCTAAATGGGTCGTTTCCGCATCAAATGTTGCTTCATGCACCACAATATCTGCCCTTTCTGCTAGGCGAATTGCATTGTCACAATACTTTGTATCGCCTAAAATAGTCACAACAAAACCGTCCTTTGCAGGTGCTGTCACATCCGTGCTATAAATGATTTCCCCTGTCTCAAGCACGATATCTTGTCCTTGCTTTAATTTCCCAAGCAATGGACCTTTTGGGACACCAAGGGCAAGCGCCTTTTCCACTAATAGTTCACCTAACAATGGCTTTTGCTCAATGCGATAGCCAAAGCATGGAATAACGTGTGCTAACAGCTTTGCATGGACGATAAATTGCTCGTCCTTAAAGACGATACCTTCTGTTACTTCTACATAGGCAATTGGATAGGTCAAATGCGTTCCTGTCAAAGCAAGTGTTGCCTCCACCCAGCTTTGCAAGCCCTTAGGACCGTAAATCGTTAATGTATCCTCCCCACCTAAAAATGAACGTGAGCTAAGCAGTCCTGGCAGGCCAAAAACATGATCGCCATGCAAATGGGTAATAAATATTTTTTCGATTTTGCGTGGCTTAATCGTCGTATGCAAAATTTGATGCTGTGTCGCTTCACCACAATCGAATAACCAAATTGTGCCGCGCTCCTCCAATAGCTTCATGGCAATTGCACTCGTATTGCGCTCCTTTGAAGGCATACCTGCGCCTGTTCCTAAAAAATGCAACTCCATATACTGTGCCTCCTATTCTTTGAAATCATCTAAAAAATCTTTACTGAAGCTTGTATTTGCTTGATATTTCCCTTGTGCTGGCGCTATCATACCACGCTTAATGACATCTTTGCCAAATTTGCGTTCAAGCTGCTGCATCAATTCTACAATTGGTTCATCCTTAATTTGCTCCTCATAATCAAATAAACCGAGCTGCTGTGTCATATGCTGCTGATCCGTCACATTCGATACAGTAACACCGAGCAAGCGAACAGGTGATTCATCCCAATGCCTCGTAAATAATGCCCATGCAATTTCAAATATATCTGCTTCATTTGTCAGCGCATTTTTAACAGATTTACTACGCGTTTGATTGTGCCAATCCGCATCGCGAATATAAATTGTCACGGTTGTTCCAGCAAGTCGCTTCGCTTTTAAGCGTTCTGCTACTTTTACACTTAGCTTTTTTATAATGTGCTGCAATGCTTCATAATCTGTTTCATCACGCGGCAATGTTGTTGAATTACCGACGCTTTTTGTATCATAAATCACATCTGGATTGACTTCACGACGATCCTCTCCATTTGCCTTCGCCTTTAAACGCTCTCCATTAATACCGAGCAGCTGTCGAATTTTATGCACCTCGATTTTGGCGAGCTGCTCAATCGTTGTAACACCAATTGTTGCAAGTTTATTCGCCGTTTTCTTTCCGACGCCATGCATAGTAATGACAGGTAATGGCCAAAGCTTTTCAGGCACATCACGTTTGCGCAAAATCGTAATACCCATCGGTTTTTTCATATCTGAAGCCGTTTTCGCTAAAAATTTATTTGGTGCCACACCGAGCGAGCATGGTAGCTTCAATTCTGTATAAATGCGTTGTTGAATTTCCTCAGCAATTTCCATCGCATGACGCTTTGTACATAAATCGCTAATATCTATATAGCTTTCATCAATAGACACAGGCTCGACAAGCTCCGTATATTCGCGTAATAGCTTGAAAAATTGCTTAGAGGCGTGGCGATAGCGCTCAAAATTGGGCGGCAACAGGATGAGCTTTGGACACAGCTTTTTTGCCTCATACACAGTCATTGTTGTTTTGACCCCATAGGCACGTGCTTCATAGGAGCATGTAATAATAATGCCGCGCCGCTCCTTCGGGTTCCCCGCAATCGCAAGTGGCTTGCCCTTCAAGCTTTCATCAAACACCTGCTCCACAGATGCATAAAAACAATTCATATCAATATGTATAATGACACGGCTCGCCATTTGCCACACCTCCCTTTTCTCTATTATACGCAAAAAAATGAAATACGAACAGTTATTCTAAAAAAGAGGTTATTGAGAAAGTAATGTTCCTCAATAACCTCTTGATTACTCACTGCCCGAAGAAGCATTCACGGCCACAGCTGCGCTTGTTGCCATAAGCGCATATTGCATTTGAAGCAGCAATTCCAACGACACAACTGACAATAATTCATTTGCCACATTCGGTAAATATTGCTGTACTGCGATGCTTAATGCCTGCTCTGTATGCCATTTTGCATATTTTTGGCTACTCAATAACTCATAAAATGCAATAATTTGCTGTAATTGCTCATCATTGATTTTTGCCAATGCTAAAAAACCAAGTTGAATATAATGTGACGGTCGTACTTTAATTTTTGCCTGCTCGATTTGCTGTTTAATTGCTAAGATGTATGGCACGAGTTGTTCATTGTAGTCAATACCTACAGTTGTTAAAATTTGTGACAAAGCTTGTAGCTCATTGCCTTGCGAAAATCTTTCCGCACGAAGCGCATCATAGTAGCGTCGCATCGTCTTAGCACGTATTTCCATATTACTATCGTCTAAGCCAAATAAAACGGCAATCGGCACATCATCATAGGATGTTAAAAATTTATGTTTTTTACGCATTTCACGATATAGTAGCTGTGCACGCTCAGCTTGTGCCTCTTTATTTTCACTTGTTAAAAATAATGCGGCAATCGTTGTGTACGATGTGTTTGGAAATTTTACTTTACGCAAAATATCCATATTGCTTAACAATGTACGAAGTGCGTCTTCTTTATTCGGCTCACCTGCCAATTGCATGGCATAAACATACTGCACTAAAACATTTGTCCGCAATGTTGAAAAGAAGCCTGTTTCCTTTTTAATTACTGCAATTGCTTGTTGCAATTCATCAATGTTAACCTCTTGCTGTCTTGCTGTATAGTGCGATGCCATTAGTAAAACAATTGGCTTGCCAACCGTCCAGCCTGCAAATTTTTCAATTTTACGATAGTTTTGCTCAAATTGTTGAAGTGTTTGTTCCATCTTTAGCACCTTCCTTTGTTATTTTATACGTAGAAAGGTGCGAAAAGGATTCATTTTTTCTGTTCATCCACCGTGCCAAAACGGTGCTCTGGCGGGGCATAAACCGAAAATAACTTTAATGGACGTTGACCAATATTAATGATATTATGCCATTTTCCAGCAGGTATAAAAATGCCATCTCCCGGATTAACCATGCGTTCTACTTCTGGATGATCTCTGCGGTCACCAATGCGCACATAGCCTTGCCCTTCCTCAATATAGAAAAATTGATCTGTCGCTGGGTGTCGCTCTGCACCAATATCTTCTCCTACGCGAATATTCATTAAAGTTGTTTGTAAATGCTTTCCTGTCCAAATTGTTCGGCGGAATGCTTGATTGCGTAATGTCGCATTGTGCAAATTCACTACATAGGGAGATTTCCCATAATCTCTTATTGATGTGCTATCATGGTGATGCTGTCCATGCCATGGATAGCTTGGCTGCATTGGGGGTTGTGGGAGCATTGGATGATACGGATATTGCTGCATCGGATTTTGTGCATAATAATAGCCGTTATAATACACTTTTTAGCCTCCTCTAAATTATCAACTTGCCCTATGCTATGCGAAAAGCTGTACAAATGTCCCAATTCTTTATTGAACTCTCGCCATTTTAATTATTCCAGCAAATATGATAATAAAAAGTGACGCAATAAGCACAATAAAAGCAGTTGAGTTGAGCAATAGCCTTTCTTGTTGTGCCATTATCACAATTTCATAAGTAATATAGGCAAAAAGAATCGCACATACATTTTTTGTGTAATTGATTATTCTTTTGCTTACTTTATAAAATTGTTCAACATTTGCTTCATTGATGCGGTCAGGATAATTATGCAAATGTGGCTTATTTTCTACAATTTGCAAGCAGATAAATAAGGCAATATTAATTACTGGTAATAGCAACATTTCGTACTTAGAGCCCCAGCGGTCAATTTCACCAATGCCATTGAAATGCATCGGCACTTGTGCAGGTAAGCTTGACCAATTCCATGCGATAAATATCAGGGAAAATAATATTGCCATGCACCCGATTATATTGGCTATTTTCTCTGTTGTTGAGCTTGGAAAATTTATTTTCGGTCGGTACGGTTTTGTCAGCATGTTTTCACCCCTCTTCCTATCTTCTATACTATTTAAAGCATAAAAAAGTTTCAGCTATTAGCAAAAAGCCGATGCATCACGCATCGGCTCCCTTTTCATCTTCAAGCATTTTATGCATATAGGCAATAATTTCGCGAATCCCCTCTAAGGAATCTACTAAAATTTTTGGATCAACGCACGTAATCATGCGATTTTCTAAATTGGCAACGGCTGTGAAATATTTTGTTTTTGCGTAATTCACTAAGCCAATTTGCTGTAATTCATTTTCGCCAAAGTCTAAAATTTCCTTGGCATCTGTTACGACAAGTCCATAATTCACCACATCTGTATTTAATACAATAATACGCACTAAATCCCCTGTGCTTGGCTTATCGTATAAAATTCGCTGAAAATCAATAACAGGTATTAATTCGCCTCGAATGCGCGTGAAGCCTAGTAAATAGTTTGGCAAATGTGGAATTGGTGTAATATGCTCAAGCTTTTCAATTGAGACAACTTGCCCAACTGGTGCTGCATATTCTTCATTGCCACAGCCAAACACGACTGATTTACGAAAATCCATTAATTTGCCCTCCCTTATTTCGTTGTTTGCTTAACAACTTCGACTAATAAGTTTGCAAGCTTCTCTAATTCAGCAATTGGCATACGCTCGTTTGTCGTATGAATTTCCTCATAGCCGACTGCAAAATTCACCGTTGGAATGCCGAAGCCTGAAATGACGTTGGCATCGCTACCGCCGCCTGATGCAAATAATGTTGGCTCATCACCGATTGCACGCACTGCTGCCGTTGCTACTTGTACCACTTTATCAGCCTCTGTTACACGGAAGCCTGGGTACATTAATAATACTTCGACCTCTGCACGTCCACCTAATTCACTCGCTACACGCTCAAAAGTTTCCTGCATATGTGCTGTTTGAGCATTTAATTTTTCTTCAACAATTGAACGTGCCTCCGCTAAAATATATACTTCATCACAAACGATATTTGTTGCTTTACCGCCTTCAAAGCGACCGATGTTTGCTGTTGTTTCAAAATCTAAACGACCTAGCTTCATTTCGGCAACTGCCTTCGAAGCAATAGTAATCGCTGAAATCCCTTTTTCTGGTGCGACACCAGCATGTGCAGATTTTCCGAAAATTTTCGCATGCACCTTTGCTTGGAATGGTGCAGCTGTCACGATATGTCCTACTTTCCCACTGCTATCAACCGCAAAGCCATATTTCGCAATAATGTGCTCAGGATTTAGCTCTTTAGCACCAACTAGACCGCTTTCTTCACCAGCTGTAATGACAAATTGAATTGTGCCATGTGCAATATTTTCTTCTTTTAAACGGCGTATCATTTCAAATAGAGCGGAAATTCCTGCTTTATCATCCGCTCCTAAAATCGTCGTGCCATCTGAGTAAATATAGCCATCCTCACGCACCTCAGGCTTAATACCAACACCTGGCACAACCGTATCCATATGGCATGTGAAATAGATTGGCTCTACATCTAATGTTCCAGGTAATGTGGCAATAATATTGCCTGCGCCATGTCCGTTACGTGTATGTGCATCGTCCTGTACAACATCAAATCCAAGCTCCTGTAGCTTTGCAACTAAAACAGGTGCAATTTTCTCCTCATGCTTTGTTTCAGAATCGATTTGTACAAGCTCTAAAAATTCATTAACTAAACGATTATTCATAGTTGAAAACTCCTTGTTATGTAAGTTATTATTGAAAATTCACACTAATCTTATTGTACGTCTCCTTGTTCAGAAAAACAATGACTCATCTTCTGTCGCAAAAATATTTTCGCGCTGCTTAGCGATATCTTTTTCTTTTTCTAGTAAATAGTCTAGCTTATTTTCAAGCATTAGCTGCGTGTTGGCTACGTCATCTTGTACGCGTTTCAATTGCTCAATTGCCGTCGCAATTTTCGAATGAATTGACCAAGCTGAAAAAATATCATCGAAGAAGTAATCTGCAAATTTAACAAAGCCATCGACCTCTACCGCAAAAGCTTTATGCTGCATATTTTGTACGTCAAGAAGCTCGTTGTGGTAGCGTTGTAAGGCCATCTGCGCCTTATGAATATACGCCTCTGAGTGATTTAATTTTTCATGCTTCATCGCCGTGGCAATCAAGCCACCACCTAAAAAGGTATCCCATGTGGAATAATCTTTCGCCTTGACTAAATTTTCAAGTGCATCCATTAAAGTGCGCATTGCCGTTGCACCCGCTTCCTGTGCCTCCACAATTTCCTTTTTCAGCTGCTTTACATGTAGCTCCTGCTCTAGCAAATCATTCAATTTCTCCGCCTGCTTTGGTGCATGCTGCATTAACCATAGTTCCTTTTGTCTCGTTATTTTTTTAAATTGCTCAGCAATTGTTACTAGATCTTCTGCTTGAATTTTGCTAGTTAAAGTAGCCAAATCCTGCTGTAAATCTTCATGCATCAACTGACTTTCAATTAATTTTAATTCCTGTGTTGCGACAACGCCAAATTGTACTTCCATTTTTTCATCATATTTCCCTGTCCATTTTTGAAAAAGCTGAAGAAAGGAAAACTGCTCCAATTTATTTAATCGCTTCTTCGCCTCAATTAATTGCGCCTCATAGCCTTCGATTTCACGCTGTGCACGGCGCATTTGCTTTTCAATTGCCTGCTTTTGCTTTGTTAATTTTTCAATCGCTCGCAAACGTAATTGGTAGTCGCTATATTGCTGCTGTAGCTGTTGCCATTCCATGCTATCGCCCCCTTGCTTAATTTTACCATGCAGTTGTTGGGAAGTCGCTGATATATTTGAAAAACCGCTGATATCTGCTCAAAAGTCGCCGATATATCCTTGAAACCCACTGATATAATTCAACATTGCTAATCAACATAAAAAAGCTACCCCAAATTGAGATAGCTCGTTTTTCTTATAGCGGAATATTGCCATGCTTTTTATATGGGCGATCCTCATGCTTTGTTGATAGCATGTCAAGCGCCTGCATTAGCTTCATACGTGTTTCACGTGGGTCAATGACATCGTCTACCATGCCGCGGGATGCCGCAACATATGGGTTGGCAAACTTTTCTTTATACTCTTCGATTTTCGCTGCACGTGTTGCTTCTGGGTCGCTTGATTTTGCGATTTCACCTGCGTGGATAATGTTGGCTGCACCTGCTGCGCCCATTACGGCAATTTCTGCGTTTGGCCAAGCGAATACTAGATCAGCGCCAATCGCCTTAGAGTTTAAGGCTACATATGCACCGCCATATGCTTTACGTAAAATAACCGTGATTTTTGGTACTGTTGCTTCTGAATAAGCATATAAAATTTTCGCACCGTGACGAATAATACCACCATGCTCCTGCTTAACGCCTGGGAAGAAGCCTGACACATCCTCAAATGTAATAACAGGTACGTTGTAGGCATCGCAAGTACGAACGAAGCGTGCTAATTTATCTGATGAATCGATATCTAAGCCGCCTGCTAAAAACTTCGGCTGGTTACATACTAAGCCGACCGATTCACCCGCAATACGAGCAAAGCCGACAACAACGTTTTTAGCAAACTCCTTTTGCACTTCCATAAAGGAGCCTTCATCGACAACTTGCTCCACCACTTTGCGCACATCGTAAGATTTCGTCTGGTCGATTGGCACAACGTCCACTAGCTCTGAACGGTATTCATCACCCGCTATATACGGAGCTTTCGGCGCTTTTTCCTTATTGTTTTGTGGCAAATAGCTTAACAGCTGTTGAATTTGTTTGATTGCCGCTTCCTCATTTGGTGCACGGAAATGTGCATTGCCGCTAATCGTATTATGCACCTTTGAGCCACCTAAGCCTTCAGAGGAAATTTTTTCACCTGTTACCGTTTCAATTACTTTCGGCCCTGTAATAAACATTTGTGATGTTTTATCAACCATTAAAATGAAGTCAGTAATCGCTGGTGAATAAACGGCACCACCCGCACAAGGTCCCATAATAACAGAAATTTGTGGAATCACACCTGAATAAATCGAGTTGCGATAAAAAATATGCCCGTAGCCATCCAATGATAAAACGCCCTCTTGAATACGTGCGCCACCTGAATCATTAATGCCGATAAAAGGCGTGCCATTTTTCGCTGCTAAATCCATCACAGCAGCAATCTTTTTCGCATGCATTTCACCGAGTGCTCCCCCGAACACTGTAAAATCTTGTGCGAATAAGTAAACGTTACGCCCATTAATTTTTCCGAAGCCTGTCACAACCCCATCGCCTGGCCCCTCTAAGCTCGCCATACCAAAGTCAATTGTACGATGCGTAATAAATGGGTTGATTTCAACAAATGTACCTTCATCAAGTAGTAAATCAATGCGCTCACGTGCTGTTAGCTTGCCCTTTTCATGCTGCTTGTCAATACGCGCATCTCCCCCACCTAATTCGATAACGCTTTTACGGTCATATAGCTCGTGAATTTTATCAAACATATCCATTCTCTTTATTCCCCTTTTCCACTTTTATCACATAATTCATATAGCACACCGAAGGAGTCCTTTGGGTGTAAAAAGGCAACCTCTGCACCACCTGCACCAGGCCCTGGCTCCTCTGATAAAAGGCGTACCCCTTTTTCACGCAATTCTACCATACGCTCACGAATATCAGTTACCCCAAATGCGATATGGTGAATGCCTTCGCCACGCTTTTCTATAAAGCTATGAATCGTGCTTTCTTCACTCATCGGTGCTAAAAGCTCTAGCTTGACATTGCCTGCGTCAATAAAAGCAACCTTCACTTTTTGAGAGGCAACTTCCTCTATTTTTAATAAAGTTAAACCGAGCGTTTCTGTATAATAAGCTAGACGCTCCTCTATATTTTTCACAGCAATCCCAATATGATCTACTTTTTTCATCGAATTATCCACCTTCTATATCGATTATACTTGAGAATTTTGAAAGATTTGATAAACTAAATACAGATATATCGAAGGAGCGATTTGAAATGAGCAATAAAAAGTTTCAAAAAGTCGTTGTTTACTCAATGGTTATCATTATGTTAATCTCAACAATTGCCATGGGTGTAGCGGCTATTATGTAATTAGGATGCTTATATAGCATCCTCTTTTTATTTATGTAAGCCTGCAAACGACTGTTTAATCGCTAAATACTGTTCCATCTCCTCAATACATTGATACAATGCAGCCATTGCCAAAAAGGTTTGATGGTCTGTTGGTAAAGGCATCTCTGCAAACTTCACTTTGACTCTATCAAGCTTTTCAATGAAATGGCTGGCTGTATTGCCAGAGTGAACATGCTCACTCAAATCCTCCATGAAAACAGCTACTACTTCGGCTTGTTGTACTA
Organism: Metasolibacillus sp.; assembly: GCF_025291715.1. Classification (GTDB taxonomy): domain Bacteria; phylum Bacillota; class Bacilli; order Bacillales_A; family Planococcaceae; genus Metasolibacillus; species Metasolibacillus louembei. The sequence continues at coordinate 93,790 of NZ_JAMBIZ010000002.1, forward strand.
TAACAGGCAAGGCCGTAATTTTCGGTAAAATTCGCTCGATAATTTCAAGCTGCTGCTCTCGCATATCAAAATATACGTAATATGAATTACTTTTGCGCGTTAAGTGGTTTTCAACATCTTGGAAAGCAATCGCCTTGGCCTTATTGATGACTTCGGCTGCTGCAATCAGCTCATGACCGTCCCACAATGATTCCCCATTCCTTAAATATTGCGCAATTTCAGAAAATATCTTTTGGTAATATGCCTCAATTTGTAGTCGATAGGCATCTAGCTTCGGCTGAATATCCGGCATATACATATTGACTGCTAGCCCTACTCCATAGCCAATCAGCATTAAATAAATTTCATTTTGTAGCAAGGTCCATGAAAAATGCCCTGCTGAATAAATATGCAAAACGATAACAGCACTTGATACGAAGCCTGCTGTCACGTGAAATGATACGAGTAAAGGAAGAAAAATAATGAACATGATACCTAGCATAATTGGATGATAGCTAATTAGCTCAAATGCAAGCCATGCGAGCAGCATCCCTAATAAGCTAGCAACAAATCTTGTATAAACAGCATGCACCGATTTTCGCTTCGTCGGCTGGATGCATAAAATGGTTAAAATCGCAGCAGACGTATAAAATTGCAAATCGAAAAAATGGGCGAGGGCAATCGCAAGCGCTGCACCAACCGCCGTTTTCAGCGTACGGTAGCCAATCGAAAATTTTTTCATCGTCGGAAGCCTCTCTTTTAGGTGAAAATAGAGGCTGTCCATAAAGAACAGCCTATTTTGATGCTATACTTCCTCACAATATTCTTCGAAGTTACCTTGCAGGTTTAACACAACAGACATTGGGTCATGCCCTTCAATTTCATAGCGTCCAACTTCCGCTACAACTTGCCCATCCTTTAATAAAACAAAAGATGGTGATGATGGTAAATGGTCTTCACCAAAATGATAGCGTGCTGCTGCTGTCGCTTCTTTGTCTTGCCCTGCAAAAACTGTTACTAAATGGTCAGGACGTTTATCGTAATGCACCGCCTGTGTCGCTGCTGGGCGAGCAATACCACCTGCACAGCCACATACAGAGTTCACCATAACAAGCGTTGTGCCTGGACGAGCAAAGGCTGCTTCTACCTCTTCAGGTGTGCGCAATTGCTCGTAGCCTGCTGCCTCCATTTCCGCGCGAGCTGTTGTCGTAATTTGCTGCATAAATAAATCATAATCCATGTTCATAATTGTATTCGCTCCTTTCATACTATTTCATCATAGCAAGACATTTCGCGATATGCAAAGAACTGATTTTAATTATTTTTAAATAGCTGTTCGACGCCTTGTGTCACTGTTAATTTGCCTTGTAAAATAGCATTTTCTAGTTGGCTAACCTGCATTTTATTGTCGGCATTTTGATAAAAGGAATCGAGTAAATGGTCCATAATCATTGCATGGAACCAATCGCGGGTTTGCGCATTACGTCGTATCAGCCAATAGTTTGAGGCTTGTACCTTTTCTTCAAACTGCTGAATCATTTGCCATGTTTCCTGCAAGCCTGTTTTTGCATGTGAAGATACCGCAAGTGCTGTGCTCATCCAGCCCGGTGTAGCAGGCTGTAAAAAATGCAAAATTTGCTTGTATTCCTGCACCGTTTTGCGTGCAGGACGCACATTATCGCCATCGCTTTTATGGACGATAATGCCATCTGCTAGCTCCATAATGCCCTTTTTCATGCCTTGCAGCTCATCACCCGCACCAGTCAACACCAAGAGTAAGAAGAAGTCCACCATGCCCCGCACATACGTTTCACTTTGTCCAACACCAACTGTTTCAATTAAAATGACATCATAGCCTGCTGCCTCGCAAACAAGCATCGTTTCACGCGTTTTTTTATGCACGCCACCTAATGTTCCAGCGCTCGGTGATGGACGTACGAAGGAGTTTGGCTTGCGTACAAGCTCCTCCATTCGCGTTTTATCACCTAAAATGCTGCCACCAGAAATGGATGAGCTTGGATCAATCGCTAAGACGGCAACCTTTTTGCCCATATCGCAAAGCATCGAGCCAAACGCTTCAATAAAGGAGCTCTTTCCCGCACCTGGTACGCCTGTAATGCCAATGCGAATGCTGTTCCCTGTATAAGGCAGCAACTCCTGTAATAAGCTTTGTGCTTGCTCTTTATGCATTGCATTTGAGCTTTCAATTAAGGTGATCGCCTTGGATAAGGAAATGCGATTGCCTGCTTTTACTTCCTCAGCCAATGTCACAACATCAAGCGTCGTTTGCTGTTTTTTACGGAATTTCTTCGGTTTGCCATAATTCATGCCGTCATGACCACCTTTCACACCGTCCATGACAAATAGTGCACTTTGTTGCTCCAAGCGTTTATCCATTACTTTGCCACTTCCTCGTAGCCTAGCTGTTTATAAATTTCCTCAATGATTTTTTGGGCGGAAACTGGAATCACTGTTCCTGGCCCGAAAATAGCGACTGCCCCTGCTTCATAAAGGAATTCATAATCCTGCGCTGGGATTACACCACCGCAAATAACGATAATGTCCTCACGCCCTAGCTTTTTCAGCTCGCCAACAAGTGCGGGTACTAGCGTTTTATGCCCTGCTGCTAATGAGGATACACCGACGCAATGCACATCATTTTCCACTGCCATCTGTGCCGTTTCCTCTGGCGTCATAAATAATGGTGAAATATCAACATCAAAGCCTAGGTCTGCATAGCCTGTTGCGATTACTTTCGCACCACGGTCATGTCCGTCCTGCCCCATTTTTGCCACTAAAATACGTGGACGGCGTCCTTCATTTTCAAGGAATTCCTCTGTCATTTGCTTCACTTCATTAATTTGCTCCTCATCCGAGAAATTCGATGAGTAAACGCCTGAAATCGAGCGGATAATCGCTTTATGACGACCTGATACCTTTTCAATAGCATCCGAAATTTCGCCTAATGATGCACGTGCACGCGCTGCATCAACCGCAACAGCTAGCAAGTTCTCCTCACCTGTTTGGGCCGCTTTTGTGAGGCGGGCTAAATGCTTTTGTACTTCCTCTTCATTACGGTTTGCCTTCATTTTTTCCAAGCGCTCAATTTGCTGCTGGCGCACGACTGCGTTATCGATATCTAAAATGTCGATCGGCTCTTCCTCTGCTAAACGATATTTATTCACACCAACAATCGTTTCTGTTTTTGAGTCGATTTTCGCCTGACGCTTCGCCGCAGCTTCCTCCACTTTCATTTTTGGTAAGCCGGTATCAATCGCCTTCGCCATACCACCAAGCTCTTCAATTTCCTCGATTAACGCCCACGCTTTTTCCGTTAGCTCCTCTGTTAGCTTTTCTACATAGTATGAGCCACCCCATGGGTCAATCACCTTTGTCATGCCTGTTTCCTCTTGTAAAAAGAGCTGTGTATTACGTGCAATACGTGCCGAGAAATCAGTCGGTAAAGCAATCGCCTCATCGAGCGCATTTGTATGCAATGATTGCGTATGTCCCATTGCAGCCGCATTCGCTTCGATTAGTGTACGCGTCACATTATTGAATGGGTCCTGCTCTGTTAAGGACCAGCCAGACGTTTGTGAATGTGTACGCAAAGCTAATGATTTCGGGTTTTTCGGGTTAAATGTCGACATCATTTGTGCCCAAATGCGACGTGCTGCACGCATTTTAGCGATTTCCATATAGTAATTCATCCCGATTGCCCAGAAGAACGACAAACGTGGTGCAAAGGCATCGATATCAATACCTGCCTTTAAGCCTGTGCGTACATATTCCAAGCCATCTGCTAATGTGTAGGCAAGCTCAATATCGTTTGTCGCACCTGCTTCTTGAATATGATAGCCTGAAATTGAAATCGAATTGAATTTCGGCATAAATTTCGCTGTAAACTCAAAAATATCTGCAATAATTTTCATCGACATCGCTGGTGGATAAATATACGTATTACGCACCATGTATTCCTTTAAAATATCGTTTTGAATCGTACCAGCAAGCTGCTCTGGCTTTACACCTTGCTCCTCTGCCGCCACAATATAAAAAGCTAATACAGGTAGTACTGCGCCGTTCATCGTCATCGATACCGACATTTGATCTAACGGAATGCCGTCGAATAAAATTTTAGCATCCTCAACAGAGTCAATCGCTACTCCTGCTTTCCCAACATCCCCAGTTACACGCGGGTGGTCAGAATCATAGCCGCGATGCGTCGCTAAATCAAATGCAACAGATAAGCCTTTTTGCCCCATTGCTAAATTGCGTCGATAAAAGGCATTTGATTCTTCGGCTGTTGAGAAGCCTGCATATTGGCGCACCGTCCAAGGACGTGCAACATACATCGTTGGATACGGTCCTCTTGTATTTGGTGCGATGCCTGCTACATCCTGTAAATGCTTGATGTCCTTCATGTCATCCTTTGTGTAGACATTTTTCACTTCAATACCTTCATTTGTCATAAAGGTAGTTGTCGCTTGAAGGCCTTCTGTTGCTAGTATATCCTCGATAACAATCCCTTGAAAGTTCGCGTTCATCCTTGTACCTCCTTTAAGCTTGCCATCACTGCATTGAGCTTTTGGATCATATTTTGACCAGCAAAGATGAAGCCATTTAGTCCATCAGCTTGCCATGCCTGCTCTTCTTCTTTAAATTTCCCTGCCACATCGAGCAACTGCTTTTCTTGCTTCACTTTTAACAGCGCAGGTACTACCGTTTTCGCATCTTCATCCATTGCCGCGACGACGATATAATCATAATCCGTTGTCTTGAGCCAGCGCTCAGCTTCCTCAATCGTTGAAATTGCACCAGACTGTTCTATCGTAATACCAGCTGTTGCGAAAAAGCCTGCAACAAAATCGGCACGCGCTTTGAAGTTTTTCAATTCGCCAAATGTTAAAATCGCCATTTTGGCGTTTTGCTGTGCATAGCTTTCACGCAATTTTTCAAATGGAATCGCTAAACGCTTGACATCGACAAATTGCACATTGCTTTCTGGAGCCATGCTATCTGCTGGGTTTGCATAAATATTTGTGCCAATTAAAGAGGCTTTACGTGTTTCAATTTGCTTAATACGCGTTTGATAAACATCCTCGATTTTCGTATCAATTCGGTATGCTTCTAGCCCACCCGCAGCTTCAATTTGTATAAACAGCTGCCATGCCTCCTTTACTAAATCGGCTGTTAATGATTCGATAAAGTATGAGCCACCGGAAGGGTCTGTGACATTTAATACATGCGATTCTTCATTTGCAACTAATAATACATTGCGTGCAATACGTATCGATTGCTCTGTCGGTTTTGTTAACACATCATGTGGATGGACTGTGAAGACATCAACACCACCAATAATCCCTGCAAAGGCTTCATTTCCTGCACGTAATAAATTCACATAAACATCAAGCTTTGAGAAGCTGCGTACAGATGTTTCCGCTACGATCGGTACAGCAATTGCCTCTGCTCCAAGCCCCTTTGAAAAGGCTTTCCACAGCACTTTAAATGCGCGAATTTTCGCGATTTCCATAAAGAATTGTGTATCAATGGCAAAGCTGACGAAAAATTTTTGTGCAACGTCCTCATAGCTTGTTGCTTTCTTGGCTAAATCGCTCGCTTGTGCTAACGCAATTGCTAGCTCCTGCACAGCATTTGCTCCATTGTTATGGTATTTCACAGTATTGCTATGTGCTGTACGGACATTTGGGAAATCAGCTAATTCCAGCGACTCTCTTGAAACAATATAGCCTGTGACAGCATGTTTTTTATCTGCTGCAATTTTTGTAAATACTTGCATTAATGGGTCGTTACTATTTTCAACAATTAGCTTAAACGTGTACTCTGTCATAAAGTCAGCTAGGCTTGTTAAAATAGCTGTATCCCATTCAAACGCCACACGGCTATCAATCGTTAGCACCTCATTACCACGTGCTAAGCTGTCCTGTAAATTTGTTAAAAATTGTTCAGCACTATCGCCGTAAATTTGTTGGGCAATTTCAAAGGAATCTGTTGCTTTCATTGTGCGAATTGTTGCAACTTGCTTTTCTAGCTGTTCACCTAATTTGTCAATTAACGTCGCTTCTGTGTAAAGTGGCTCTAATGTAATGCCTTCAATTGTTTTAGTTAATAAGGATTCAAATGGCTTCCCTTTTAAGGCTTTCGTTGCCTGCTCCTGCCATTCCTCATAGCTGGCTGATGCAAATTGAATCTCTTTCATATTTGTTGTCATGCAGTTGAGCTTCCCCCTTTATCATTTCCTATTTCATATATTACATGAGAAAGCGCTAACAATAAAGAGAAAAAATTAAAGAAAGCCCGTCATGACGGGCTTTCTAGAGGTTGTCAGTAGACTGACATCGTCTCTTTATTGACGTTTTCGAGTATTTCTTTTACTCTATTTAGAAATTTCCCGCAAACTAATCCATCTAAAACTCGATGATCTAATGATAAACATAAATTCACCATATCACGTGCTGCGAACATATTTCCTTCCATAATAACAGGTCGTTTTACAATTGCTTCCACCTGCAAAATAGCAGCTTGCGGATAATTGATAATACCCATCGACTGAACTGAGCCAAATGAGCCTGTATTATTCACAGTAAATGTACCACCTTGCATATGCTCAGAGCGTAATTTCCCTGTGCGCACTAGCTGTGACAATTCATGAATTTCACGTGCAATGCCTTTAACTGATTTCTCATCGACATTTTTAATAACAGGCACGAATAATGCGTCCTCTGTCGCTACTGCAATCGATAAATTAATATCTTTTTTCTGAATAATTTTATCGCCAGCCCACATTGAATTCATCATTGGGAATTCCTTTAACGCTTGGCTAATCGCTTTCATAAAGAAGGCGAAATACGTTAAATTAAAGCCTTCATTGCGCTTAAATTCATTTTTAAGAGAGTCGCGGTACGCTACTAAATTCGTTACGTCCACTTCCATCATCATCCATGCGTGTGGCACTTCATGCTTGCTACGCAACATATTGTTCGCAATCGCACGACGCACAGCTGTCACAGGAATTTCTACATCACCTGCTGCTGTTGGAATAACTGGCGCAGGAGGAGCTTGTACAGGCTCTTGCGCTGCTTGTGGAGCAGACGGTGCTATTGCAGGCGCTTCTACTGGCTGTGCAGGTGCTGTCGGAATTTGTCCAGACGCAATAATCGCTTGAATGTCTTTACGTGTAATACGTCCTCCTACACCGCTACCCTGTACCAATGTTAAATCAATGTTATGCTCTGCCGCCAATGTTAAAACAGCTGGTGAATAGCGTGCTTTGTCGCGTGGTACCTTGACCATTGCTTGCTGTGCAGCAGGCTGAGCTGGTGTTTCCTCTTTATGTTGAACACCCGCATTTAAAATGGCTGAGCTGACATTCGATGTTTTCTCTGCTGATGGCTCACTAACATCTCCTTGTACATCAATCGTACAGACGATAGCACCAACAGGTAACGTTTCCCCTTCATTTGCGATAAGCTCACTGACAATTCCTTCAAAGGAAGAAGGGATTTCTGCATTTACTTTATCTGTATTGACTTCCGCTAACGGATCATATTTATTTACTTTATCGCCCGGCTTGACAAGCCAACGCTCAATTGTTCCCTCTGTTACACTCTCGCCTAACTGGGGCATTACAATATTTTGAATTGCCATTGTTATTCCTCCTTAAAATGCAGCAAGCTCACGCATTGCTTGCTCAACTTTATCAGGATTAATCATAAAGAATTTTTCCATTGTTGGTGCGTAAGGCATTGCAGGTACATCTGGACCAGCTAAACGCTTAATTGGCGCATCTAATTCAAATAAGCAATGCTCCGCAATAATTGCTGACACTTCACTCATAATGCTACCTTCTTTATTATCTTCTGTTACAAGCAACACTTTGCCTGTTTTGCTTGCCGCTTCAATAATCGCTTCTTTATCTAATGGGTAAACTGTACGTAAATCTAAAATATGTGCTTGAATACCGTCTGCCGCTAATCGCTCTGCTGCTTGCAATGCAAAATGTACTGCTAAGCCGTAAGTGATTACGGTAATATCGTCACCTTCACGTTTCACGTCTGCCTTGCCAATCGGTAATGTATAATCATCTGCTGGCACTTCCCCTTTAATTAGACGATACGCACGCTTATGCTCGAAAAATAGCACTGGGTCTTCATCACGAATTGCCGCTTTTAACAAGCCTTTCGCATCATATGGTGTAGAAGGGATAACGATTTTTAAGCCTGGTGTTCCTGCAAATAGCGCCTCTACTGATTGTGAATGGTAAAGCGCTCCGTGGATTCCTCCACCAAATGGTGCACGCACAACTAAAGGACATGTCCAATCATTGTTCGAACGGTAGCGAATTTTCGCTGCCTCCGACACAATTTGGTTCACTGCTGGCATAATGAAATCAGCAAATTGCATTTCGGCAATTGGACGCATACCATACATCGCAGCCCCAATCGCAACACCTGCAATCGCGCTTTCTGCTAAAGGTGTATCAAGGACGCGATATTCGCCAAATTGGTTGTAAAGCCCTGATGTTGCTTTAAATACACCACCTTTACGTCCAACGTCCTCCCCTAAAATAAAGACGCGCTCATCGCGTTCCATCTCTTCTTTCATCGCTAAATTAATTGCATCAATATAAGACATCACAGCCATTATTCGTCACCCTCCTCAGCATAAACGTATTTCAATGCGTGCTCTGGCTTCGCGTATGGTGCTGCCTCTGCATAATCTGTTGCTTCATTAACAATTGCAGCAATTTTAGCATTTAGCTCCTCAAACGTCTCAGCTGTCGCTACGCCCGCTTCAAGCAAGTAGTTTTCAAATAATAGCAACGGGTCATTTGCCTTACCTTCTGCTATATCTTCCGCTGTTCGATATTGGCGATCGTCATCGTCTGATGAGTGCGCTGTTAAACGATATGTGACCGTTTCAATTAAGCTTGGCCCTTCTCCACGTCTAGCACGATCTGCTGCTTCTTTTACTACTTTATATACTTCAAGTGGATTTTTGCCATCCACTGTAACCCCTGGCATACCATAGCCAATACCGCGGTCGGATACTTTCGCACAGCCTAATTGGCGCTCAACAGGCACAGAAATTGCATATTGATTGTTTTCTACCATAATAATAACAGGTAACTTATGCACGCCTGCGAAGTTTGCTCCTTCATGGAAGTCACCTTGGTTAGACGAGCCTTCCCCCAATGTTACGAATGTAATAAAATCCTCTTGCTGAATTTTCCCTGCAAGCGCAACACCAACTGCATGTGGTACTTGTGTCGTTACTGGTGAAGAACCTGTTAAAATACGATTCTTCTTTTGCCCAAAGTGCCCTGGCATTTGACGACCACCAGAGTTCGGGTCCTCGGCCTTTGCAAAAGCTGATAGCATTAAATCCTTTGCTGTCATACCAAAATGTAGAACAACGCCCATATCACGATAATATGGTGCGATATAGTCTTTGTCATTATCTAAGGCAAATGCTGCGCCAACCTGTGCAGCCTCCTGTCCTTGACAAGAAATAACAAAAGGTATTTTCCCCGCGCGATTTAATAGCCACATACGTTCATCAATACGTCTTGCCATCAGCATCGTTTCATACATCTTTAATACATCTTCATTTGTTAATCCAAGGTCTTCGTGTTTTAACATACGAACATCCCCTTTCACAGCTTTCTATTTAAGACTGCTAGGAAAACAAGCTTCCTAACAGCTATGTGCTCATTCATTATATGAATCATTTTTTTCAAGTTAGAAGTGAATTGCTCGACCTTCTATTGCCAGTGCAGCTTCCCCAATAATTTCACTTAGTGATGGGTGCGGGTGAATTGTTTGAGCAATCTCCCATGGACTTGCATCAAGCAATAGCGCAAGCGCTGATTCTGAAATCATATCCGTTACATGTGGACCAATCATATGAACGCCTAACAAGTCGTTTGTTTTACTATCTGCAATCATTTTGACAAAGCCTTCCGCATCCCCATGCACTAATGCTTTACCGATTGCTTTAAATGGAAACTTCGCCACCTTGACATCGAAGCCTTGCTCTTTCGCCTGCGCCTCTGTCAAGCCAACGCTTGATGCCTCTGGATACGAATAAATACAGCGTGCCACATTTGGATAATGAATCGCCTCTGTTTTATGTCCTGCAATATGCTCTACCGCAACAATGCCTTCATGTGAAGCGACATGCGCTAATTGCATACCACCAATCGCATCGCCGATTGCATAAATATGGCTTTCCTTCGTTTGATAGTTAGCATTTACTTGAATGTAAGAGCGCTCTGTTACGATTTCGGTATTTTCGAGACCAATACCTTCAGTGTTTGCTGTACGTCCTACGCTCACGAGCATTTTTTCAGCGCTATATGTCTCTGTTGTATCACCAGCAGTAACTGTAATGGATACTTCCTCATCTGCTTTTAACGTTTCCGTCTGCATGCGAGCATTTGTCACAATGCGTACACCACGCTTCGTTAACGCCTTCGTCATTTCCTTGGAAATATCTGCATCCTCTGTTGGTAAAATGCGATCTCCATACTCCAAAACCGTTACATCCACACCAAAGTCACAAAGCATTGATGCCCATTCAATTCCAATTACGCCACCACCTACAATTAATATAGAAGCAGGTAATGATTCCAGCTCTAGTGCATGGTCAGAATTTAATATACGTTCTCCGTCAACAGGAATCCCTTCCAGCGTTGCTGGCTTTGAACCAGTTGCGATAATGACATTTGTTGGTACGAGCATTTCATTTTCGCCACCGTCCGCTAGCTCCACTGAAATTGTTCCAGGCATCGGAGAAAATATAGAAGGACCTAATATACGACCTGTACCATAATAAACATCAATTTTGCCTTTTTTCATTAAACCTTCGATACCTGCATGTAATGTTTTAATAATGGAGTTTTTACGATTTTGTACTTGTTCAAATTGCAATTTGACACCTGCTACTTCTACTCCGAATGTTTCACTTTCTTTTGCTGTGCGATATACTTCAGCGCTTCTTAACAACGCCTTGCTTGGGATACAGCCTTTATGTAAGCATGTGCCCCCTAGCTTCGCCTTTTCAACAACTGCTGTTTTTAAACCGAGCTGTGCTGCTCGAATGGCTGCAACATAACCGCCTGTTCCGCCACCTAAAATGACCACATCATATTCATGTGCCATGAAAAACATCCCCCTTCTTTAGAAAAAAGGAAGCAAAGATTATCTTTACCTCCTTTTCGCCTGTCATGCTTAACGACCGTTTAAAATATTTTTTTCATTGCGTAAAAATTGGCTACGAGATTTCGCAACACGCGCAATACGATCCTCTGCAAGCTTGTTTGCAGCTAAGTATGTCGGTACATCTTGCTCTTTTGAAATTGTTAAGATTTTTGCGATGCTATCGTAAATTGTTTCTACTCGCTTCATCGCACGGTCGCGATTATAGCCATATAGCTCATCTGCTACATTGATTACCCCGCCTGCATTAATCACATAGTCAGGTGCATAAATAATGCCTTTTTCATGTAAAATTTGACCATGACGTGATTCCTGTAGCTGGTTGTTCGCTGAGCCAGCAATGACCTTCGCTTTTAATTGTGGAATCGTCTCATCATTAATAATCGCACCAAGTGCACATGGTGCAAAAATGTCTACATCTTGCTTATAAATGTCAGCTGGGTCAACCGCTGTCGCGCCAAATGCACTAACAACACGATCAACGGCTGCTTTGTTAATATCTGTTACAACTAATTTTACACCGTCTTTATGTAAATACTCACATAGTGTATATGCAACGTTTCCTAGCCCTTGTACAGCAACTGTGCGTCCTTCAAGTATATCTGTACCAAATGCTTCTTTCGCAGCTGCTTTAATACCTAAATAAACGCCATATGCCGTTACAGGAGATGGGTTACCCGATGAACCAAACGCTGGTGAAATACCTGTCACATAGTTTGTTTCCTCATGGATTAAATCCATATCAGTTACTGTTGTCCCAACATCCTCTGCTGTAATATAGCGACCATTTAAGCCTTGAATAAAGCGACCTAATGCACGGAACATTTCTTCGTTTTTATCTTTGAATGGATCGCCGATAATAACCGTTTTGCCTCCGCCTAAATTTAAGCCTGCTGCCGCATTTTTGTAAGTCATACCACGCGCTAATCGCAATGCATCCTCGATTGCATCTTCCTCTGATGCATATGTCCACATACGTGAACCACCGAGTGCTGGTCCTAACGTCGTATCATGGATTGCAATAATTGCCTTTAAGCCCGATTCTTTGTCCTGACAAAAAACGAGTTGTTCATAATCATACTTTTCCATGTACTTAAAGATTTCCATTGCATATACCCCTTTCAACTAAAAGAAAGCGTTTACTTTCTTGTTTACTATTGTGTTTTTCAAAAGTTCACAATTTCGCCATGAAAAAACCATTTATTTTCACTGCTTATTTTTACAATACGTTTAAATTCGTTTTTAATCAACAATTATTATGCAATCCATAATAATTAAGAATTTTCTAACTATTCAGAGGTTACTGAAACATGGCAAAAACAGCACAATGACGCCTGTTTTCTTGACAATATTATAAGGGGTTGTACAATAAATAAGATAGAGTTAGGAGGTAGGAAAATGGCTCGAATGGCTGCATTTATTGTACTACTAATTCCTGGACTTATGGCAGCTGCTGGAATTAAATTGATGCGAGATACACTGTTCGGTGTGTTGATTTCTCCCATCCCTTGGATTTGGTTACAATTTGTCATTGGGATTATTTTATTTTTAATCGGCTTCGGCTTTTTTGCAGGCTTCTTACTACACAGAGATCGTAAAAAAGGAAAAGTAGCAGAGCGTTGGCAAAAATAAAAAGGTGTAGGAAAATGGTTTACAACCTCTCTTCCTACACCTTTTCTATATGCTATTTTTCGCTACAATATCTGGATAATCCGTAATCCACCCTACAACACTTGGATGTGGCTGAGCAATAAAAGACTCCTTGCCTGTGATGCTATAAAAGCGAATGTTTTTTCCCGCATACTCGCACGCTTTTAAATAGTTGCGCTTATAATATTTTTTATGCGCATGGATTGTATCGATATGTGATAATTTCCCCAATTTTGTCCAATCAAATTTTTTCGTCACTAAAAATGCCGTTTCTATATGTGGACAATGTTTTTTCACAATAATAAGTAACTGCTCATAAAATGATGAAAAATGGCTGTGAGCTGGCAGGCGAATCGTTTTTAATAGCTGAATTAATGCATCTTGATTTGTCATTAGTGATTCCTTTAGCTCAATGTTCAAGGCCACGTTTTCTTTATTCGCCCATTCAATGATATCATGCAGTTTGGGCATATGCTTCGTTGAGAAAATACGCGAAAAGCGCTTTCCTAAACGGTAGCTTTGCAGCTCTTCTAACGAACAGTCCTGTACAAGCCGATTCACACCTGTTAAACGCTTTATATTATTATCGTGAAAAACTATCAATTGTCCATCTTTTGAGCATTGCACATCCAATTCGATACCATTTGCACCGAGCTTTAGCGCTTTTTGAAATGCCTCCATTGTGTTTTCAAGAGCGTAGGCAGAAGCACCTCGATGTGCATATATCGGAAGGCTCATTTATACATTCAACTCCCCTGAATCCAATAAAAATGTACCATTTGTCATTTTTGTTAAAAGAGATGATTTCTTACCAATTTGAATATACGTACCAGGGTACGCTTCTTTCGTAATTTTAATTTCCTCTTTTCCAGCGTTGTGTAAATCATTAATGCTCACTTTAATTTCGTTATCTAAGCTTGCGACATATTTTTTTAATGCGTTGATTTTTTGCTTCACTTGCTCGACAACAGCTGCTTGCTGACTATTTAATGTGCCCTGTGATGACAAAATTTTTTCCAATTGCGCCTCATATTTCACAATTTCATCCTGCTCATTTTTCAATAGCTTCGCTTTTTCTTGAATGATTGCTTGCAGCTCTTTTTTATTGAATGTATTAATAATAAGCTCTGTTCTGCGTTCTAAGTGATTACCTGCAATAGCCGATACAATCATATCCTTCGCTGTTGCCGTTCCACCTATAATTTTCCCCTTGCGCTCATCTAAAAAAATAGAATTTGCTGATAAGTGCGAGCCTAACGAATAAGATCCAATATGAATTTCTCCATTGGCTTTCAAATTTGCTTCATTTACGTGCTTTATATATATATTTCCTCCAGCCTCGATTTCGGTTTCCCCTAAACCGAAAACGCCGCCACGAATGTAAATATCTCCCTCTAATGAACGAATAAGCTTAGCCCCTGTTATTCCTTCATTTGACTCAATGGAAATATCCCCTTTTGCGATAATGGAAAAACCGCTTTGTACAGTTCCTCGAACGGTTAAAGAGCCTTGAAAATCGATGTTGCCTGTTTCAATGCCGATATCATTATTAATGGATAAATGATGGCTAATTGTTAACTGCCCTTGCACTTGACCTAATGCACCAGCATATTTAGAACGTAAAACAATTTTGCCATCCTCTTCTACTTCATAAGCTGCTTTGCGATCATATTTTAAAGGTATATCCTTGCCGTGAGCAGCCACAATCGTTTCTCCAAAAATGGTTTGGCCATCAACTCCTGGCTGTGCCAATATTTTTTCACCGAGCCAGCTGTCCTCATGTATTTCAAAAATAAAATTCATTTCATAGTAATCGGCTTTCCCATCCTCTTGAATAACCGGTTTACGTTCAGGTATTTCCAAATATGTAATTTTTGCATCCTCACCTTTAATTGGTGGTGTACCTTGTGCAATTAAATATGCTTTTGTTGGAACGATTTTTTCTATTTGAATTGGTTGAATACCATGAACAATCTTTTTTTGCTGTAAAAGGCTTTCAATTTCAGCGATGAAGCGCTCACTATTTTGCTGTAATTCCTCTACAGTTTCATAAATAAAAAGTGAAGCCGACATATTATCACGCGCTACTTCAATTTCGATATTGGGCAGCCATATACCAATTTCAGTTGTCGTCTCACTTTCTGTTGCTAATACATTTTTTAATACAGCAAAATTAGTCAACTTGACACGTGGATGCGATCTCAAAATAGTATCAAAGTCCTTTAAAGAAAAACCCGATTTGATTGTGCGAATAAACACTTTTCCATTTTGCTCTGTCATTTCAAAATAATCATTCGTAAAAATAGACACATAATTCCTCCTTCCCCTTCTTATTTAGTATATACAATAAACAAGCATTTGTTTAGTCGTTTTATAAAATTCTCAAAAAAACTAGAAAATTGTTAATTTTATTGCATTTAGATGGAATAAGCCATCTATCCTACTTAAAATAAGTTAAATAGATCGGAAAATAAACATAGGCCTTTTAACCTACCAGCATCAAAGATTTCATTATTTGTGAATAGAGCCTATATGCACTTGTTCATACATACACCATGAAATCATTTGTTTTTGACATACAAAACACACGCTCATTTATCCGTAGCGAGAAACGAGCGTGCGCTTAATATATACATTTAATTATTTATAGCTCTCAAACAGCCATCTTCACACTCAGCTCGCCACTAACTCAATGCGAATTTTATCAGCAATCATGGCGATGAATTCTGAATTTGTTGGCTTCGATTTTAGGTGGTGCACCGTATAACCAAACATTTCGGAAATCGATTCATAGTTCCCTCTATTCCATGCAACTTCGATAGCATGACGAATCGCACGCTCTACACGTGATGGTGTTGTATTGAATTTTTCTGCGATATCTGGATATAAAATTTTCGTTACAGAGCTAAGTAGCTCGATATCGTAATAAACCATTTGAATCGCTTCACGTAAATAAACATAGCCTTTAATGTGTGCTGGCACGCCAATTTCTTTAATGATTGCTGTAATTGTCGTATCAAGCTGACGCTGGTCAACCTTTTGTGCACCTTTCGGCTGTAGCACGCTCGTACGCTGTTGCTTTGTTGGCTCAGGTGCATGCTTCGCACATTGTAGAATTTTTTGCTCTAGCTGCTCGAATTCAAAAGGCTTCAGCATAAAGTAGGAAGCACCATAGTTTACTGCTTGCTTCATAACATCCTCTTGTCCAAAGGCTGTTAGCATAATAACTTGCATATTTTCTAAACGATTATCGTTATATAAAGTCTCTAATACCGCTAAGCCGTCGAGATGTGGCATAATGATATCAAGCAACAAAACATCAGGTTGGACCTCTTCTAACATTTTAATGCATATTTTACCGTTTTGTGCAGTCGCAATTAATGCGATATGCGTATGATCTGTGAAATATGCTTCCATCGCTTTCAACAAATCTCGATTATCATCCGCAACTGCAATTTTTACTTTTGACATTTATAAAGCCCCCTTAAATAATTAATTTCTACAGTTTCCCCTATCAGTTACACCGAGGCGTAATTGCGACTAGATTTTTTTTAAGCTTGAAAAAATCTGTGACATCCGCCAGAAGTTTTATCATGATTCAGCGGACGTTTAGACACTTGTCGCAGAAAAAATTGCTGAATCATGATAAATAATCCCAATTTGATTATGGAGTACCGCTTTTGAGTTTTCGACATATTTAATAAAAACCCTTTATTATGTATGAAAAATAAACATGAAGTTATATAAATTCCTTATATAGTGACAAAAAGCTACCTTTTTCCACAAATTACGAAACCATTCCTTGTTATTTTATCAGAAAAATTTGTAAAAGACTATACCCGAAAGAATTGGTATAGTCTTTTAGTCCTTATTTTGGTGATTTTTTTAGCATTTCTCCTATCGACAAAGCAGCACCTTTTGCAGGATGTTCGACAAACATATGCGTTACCGCACCGACAAAACGGTCATTTTGAATGATTGGGCTACCGCTCATTCCTTGTAAAATGCCGCCTGTTTTACTTAATAATTTAGGGTCAGTTACGCGAAATACAATATTGGCTCCATCAACTTTATCAATGGTAATTGCAAATTTTTCAACTTTTTCGCCTTCAATCGCTGTCAGCATTTGCGCTTCACCGCGCTTTATTTCTGAATCATGCATAATTTCCAATGGCTGTCGCAAACTTTGTGATAAACCTTGTTCCCATTCTCCAAATACGCCATAAACATTGTTAAACAAAACGTTACCTAGTCGCTGCCGATCCTTATTTACAATCGAAATTTTATAACCAGGCTGACCAGGTTCACTTTTTTTCACCTGTGAAATGGAAGCTAAAAAAATGGCGCCGTCAATAAATGGAGGTGGCGTTGTCAATGCACTGTCAACAATTTGATGGCCAAGCGCTCCATATTCGTTCGTTGTAGGGTCAAGAAATGTCAAAGTTCCAATGCCATCTGTTTCATCTTTTAAAAAGGGCAACACATTTTGTATTTCTTCGCTTGTTAAGTTTAAAACTTTCTCTTTGTTCGCACGTTCAATGCGCAATGCTGATGGCTCTTTAATTTCAGCAAATTGCTGTATTTGATTAATCTCTTGCTCATCAACTGCGAGCACTTTATCACCTTGCTTTAACCATTCGCCATTTGGTAAAAGTATGTCATGTGATACGTAAATAAAGGGTAGTTTTAACTGAATACCAATTGATTGCCCCATTGGTATGAGTTCCTTTGCAGATACTTGCACAGGAATCAAAATAAAGAAAATAACGAGTAAAAGATTACGCAAATGGCACATTTCGTTGTCACCTCCTTTTCATCTTACCGATACTATGTGCGGACTTTTCATGAGTTATGAACGGTAAATATTTGTCGAAACAAAAGCTGTCTGAAAAGCAAGCTAACGCTTGGCGTCTCTGACAGCTCTTAACGATTTTATTGAAATATAAGCCAATTGGAAAAATGAATATACTGGATTCAGTAGCATTTACTCACTACGATTAGGAGCTGCCTGAAAATCAGACAGCTCCTTAAAAAATTTATAGCATTGCTCGTTTTCTTGTATCTGCAATTTCTACAAGTTCCTGTGCATGCTGCAATGTTAAATCGGTAATTTCCGCACCACTCATCATGCGGCTTACTTCCTCAATACGGGCACGTTCTTTAATTTCCGTCACCGTTGTAAATGTACGGTCATGCTCAACTTGCTTTTTAATTAAATAATGCTGATCGGCCATCGCAGCCACCTGTGGTAAATGTGAAATGCAAAGCACTTGTGAATGAATGGAGATTGCCGCAATTTTTTCAGCAATCGCCTGTGCTACACGCCCACTTACACCTGTATCGACCTCATCGAAAATAATCGATGTAATGCCGTTTGTTGAAGAAAAGATTGTTTTTAATGCCAGCATCATACGCGACAACTCACCGCCTGAAGCAATTTTTGGCAACGATTTCGGTGGCTCGCCTACATTTGTTGAAATGTAGAATGCGACATAATCTTTCCCATATGCATCAAATGTATCCAAGGATTCAAATTTAACGATAAATTTCGCCTTTTCCATATGTAACACACGCAATTGCTCCATAATCGCTTCACTTAAAAGCACCGCATGCTTTTTACGAATCGCAGTTAATTGCTCTGCTAGCTGCTGTAGCTCTACTTCCATTTGACGCAAACGTTGCTCATTTTTTTGAATGGTTTCGTCATGATTCATTAGCTGCATTAACTCCTCAGAAATTTTATCATAATAGGCTAAAATTTCTTCAACAGTCGTGCCATATTTACGCTTCATCGTTTGATACTGTGCCAAACGTTGCTCAACCTCGTTTAAGCGCCCTGCATCAAATTCCAATTCATCCAATACATTTTTTATTTGATAGCTGGCATCCTGCAATGCATAAAAGCTTGTTGTCACTGCCTCTGCCGCTTCTTTAAATTGCTCATCTAATGAAGCGATATCATCAAGTGCTGACATCGCATTGCCAATATAATCTAAGCCATGCTGCTCAGCTGAAATCGCCTCATAGGCGATGCTTGCACGCTCAAAAATTTTATGGAAATTCATTAAGCGCAAGCGCTCTTCAGTGAGTGTCTCTTCCTCGCCAAGCTTTAGCCCTGCGTCTTCAAGCTCATTCATTTGAAATTGGTATAAATCAATGCGCTGTGCCATTCGTTGCTCATCTAAGCTAAGTGCAGCAACTTCACGCTTCAAATTGCGATAAGCTTCATATTTTTCACTATAGATTGTTAAAACGGGCGCAAGCTCATCCTGCGCAAAATGGTCTAATAAATGAATATGCTGCTTTTCATCCATCAGCTCTTGATTTTCATGCTGACCATGTATATCAATTAAGCTGCCACCAATTTCACGCAAAACATTTGTCGGAACAAGCTTGCCATTAATGCGACAAACGCTTTTGCCGTTATCATTAATATCACGACGTAAAATAATGGTACCATCCTCAAATTCAATCCCAGCTTCATCAAGCTTTGCAAAAACCGGATGGTGATCATCCATAATATGAAAGAGACCACCAAGTTCTGCTTTTCTTGCGCCATGACGGATAAATTCCTGTGAGGCACGACCACCTGCAAGTAAATGCACAGCATCAATAATAATGGACTTACCAGCACCCGTTTCACCTGTTAAAACAGTTAAACCATCCGCAAAGCTTACTGTTAAATCATCAATAATCGCAAAATTGCGAATACTTATCTCTCTTAGCAAAAAATCCACCTCTTATAGCATATCTAATAAACGCTCTTTAATCATTTCTCGATCTGCCTCTGTTCGACAAATAAGTAAAATCGTATCATCCCCAGAAATTGTACCTAATAGCTCGTCCCAATCTAAATGATCAAGCAAGGAAGCGATAGCATTGGCATTCCCTGGTAACGCTTTGACCACTAAAAAATGTGACGCACCATCAATGCTAACAAAGGCATCCGCTAATGCACGACGCAGCTTTTGAATTGGATTAAAACGTTGATCTGCGGGCAAGCTATATTTGTATCGACCATCCTGCATTGGCACTTTTACAAGATGTAGCTCTTTAATATCGCGTGATACGGTTGCCTGCGTTACATTGTAGCCCGCATTTTTTAAATGCATAACTAAATCATCCTGTGTTTCAATTTCATTATTTGTAATAATATCGCGAATTCGAATATGGCGTTGACCTTTATTCAATTTCCTCACCTCTTATGAATAATTATGTATTTGTATTAATAACACTACCACTTCATCCAAAAAAGTACAAGAAAAATAGGCATAGACAACTCAAAATGCTACTGCATATTGATGCCTCTACCTATTTCCATCATTATGTGGCCTTTAATTCATAGTGAGCTTGTGTGACAATTTGCTCAAAATCAGTGAAAGCCTCAATTGTTTGCCCATCTTGCGGATTAACAAGATGGAATAAAAATTCAATATTCCCTTCTCCACCGGTAATTGGTGAATAGGAGGCATTCTTTACTACAAAGCCAACATTCGTCGCCATTTGTGCCGTTTGTTGCAACACCTCTAAATGAATTTTCGCATCACGCACGATACCCTTTTTACCAACGTTTTCTTTACCAGCCTCAAACTGCGGCTTTACTAAAGCCATCACATCGCCACCAGGTAGCAAAATCGTTTTTAATACAGGTAATATTAAAGATAAGGAAATAAAGGATACATCAATTGTTGCAAAATCAGGCAAGCCTTCTACTAAATCTTCAGGCTTTGTATAACGGAAATTTGTTTTTTCCATGACCGTTACGCGCTCATCTGAACGGATTTTCCAAGCTAACTGATTGGAGCCTACGTCTAATGCATAGCAATGACGCGCTCCATTTTGTAATGCACAGTCTGTAAAACCACCCGTTGAGGAACCAATATCTAGCATTAATTTGCCTTCGACCGATAGCTCAAATACTTCAAGTGCTTTTTCAAGCTTTAGCCCGCCACGACTGACATATTTTAATTGCGATCCCTTCACTTGCAGCGGTGCATCAACAGCAATTTTTTCGCCTGCCTTATCGATGCGCTCCTCGTTTGTATAAACGAGTCCAGCCATAATGGAGCGCTTCGCCTTTTCACGCGTTTCACAAAACCCACGCTCCACTAATAAAATATCTACACGTTCTTTCGGTTGTTTTGTCATACAGTTTTCAAACTTTCCTGCTGCTTTAATTGGATAAGCTTTTCGATACGCTGTATTGCCTCTTCAGCTGTTACACCGATTTCCGCTAATAATTCGTCTACATTGCCATGCTCAATAAATTCATCTGGAATTCCGATACGATCAATTAGTGTACTGTAACGATGATTCGCAGCAAACTCTAACACAGCACTGCCAAAGCCACCTTGTAATACAGCCTCTTCAATCGTTAAAATCGGCATATTTTCTTGCATGAACTCATGTAGCATCGCTGTATCTAACGGTTTGATAAAGCGTGCGTTAACAATTTTCACGCTTATACCTTGCTGCGCTAATGCCTCTGCCGCTTCAAACGCCATTGGAATCGTTGTACCAAATGTTAAAATGGCTGCATCTGTTCCTTCACGTAACACTTCCCACGTACCGATTGGAATCGCTACCATTTCTTCATCAAGCGGCACACCAATACCGTTGCCACGTGGATAACGTAGCGCGATTGGTCCATCATTATATTCAAGCGCTGTTTTCACCATATGTTGCCCTTCATTCTCATCCTTTGGCATCATTAACACCATATTCGGGATATGACGTAAAAAGGCAATATCGAATACGCCTTGGTGTGTTTCACCATCTGCACCAACTAAGCCTGCACGGTCAATGCCGATAAAGACATTTAAGTTTGGCCTTGCAATATCATGTAACACTTGGTCATATGCACGCTGTAAAAATGTTGAGTAAATCGCTAAAAATGGCTTCATTTCCTGTGTTGCTAACCCTGCTGCCATCGTCGCTGCATGTTGCTCTGCAATGCCGACATCAAAGAAGCGTTCAGGGAAATCACGTTGAATGCTTTCTAGCTTCGAACCGACAGGCATAGCAGGCGTAATCGCCACAATGCGCTCATCTGTTTCCATACATTTATGAACAGATTGTGCAATTAAGCTACTCCATGCCGGACCTGCTGTAGCAGATTTCACAAAAGCACCTGTCTCCATTTTATATGGGCCCGTTCCATGCCAAGTACCAACTGTATCATCTTCGGCAGGCTTATAGCCCTTGCCCTTTTTTGTAATGACATGTACAAGCACAGGACCTTTTACTTTTTTCGCATAGTCTAATGTTTTTTCAAGCGCTTCAAAATCATGACCGTCAATTGGTCCTAAATATTTAAAGCCTAGCTCCTCGAAAAAGACACCAGATACGACTAAATATTTTAAGCTATCTTTCACTTTTTCCGCCGTTTGTGCAAGTTTCCCACCGACAACAGGAATTTTATTCATTAACGATTCAAGCTCTTCCTTCGCTTTTGAATATTCCTTTGCTGTACGCAGGCGACCTAACACATTGTGCAATGCACCAACATTTGGTGCAATGGACATTTCATTATCATTTAAAATGACAATCATATTCGTTTTTTCATGACCGATATGATTTAATGCCTCTAATGCCATACCACCTGTTAATGCACCATCACCGATAATTGGAATGACATAATTTTTATCCTTTTTAATATCTCGAGCAGCAGCCATTCCCATCGCAGCTGATAAAGATGTTGAGCTGTGCCCCGTTTCCCATTCATCATGCTCACTTTCAACACGCTTTGGGAAACCGCATAAACCTTTAAATTGACGTAATGTATCAAACTCTCCAGCACGTCCTGTTAAAATTTTATGAACGTATGCTTGATGTCCTACATCCCATAAAAATTTATCCTTTGGGCTATTAAACGTTTTATGCAACGCAATTGTTAGCTCTACAACACCTAAATTCGGCCCAATATGTCCTCCTGTGACAGAGCACTTTTCTATTAGAAATGAGCGAATGTCAGAAGCTAATGCTTCCAGCTGCTGCTGATTCAAATTTTTCAAAAAGGATGGATTAGTTATTTTAGTTAAATCCACCTCATCCACACACCTTTACATTTAAATATTCACCGTATTGTGATTTCTCTATTATAACAGTGTCCTTTGCCCATGTCATAAAAAACGCTGTTTTTCTACAATGACAGACAATTTGCTTTCTTCAAAGCCCGCAAAACATCGTACCATTTATTTATTGCGTTTGACAATATAGTTTGCAAATTCGTGGAGTAGTGTCGTATCTTTCGATAAGCGCTGTAATGCAGCAATTGCTAATTCGAAATGCTCATTTAATTTTTCCTTTGCCCCATCTAACGTTAACAATGCAGGATACGTGCTTTTCTCGCTTGCAATATCTTTTCCCGCCGTTTTCCCTAGCTGCTCAGACGTTCCTTCAATATCTAAAATATCATCTTGAATTTGGAATGCTAAGCCAATATGATGTGCATAGTCCACTAGTGCCACTCTTTCTTCAGCTGTCGCATGCGCTAAAATAGCGCCTGATTCAATGCTATAACGCAGCAATGCACCCGTTTTATTGATATGCACCTGCTCAAGCTCCTGTAAATTTAATTGGCGCTTTTCGCCGTCCATATCCAAGACCTGACCACCAACCATGCCTTCTGCTCCTGCTGCAATGCTTAATAAATTAATTAATTCAATTTTTGTATCAGCTGCAATCGGCATGCGTGCTAAAATGCCAAAGCTCAACGTGTTCAGCGCATCTCCTGCTAGCGTTGCTAACGCTTCGCCATAAACGACATGATTCGTTGGCTTTCCTCGACGCAAAGCATCATCATCCATACATGGTAAATCGTCATGGATTAATGAATACGTGTGAATCATTTCAACGCAAGCCCCAACTGTATATGCAGGTGCCATGTCGACTTGAAAATAATCACAAACAGCCGCAACAAATAATGGACGAATTCTTTTGCCGCCAGCATTTAATGAATATAGCATCGAATCCTTTAATGTAGTAGGTGCTACGATGTTTTCAACTAAATGCACCATTTCCTTTTCAATAGCTGGTGTATGCGCTTCGATAAATGTTGTTAATTGCATGCTTTACTTCTCTCCATTCCCCGCTTGAAACGGCTGCTTATTCCCATTTTCATCAACGATTGAAATTAATTGCTGCTCCGCATGCTGCAATTTATCATTGCAAAACTTGGAATATTCCATTCCTTTTTTATATAAATCAATCGCTTCCTCTAAAGGCACCTCGCCTTGCTCTAGCTTGCGGACAATGTCTTCTAATTCGGTCATCGCCTGTGCAAATGTTAAATTTTCCATCCATCATTCCCCCTTCTGTAGCTCAATGTCCATCACCTTCGCACGAACAATCCCATCTTGGTAATGAATTTCAATTGCATCATCGAGCGCTAACTGTGCAGCCTCTTTGATAACTTGGTCTTCCCGATATGTTAAATTAAAGCCTTTTTCCATCATCGCCAACGGATTTAAAGCAGCAAGTGTGCGTATTGTTGAATGCAACTGTGATTTTCCCTCGTTTAAACGATACTGTACAGCACGATTTAGCTCATTATGCAATTGTGCTAATTTTTGCTGCTCCATTTGGATTGATTTTTGAGGAGAGAAAAACTGCATTTTAGCAAATGTTTTTTCAGCCTCATTGCGTTTTTTCAGCATATATACTTGCATTGCTTGCTGCAATTTCATATCAGTGTGTGCCAAGCGCTCAATAAAAGGACGATACAATTTTTCGGGCGTTGCTAACGGATAAGCTTGTTGATACTTTTGTAGACGATTCCTTTCAAAGCGAAGTTGCGCTGTTACAATTTGCTGTAACCTTGCCACATTCGTCGTAATGCGCTCCTTTAGCTCATGCTGGTTTGGCACAGCAAGCTCCGCTGCTGCTGTTGGTGTCGGTGCGCGCAAATCAGCAACAAAATCGGCAATTGTCGTATCGGTCTCATGCCCAACTGCACTAATAATTGGAATGCGACTTTCGAAAATTGCACGTGCTACAATTTCTTCATTAAAAGCCCATAAATCCTCAATTGAGCCACCGCCACGTCCTACGATTAACACATCACATTGTGCATGTCGATTGGCTAATTGAATGTTTTTGGCAATATTTGCAGCTGCACCTGCTCCTTGCACAAGCGTTGGATAGATGCATATTTCCGCCTGTGGATAGCGACGTTGAATCGTTGTGCAAATATCACGAATTGCTGCACCTGTCGTCGCTGTCAACACGCCAATTGCTTTCGGAAAGGGCGGGATTGCTTGCTTAAAATTCGGATTGAATAAGCCTTCCCTTTGTAAAGTTTCCTTCAGCTGTTGAAAGGCGATAAATAAGCCCCCAATACCGTCTGGCTCCATCGTTTGTACATACAGCTGATAAATACCTGCCGTTTCGTAAATGTTGACATCCCCACGAATATAAACCATCATGCCTTCCTCTGGCTTAAATGCGAGCTTTGCTGCTGCCGTGCGAAACATCGTTGCCTGAATGCGGGCAGCATCATCTTTTAATGTAAAATAAATGTGGCCAGAGCTATGCATTTTTACGTTAGAGAGCTCTCCTTTTACATACACTTCACGTAAATGAGGGTCAGCATCAAATTTTCTTTTAATATATTTTGTCAATGCTTTGACAGTTAAATAAGAAGAGTTGCTCAAAGCGCTATCTCCCCTTTCTTTACCTTGTTCAGTTTAACTTGAAACATACTAAAAAGGAGCCGTCTGAAAAGTCATTTTGAGACGGCTCCTTTTGCTTTTACGGCTGAACTGTTTTCGCTGCTGCTTGTACCGTATTTGCTAGTAGCATCGTAATCGTCATTGGACCAACGCCCCCTGGCACTGGTGTAATATGTGAAGCAATACCATCTACTGCTGCAAAGTCAACATCTCCACATAAATGATTGTCCTCATCACGATTAATGCCAACATCAATGACAACAGCACCTTCTTTTACATGTTCAGCTGTAATGAAATTTGCACGACCAACAGCTGCAATTAAAATATCTGCTTGCTTTGTAAATGACGGTAAGTCAGGTGTTTTAGAGTGCGTATATGTAACCGTCGCATCTTTTTGTAACAATAGCTGTCCCATTGGCTTGCCAACAATATGACTACGTCCAACGATCACCGCATGCTTCCCAGCGACTTCAATACCGCTATGCTCCAATAATTTCATAACTCCATAAGGTGTGCATGGTAAATAAGTTTCTTGCCCAAGCATCATTTTTCCTACGCTAATTGGCGCAAAACCATCCACATCTTTGTCTGGAGAAATTGTCGCGATAACTGAATCTTCATTAATATGCTTTGGCAATGGTAGCTGCACAAGAATACCATGAATATCGTTACGCTCGTTTAACTCACGAATATGCTCAAGTAGCTGTTGTTCTGAAATCGTTTCTGGCAAAGTGATTAACTCTGAATACATGCCGATTGCTTCACACGATTTTTGCTTATTCGTCACATATGTTTTCGAGGCAGGATTATTTCCTACTAATACAACGGCTAAACCAGGTGTAACGCCCTTAGCCTTTAGCTCCTCCACTTGTTTCGCTACAGAGCCTCGAATTTCTTGACCGATTTCTTTTCCATTAATAATTGCACTTGACATACTACAATTCCTCCCAATTCACTCTATTAATTGTCTGATTGACGCTCATGACGCCTCAATTATTGTTCTGTAAATTTTGAAAGCACACCATTGACAAATTTGCTTGATTTTTCATCACCAAATACTTTACAAAGCTCAATCGCTTCGTTTAATACAACACGATTCGGCGTATCTGGTGTAAATAACAATTCATAAACAGCTAGACGTAATACAGTCCGTTCAATTTTTGGTAGACGGCTTAATGTCCAATTTTCTAGTTTGTCGCTCAGCGTCGCATCAATTTGCTCTTTTTGCTCAATTGTTCCTCGCACTAATTGCTCAAAGAAAGCATCTGATGACTGGTCCTCTAAAACGTGCTCCATCGCCTCTTCAAGTGGTAAGTCGGTACTATCTAGTTGAAATAGCACTTGCACAGCTTTTTGACGTGCATCATGTCGCTTCATGATAAAAAACTCCTTCGTTATTCAATATATAGCGGCTTTATCTTAGTTGAATACATTTATTCAAGATAATATCACGTCTTATCATAGCATAATTTCCCTATCGTAGCACAGCTTGTTGCAAATTTTAAAATTTGAAAACGCTTTTATTTTTCTTGTTGCTAAAGTTTGGATTTCTTTGCTAAAATAGGATGACTGAAAGGAGCCATCTTATGTCTTATATGATTTTTATGTTCACAGCTGCTATTATAATAGGCATCGTTAGTGGTATATTCGGTTTATCCACTCACCTCATGATTATAGTGCTTTTCATACTAGCATTTATGAGCCTCGGCTATATTTTGTATACAATACAATTCTCAAAAAACCTGAATAGAATCCACAAATTTTTAGAAAAAAATCAAAAGCAGCCTGTTTATCGCTATGCATTTGAAGTTGGTAACGGTTCCACTGAATCACAGCTTGAAGCAATCGACGCTATTTTAAAAAAGTACAAATCACCTGTCATGCAAGCGACATATAAAATGCATCGCGCTCTTTTGTCAAAGAATTACGTACTAGCAATGCAGGAAATTCAGACAATTGCCAACAAGCCTATAGGGCAATACTGCATTGCAACACTTTACGCATTGCAAGGCGACCATCAGCAAGCAAGACAAATCCCTCTCAAACCAGCATGGCAACAGGCTGTTGTAGAAGCAATCATTGCGTTCAATGAACAATCACCACATTATGAGGAGAAAAAGCAGCAAGCCATTGATTTAGCACGTGGCGTTCAACGTTATATGAATGTGCATTTCTTTAAAGATTTGGAAAAGTGATTTAAGCCACTTTTCCAAATCTTTTTTTGTGATTCTAAAGTCCCGATTCGCTCAACGAAGTTACATTTTCGCTCAACCACCGCCCAAATTCGCTCATCAAATTGAAGTTTTCGCTCATCGAGGACCACACCATCTTTCTACTAAATAAGACAATGAAATGACAAAACAAGTGGTTTTTTTCTACGTATGGCCTGTCCTTACTGTGAATATACTAATTAATAGGTAAAGGAGGATTGTCATTTATGTTATTGCTTTTTTTAATTAACCACTGGGCATTTTTTATTTTAGTGATGGTTTTAATGATAACTGGAGGATTATTAAGCTTCCTACTGCCACGTGTTCCAACGATTATTTTTCTACTATTCTTCGTAGCAATTAGCTTTGGCTACACACGACTTTATGACGCAGCCTACTTCACAATACCTATCCTTCTCATCACATGCATTTTCACAGCAATTCCAATTGTGCTCGTTAAATATACATTGTATTTACAGCAAATAGGAGAGCGTTTAGAAACTTCTTCGTAACTCCCTAGCAATTTATGGTATAACTTTGAAAACAATCGAGGGGGAAACGGCTTGTTTTCATTTACAGTAGATACGGAAATTTCAATTCTTCTCCGCTATCTTTTTGAAACGCTAAAAATCAATCGAGTAGAAATTCAATGTGCTATCAACAATCATAAAAGTAAAGCCATTCCTGAAAGATTAGGCTTTATAAATGAAGGCATTAAAAGAGAAGGTCAATGGCTCTATGACCATTATGAGGATATCGTTACTTACAGCTTATTAACAAAGGATTGGTACAAGCTCGTCAAATGACGGGTTTTTTCTTTGTCACAAAATCGACAAAATAAATAGCTGAATTTTCTAATTATTCTGTTGACGTTTCCGAACTGTTATAATACAATTCAAATATAAAATAAAAAACATATAACAGTTACTATTGAGGAGGAAATGAAAATGTTAGAAAACGTAGTCGAATTTTTCAAAAACTTACCTGAGAAAACTTGTGTACAGTGTGGCAAAAAGATGGAAGAGCAAAGCGAGTGCTACAGCCATAGCTGCGAGCATTGCAATAATCAGTAATAATTTCAAAACAACTATCTCTAACAAGCTAGGCATCCTATCTTATTAGGGATTTTCTCACCCTAGAATCATGCTTTCTTGATAAATTTCTTATCAGTACACTGTATGTTGCAATTCCATTCGTTAACGATTTATATGAATGAACATGGTTAAAATTAAGTTATATGGAAATAAGTTTGGGCACTGACAAGGTTGATGGTTCAGCCATTATAGGTTGATTTCAAATATTTAGAAAATACATTAAAAACACCTAACAAGCGCTATTATCGCATTTGTTAGGTGTTTTTAATAAAATTGTATCCTTATATATTCATTCTAGTCATATGTCTATTCTTTTACTACTATCAAGGAAATTTCATTAGAATATATCAGATTAATTAGCAATTTTTATAACTGAATTGCTTGTATAAAGCGATGCGTTATAATGATTTAATCCATCCATTATATCTGTAAAAAAACCGTAAGAAGAATTGGAGCCTACATGGACACCAGTTAAAGTATTCCCTGTCGTATTTGGACGGTAAACAGGTCCTCCACTATCACCTCCAGCATCGTATCCACCTGGATTATCTGGAACCACTACAGAAACCTTTTTAACTGTGTTATCATCCCAATTATTCCTAATTTCTCCTTTCTGAATCACTCTACCACATTGTTTAGCTGTGGAAATCCCTGCACGACACACTATTTGACTAAATGCAGGACTAGTAGAACTAACAGCGATTAGTTTATTATCAAAAATTTCCGATGTACTATTATCTGTTGCTACCATCACTTCAATCTCAAATAAAGCACCTTCAGCTGTATGGTTTTTAGAAGATATACTAGCATTTTGCATGGCTTCTTTAATAATATTAATTTCATTCTTCGCATCAACTATATGTGTGCCTAACGTACGATTTCCTCCTTTGCCAACTACAATAATTTTTTGAATCTCTCCTGCAAACTGAAAACTTGTTTCTGTTTGTTTTGCACCACCACAGCTAGCAAGA
Source organism: Metasolibacillus sp. (assembly GCF_025291715.1). Taxonomy (GTDB): domain Bacteria; phylum Bacillota; class Bacilli; order Bacillales_A; family Planococcaceae; genus Metasolibacillus; species Metasolibacillus louembei. Next base: position 123,602 of record NZ_JAMBIZ010000002.1, read on the forward strand.
AGTAATGAACTAAATAAAAAAGTTAGAAATAAAATCACAAATGAAATTTTTTTCATAATAACCCTCCATACGCTGTATTAATGCTGTTTCTGTATCTTGTTATAAAATTAGACTTATTTTTTTAAAAAACGTTACAAACCTCACTTATTTTAAAAATTCTTCAAATTAGCTATTGTAAAATTTATTAAACTATCTATCAATTGACCATAATATGGATGTTAGTTTTAGTTTTTACCCTATTTTCTCATTAATGAAACTTTTAAGATATTTTTCCGTATATAATACTAGGAAAGGAGTGACAAAAATGGAACGACAAGAAGTGTTAACAATGAACAATTTAACGAAAAGCTATGGCAATAAAGAAGTGCTAAAAGGTGTTGACTTACGTGTATATCAAGGAGAAATTATTGGCTATATCGGACCGAATGGAGCTGGTAAAAGTACAACAGTCAAGCTGATTTTAGGCATTGAGGAAAATTATGATGGTGACATTCACTTATTTGGGGAAAATATTAAAAATAACCCGATTGACTACAAGCGGAAAATTGGCTATGTGCCTGAAATCGCTGATGTTTATGATAATTTAACAGGCTATGAGTATTTAACATTTGTTGGGCAGCTTTATGGCTTGTCTTTAGAGGACGCTGCACATAAATCGGAAGCTTTAATGCAATTATTCGGTGTTGGTGAAGCTTATCATTCACGTATTTCCTCCTACTCAAAGGGGATGCGCCAAAAGCTGTTAATTATTTCGAGCGTTTTACATAATCCAGATATTTTATTTTTAGATGAGCCGATTAATGGCCTAGACGCTAATAGTGTGATGATTTTCAAGGAAATTTTAACGCAGTTAGCTGCGCAAGGGAAAACGATTTTCTACTCGTCACACATTATGGACGTTGTCGAAAAAATTAGTAGCCGCATCATTTTATTGCATGATGGCAAAGTAGCAGCAGATGGCACATTTGAAGAACTGCAGGCGACAAATACAGAGGGTACATTGGAGCGCATTTTCAACCAATTAACAGGCTTTGACCGCCATCAAGAAATCGGTGAGCAATTCGTAGCCGTTGTTGGCGGAGGTACACAATGACAGACTTTAAAATTTTAAGATTGCTCGATAAAATGCGCTTTCTATTTCATAAAATCGGTATTGATTATGCGGTCATGCGTCAAATTTTGCAGATTAAACTGACAATGGATGAGCGCAAAGTACCAACTTTGTTTAATCAATCCTCCAAGAAAAAGCCAGATGCTAAATATGGCTATATTAAATCATTGTGGATTTACACATTGATCGGACTAATGCTTATTCCATTTCTTGCTTTTGGAACGCAATTTTTATTTCAACTGAGTATTAGCTATGCCATCATTCTTTTTGTTATTATGACATCGATGATTTCGGATTTTTCTTCTGTTTTGCTTGATTTGCGTGACCGTCATATTCTTGGTACAAAGCCAATTTCCTCACGCACAATTAATGCAGCGAAAATCATTCATATTACTATCTATTTAAGTTATTTAACGATTGCTCTTATGACGATTCCACTCATCGTTGCCCTATTTAAACAAGGTGTGCTGTTTTTCCTCATCACATTGGCAGAGCTTGTACTGAGCAATATTTTAATTGTCGTATTCACAGCGATGTTATATATAGCCGTTTTACGTTTTTTTGATGGCGAGAAATTAAAGGATATGATTAATTATGTACAAATTGGCTTAACGCTTGCGATGATGATTGGCTATCAAGTTGTCATACGCTCCTTTGAGTTTGTCGATTTAAGCATGACAATAGAGCCCGCTTGGTGGCATTTTTTCCTTGTCCCAATGTGGTTTGCAGCACCATATGAATTGCTGCTCAATGGGACAGTAAACTTTTTCACTGTGACGATGAGCGTACTGGCAATTATCATACCGTTTGCCGCCTTATGGTTATATATTCAGCTTATTCCGACGTTTGAACGCAATTTGCAAAAGCTGTTAGCAACAAGTAAGTCGAAAAAAACGACAACAAATCGTTTCAAAGCTTTCCTGCTCAGCCTGCTTTGCCGAACACATGAGGAACGAGCCTTTTACCGCTTCGCTACTTTAATGATGAAAAAGGAGCGCGATTTTAAACTGAAGGTTTACCCTTCTCTCGGCTTTTCAATTGTGATTCCATTTATTTTTATTTTTAATACAATGCGTGACGAAACAGCAAATTTTGCGACAAGCAGTAGCTATTTAACGATTTATTTTTCAATGCTCATTATTCCAACCGCTTTGTTGATGCTACAATATTCAACAAACTATAAAGGTGCTTGGCTGTTCAAAGCTGTACCTATTACAAACTTTACAATATATAAGAAAGCTGCATTGAAAGCCTTTCTTGTGCAATTATATACGCCACTTTATTTAATGATTAGCATCATTTTTTGCTTGATTTACGGCGTGCGCGTCTTGCCTGATTTACTTATCGTATTTGCCGTAAGCTGTCTATATAGTGCTATTTGCTATATTGCCTCAAGGCTAGCACTTCCGTTTTCGGAGCCAGCTGCACAAACGAACGAAGCACAAGGTTGGAAAGCCCTTGCGCTATTGCTACCGCTCATCCCATTTGTCTTTGTTCATTCTATTCTCCTGAAAGTAGATGACTTATGGATGTACGTTTATTTAATCGTGTTAATTGTGAGCAATGCTGCACTTTGGAAAGTATTATTTAGAGAGAAAAAAGCGAGTATCTAATTTTTATGCAAGTAGGATATTTTTCAAAAGTCTTCTATTATAAATCTATCTTATCCATCCAAAGACACGAGTGAAATTCAATTACACTCGTGTTTTTTCGTTATTATGTATGTCGAATATGAAAAGTACCTTCGCAATTTTCTTGCTCGTTCCATTCCACTTGAATTTCAAATGTCCCTTCCTCGAAAAACAGTGGAAATCTCCTGCGAATAGAGGCTTGCATTGGTAGCTTATCTACATCGGCGATTTTCACCCACATCGCCTTTCCTTCTGGTGAATCTTCAATTAATGTACCGCTAAAATCTGTTGCTAAATAATTGAAAATCATATATCTATCATTTTTTGTGGGATTCACATACTCATACAAGCCTTTATAAATGAGTGTATGTATTAGCAAGCCAGTTTCTTCCCTCACTTCTCGAATGGCACTAGCAGCGATGCTTTCAGGAAATTCCACCTTGCCACCTGGTGGAATAAAGCCTTTAAAATGATCGTGCTGCCGATCTAGCAATAGCACCTCGTCCCCGCGCTGTATCATACATAATGTCCACATTTTATAACGAACCATTTTTTCAATCCCTCTATTCGCTCATTTTAATAATTTTTGTTGGAAGTTGTCCTTCACTTGTGGCCATTCCTCTATCGTAATGCTGTATAAATGCGAGTGGCGTAGCGTGCCGTTTTTACGCACCATATGATTGCGCAAAATGCCCTCTTTTTTGGCACCGATGCGTTCGATTGCTTGCTGGGAGCGTAAATTTTCATTATCTGTTTTGAGCTGTATGCGATTCATCGCAAGCTGTTCAAAGCAATAGGCTAACAGCAGATATTTGCAATTCGTATTAATTGCCGTACCCCAGCATGCTGGTGTTAGCCATGTAAAGCCGATTTCTAATCGCTTATGTGTATTGTCAATATCAAAAAGAGTCGTTGTACCAATTACTTTTTTTGTTGCTTCATCTATGATAGTAAAAGTAAATGCCGTACCTGCTAGACGTTTTTCGATTGTAGCATCCACATAATTTTCCACCGCCTCCTTCGTCATCAAATTCATTGTTGTATGTGCCCAAATTCGCTCATCATGCGCCGCCTCATAAATACCCTTTATATGCGCTCGCTCAATCGGCTCTAAACGCACAACCTCATTATGTAATATCACCATTGGAATTCCCCCATTAGATTAAAGTTTCATTTTATTATACAGAAACGCAATCTGAATATTAAGACAGAAATATCAACAAAACAACATTTTTTTGTTACGATAGATATATTGGAAAGATAGAAAGAAGGTTTTTTATGAGGAACCATGCACTGCCAATCATCTATGTAGCGATTATTGCCTTTTTAGGTGGCTGGCTTTTTTCACTGCTATCATTACCAATCCCATGGATGATTGGTCCACTTTTTTCTGTATTGCTTGCTCAATTTTTTATTCGTACACAGTTGAAATGGCCAGCACAGTTGCGCAATATTGGGCTCGTCATTATTGGCATTACAATAGGTGAAAATTTTTCCTTAAGTATTTTACAAACGATGGGCACGATGTTTTGGTATATGCTAGCAATTAATATTGTTTTCGTGCTGCTTTGTTTGTTGCTCGCATTTATTACAGCTAAATATACATCAATGTCGCTACATACAGCTGTATTAGCAAGCGTTCCTGGTGCACTTGGACAAATTATCGTCTTCGCCTCAGAGGAAAAAGGGGTTGATCTTGCCGCTGTCACTTATTTTCATTTAATCCGTGTGTTAGCTGTCGTGAGTGTAGTTCCCTTTTTAGTTTCAGGGCATGTTGTACAACAAAATATTGATATAACCGCCTCTCCATTATGGGCTATTGCCATTTTAATTGGCGTGAGCTTTCTTTTCGCTATCGTTGTTGGCAAGCTGCATATACCGACACCTTTCTTTTTAGGTCCAGTCCTTTTAGGTATAGTACTAAATGTGATGCAGTTCGACATTCCCGTTATTTCTTTAGATGTATTACACCTCGCACAAATTGCTGTTGGTGCTCATATTGGCTTACTATTAACACCGGGCGCCTTACGCTTACCTAAACGCATACTACTATTCGGCTTAATGAATGTCGTGTTGCTGATGTTTGTGAGCTTTTTATGTGCCAGACTCGTCATGGCAATGCTAGATTATACCTTTGCGTCTAGCTTTTTAAGCACTGCGCCTGGTGGCATGGATCAAATGGCCTTGATTGCAACAGCGATTCATGCAGATGCTGACATTGTCACCGTTTTCCAGCTAGCACGCATGCTATTTTTGTCATTTATTATTATCCCGTTATTGAAAAAGTACAGCACTCGACTGGAGCGTTAATGCTCCAGTCGCCTTGGTCGAAATAGCTCTCCATATGCCGCTCCACCTAAAATTAGCACAGCCCCAATGATTTGTAGAGGGCTTAATCGTTCTGCTAAAATCATCACTGAAAAAATTAATGCGGAGAGTGGCTCTAAATAACCGAGGATGGAGACCGATTGAACAGGTAAATGACCGATGGAAGAAAAATATTTGTAATGAGCATGAAATTTTACTCACACAAATTAAAGAATTACAGGGGATGCAGTCTGGCACTATTCGCATTGGCACCTTTTCAAGTGTCGCAACACATTGGCTACCAAATATCATCAAAATATTTAAAAAAGATTATCCACATATTGATTTTGAATTGCTGTTAGGCGATTATACAGAAATTGAAGGCTGGATTACTGAAGGGCGAGTAGATTTTGGCTTTTTACGACTACCAACTGCTACAGAGCTAGAAACGATTTTTTTAGAGCAAGATCGCTTATTAGTAGTCCTACCAGAAGACCATGCCTTTGCTCATTGTGAGCGGTTCCCTATTAGTGAACTATGCAAAAATCCATTTATGCTATTAGAAAAAGGCGCAAAGGCAGAAATCTCCGAAATTTTTGAGCAGCACCAAATCTCACCTATTATTCATTTTACGACATGGGATGACTATGCCATTATGTCGATGATTGAAAACGGTTTAGGAATTAGCATACTGCCTGAGCTTATTTTGCAGCGCATTCCATATAACCTTATTGCGAAGGAGCTAGAAGTCCCTGCCTTTCGCAATATCGGCCTTGCCATGAGAAATCAACAATCCTTATCCATTGCAGCAAAAAGCTTTTTGCACTACTTAGCATATCGAAAAAAATAAAAAGTTATTTCCAGACAACCTTCTATGACAAGGCAGCAATATATTATTTGCTTTCTGCTCAATAAAAATTTTATTTGCATTTTTCAATAAGCTATGCATATAATAAAAATAGACCGACAGTCGGTCATATCAGGAGGCATCTGTTATGAGAATCGTAAAAGAGCATGAAGAACGACGCACTGAAATATTAAATACGGCACAAACGCTTTTTGCCACAAAAGGCTATACAAAAACAACAATCAATGACATTTTACAGGCAATCGGCATTGCAAAAGGCACTTTCTATCATTATTTCAAATCAAAAGAAGAGGTGCTTGATGCGATTATTGAACGCATCATTCAAGCAGACGTAGCAAAGGCGCAGCATATTGCCTCAGACTCTACCCTATCAGCAATGGAGAAAATATTTGCGATTTTACTGGCACAAGCACCTCAACAAGATCCTCATAAGGAGCAATTGATTGAGCACTTTCACCAGCCAGATAATGCAGAGATGCATCAAAAAAGCTTAGTGCAGGCTATTGTTCATTTGTCGCCCATTTTAACAGAGGTGATTGAGCAAGGCATCGAAGAAAACATTTTCCATACAAACTACCCGCAGGAAACCGTTGAGTTTTTGCTTGTTTCTGCACAAGTTATTTTTGATGATGGCTTCTTTCAATGGCAGCCAGAGGAAATGCTACAAAGGGCAACAGCCTTTGTGCAGCTAATCGAGCGTGCTTTAGGAGCTAAAGAGGGAAGCTTCCAAAAGATGCTAGATATCTTATTAAAGTAAAGCGAGTCGAATAAAGATTCGCTTTCTATTTCCAACAGAATGGACCGACAGTCGGTCTAAAAATAAGGAGGATTTTATGCTATCTATTCGTGAGCCTGCTTTTTCAAAGGATTTTGTACTTGTCGTTTTGGGGCAGATTATTTCCATTTTAGGAGCTGCTTTATTGCGCTTTGCTTTATCGCTTTATGTATTAGATATAACAGGTCGAGCCGATATATTTGCAGGACTGCTTGCATTATCTAGCGTGCCACTTCTTTTGTCACCCATCGGTGGAGCACTAGCCGACCGCTTTAATCGCCGTAATTTAATGGTTGTATTTGATATAATCAGCGGCATTATTATTTGTTGTTTATTTTTATCCTTATTAATGCAGCAGCTATCCATTGTTGCGATTGGCATTGTTATGACTTTATTAGCATTGATTAGTGCTATGTATTCGCCTGCTGTAATCGCTAGTATTCCACTTCTTGTAGCGGACAATAAGCTAGAGCAGGCAAACGGCATCGTTCAAGCTATACAGGCATTGTCGCAAGTAGCTGCCCCTGTTTTAGGTGGCGTACTCTATGCAATGCTCCCATTCAAAACGCTTGTTATCGTTAGTGCTATTTTATTTTTTTGCTCTGCCCTATTGGAAATGTTTATTAGCATTCCTTTTGTCAAGCAGGCTCAGCCACCCTCCATTTTAAAAGACTTGCAGCTAGGCTTTCTATACGTTGGGCAGCATACCTTTATTGTAAAGTGCATTGTACTTGCAGCAAGCTTAAATTTGTTATTAACGCCCTTCTTTATCGTTGCTGTTCCGATTATTTTACGAATAGCCATGCAGGCAAGCGATATGCTCTATGGTGTAGCAATGGGAGTTATTGATTTTGCTACAATTATCGGCGCATTGTCTATCGGTTTATTTGCCAAGCATTTACGTATGAATCGCCTTTATCGATGGCTTTTTGTTATTGCATTATTGACAATGCCGATTGCTTTGACCGTAACACCTTCCGTCTTACAGCACAGCTTTATTTTATCCATTTTAATTTTTATAGGCTGTAGCATCGCAATTGCGATGCTAATTACCATACTTTCTATTTTCGTGATAACGGCTGTGCAAAAACAAACACCTAATGCGCATCTCGGTAAAGTGATGGCTATTATTACAGCGAGTGCCCAATGCACTGCTCCCCTCGGTCAAATTTTATATGGCATTATCTTTGAGGTGACACAGCAAACTATGTATTGGTCCATATTACTAATGAGCTGTGCTGTATTACTATTAGCCCTTCTAGCTAAAAAAATGTGGTCGCATACAGAAAGAGAGGAAACGCTATGATTTTTCGCATGGCACAACGAGATATTGTACGAAATCACATATTAACATTAACTTTAATCGCCTTTATATCGCTCTCTTCTTTTTTAATGGCAAGTGCTACAACGATGGTAGTTCATTTATTTACATCTATAGAGCAATTTTTTCAGCAGGCAAAGGCACCACACTTTGTACAAATGCATGCAGGTCCCATCAATCAGCAGCAAATTGAGGCATTTGTTATGGAGCACCCCTTTATTGAAGCACAGCAAACCGTTGATATGCTGACAATTGAACAAACACAGCTTTTTATTGAAAATCGCACACAAAGTGAGGCAATGAATAGCAGTGTAATGGATAGTAGCTTCGTTACTCAAAACCAGTTATTTGATTTTCTATTGGATGAAGCAAACCAACCACTGCAAGTTGCACAAGGAGAAATTGCTGTACCGATTTATTACATGGAAAAGTATCATTTACAGCTCGGCGATAAAATATGGTTTGCCAATGAGCAAATTGAAAAGGAATTTACTATTTCGAGCTTTACGCGTGATGTACAAATGAATCCATCCATCGTTAGCTCCAAGCGCTTTGTTATTCATCAGGAGGATTGGCATACTTTAGCCCAATCCATCACACAGGATGAGTATTTAATTGAATTTTTAGTGACGGAGCAGGCACAAATACAGCAGCTAGAGCAACTATATCAGGCATCTAATTTACCACAGCAAGGACCAACCGTTACGTACCCGCTTTTTAAAATGCTAAATATGCTAACGGATGGTTTGAATGTGGTAATTGTGCTCTTTCTAAGCATCCTGTTAATGATTGTCGCTATGCTCTGCATTCGTTTAACCGTTATGACAACATTGGAGGAGGATATACGTGAAATTGCTGTTATGAAGGGTATCGGCATTGCGAATAAGCAAATTCGCCTGCTTTATTTAGGAAAATATATTGTGATTACTGTGCTGGCTGGCATTAGTGGTTACCTACTGTCATTGTTTATCATACAGCACTTCACGGCGAATATGGCACGCTATTTAGGGCAATTCCATATGACTATACTCCACTATTTCTTGTCATTTAGCAGTGTTGCATTCATTTGTTTAATCGCCATACTATATTGCTATTTCGTTTTAAAAAAATGTGAACGTATTTCTGTTGTGGAAGCTTTTCGCCAGGGAGCCGCAACAGAGAAAACAATTGCCATTACTAACAGCAAGCTTCCGTCTATTAATCTATTGCTTGGTATAAAAGATATTGTTGTACGCTTTCCAATGTATCGCTTAATTGCTGCAGTTTTTATGATTGCCTGCTTTATGATGCTCGTGCCACTAAATTTATTGCAAACAGTGAAGTCACCAGACTTTATTACGTATATGGGCGCGAGTAAAAGCGATATACGCATCGACCTGCCCTACAATGACGCTACTCGCAGACAATTTGAATCTATTCAAGCTACCCTTGCACAGGATGTAGAGGTGGAAAAACACGCGACCTTTACAACGGCAAAGTTTATGGTGGAAACAGCAGATAAACAATTTGACAGCATACAAGTGGAGATTGGTGATTTTACAGCATTTCCTTTACGTTATGTGGAAGGGGCTGCACCAACGCAAAAGGATTCAATTGCCCTTTCAGTTTTACAGGCACGTGAACTTGCTGTGGATGTAGGCGATTCATTCACAATTATCGTTGATAGAGTGCCAAAGCAAGTAACGGTTTCAGGTATTTATCAGGATATTACCAATGGTGGAAAAACAGCTAAGGCACAGCTACCGCTCAACGCAGCTACACCTATTCTTTGGTATGTCATTAACATCAATGTTACAGATGGCGTTGCGACTGAGGAAAAAATAGAGGCATATCGTGCTCTATTTAAAACAGCAAAAGTGACTGATATGACACATTATATTAGCCAAACACTTGGTGCAAACATTACACAGCTCAAGCAAATCACAGTGCTTGCTATCATCATATCATTATCTATTGCGATATGTATTACAGCGATGTTTATCAATCTGCTGCTTGCGAAGGATGCGAGACAAATCGCCATTTTACAAAGCTTAGGCTTTTCAAAGCAAGCGATTCGTGCACAATATATGACACGTGCGATAACGCTTTTAATTATTTCAATTATAATAGGAACAATTTTATCTAACACTGTTGGACAATATTTAATTAACAAGCTTGCGATGCTTATTGGCGCATCACATATTACGTTGATTACCTATCCATTGCAGGCTTATTTCTTCTATCCATTACTATTTATTTGCGCCGTTACATGGACTGTTTTATTAGCAACCGCAAAGCTTCAGCGACATTCTGCGATAACAATTTTAGGAGGGAATGAATGATGACAATTTTAGAAGTACAGCAGTTACAAAAAACATATGTTATTGGTGATACAGAGCAGCAAGTATTGAAAAATATTCAGCTGACCATTCAAAAAGGAGAACTCGTTTCTATTATGGGACCTTCAGGCTGTGGTAAATCTACTTTACTTTACACAGTCAGCGGCATGGATCAAGCAACATCAGGTCAGATTACCTTTCTACAGCACAATATTAGCACGATGGCTGAGCCACAATTAGCTAAATTGCGACTTGAAGCAATGGGCTTTATTTTTCAGCAGCATCATCTACTGAAAAATTTAAATTTATTTGACAATATCGTTCTATCTGCTTATTTAGCTAAAAAACATAGCCGTCAAAAAATTAATACACAGGCTACACAGCTAATGGCAAAGCTAGGTATCGCACAATTAGCTAAAAATGATATTACTCAAGCATCTGGTGGTCAATTACAAAGAGTTGCCATTTGTCGCGCATTAATCAACAATCCAGCAATTTTATTTGGAGATGAACCGACAGGGGCTTTAAATACAGCTGCTACCTCTGAGGTAATGGACGTATTAACAACAATTAATCAAGAAGGAACAACGATTTTACTCGCAACTCATGATGCGAAAGTGGCTGCCAAAACCGAGCGTGTGTTATTTATGCTTGATGGTGAAATCATTGCTGAGACAACTCTAGGAAAATACGATCCTATAAATAGCGATTTATTTAAACGAGAGCAGCAGTTAAATCGTTGGCTTGTACAGCTTGGGTTTTAATAGGCTAAGATATACGAAAAAGTTCAAATATAACACTATTTTAATGAATGCAAAATCCCTAACATCCTTAGGGCAACAGGATGTTAATCACTCACTATTCATCGCAGCACCTATAGAGGTGGGCATTTTCTACTGAATCATGACAAAAAGCCATTCTCGTCTAGTTGACGAAAATGGCTCTTTTTGATTATGCGTATTTCGATAGCATTCTTTCTACATCTTCTTTAATAGTAACAAGACTTTGTGCTTCGTCCACTAATTTTTGCATCGTCATTAATTCATCATCACTTATTTCCACTAATTCCTCAAACATTTCGACAGATTCACGGGAAATAAAAGCAATCTGGTTGAGTGTTGACATAATTTGCTGTGAGCTAGAAGATAGCTCCTCTGTGCTTGCTGAAGAGTTCAAATTATTTTCAGCAATGACTTCTGTCGTTGACAAAATTTGTCCAAACATGCTGCTAGCGCCAATAATTGTCTCATTCGCTTCGCCGAACTCTTCCGTTCCTTGGCGCATCGATTTTACTAAAACTTCTGTTTCTTCTTGTATGTTTTTCACGATATCTGCTACCTCGGCTGAAGACAGGCGAGATTGCTCTGCCAAATTGCGGACTTCATCTGCCACAACCGCAAAGCCTTTACCATGCTCACCTGCACGTGCTGCTTCAATTGCTGCGTTTAAGGCTAATAAATTGATTTGCTCTGTAATACCTGTAATCACCTTAACAATTGAGCCAATTTCATTTGATTTTTCACCAAGTTTATTCATTGCCTCTAATGTTACTTCAATCGTTTGACCAAATTGCTCCATTTTCGCTAAGGAATTTTGTAGCTTTTCATTGCCTTCCTTTGTTAAATCGAGCGTGCTTGTGGATTGCTCTGAAATTTGATTTGATCTTTGTGATAAATCATCAATTGCATGCGCCATATCCTCCATCGATACCGTGCTTTCTTCAATTGCAACCAATTGTTTTTCCAAACCTCTGCCTACCTCATCAATAGCCGCTCGCACGATATCCGCTTTTTCAGCTGCGTTTTCACCATTTTCAGAAAGGCTACCACCTATTTGATGTACGTTAGTAGAAAAGGACAGAAAGTTTTCTCTTACGCGACTAAAATGGTCGATTAACTGATTGTATACAGCATGCTCCGCACTTTTTTCTTCTACTTTATTAGGCATATGACCTGTAGCTAATTCCTTCATGCCATTTACTAGTTCTTTATTCACACTTCTAATTGCTGCATAGCGATAAGCTAAATATGCAGTTATCCCAGCTAAAATAATAATAATACCTATTAATATAACTACCATGATAATTATCTCCCTAATTGAAATGATTAAAGTTCTCTTGCAATAATATATGTACCATCAGCGATTTCTGAAGGAATTCCTTGCAATCTCTCGTTTTGCTGATATGGATGGCAAATGGTATTGCCTTCTTTATCCACATATTTAGTCATATTGAAAAACTTTTCCAAAAGACGCATCGATTTAGGGTTTGTAGCTTCACCAATCACAAGCTCTACTCCTTGCAGTGCAGCCTTTGTAAAGAGCTGTTCAGCTAATTGCTGCACAATCTCTTGTCGGTTATGCTCCGCCATTACGCCTAACATAAACAAATGTAATATTTGCCCATCTTGAATTTCTTTTCCTTTACGCTTTTCATAGTCAGCAATAAAACGCCCTGTTACATCATTTAAAACATGCATCACAACGTTCATATCAGCTAGAGGTCCTTCAAATAAATCTTCCTCTGCCACCTCTGGTGCATTCACATCGCCAGCAAGTACACCTACCACACGCCCATCCCCATTTAAGGCAACCGCACAATAGCCTTGCTCTACTGTAGAATGTAAATACTCACTTGTAAATGTACAAAAATCTTCATACTCCAGACTTAATTGCCCTACAATTGGCTCCTGGATCCATTTGCCTGCAACATCTATTCCGATAAATGTACGTGCTAAGCATTCAGCCGCTTGTTGGATTAAATCTGGCTTCTCTTTTGTAATAATTTCATATGTGTAAAAATTCAATGCTGTGCTCACTTGTTGACATCCCTTCAAATTAATCAAGTACGCCGATTATAGAAGTGAGAACTTCTATATTTGACGCTTCATTTATCCTTACTGCTGAGTTACTGAATCAGGTTAAAATACGCTTGTACGTTTTAAACTATCGACAAACGTTCCTGGAAATTCAATTCTCTCAAGTACGTTTCTTATTTGGACTTGTGCAATTTTCGATGCGGGCTTTACAACAATTATGTCTTTAAAGCCTAATGAGGCATAGAATAGCATGGCGCCCTCCATTTGTGGTACAACTTTGGAAGGGGTAGGTGTTTGATAAATAGCATCAATGACAAATGTATATTGCTGTTTTGGTATTGTACTGATTGTTTCTTGTAAGTCAACCATATACGCCTCCGCATCTTCTTCACGAATCAGCCCATTTACCCTTACATGCACTTCTTTCATATTTTGCTCAATGGCCATTTTGTATTTCTTTTTATCTACGACTATCATACTTGCTCTCCTTTTTGCTCATCATATTGTTTCTACTAAAAATGCTGTGAATCTATTATCATTATATTGAAATATTTTACTTATATGATTTCATCTAGTAAATTCACCTTTTTAGAATATATGTCGCTATCGTATTTTAACCTAACATAGTATAAATCACATTTAATCATTTGTCGAACTAGTTGCTTTGTCATTCTATTTTATTCTTCTATAGGTCTATTGGGCAATTCCTAGACAATTACTTATCTAGCAACAAAATAAGGTGGAACATAGAAAAATTATTTTCTATGCTCCACCTTCATTTAAATGATTAAACTTTAAATTTCTGTATTTCTATTTGTAGCTCTTGAGCATTTTCACTTAATGTTGTCGCAACATTTGTGACCTCGTTCATTGTAGCAGATTGTTCCTCCATCGCAGCAGCTACTGTATCAATATTTTCTGAAATATTTCTTGTACCTGAGGCGATTTCATTAACAGAGGCAGATACTTGTTCAGCGCTTGCTGACAGTTGCTCCGCTGTTGCTGAAACATCTTGGATTTGGTAAGTCATCTCATTCACTGCCTCAACGATTGTATCGAATGATTCTCCTGCTTGTGAAATCACGACTACCCCTTCTTGCACCGAGCCAAGTGCGCTTTCCATTGCTTGCTCCACATTTTTTGTATCCTGTCTAATTTCCGTTGTTAATGTAGCAATGCTATTGGCAGACGCCTTCGACTCCTCCGCTAATGTTCGTACTTCATCAGCCACGACCGCAAAGCCTTTCCCATGCTCACCTGCACGTGCTGCTTCAATTGCTGCATTCAACGCTAACAAGTTCGTTTGCTCTGTTATCGCTGTAATCACTTGTGTCATATTACCGATTTCTTCTGTTTGTAGCGCTAATTTTTGGACAAGCTCATTAACTGTTAAGGCTGCTCCATTAATCTCGTTCATTTGCTGTCTTGCATTCGTAATAATTTGCGTGCCATTTGTTGCCACTTCGCTTGCATTTAATGATGACGTATGCAATGTTTGAGAAGCTTCTGCAATACGCTGAATACCTTGTGCTGTTTCTTCCATTGCAATAGCGCTTTCATTTGCCGCGCCTGTTGCAATTTGTGAAGTCTCTGCTGTATCCGCTGCCTGTCTTGTTACATCCTCTGTCGTTGCTGTCATTTCCTCTGCACTAGCAGAGAGTTGCTGAGCTGATGCACCAAGCTGCTCCGCATTTGATTGAATTTGCGTAATCAAATTGCGAATATTGCTTTTCATTGTATTGAAAATCCCACCTAATTGCCCTAGCTCATCCTTTGTGTTAATGGCAATATCTGCACCTGATAAATCCCCATCACCAATTACTGTGGCACTGCTCATAATTGAGCGTAATGGGCTTGTAATTGTACGACGCACATAAATCACTAACCCTATTGTAATAACAATACTAATGACTAATACAAGAATAGAAACGATTCTCGCTACGTTAATAGCGCTATATGTAGAGTCTTGAATTTCATCCATTTGCTGCATTTGATATGTTTGCATATCCGTTGTAACGCGGAATGTTTCTTCATTGATTTTTGATATAGCTGTATTAAATAGCATTGTTGCTCTTGCCATATCCTTACTTTCAGCAGCTTCAATAATGCTAGGTAGCTCTTCATTGAAATGTTGGTTTGATACGCTTAATTGCTCCCATAAATCTTTCATTTGTTTAGAGTTTAAATAGCCTTGTAATGTCGTGATATCTTCATTTAACTTTGTAGAAGTCGCCAATAGCTCCTGTTTGTTTTTTGATAATGTTGGGCTTAAAATTAGCGAATTAATATATCTTTCCTGTGCAGACACCCCTAAGCGAATCTCCTTTATTAATAGCAGTTGCTCTAAACGTGAATCCATTGCTTCATCCGTTCGCTTTTCAATCGTGTATAAGTTAGTAAAAGTACTGACAATGGAAACGGTTAGTAAAATAATAAATAAAAGAAAAAACATATTCATCTTTTTTCCTATACTCATTTTCATTCCTCCTCATAATCTCTGTTAAATTGCAAATCCCTCTTCGTTATTTATTACTAGTCTTTACTCTATATCAAAGGTATTACGTAGTATAAATTTCTTGCAATTCTACTCATAATTTTCCCATAAAAAACGAAAGAATGGAATATAAATTAATTAATAATGATTCCAAACGAACAAATCAGTTCTATATGACTAGAATCATCTTGCTTCTTTGATATGAAAGTGTTATTTTGCTTCTCTTTCAGCATAAAAAAAAGATTCATACCATAGTATTTGGTACAAATCGATCTTTATTGTATAAACAGAAAATTACGATTTTTTTGTTTTAGAGCTCTAGCCATTTTCTTAAAACTACAAAGAAATTTTCCACTAAATTACATGAATACTCTCAGTTGAATTGTGTGCATCTAAAATCACTGCAAACTCCCACTCATTTTCTTCATCTACCCAAACTAAACAGCCATCTTCATTTTTGTATTGTCCTGCATAAGCATTTCCACCAAATCGCCCAATACGAATAGAGTCAATATGATGAATATTTATTATATCTACAAAATTCTCCTGGTCGCCACACCAACTAAATTCATTTACGCCATCTCTCATCCTAGTGAGCCTCCAAATATTTTTTGATCCGATGGCAAAACTCCATCACTTCATTTTCATCCCCTCTAGGAGCGTCTGCCCAATCATACACTGCCATTGGTCCCCAATGCTTTTTCGGCGTATTGATGTAGCGTGCCACTAAATGCATATGTAAATGCGGCACTGAATTGCCTGAAACCAGTGCATAAACATGCTCAATCCTCTCTGATGCCATTAAAGCCGTACTCACCTTTGCCATCACCATGCCAAACGTGCTTGCCTCCTCCATTGTCATATCTCCAAGTGTTGGGACATGTCGCTTTAAATCAATCATTAAATGACCAATATATTTTAATGGGTCATTGCTATCAATATGTCCTACATATACATAATCATCCTCATAAATCGTGATTCCAGATGTTTTAATTTCCCCTTGATGCTTAGCACAAATAAAGCATTTTTCATCCATTTATAACCTCCCCTTTCTACTTTTAACTTAGCTCCATCGTTCCTTTTCGACGTGCAATCATTTCAGCATAGCGCATTGCGACAATGCCAATTAAAAAAAATACACACCCTAACAGAAATTCCTCTGCTAGTAATATCGCAAATTGTGATACATCCCTACCACCGACAATTGCTTTTGTCAATTCCACACCTCTTGTCAGTGGCAAGGCTTGTGCTATAAAACGTAGCCAGTCAGGCATGACTTGCAGTGAATAATTGGCTCCACTTAATAGCAGTAAGGTACTTGCTAATAAATTTGCTAACAGATGCATAGAGGGTGTCCAAAGACTACAAGAGGCTAAAATTAAGCCGAGGCCACAGGCAGCAAAGATAGAAACAAGCCATATGCAAACTAACAATAAAAAAGTGCTGAAGGATAGTGTAATTTGAAATACCAGTACTCCAAATAATAGACCTAAGCACGCTGTCACAATGCCATTCATAATATGCGGAACTGAACGTGCTAAAAATAACAGCCCTTTATTAGCAGGTGTTACGATAACAAGCGGCAATGTGCCCATTCCTCGGTCAGACATAATGACTGTCATCATACCAAATACCGAATTCATCACACAAAGCAATAAAGCATTTGCTGCAATATAGCCACTCAAACCCTCCCCCTGATAAATATAACGAACAAGCATACTAAAAAATAATAGCTGACTTAATGGGCTTAATACCATTACTAAAACATATACTTTCAGCTGTAGCATACTAAACATCGCTTTATAGGAAAGCCTAGCATGTCGCATAAATCTTATAAGTGCTGCCAATTAATACACCCCCAATTTTCCATCTTTACGCGCTTTTTGCTGTACTGCTTGATAGCATATATAAGCGATTACGCTATATATGGCTGTTATCACACCTAACGCTAAAAAGGCGTTCCCCATTCCTTGACCAACCAGCAATGCCCGCAATAATTCAATCGCCCACGTGGGGGGTAAGAGCATCGAAAACGGCTGTAGCCATATCGGTAAAATCGCAATAGGAAACAAAAATCCACATAGCAAAAAGATTGGATATTCAATAAAATTCATTAATGCCTCTGCTTGACGGGATAATGTAAACAGCAATGCCATGACAAAGGCAAAGACGAAAATAGCTACAGCTACTGTAAATAGTGCCAATATGAAGAGCAAGGGCTGATCTATCGGAATGCTTATTTGAAATAGCAAGGTTAAGTAGCTAAAGGATAGAACCATTGAAAAAAAGCCCCATAACGTATTACCAGCTATCTTTCCAGCTAAAATTAATGAAAAGGCTGCTGGTGCAACAAAAATATTTTCCAGCGTACCATACATTCGTTCACGATGAATATCGCTAGCTGATGAATAAACAATGGACGTCCACAATGCCATAAAGCCCGAGCCAAGCACCACATATTGGCGAATTTGCTCTGGTGATTGCCCACCGTAAATAAAGTATGTAATTGTTGCATAAAACAATGGTGAAATCCAAATGACAAATTGAAACATTGGTCGTGCCATCGATAGCTTCATTTGCAGTATCACACTTGACCAAAATGCGTGCCAATTACTTGTCATTTTATAGCCCCCCAATCATTGCTACATAAACATCCTCTAGTGATGGCTGTGCCATTGTCATATCCTGTATATGAATTTGTGGTATTCGATAAAGATTTGGTACAAGCTGCTGTGGCTTATTAGTATGCATATGAACAACTAGCCCCTGATCTTTTACATCAATAGCTATATGCTGCAAATACTCACATGGTAAGTAATCATTTAGCTGTTGCTCTGTACAATTTTTCACCGTACAAGTAATAACTGTGATATCACTCATTTTTTGCTTTAGCTGCTGTGGTGTGTCAATCGTTACTAGTTGCCCTTTATTAATGAAGGCAATTCGGTCACATAGCTCATCCGCCTCATACATATAGTGTGTCGTTAAAATAATTGTCGTGCCCTGTTTATTTAGCTCACGTAAAATGTCACGTAACTTTCTTGCACTTACAGGATCAAGACCAATGGAAGGCTCATCTAAAAATAAAATTTTCGGTTGATTAATTAACCCTCTGGCAATTTGTAAACGCTGCTTCATCCCCTTTGAAAAGGTTTCAACCCGACGCTGTGCTGCATCCTCTAAACCAACAAGCTGTAGTAATTGAGGAATTCGCTTTTGTTGAACAGCACGAGGAATTTTATATAAATCTGCAAAATACGCTAAATTATCATAGGCGGATAAGCGCCAATATAAATTGCGTTCACCTCCTAAAATAAAGTTAATTTGCGGACGCAGCTCCCTATACTGTTTTACTGGATCAAGTCCAAGAATAGAAATAGTTCCACTTGTTGGAATTAGCATCGTCGTAAGCATTTTAATCATTGTTGTTTTGCCCGCCCCATTTGGTCCAAGCAAGCCAAATATTTCCCCTTCTTTTACGCAAAAGGATACATCCTTTACAGCATCCACTTTCTGTCGCTGCCTTTTCCATCGCCTACTCTGCACCTCATATGTACGTTTTACATGTTGGACATCAATTAAATAATTCGTCATCATTACACCGCCTTTTTATTATTAGATATATATCTAATAATACGATTATATTATAAAATACAAAATAAGCAACTAAAAAAAGCTTAATCACAATGGATTAAGCTTTTGCAAAGCGCTGTAAGGACATCAACATATTCGTTACCTCAGTTGTGTTAACTGCGAAATATTTACTTGTACCAATCTTTTCTTCTGTGACAAGCTTTGCTTTTTTCAAAATATCTAAATGGTGCGATACTGTCGCTGTTGTTATACCTAAATACTCTGCTAGCTTAGCTCCATATTCCTTTTTCGTCGTCAGCATGCGCAGTATTAAAAGACGGTTTGGGTCTGCAATTGCCTTAAGCTGTTGGGCTAATTGTTCACTTTTTTCACGCTCATCTGATAGTGGATTGGCACAGCCATAAAGTATATAGCATACTGAATCATTAAAAATGCGTATTCTCACAGGTGATAGGCTATAGCTTGGAATAAAATAATAGATTTTATATAAGCTTACACGTCGAAATGTTTTCCCCATAACATACTGTGCTAGCGCAAGTGGCTCTAAAGATAGCTGCTGTAGCGATTTAATCGACGCTTGCACAAGTGGTGCCTTGTTTGTCAACAACGTTTGAAATACAGGAGCTTGTGCAATATCTAGTAAAAGCTCTGCAAATGCTTCTTTAAAAGTGGATAGCTGTGACAACCATTCAACATATAATTGTCGCTCTTCTGCTGTTTGCCAATAATAAGTATCCTCTACATTAAAAATGCTAGCAGGCTCTTGTAGTAATTGCTGAATGGTCTCAATTTCTACTTCTTCACCCCACAAATAATATAGAAAAGAATCGTTCTTCATATGTAGAAGCTTTTCAACAAATTGCTCTACTGAGGCTAAATGTGGTATCGGAATTAACAGATTAAATAGATCGTAGACCATCTCATTTTGAAATTGCTGAAACTGCTTGATGACATAGTGATTGGGAAAGAGCTGTTGAAAATAAGGGAGCTCTGCTGTCAAATAGTTTTCTTTTCCTGTTGTCATAGCACACACAATAGCTAATCCTTCTACAACTGGCGAAGATGTATAAATCACTTGCTCTAATGGCTGTTCATATAGCTCTAATTCGCGTCCCATATATCCCTCTCCTTATAAGATAAATATCTAGCATCAAAATAAACCTATTAATAAGTATAACGCCGTTCCCCAAATAAAAACAGCCGAGCATTTATTAAATATGTACATCACCTTGCCTGAGCTATCTATTTTTTTCAGCATTGAGCCAGCAAACATTAAGCTAACAAACCATAGCCATGACACGATTATACATGTAATCGTAAATAGCGTTTTATCTGTGCCAATATAATTTAATGCGCTCGTGCCAATGACACCAACTGTATCTAAAATTGCATGTGGATTTAAGAGCGACACAGATAAAGCGAATAGTATTTGTTTTTTTGCGGGCAGTGCTTCCCCTTGCTGTGCTCTTTCTACCTTCGCTGTCCACAACACCTTGCCCATATAAATTAAAAATAAAATGCCGCCAATAATTAAAGCCAGTCGTAGCCATTCAAATTGAGTAACAATCACTGACAAACCAAGCACAGCCAGTAAAATGAGTAGCGTATCACATAATGCTGCTGTCAACACAGCTGGCAAAGCGCGCAATCTTGATGGTTGCATCGCTCCTTGGGAAAAAACAAAAACATTTTGCACGCCTAATGGCAAAATTAGTCCAAAAGCTAAAATGATTCCATGAATAATCGCTTGCATCCTATTCCCCTATTCTCTGAATAAATTGCCCTGCCTTGAGGCTGTTTTAGCAGCAAAGCCCATTAGCTCCTCCTGTAAAGCCTTTGCTGTATGCTCCGTATGTAAGCGATCAGGCAATTCTACAACTTCCTGCCCTTTTAATATATTGGCTAGACTCCAATGCGGCATTGAGCTATTTGCTGCTGGCACATCCTGTATTGAAAATACATACTCTCGACGGAAGAGGAGCTGCGCCCATTTAGTTGCCTCTTTATAAACTAAAAAAGCAAGATCCTTTTCCGCCAGCTCAATCATTTTTTGCAGCAATCTTTTTTCACCATGGAAGGTTATACTATAACTCATGTTAGCTCCTTTTTGTTGCTCATGAATTCGAATTTCATATAAATATCCTGTCATTTTGTCACCTCTTTTACAAATCTAAAAATAGTTCATTTAACACTTTATCTTTTGCATCTAAAAAGCGCTTCGTTAAAATATAATGCAATGTATCCTCATAACGAACTTTACTTATTTGCTCGTCAAAATCATAAATCGTTGCATTTGGGTAGCCGAGCAAAATCGGTGAATGTGTCGCAATAATAAATTGGGCATCATGCTCTAGCTCCTTAATAATACGCATTAAGCTCAGCTGCCGCGTCGGAGAAAGTGCTGCTTCTGGCTCATCCAATAAGTAGATTGCTCTGTGGCCAAAGGCATTTTGAAACAATGATAAAAAGGATTCACCGTGCGATTGCTCATGCAATGATTTTCCACCATAGGCATCATATTTCTTTCCAGATGGGTCAAACATTAAATCGAGATGGCTCGCAAATTGATAAAATGTTTCAGCACGTAAGAAAAAGCCGCGTGTCACTTTACGCGACCAAATTAAGCGTATATATTCCCCGAGAGCAGAATGTGACTCATGTACATCATATAAATGATTGCGACTGCCACCTGCTGTATGAAAGCCACATTCATAAGCGATTGCCTCAAGCAATGTCGATTTACCTGAGCCATTTTCCCCGACAAAAAATGTCACATTCGTTGGCAAATGAAGCTCCTCAAAATGCTCGAATGCTGAAATATTAAATGGATATTGTTCCTTAGCTGACACTTGCTCCTGCAAATAACGTACCGTCTGCAAATACATGGCTTCACCCCTATTTCATTGTAACGAATGACCGAAAAAATAGCAAAATGGCTGCCAGAACAATATGACAGCCATTTTCTAAAAAACTACTAATTTATCTGCGTTTTTACGAGATATATCTGCGAATTCCGCTTAAATATCTGCGATTTTTGCGAAGTTATCTGCGAATTACTTAATAATCGGCTCAACCGCTAAAATATCCTCAAAATATTGGCGCATTGAGCTCTCTTCTTCATTAACAAGAATATGAATATCGCCGTAATCATTTGATGTACGAATTAAGCGCCCCATGCCCTGCTGTAAGCGCAGTAGCATAAATGGTAGCTCTACTTCCTTAAAGGCATCTTGTGCAAATGAGCGTTTCGCATCAAATAAAGGATCATGCGGTGGGAATGGTAAATCAAAAATAATGACGCGTGTCAATGCTTCCTCTGGTAAATCAAGCCCTTCCCATAAATGATAGGAGCAAAATGTTTGTACTGTGCCATCTTGGAAATCTCGGACGATTGCTGATAGCTCACGGTCCCCTTCAAATGCTACTGTTAAACGTGCCATCATGCTCAGCTGTGATTTAAATGCATTCATTGCCTGTTTCGATTTAAATAAAATTAACGTTTTTTCACCATCGCGTAGCAATTCCTCTACTTTTGCAGCCTTATTTTGCTGCGTGAGCTCATGCACATAAATTTTCATGACATCCTCATAATCGAATGGTGATGGCACACTGAAGGATTGATATTGATCAATACCTAGGCTTGAAGCAATATAAGAAAAGTCCTTTTTCACTGATAGTGTAGCAGATGAAAAGACGATAGGTGTTTTTTTAGCAAACAGTGTTTCCTCTAATACTTCTGTAATTAAGCGAGGCATAATCACAAGTGTTTCCTCACCATCTGCCTCCTCCAGCCAATCAACCGCATCACCTTGTGCAACAAAAATACGCAAAGACGCTACATAATGCTCTAAAAATTCCTCTGCCATATTGAGCTCGTATTCTGGAATCATATAAAGCTCCGATTCAAAAACAAACTCCTCTAATAACTGCTCTACATCAGCAATTAAGCGCTTGCCAAGTGCTAATAAGCGCGCTGATTTTTCAATACGTTTACGGTCTGCCTCTGAAGCTACTAAATCTTCACGCAGCTGGTCAAAAAAGAGCTCATGGTCATCCTGTAAGCGCTCCATCGCATATAATGTACGCTCACGCACACCATCGACCATTAAACGTTCTAATAAATTGACAATTGTATGTGCCTGTACTTTATAGGTCATCGCCTTTTGTGCCGCATATTCTAATAAATGCCCTTCATCTAGTACAATCATCGATACTTCTGGTAAAAGTGGTAGCTGCCCTTCGCGCTCACGCGATTCCTTTGTTGCTAAATGCTCCATTAAAAAATCCTGCGAGCAAATAATTAAATCGGTTGACTTACGGTAATAGGCACGATGCAATGTTTGACCACAGCGGTTGCGCACATCACATACCGCACACTGCATTAATGCATTATAGTTGACCATTTGCCACTCATCGTCGCTAATCATTGGATAATCGCTGCGCTCACCATATGGCTGTAGCGCAATCATCGAGCCATGTGCATAAACGCCATCCGGCATCGAATCGGCAATATCCTCAATCCAATCTGCCTCTAGCTGACGGTCTGCCTCCTCAAAGCGTTTAATACATAAATATTGGTCACGCGATTTTGCAAGGCGCACATCAATGTTTAAGCCTAAATGATCACGCAGCTTATGCACATCGCCGCCCTCTTTAACAAGCTGATCAATTAATGTCTCATCAGCACATGCAATTAAGGCAGGCTTTCCTGTATAGCGCGCATAGGAAACAGCAGGTAGCAGGTAGGCAATCGTTTTTCCTGTACCAACGCCCGCTTCCGCAAACAGCACATTTTTCTCCTTTAATGCCTGTTCAATTTGATATGCCATAAAAATTTGTTCATCTCGACATTCAAAGCCCTTTTCAGGTAGCTCGTCGTAGAGAACGTCCCCCATCCAATCGCCAAGTGAATCAAAGAAGGATTTCTCTTTTGATAATTCAAACGGTAATGATTGTCTCATCTTTATTTTCTCCTCTATATATCAGTATGTAGACAACGAACGGGCTGTCCAAAACATTTGGCAGCCCTGCATGTTAATCACGCTTTGATTTTTGACCCCAGTATTGATAAAGGTCTGTGCGAATAAAGCCGTTAAATAGCTTACGCTTTTTCGTTGCTTGACGACCGTAGCATTGTTCAAAGTTCTCCATTGAAGAAAGCATATAAACAGACCAAGTTGGATAATTTTTCATCACTTGCCCAATTGTTTTAATGACACCTTCAATCGCTTCGATATCACCGATACGCTCACCATATGGCGGGTTGGAAATAATAACACCATCTGTTAGGCGTGTTGTAAAATCTGTTGCCTGCATCTGTTTAAATGTTAATAGCTCACCAAAGCCTGCCTCTAACGCATTTTCTTGGGCGATGCTAATCATGCGATGGTCGATGTCTGAGCCGATAATTTGTAATGGTTGGTCGTAATTTGCAAGAGAATCTGCTTCATCGCGCACTTCATCCCAAATTTTCGCTTTCATCCAAGCCCATTCCTCTGAAATAAACTCGCGATTATAGCCTGGTGCAATATTTTGTCCAATCATTGCCGCTTCTAATGGAATCGTACCTGAGCCGCAAAATAAATCAACGAACGGACGATTCGGATTCCATTTTGAAATTTTCACTAATGCTGCAGCGAGCGTTTCCTTTAAAGGCGCTTCCCCTTGCACTTGACGATAGCCACGCTTGTGCAAGCCTGCACCTGATGTATCAATCGTTAATGTTGCAACATCCTTTAAAATCGATACTTCAATTTTAAAGGTTGCACCTGACTCATCTAAAAAGCCTAAACGTTTATAATGTGATTTCATTTTCTCCACAATGGCCTTTTTCACAATTGCTTGGCAATCTGGTACGCTAAATAGCTTCGATTTTACCGATTTCCCTGATACAGGGAATGCCGCGTCGACAGATAAATAGCGGCCCCAATCTAATGCCTTTGTCGATTCAAACAATTGGTCAAATGTATGTGCTGGAAATTGTCCTACGACGATTTTGACACGGTCTGCTACACGCAGCCATAAATTACAGCGTGCAATTGCCGTTTCGTCCCCTTCAAAATACACTTTGCCGTTATCAACGCGCGTTTCATAGCCTAAATCTTGTACTTCCTGTGCAACAATTGCCTCTAAGCCCATAGCTGCTGTTGCGACTAATTGAAATTTTGTCATATGTTACCCTTCCTCACTGTATATGCTCCCAATAGGCTAAAAATTGTAGCAATTCGCCTAATGGCATCGGCTTGCCATAATGGAAGCCTTGTGCGAAATCACAGTCGATTTCTTGTAATAATTGTGCTTGTTGTGCACTTTCAACGCCCTCTGCCACTACTTTCATGTTAAGGCGATGTGCCATTTGAATAATAGCATCCACTATTCCTTGCTTCTCCTCTGATGAGCATATATGCTGCACAAAGCTGCGATCGATTTTCAGCACATCGAATGGAAAACGTATTAAATAGCTTAATGACGAATAGCCTGTGCCAAAATCATCAATTGACAGCGTAAAGCCTAATTGCTTCAAGCGATCAAACTTGCTTACAGCCTCTGAAGAGTTTTCCAAAACCGTTCGCTCTGTCACTTCAATTTCAAAATTATGTGCTGAAGCGTTATTTTTTTCTAATATTTTTTGAACAGCTTCTAGGAAATTGTGCTGTTGAAAATGGATGCTTGATATATTGATTGCAATTGGCACACTGGTATGACCATTTGCGCGTAATACATGAAACGCATTACATGCCATCTCTATAATCATTTCACTCAGAGGAATAATTAAACCTGTTTCTTCAGCATAAGGAATAAACTCCGCTGGTGAGATAAAACCTAGTTTATCATTTGTCCAGCGTACTAATGCTTCTACACCGATTACTTGCTTCGTATTCAAAGAAATTTTCGGTTGGAAATATAGTTGGAAATCCTGATTGTCAATCGCTTTGCGGAGCTCTGTATCTAACAGGAGCACACGCTTTGCATCAATTTCTAAATCCTCTATAAAAAAGGCGAAATGGCCTGGACCTGTTTGCCTTGAAAAATACATTGCCTTGTCTGCACGCTGTATTAATTCTTCCGTCGACACACCATCTAATGGATATAAGCTAATGCCTATGCTCGCTGAAATGAAAATTTCCTGTCCATCAATTAAAAAAGGACGCTCTAGCTCATGCAGCACTTGCTGTGCAAATTTCGCAGCTTCACGTGGATGTACAATGTTTGTTAATGTAATGGCAAACTCATCATCGCCATAGCGCGCTAAAATATCTTTATTTTTTAATAGCTTTTGGATACGTCTTGCTACCGCAATCAGTAGTTTATCACCAATCGCCTGTCCAAATACATCATTCACTTGCTTGAATCGGTCGATATCTAAAAAATAGACTGCATGTCGCATCTTTGTAGTTGTTGTAGAGCTTGTAAAAAGCAATGCTTTCATTCGCTCTAAATAAGCAAAGCGATTATTTATTTTTGTTAATAAATCGGTCAGCGTCCGCTTTTTCAGCTCACTTTCAACACTTCTGCGCTCAGATAAATCTGTAAATATGCCACAGTAATGCGTAATATGCTGATTGGCACCTTGAACGGCTATAATCGTTAACCATTCTGGATAAATATCGCCAGTTTTTCGACGATTCCAAATTTCACCTTGCCACATGCCATCTTTCTCAATTTTTGCCCACATTTTTTCATAAAACGAGCTATCGTGCATACCCGATTGTAAAATACCTGGTGTATGCCCTATGACTTCTTTACTTGAATAACCTGTTACAAACTCAAAAGCAGGATTTACAACAACAATTCGCCTTTTGTCGTTTGTAATCATAATCCCTTCCTCTACATTTTCAAAAATGACTTTTACTATGCTCGTATCGTAGGCAGAGGGTTCTATATTAATAATGTTTTGAGTAAAATTTTCACTACCCATTTTTATTTCACCCTTAATTGTTAATGTCAAAGAAAAGGAGCCGTCCAAGAGAAAATTGTGACAGCTCCATCTGCATCGCAAGGTACATGCCTTATGATGTAGAATATTTGAAATGTTGTGCTATAGCAATCTGTTATTGCTAAAACTAAAAAAATGCATCAATAGTCTTCAGTAAGCCATGTTTTGTTCCTGTGTACTCAAACAGCGAATCGCCTCGTACGCTCAGGTAGTAATCATCTATCTACAGACGTTTGCCTGTCCCTCCAGCCGTTCAATTCCTTTTGGAGAGTGCCCCTACCATAATTTGGGTTTCTCACTCGCGGGGTTTACCTCGTTCCACCTTGCTTGTTTCCAAGCAAGCTCCGTCACTGTGGCACCTTCAGAAAGTTTCTACCATATCATAAGACTTAGGTATTCCTTTCGCCGTCAAGCATCTGCTTGCCTTACCTTATTTTTTCGGTAAGCACGAACACTACGGTCATCTCAGAGCCGTGTGAGCATGGACTTTCCTCTACATCTTATAAGATGCAGCGATTACTCGAATTTCTTGATGTCGAACTATATTATACTTGACACATGTCAGAAAAGCAACTGTATCGTTTATTCAGAAAGCTTGCTACCAAAAACATGCTTTTCTAAATTGGATAAGCGCTTTAAAATATCGAAATTTGTATTTGGCGTTGGTGTTTGGACAGTCGCTTGTCTGCGTGTACTATTTTCTAAGTCTGCCTTTAAGCGCTCATTTTCAGCACGTAGCTCATTTAGCTGCTTTTCAAACGCATCGTAGTCCTCCATAATTTGGTCTAAAAATTGATCAACTTGCTCGATGCTGTAGCCTTTCATGCTCTTTTTAAATTCTTTTTCTAAAATAATTTTTGAGTTTAATTTTATCATTCGTATCATTCGCTATAGATAAGCTTCTTCATCTCATCTATATAGCGTTCTCCTTCCTACTATATTGCTTCTATTATCTATTTTTATTGCGAAGTCATGCGTACAATTGTTGGACGCCCCTTCTATACAATCCTTAGAGCTATATTATAGCATATGAAGTGTGTTGTATACGAATATCATCGGCTATTGTTTTTTATTTTGAATACGTTCATAACGTTTCTGCCATTTTATTAAGTGCTTTTCTTTTTGCTCTGTCGAAAAGTCGCTTTGTTCAATAAGCTGAAGCCCTTTTTCCACATAAAAAAGTGCCGCTTCATATTTTTTTATTTGATGCTCATGCAGCATGGATAGCTGCTCATAGGCTTGTATTTTTTGGCGCTGCGAGATGCCTACTACTGACGCCTCAAAGCTTTTAACAGCATCGGTATAGCGACCGAGACGCTTATGCTGGAAGGCTAAATAAAAGTGAGCTAATGCCGTCTCACTCTGTTGGTAGTTTTCCGTTACATTCGTTAATACATATTCGCTTGCAACTTGCTGCTTTAAATCGCCATACCATTTCCCGATATTTGTATAGGTAACAGCTGATTCTTGCTCACTTGTAAATAGCAGCTTCGTTTGATGAATATACAGAGTGATGAGCGATAACAAATCCCATTCATTATGCTGGAGCACTTTCATTAACGTGTCAGCTTGCCCGCTCTTCACTGCATCGAAATAAATAATTGGCGCTAAATGCCCTGGAATATCTCCTTGTCTTTTAAAGCCAAGCTTATCCTCCTCAACCTGTACAAGCTTCATCTTTTCTAAATCATTTTTCCACAAACGCTTAGAGCTATGCAATAAATCGATATGTTTTTGCTCTTTCAATGACGGTAAGGTTTGACGATTCAATGTCCAGCGCGTTTCAAGCTGCGGCCAATCAAAGCTTTTACCATTATAAGAAACGAGCGTTACACTTCGCTGCCAAAGCTTTGATTCAAACAGCATCGCTACCTCGTTCGCTGGATCTGCTAGCACATATTGAGTCAGCACAAATTCATCCTCATCCTGCTCTAAAAAGCCGAGCAAAAAAATATGAGTGCCAGTGCCTTTCAAGCCTGTTGTTTCCGTGTCCCAAAAAATGATTTGTTCGTCTGTATGTAACGCATATGGGTGCTCTACATTGGCATTTTCCCATGCTTCAAGTGCCATCGTTAATTCCCCAAGCGTATAATGCCCATGCTTGTAATCAAATGGATAGCGCACTTCACGCTTAAACAAAACACCAAAATCATTGTCGATAACTGTTAAGCCAGCCTGCTGCCATGCTGTTTTGTAAATCGGTGGTGCAGGTTTGATAAATTTAGGCTTCTCCTCCGTTTCAGCTGTTGTCTTTTTCCCTAGCATTTTTTTCATTTGTAGTATTTTATTTTCATAAGACATGTTTTATCACATCATTTCTCTTCTCTTATTTATAGATTGATGATAACAAATGAAAAAGAAGCTGGTCAACAAACCCTATAACTGCATTTACCCAATAAAGAAAGCATTCTTTAACATCATGCTTGTGCCTTATTAGAGAAATGGGTTCTCGATATAAGGTCCTTTGATTGTAATACGCATTAATTGGGTTGCCATAAATTTAGGCGTATAAGGCATATCATTTTCCAACCACCAGATAACTATTTCTAGAAAGGCTGCTGCATAAAAGCGTATAGCCATATCACGTGGCACTGTTAGCTTTTGATCATTTGGCTCCATAAAATGAATACCACTTGAGACAAAATCTATAATAATTTCTTTTAAGCCTGCTGCAAAATAAGGAATATTCTTTTCTGTAAGATAGACCTTATAAAGCTTACTATTGATAGCAATCTGCTCAAACAAATGCATAAATGTCTCATGTGGCTGATTATAATTTCGCAATAAATCAAAACTCGCTCTGTCTTCAAATGGTGGCCGAATACTGCCTACTAGCTCCTGTAAAATCTCCTCTGAGCTTTGATAAAGTAAATCTAGCTTATCGCGATAATGTAAATAAAAAGTCGCACGGTTCAAGGTTGCTCGTCGTGTAATATCCTGTACAGTAATCTTCTCATAGCCTTGTTCATCAATTAATTCCACCAGTGCATCTCTCAATAGTTGGCGCGTTCTGATGACGCGAGGGTCCAATTTTTTTGACATTTCTAAGCTCCTTGTATTAAATTTCTCACTTTAACAACATAATAACAAAAGATGTTGCTAATACAGCGTAATCAATCGTACTGTCGTTTGCTCTTTTTAAAGAGACGGTTATAATTATATTAACGACACAGTGTCGATAATACAACTAGTTGTTAATATGTTCGTAATTTATTCATTGATAATAAAAGGGAGTTTTAGCATGGGTCGTTTAAATGGAAAAGTAGCAATTATTACTGGAGCAGCAATGGGGATGGGCGCATCTGAGGCAAAATTATTTGCTCAAGAAGGCGCAAAGGTTATCGCCACAGATGTACAAATCGAGCCATTAAAAAACTTAATGCAAGAAATTAAAGATAATGGCGGAGATATTATCGGGCTGCAACATAATGTAACCTCTGAAGACGAGTGGAAAGCAGTCATTGCGGAAGCTGTGAAAGCGTATGGCAAAGTAGATATCCTTGTGAACAATGCTGGGGTTTCCTCACCAAAAACGATTGCCAATATGGAAATGGATGAATGGAATAAAGTGATGGATATTAACCTCAATGGCTGTGTTATCGGGATGAAATATGTCATTCCTGAAATGCAAAAAGCTGGTGGTGGCTCTATCATCAATATTTCCTCTATCGGTGGGATTGTTGGCATGGCTGGTACCAGCCCATATACAGCGGCAAAAGGAGCACTTCGGCTGCTATTGAGTACGGTAAAGATAAAATTCGTGTGAATTCGGTTCATCCAGGCATTATTGTCACACCGATGACTGCACCGACGATGGAGGAAGGTGGCGCATTGCCTTATTATCAAGCATATACGCAATTGCCATACTTCGGTGAGCCTGAGGATGTTGCCTATGGTGTTGTTTTCCTAGCATCTGATGAATCTCGCTTTATGACAGGCTCAGAGCTAGTCATTGATGGTGGCTGGACAGCTATTTAATTGTAACTAACATAGAGAGCCAAGGGTTGCTTGGAAAGATAGG
Source organism: Metasolibacillus sp. (assembly GCF_025291715.1). Lineage (GTDB taxonomy): Bacteria > Bacillota > Bacilli > Bacillales_A > Planococcaceae > Metasolibacillus > Metasolibacillus louembei. The sequence continues at coordinate 154,794 of NZ_JAMBIZ010000002.1, forward strand.
TTTCCAAACAACCTTTTATCAAGTCAGGGGAATTAATAAATGATTAGATGAAACGATATGTTTTATTACATAGTAAAAACAGGCTAAGCGCTGAATCTTTAGCCTGCTTTACTTAGTGATTATTTTGTAAAAATCTCCTGATGATTTTCATCAATAAAATATGTGTGAGATCTCGCTGCCTCTTCAATTTCACCAAATGCCCAGTGTGTTGCTTTTACATCTGGGAAGCTTGGCATTGTAATACCTTGTAATGGTCCGCGCTCAAACATACGGTTTAACATTGCTACAGCTTGCGCACGTGTTAAAGGCTCATTGGGTGCGAAACTACCATCCTCTCGTCCATTGATAATGCCCGCCGTGCGATTCGCTTCGATAATCCATTGTGCCCAATGGCCTTTCGTATCATTAAATGTAAGTGCAACATTTTCTGCGATAGGCAGTTGCTTAAACTTCGCAACAACAGCTGCCATTTGAGCACGTGTCATATTTTCACCTACACGGAAGTAGCCATTATCTCCATTCATTATGCCACGCTCTTTCACAAAGGCAATAGCGCCCGCTGCATAATGATCGCTTGGAATATCCTTGAATGGTGCTGTGTCTACCGTCTCACCTGTATAGCCTAAAATACGTGCAATCATTGTTGCTACTTGAACACGTGTCACATTTTTATCTGGCCCAAATGTGCCATCTGGGAAACCTTTAATGTAGGCTTCATGATGATACATATTCTGCTCTTCTTTAGTTTCTACTTGAATAATTGTAAATGTACTGAATTTCTCCACTGTAAAGCGTAACCCTAGCGCACCCTTTGCCACTGTTACGACCTCAGGGATGACCACTTTTTTCTCCCCATCGGAATGTTCAATAAAGATAGCTAGTTGTTTCAGAAATGCCTCACGCGTAATTGTATCTGTTGGGATTTCCACGCCTTTTAATGGCAATGTTAGCTGTACAGGTCGACTTGGCATATTCGTCTCAATTACCATCGGTCGTCCTATTACATGTACATCATTACTTTGAAGTGCATCACGTACTACACGCTCTGTACGTGCACGCTCCTCAATAATTTGGCGTTCACTTTCTTTTTTCACTGGTACTAAATTGAAATAGAAAGTATCATTAATACCTTCCATTGAGCTATAAGGTGTCATGATACGCCCGTTCTCTGTAGCAATTTCCAATGATAATCTATTTTCACGTAATAATTGTAGAGATTGCTTTGGAATTTCTACCGTTACTTTAGTTACTTCATCATGGACATCTGGAATAATAATACGAACAATGTTATTACCACTTTGTTTCGCTTTTTCTATCGCTTGCTTCGTATCAGCTTCTGATAGTGCTACATAGTCGGTGATTTCACCATTGGCATGTTTTGTGCGTTCGATTTCTACCATTATTGTTTCCAGTGGGTTAACACCATCAACTTCTAATGCCACTTTGATTTTCGTTATTGTCGTGCTTGGGTTAACTATTGGTGGCGTTTGGATTGGACCTGGTATCGGATATGGAGCTATAGCAGCTACTGGCGTCACTATATTTGATACCAAGGATTCTCCACTACTTCCTACCCCATTCGTTGCGACTACTTTAAATGTATATGCCGTTCCGTTCGCTAAACCATTTACTACGATAGGACTTGATGTTCCTGTTTTTGCTAACATCGGCTGCTCTACTCCATTTATATACACTTTAACTGTATATCCAGTAATCGGATCGCCCCCATTACTTGTTGGAGCATCAAAGCTTACAGTTACGAAACCATTCCCTGCTGTTGCTCGCACATTCGTTGGCACGCCAGGAGTAGTTACAGAAATGGGGTTAATCATCTGCGTTACTGTAAATGTCATGGGTGTTAGGTTCGTCGCACTTACTGTTACTGTGGCTGTATAGGTGCCTGCTGCTAATCCATCCTTCGCTTTCACCGTAAATGTCGTACTATCCGCACTTGTTAAGTTTGTCACTAACGGTTGGGTAATTGTAAAATCATTCGCGTTACTGCCACTTAATGCTACCTCTATATTGGCTAAATCACCTGTTGCTGTGTTGGTAATTGTCAATAGCTTTGTTTCCTGTGTGCCGCTTGGATAACCTGCTGTCAATGACGTGAACATTTGATTGCCAATTGGATCAATCGTATACATTGACGCTGGGCTGACCACCTGTGTTACTGTAAATGTCACTGGTGCTAGATTTGTTGCTGTTACGGTTACTGTAGCTGTATAGGTTCCTGCCGTTAAATCATCCTTCGCTTTCACCGTAAATGTTGTACTACCTGCACTTAGTAAGTTTGTCATTAATGGTTGTGTGATTTCAAAATCACTCGCATTGCTACCACTTAACGCTACATCTACATTCGACAAGATACCTGTTCCCGTATTCGTGATTGATATTGACTTCATTTCTTGTGTGTTACTTGCATAACCTTCTGTCAATACGGAAAACGTTTGGTCACTAATCGCATTTATTTTATACGTTGGGGCTGGGTTCACCACCTGTGTCACAGTAAATGTGACAGGTGTTAAATTTGTTGCATTGACTGTTACCGTTGCTGTATAGGTTCCTGCTGTTAAGTCATCCTTCGCTTTCACGGTAAACGTTGTGTTGCCTGCACTAGCTAAGTTCGTCACTAATGGCTGTGTAATTTCAAAATCACTTGCATTAGGACCGCTTAATGCTACATCTAGATTCAACAAACTGCCTGTTCCTGTATTCGTAATTGGCACTGCTTTTGTTTCTTGTGTGCCACTTGTATAACCCGCTGTCAGTACAGTTAAGGTTTGATCGCTAATCGCATCAATTGTATACGTTGGGGCTGGGTTGATCACCTGTGTCACAGTAAATGTTACAGGGAGTAGATCCGTTGCCGTTATGGTCACAGTTGCTGTATACGTTCCTGTCCCTAAGCCATCTTTCGCTTTCACTGTAAATGCGGTATTGCTCGCACTTGCTAAGTTTGTCACTAGTGGTTGCGTAATCTCAAAATCACTTGCATTAGGACCGCTTAATGTTACACCTAGATTCGTCAAATTGCCTGTTCCTGTATTGGTGATCGTCATTGACTTGATTTCTTGTGTATCATTTGGATAACCTTCTGTTAAGCCAGTGAATGTTTGATTACTAATGGCATCAATTGTATACGTTGGCACTGGATTGACAACCTGCGTCACAGTAAACGTCACTGGTGTTGTCAGGTTTGTCGCATTAACTGTTACTGTTGCCGTATACGTACCTTCCGCTAATCCATCCTTTGCCTTCACTGTAAAGGCGGTACTATCTGTACTTGGTAAGCTTGTCAACGTTGGCTGTGTAATTTCAAAATCACTCGCATTGGTGCCACTTAACCCTACTGTTATACCCGACAAGCTGCCTGTTCCTGTATTCGTAATTGGCACTGTTTTTGTTTCTTGTGAACCACTTGTATAACCCGCTGTCAGTGCCGTGAACGTTTGATTGCTAATCTCATCAATTGTATACGTTGGGGCTGGGTTGACAACCTGTGTCACAGTAAATGTTACCGATGTTAGGCTTGCTGCATTGACCGTCACTGTTGCTGTATAGGTACCTGTCGCTAAGCCGTCCTTTGCCTTCACTTCAAACGTGGTGCTACCTGTACTTGGTAAATTTGCCAATGATGGTTGTGTTATTTCAAACGCATTCGCATTGGCACCACTTAATGCTACTGCTACATCCGTCAAGCTGCCTGTTCCTGTATTCGTAATTGTTAATGTCTTTGTTTCCTGTGTGTTGTTTGGATAACCTGCTGTCAGTGCCGTAAAGGTTTGATTTCCTATGGCTTCAATCGTGTACGTTGGTGCTGCTCTATACACTGTAATCGTATACGTTTTTGTTGTGTTATTTTGTGCTGTTACAAGTATTGTGATGGGATTGGATCCAACATTTAAAGAAATGCTCCCACTCGCTTGACCACTTGTTACAGTTGCACCATTCACTGTTACTGTTGCAGTACTATCAGCTACTGTTGGTGTAACCTGAATACTTTCTACATTTGTAGCAACATTTACTGTATAACCTACTGTCGCTGATGCAAAACTTGGGGTCAGCACTCCTGTCGAAAGAGTTAAATTGCTTAAATTAGAATTATTACTTAGCGCTACTGTCGTAAAAGATTGATTATCTCCATAGCTCGTACCTACAGAGTTTGTTGCATAAGCTCGGTAATGGTATGTTGTATTTGGGCTTAACCCACTTAGATTAGCAGTAAAGGCACCTGTTGATCCTGTTGTCGTTCTTTTATCATTACTTGTCGTCGGATTTGTAGTCGTTGCATAGACGATTCCACGCTCTGTAATCGCTGCCCCTCCATCCGCTATCACATTTCCACCAACCATTGCCTCTGTTGTTGTTATATTCGATGCTGGTGTGCTTGTCGTAACAGTTGGCGCACTAGCAGGAATAGCTGTTGTCACTGACTGCATTGTATAGGCAGTTTTGTTTCCCATTGCATCTTTAACAATGACATTAAAATAATAAGTCGTACTAGGTGATAAGCCCGTTACATTAAACGTAGCGATATCTTTGGTAAACCCGCTTCCTAATGGTGTTCCATTTGCTTCGATATTGCTAACCGTATTAATATTATTGCTGCTAGATTGATAGACAAGATACTCTAAATCGCCTTGTGCTGTCACATTGTCTGTTGCCTTTGTCCATCCTAGTGTGACACCTGTTGTGCTGATATTTGAAGAACTAATCACTCCATTTGATACTATAGGAGGTTGCGTATCACAAGTACTTACATTGGCAATTGTGATGTTTTCGAAGTTTAAACTACTTGAATCTATAAGATTACTATTACTGTCTGTTCCTAATTGATATTTAATTTCTAGGTTTGCAACTCCTGTGTAATTAAATTGTGTCCCATTATTCAAAAGCGTACTTAATTGAGTGATAACTCCATGTCCTTCTATTCCGTCGTGATTCGAAATTTCATGTGTTCCAAGTACATCTCCATTTATGTCTTTTATGACCAAAGAAAATTTAGTTAATTTCGTTTTAGGTGTCTGAAAATAAAGACTTACTCCTAAATCTTTAAACGTGAATGTTTTGCACATGCTGGCCCACCTTGATTTAATGATGAGAAGAGCCTCTTCTCCTTGCACACCATTTTCTTTATACAGTTGTGTTCCATCCACTGCAAAACCATTACTAATAGCAAACTTATCCGAAAAAGTTGTAAAGCCTATCTCCGCACTGTTAGGTATTCCAACAACTCCACCAAAATCATACGTACCATCGGCAGTTCCATTCGCAGCAGCCTGCACTTCTTTAATAGGCATATAGTTCACTGAAGAAATCATCAAGATCAATACAACCAAAATACGAAAATAAAATCTTATTTTTTCATGTAAAATCTTACTCTTTCTCTTACTTGTTTTTAAATTCTTGGATAGATTCATAGTTCCACCCTCTCAAAATTCTTTTTACCCTCTAGATGGAAACTCACCATATAAACAAATAATATAATTCATCACCAAGAAGGGCTGCATATTATTATGCGGCTGATTTCCACCTGTTAAACCTAAAGCTTGTGGGTTCATTGCAACATTTACTGTCGCATCGTATATTGGTTCTGGTACTTTACTTCTCCCAGTTACCGCCACTGACCACAATTGATTCTCTGGATTTCCCGATGTTCCAGCGCCCTCTAAAGCTGCTGGCGCATGTGTATGTGCAGGTATTTGTGTTGATAAAAGCGTCACAGTTGGTGTACCAACGACTTGACCAACCTGTCGTTCTGTTAATCCCGCTCCTTGCCCTTGATTCATTGGAGCAGCCCCCATCAAATTCGGTAGCGCAAAGGTTGTCTTGCCATCTCCTCCATATTGCACACCTAATATCGAAAAGAGCGCTGTATTTTGCTGAATACTCATCAATTGACCGTTACACAATGCCCAGTCTTTCGGTGCAAAATTTCCTGCAAAAACTCTTATTTCACCAATATATGCATCTGCCATTCGTACTCACTCCCTTCCTTTAATTTCTTGATGGGTAAATTCCTTGCACAGCAATACAAAAACGGACAGCTAAATAAGGCTGCATATTATCATGTGCTTGCCCGCCTCCCGTAGCAGATATTGCTGCCTGGTTCATTGCTACAGTTGGGCCAGTTGCGTATAAATTATCCTTTTGAGCCCATACATTCCCTTGAGGAGAAGTAGCACTTGCAGGAATAGATGAACCGTAAGCCTGATGCGTATGTTGCGGCATTTCATTCACCGTTAAAGTATGTGCCGCTTCACCCGCCTTTGTTCCTAATGATAATGAAGAACTAACATGAATTGGTACACGCCCTCGCAAATCCGGTAAAGCAAATGTCGTTCTACCATCCCCTCCATAAACTGTACCTAACAGTGAGTATAATGCTTGATATTGCTGAATCTGAAGCACTTGCCCTTCGCAAGATAACCAGCCTCTTGGTGCATAGTTAAGCGGAAATATCCGAACTTCACCTAAATATGGTTCTGCCATTTAAATCCTCCTTTCTTTTTAGTTTTTTATTGTTGGGAAGGAAATACCCCATATAACGAAATAATGAAAGAAATAGCTACTGTTGGCATCATGTTATTATGTGGCTGATTGCCGCCCACACTTGAGCTAGCATTTGCATTCATTGCAACTGGTGTTAGTGGATGTCCAGCTCCATCTTTATCATTTGAATAGTTTGAATATCCGCTCGTCGTTGCCCACAGCATATTGTCTGGTGATGCTGTATTTCCAACAGCGGTTGTAGCTTGGGCAATATGTGTATGATTTGGCATTTGGCTCGTAGTTAAGGTAACTGTTTCTGTGCCACCTACGGCACCTAAAGAGTACTGTGGATTAATATGAATTGGTACACGTCCCCTTAAATCTGGTAACCCGAAAGTAGTTTGACCGTCCCCTCCATATGTTGTTCCTATTAAAGCAAATAATATTTCATTTTCTGCAATACTAAGTAATTGACCATTACATAAAGCCCAATCTTTGGGAGCATAATTCCCCGCAAACATACGAATTTCTCCTACATATGATTCACTCATTTATTTTCACCTCCTTTCCTTTCCACTGAGAATTCAACTTCTTCATTAAATGATTCAAATCGCATGGCAATATAAGGAGCAATTTCTTCTGTAACGTAAAATCCACATCGCTCATATAGATGCCTAGCAGGATTTCCCTGTAGTACATGCAATGTAACAGACCCTCTCTGAGTAGCTGCATTGCTTTGTAATTGCTTTAATATCTTAGTTCCATAGCCTTTCCCTCTATGATTAGGTAATAAGGAAATATCTATTAAATGAATATTCTGACCTTTAATTTCAGTCATCACTCTGCCAATTGGCAATCCCTCATGATAAATAATTTCATGCTTGGCTTGTGGAAATTTATTTTGATACGATCTCTTTTGTGCTTCGTATTGCATATATAACAAAGCTTGTAATTGCTGCTCATCTAGTGCTAGCATTGAAAATTCATGCTTTCGCGTAGTAGCATATAGCTCAAAAAGAAATGCATTATCTTCGGTTACAACATTTCTAGTCTGCAATATCATACACCCCCATTTCATTTATAAAGTGAAGCTACCTATCAAGGCTTTTACAGATGATTTATTACACAAGCACAGCCTGTTCATTCAAAATCAAACCACATTACTATAATTATAATTTTGGTTTTTCTGCTTGTTTAATAGATAAAAATTGTACAATCGTACTCTAGCTTTGTTATCCAACTCTCTATTATTATATTAAATTCTTAGCTATATAAATGTTAAGAATATTTAAAGTAAATCAATTTGTTTTCTCAAATATGTAATAATACACTGGATAAAATAAAATTTTTATTATTAATAACAAAATTCTATTAATTTCCAATTATATAATACTTCTTTAGTTACAACAGCCTATGCCCTCAGTATAATGGTATTTAATGTTAATATCAATCAAATAATTGTTTATATTGTTAAAATAAATCATTTAAATTGTACATTGAGTTGTTTCTTTCTCTTGTTTGGCTGTTATCTAAAGTCATTGTATAAAGCAAAGGTTAAAATTAGGTTAAAAAATAAAAGATTTTTGAAAAAAATTTGATTTTTTTAACATTTTACAAAATCACAGTTGAAGATTAAGAAGGAGAGCAGCCCTCTTTTTCTTAAAAATGCTTATCTTACTCTAGAGAAATAGAAGACTCTTGCTAATTCAAGTTAAACTAAAAAAGCCGATTTACACCGAATTATTTCGTGTAAATCGACTATCCGTAATTAATCTCTTTTCCCTTACATCATCTCTGCCAATAGATCTCCCATCACCTGCACAACTCGCTTTTTCCCATCATTCAAATTGTCTTGTGCTCCAATACAAGATGGACAGCCGCTTTGACATGGACAGCTTGTAACATGCTGAATTGTTCGCTCCAGAAGTGGTAAAATTAAATCATACACCTTTTCACTTAACCCAATGCCACCTGGATAGCTATCATAAATAAACAAGGTTGGGCGCTCATTGTGCACCGCCTTCACCTGTGGCACAACAGATACATCGCTACGATCACAGTGAATAAAGAGCGGGATAAAGGAATGCATCGCGTACGCAACCCCATTTAATGCGTCTGTCATCATTTCCTCTGACCAGTTTTCAGGCAAGTCGAAGGAAAGCCATGTTGCATTTGTATGCATTTCCATCGGCGGGATTGTAATAGGACCAGAGCCGATATTATCGTGTGTGCCGAAGCGAATCTTTTTGAAAATAGTCGGAATCGCCAAAATTCCCACATCGCCGTAGCTTACTGTTGTCGTTTTCAGCTGTGCCACTTTATCCTCTTCCAGCACTTTCAGCTCCACCGCTAAATTAGCATCTGTAAAATAATCGACATCCACCTCTGTGACATATGCTTTTTTCTCCTCCCAATCGAGCTCCTCTACTTGGAATTGTGTGCCTTGGTGGATATAAATGGCTTCCTCATGCAGTAGTGTCATGGCGCTATACGTGTCCATTTCACCAATGACACGCGTCTTTGTCGGTGTTGTTTTATCAATAATAACGACATTTTCTTGAGCAGCTGAACGTAAGCTAATATCATGTGCTGGGAAGCGGTCGCTCATCCAATGCCATTGCGTCGAGGTTTTAACGAGGACACCTTCCTCTGCTAAATAAGCTAACAGCTCCTGTACCATAAACTCACCATATGTATCATCTATTGAAAATGGTAGCTCAAAGGCGGCACATTTTAAGTGTGCCATTAAAATCAATATATTTTCAGGATTAATATTCGCTTGCTCTGGCTCGCTTCCTAATAAATAAGTAGGATGATTGACAACATATTGATCAAGCGCTGTCGATTGTGCGACATAAATAATTAGTGCTTCATCCTGCCGTCTTCCTGCACGCCCCGCCTGCTGCCATGCGCTGGCAATATTGCCTGGATAGCCTGTCATAATACATGCTTGTAGCTGCCCAATATCGACGCCAAGCTCTAATGCATTTGTACTGACAACCATTTGAATCGTTCCATCGCGCAAGCCTTTTTCAATTTGACGACGCTCGCTTGGCAAATAACCACCACGATAGCCTTGAATCGAATGGTCTGCAATTTTTTTCGCTGTCAATGACTTTAAATAAGTAACGAGCATTTCAACACGTACTCTTGATTTCGCAAAAATAATTGTTTGAATGCCTGCTTCAAATAAACGAGCGGATAAATCGCGCACTTCTAATACTGAGCTTCTACGCACACCAAATGTCGGGTGGATAATCGGTGGGTTATAAAAAATAAACGTTTTTTTGCCCACAGGTGCGCCTGATTTTTCAATTAATGCGTGCTTTGTATTTGTTAAGCTTTCTGCTAGTTCACGTGGATTGCGAATCGTTGCAGATGTGCAAATAATCGTTGGATTACTTCCATAAAAAGCACAAATGCGCTGTAAACGGCGAATCACATGTGCCACGTGACTACCAAACACCCCTTTATATGTATGTAGCTCATCAATCACGATATATTTTAAGTTTTCAAAAAGGGCTACCCATTTCGTATGATGTGGCAAAATACCCGAATGCAGCATATCAGGGTTCGTCATGACAATATGCCCTGCTTTGCGAATCTTTTGACGGATGCCTGGTGCTGTGTCTCCATCGTATGTATAGCTTAAAATATCCTCATCCATTAGCTCAATTAGCTCATTCAAATCGGATTTTTGATCTTGCGCCAAGGCCTTTGTTGGAAATAAATAAATGGCACGTGCCGATTTATTTTGTAAAATGGTCTGTAAAACAGGCAAATGATAACAATATGATTTACCTGAAGCAGTCGGTGTAATAGCGGTAAAGGATTGCTGCTGCATTGCATAATCAAACGCTTCACGCTGATGTGTATAAAGCCGTTCAATCCCTCTTGCATGCAATGCCTTTTGAATGGAGGGATGAAGCTTCTCAGGAAAATCTGCATAGCGAGCGGGCTGTGCCTCTAGCGTATGCCAATGCTGAATATTTTGCTTTAGCTCCTCATCATATTGCCATGCCTGCAATAGCTCAGAAATCGTCTTCTTCTTGTTGTACATTCATTTCCCCCTCCTTTAAATAGCGTAGCATTGTAGAGAGCGTGTAGTGCACAGAATGTATTGATTGCAAAAATCTTTTTTTGCTCGTTTCCTTATAAAAAGACTGCACAATAAATTGCTCCATCGCATCTACAACTTGGTTAATTTGCTGTGTATGCATATATTTTGGCTGATGTTTTACGCGCCATTCCGTTGCAAGCTGCTGCCACAGTTGTAATTGTTCATGAATATGATCTGCATATGGCTTTACTTCTGAAAAGAAATCAGGCTGTAAATTAAATTCGCGCATGTGAAAGAAACGGTTTTTTGCTTCCTCACATTGCGTTATTAAATAGGATGTTCGTTCGATTAACTGCATTGTACACCTCAAGTTATATTTATTATGATTCAGTAGAAAACGCGGTGGTGCGATAAATACTAAGATGCTCCTTTCATTCAGCGGGTGTCCAAACACCCACTGAATCCTAATAAAGCTTCTGACGCAATTACGCCAAGGCGTAATTGATTATAATGATAGCTATCCATTCAGCGGGTGCTGAATGGAAACGCCAATGAATATGACAAAACTACATCAACATATTATTGATTATATTTAGTGTACCAAATCTTCTTGGGAATCACTAGCAATTAGGGGAACGTGCATTCTTTACTTGTATTTGTTTTTCTGCTAAGCTTACTTTTTGATAGGCTGTTGTGATTTTTTGTGAAAATTGAAGGGTGAGCATTGCACGTTGTTGTTCTACTGCGGTGTCTAACAATTGTGTTGCCTGTTCAATACTGGCAATAAGCGCTTGAAGCCTTGTCATGGTATGCCTCCTCTCATCGGTACTTTATTGTTTCAAGAGAGGTTTAAAAAATCCTTGTCCATCGCAAAACTAGACAATAAAAGCTAAAAATATGCATTTCGAAAGGGTGAAAATGATGATTCGCTATCCAAATGGAAAGCCTTATAAAGCGGGTAACGAGGAAGTGCAAAAGCCGAAAAAGAAGCAGGCCTTAAAAGATATTAATTTCGGTAATCGTGGTAAAACATTAGAAGATGACCTAAACGAAACGAATAGCTATTATTTGCAGCGACAAATTGCCAATATTCACAAGAAACCTGTTCCAATCCAAATCGTCAAAGTAGAGTACCCATCGAGAAGTGCTGCTGTCATTCGTGAAGCCTACTTCCGCACGCCTTCAACAACGGACTATAATGGTGTATGGAATGGCTATTATTTAGATTTTGAAGCAAAGGAAACTGAAAATAAAACATCCTTTCCTTTAAAAAATATACATGCCCACCAATTAGAACATATGAAAAATGTTATACTACAAAAAGGGATTGCTTTTTTTATTATTCGTTTTTCAAGATTAGATCGCTATTTTATTACACCATTTCCTATCGTGGAAAACGCATGGCAGCAAATGGAGCAAGGTGGGCGCAAATCGATACCATTGCAACAATTTGAAGCACAAGCAATTGAAATCAAACCAAGCTACCAGCCACGCATTGACTATTTGCAGGCGGTACAACAATTTGTGTGCGAAAGCTTCACAATTATGGAAAACACTCAAAGTGAGGAGATTAAACGTGACTGAACGTAAACTTACACGCGAAGATATAAAAAAACAGCGTCAACAGCAAAAAAAGAAAAAAAAGCAGCCAGGCTTTAAAATTTGGTTAAAGCGCATCGTTTTAACGATTGTTTTGATCGGTGTGCTAGGCTTTTTAGGTGGCGCTGGGCTATTTGCTTATTATGCAAGCAGTGCACCTGAACTAAATGAAGAGTTATTAAAATACCCTGTATCATCCGAGTTTTATGATATTAATGGTGAATTGTTCGCTACAATTGGTCAAGAAAGCCGGAAGTATGTAAAATTTGAGGATATCCCAGATGAAATGGTTTCTGCCATTTTGGCGACAGAGGATGTTCGCTTCTTTGATCATTTTGGTATCGATTTATGGCGTCTTGGTGGCGCAGTAGTTGCCAATTTTAGACATGGCTTCGGTTCACAGGGTGGTAGTACGATTACCCAGCAAGTTGTCAAAAATTCATTTTTATCTAAAGATAAAAAACTAAAGCGTAAAGCGCAGGAAGCTTGGCTTGCGATTCAATTAGAGCGCCAATATTCTAAAGAAGAAATTTTTGAAATGTACTTTAATAAAATTTTAATGTCAGGCCGTGTGTACGGCTTCGGGCAAGCATCTGAATATTTTTATGGTAAGCCATTAAATGAACTATCGTTAGACCAAATGGCTACGCTTGCGGGTATGCCACAAAGCCCAAATGCTTACAATCCATTTAAATATCCAGAGCGTGCTGAAAAGAGACGTGATATTGTACTTAGCTTAATGGTACAGCATAAAAAAATTACACAGGCACAGGCAGACGAAGCGAAAAAATTAACAGTGGCAGAGCGCGTTTTGCCAGAAGATGAACGCAAACCAGCGACTGTCACAAACTACCCTGCTTTCCTTGATGTTGTGCTATCAGAGTTGGAACGTAATGGGGATAAGGATGCACTAGCAGAAGGAATAAAGGTCTACACAACACTTGACCCGAATGCTCAAAAAACAGTGGAATCTATTATGAATAATGATGCAAACTTTATGACGGAAAAAATTCAGTCAGGGGCTGCTGTTATTGATACAAAAACAGGTGAAATTCGCGCAATTGGTGGCGGACGTAATTATGGGGCGGAGCGTGGCTTTAACTATGCTTATGATTTAGTGACACGTGCACCTGGCTCAACGATGAAACCTTTAATCGACTATGCACCAGCAATTGAATATTTAAAATGGTCAACAGGCCAAACATTAGTCGATGAGCCAATGAAATATACAGGTACAAACCAAACGATTACAAACTGGGATAATAAATATGGAGGCACGATGACAGCACGCCAAGCGCTGTACACTTCACGTAACGTCCCTGCTGTTAAAACATTGCAGGCAGTCGGTACAGACAAAGCGAAAAACTTTGTTTCACGTTTAGGTATCGATGTGGATTATGTTGTGGAATCTGACGCCATCGGTGGTGGTCGCATCAATATTTCACCTATTCAAATGGCAGCTGCCTATGCTGCATTGGGTAATAATGGTGTTTACACTGCACCACATGCCATTACAAAAATCGTTTATCGAGATGGCTCAACATCCGATGAATATAAACCAAAAGAAACCATTGCCATGAGCGATTACACCGCTTATATGGTGACAGATATGCTACGCGATGTTGTAGGCAATAAGCCAAACGCATCCGGTACTGCTGCTAATGTCCCTGGACTTGATATTGCAGGTAAAACAGGAACAACAAACTATTCAGCTGATGAGTTTTCGAAATATAACTTACCAAGCTCAGCCGTTCCTGATTCTTGGTTTGCTGGCTATACAACAAATTATTCTATTGCTATTTGGAGTGGCTATGAGCAGCGTTCTGATGCCATTACAACATGGGAAGAGCGCCGCTTACCGCAAACTTTATTTAAATCAATTATGTCAGAGATATCATCGTCTGTTGAAACAGCTCGCTTTACCCAACCAAGCTCTGTTGTTTCTGCAACGGTTGAAGTTGGTACATCACCGTTAAAATTAGCAAGTGAATTCACACCTGAAAACTTGCGTATGACGGAGCTATTTGTGAAAGGCACAGAGCCGAAGGAAGTATCAGATACATTTGAGCAGCTCGAATTAAGCGCACCATTTAATTTGAAGGCAAATTATAATGACCTTGCTCAAGCAATCGATTTAACTTGGGAGCATCAAGCACCTGAAACAACTGAGGAAGAATCGCCTGTACCAATTACCTTTGAAGTAACGATGGCAATTGATGGTGGGGAGCCTGCTATTATTTCGACATCAAGTGCGAATTATTTCACGATTCCAGCTATTGAAATCGGTCATGATTATGTATTTACAGTAACAGCTATTTCAGATGATGTACGCAGTGAACCAGCTTCTGTATCCCTTTATATCGAAGGCTTACCAGATGAGCCTGAGGAGGAAGATAATTGGGAGGAGCCTAGTACCGAGGTGCCGGTTGAACCAATTGAACCGAGCAATCCTGAGGAACCAACAGAACCTGTTGACCCAGGAACAGACACAGAGGATGGTAGTAACAACGGACAAGTGACACCTCCAACAACGCCTAGTGAGCCAGATAACGAAGGCGGTACTGGTGGAGAATAGAAAAAAGGAGCCGTCCAGAAAGTGAACTTTCTGGATGGCTCCACTTTTTTACATAGTCAATTTTTGATTAAAATTGTGCTCCTGCGGTGGTCACAATAGAGCTTTTCTGCGACGAGTAACCGCAGGAGCAAATGGTTTTAACTGCGACGAGTAATCGCAGGAGCAAATGGTTTTAACTGCGACGAGTAATCGCAGGAGCAAATTGTCACCTTCCTCGTCGCAAAGGGGCGTCCCAAAATGACTTTTCGGACGCCCCTTTTTTGCGCTATAACACCTTCCAATAGCTATTAAATATCTGTACAAATTCTTGATCAAGCTCTATTCCCTTTTGCTTCAAAGCTCCAACTGCCGCTCCGCCAATTGGCTCTAATACCGCCTTTTTAAATTCAAAAGTGACCGATGTATTTTCTACAAGCTGCGTTAATTTAGTAATAAAGAAGTCGATGTTTGTAAAAACACCTCCAGCTAGTACAATTTCTATGCTCGATTTGTGCCAAACCATTTTGTCAAAGCATACTTTAATTGCTTTATAAAAATCGACACACGCTTCCTCCATAATACTAGCCGCTACTGCGTCACTATTGTCAGCAGCCTCCATCACATATTTACTCAACGGTGCAATGTTCGTGCGTGGATGCTCGTCATTGTATATACAGGCGATTAACTTTTCTACATTATCTACGTCAAAATGCTGTAAAATCGGTGCTGTTAATGAGGTGCTTGGCATTCTCCCATCATAGCTTTGGAATACCGCTTCTAATGCCTTCATTCCTATGTAATAGCCGCTTCCTTTATCATCAAATAAATAGCCCCAGCCACCGATTCTATGCATTTCCATATTTTCATCATAGCCTAATGTAATTGCCCCTGTGCCTGCAATTTGCACAATGCCAGGCTGTCCAAGTGTACCTGCATATAAAGCACCTAATGCATCGTTTTCAATTGTAATCAGTGCTGTATTGTGCACATATTGACGAAGAATTTTTTCTACGATTGGCTCCGCATATAGCTCTTTGACACCAGCCATCGCAACAAAGCAGCTGCTCACTTCTTGAAATATTTGTTCATTTTGTTGACGCAATTGCTGCATTAATTCATGCAATGTCATCTCAAAAAACTGCGTGTTCATTGCGGTTGGATTGCTGCGTGTTGTGATTACTTTTGCATAAATTCGCCCTGCGTTATCACATATTACAGCTGAAGTTTTTGTGCCTCCACCATCGATTGCTAAAACATACATCTATGTACTTCTCCCTTCATAAGAAAAGAGGCTGTCCAGAAAGCTCACCTTCTCACCCTAAACAGCCAAAATCAAATTTCATTCTTTATAATAGTTCGACAAATAGACTTCAAATCCTTGTTTGCATCGAAAAATAGCAAATGGCTGTCTCAAAAGTGGCGCATTCGCCTACCTTTGAGACAGCCCCTATTGAAATAGCTATTTTGTAAAGCCAAATGATGCCCAAGGCTGGATATGCTTCAATAAGAAGCGCTCCTCTTCCTTGACACGTGCTACAACATTGCTAGAGCCTGCATTCGGCATATCCTGCAATACAACTTGTAGCTCCCCTTTATAGCGCACATCCAAATTGTTATCAATTGTAATATCGCCTACTGTTAAAGGTACTGTGTCATGTGCTGGGAAATCGTCCGCCTTGTATTTGACACGGGATTGTGTGCTGCGAATTACATAATCGGAGACATCTCCACGATTAAAGTGTGGTTCCTCTAAAACAATCTTTTCCTCTAAAGCTGTCGTTTCAGCTGAGAACTCTACTTGCAACTCAAGCTTATAGCGATTTAATTGCCCTAAAGCACGCAGCTCTTCTTCTGATGCATACATATTGCCAATGATACAATCATCAATTAAACCTGTACTCCACATGTCTTTTGCTTGCACCGTAATAGGTAAAAATCTATGCTCTTCAAGGGTTGGTAGCCCGTATTCCGTTTGCTCCCATGGACCAAATTTACCATGCTGTGATGAAATCATCGCAGCTGTGCGAATATGGTTGTCTTTAAATTGCTGAGATGTCTTTAAAAAATGCGCACGCGATAAGCCTGTGTAGCGTCTTGGATAAAAGTTATGGCAGCCAATAATATTGGATTGATTTGGCTGATAGGATAAAATATTATCCACATATTTTGTACCATTGCTTATATTTAACTCTACTTTTAAATTGCTAGCATCTAGCGACATAAATGCTTCTTCTTGACCCGAAAAGCCCATATCTAAGCGAAGCGCTGCTAAATGGTATTGCTCCTTCAAATACCCGATATCGCGGTACGTTAAGCCTAATTCTTCAAAAACGTTTGGCGCAATATCGGCTGAAATATCGAAGCCTAGGCCTTTCGCAAAAGCGTTAATTTGCTTTAGCTTTTCACGTTCCTGTTCATTATTTAATGACATTAAACAAGTGAATATGCGGTCAAAGCCATTGTCATGTGCAAGCTGTACATATTGCTGCATTTCCTCTAATGTGCTGTGTCCAGGATATAATGAAATACCTAGTCTTCTCAAATTTCATACCTCCAAAATTGATGCGCTCTTAGCGGGTATGTAAAATACCCGCTAGACGCTTGTTATTATTGACCTTGCTTCGCTGCTGCACGGTTTGCTGCAAGTAAGAATGGTGTGTAAATCAGAACAGCTACCGCAATTAAAACGATACTTAGGATTGCACCTGAAATGGATTGTGTTACTAACCAACCATTGATAATTGGCGGTGTCGTCCATGGTGCTGCTACTGTTGCTGCTGGTACTAACCCTGCTTTTGTTGCGAAGTAAGCAATCGATACATTAACCATTGGTGTTAAAATAAATGGTACGAATAAAATTGGGTTTAAGACGATTGGTAAACCGAATATTAACGGCTCATTAATATTGAAAATCCCTGGCGCAGCTGATAACTTACCAACTGTGCTATATTGTTTGTTTTTACGTGAAACAATGAAAATTGCGATAATTAATGCAATTGTTGTGCCTGAACCACCCATATTAACGAACGCATCGAAGAATGGTTTGTTAATAATGTATGGTGCTACTTGACCTGCTTCAATTGCCTCTACGTTTTTCGCGATTGCATCTAAGTTAATTGTTTGCATGAATGGATCAATGATGTTTGCACCATGAATACCGAATGTCCAAAAGAATGCTGGCACAAAGGCTAAAATAAGTGCTGCTACCCAAGAGTTTGTTAAGCCCATAAATGGCTCTTGTACTAATGTATAGAATTGACCAATAATATCTGGTGCATCAAATAATACAGAAATTAATGTACGGATTAATGCTAAAACACCAACTGTAATAATTGCTGGGAATAATGATGCAAACGATTTCGCTACTGCATCTGGTACACCTGCTGGCATTTTGATTAATAATCTAGGATTGCCAGATAAACGAGAAAACATTTCTGCGGATACAAGACTTAAAATGATAGCTAAAAAGATACCGCCTGTTCCTGTCGTTAAACCTGTTAAACCACCTTCGCCATACGTTGCGAATGTCATATAACTCGCAAGACCGATTGCCCCACCTGCTAATGCATCTTTCCCATAGCTTTTGGTTAAGTTGTAGGCGATTGTAAATGAGATTAATAGTGATACAATGGCAAATGTAGCACCCCATACGTTGCCGCCCCATTGCTTCCAAGTATCGCCGCCAAATATAGCATTCATTGCATCTTGATAAAAATTAATTGGCAAGTTGTTTATTAAAATCGCTAATGACCCCATAATTACCAATGGCATAATGGCGATAAAGCCATCACGAATTGCGACTAAATGGCGTTGGTTCCCGACTCTAGATGCAACAGGAACAAATTTCTCCTCTAAAAATTTGAACATTTTAATACACTCCCCTTTTTATGTTTTTAGTGAATGATGCCCCGAAAGGCTTTATCTTAATTCAAGTGAGTGCTTGCACCCACTTGAATAAAAACCAATGTCTTACTTCCCCTTTATTTGTTCATGAACTTCTACTAGCTCTTGTGCTAAATCACGGAATGTAATCGCATTCATTAAATGGTCTTGTGCGTGAATTAACAATAAAGAAACTTCTACTTTTTGACCTTGTGCTTCTTGTTGCAATAAAGCTGTTTGTGCATGATGTGCTTCGATAATCGCCTCATGTGCAAGCTTCATTTTGTCCTGTGCTGCTTGGAAGTCCCCTGCTTTCGCGAATTGGATAGCCTCCATGCATTCACTTTTTGCATTTCCACTATGCATAATTAATCCCATAATGGACTGTAATAAAGCTTCTTGTTCCATAGTTGACACCTCTTATTTCATTAAGCTATACGCATGTTTTAATACGTTTGCGCCATTCATCATGCCGTAATCTGTCATATTGATTACATCGATTGGAAGGTTTTTCTCTTTGTACTTCGCTTCAAATGAACCTTTTAAGTAACGAACTTGCGGTCCTAGCAGCAAAACATCTACCGATTTTTCTGCCAATACTTTATCAACTTCCCCTTCAGGAATAGCAAAAATATCCGCTTCCAAATTTTGTTCCTCTGCCGCCTGTTTCATTTTCGATACAAGCAAGCTTGTGCTCATTCCTGCTACACAAACTAACATGATGTTTTTCATAAGTGCACTCCCTTTACTTTTCTTTATCATTTTATTTTTGAAATCGTTTTCTTAAAAAGAGAATATCATTGGTTGGTATATACCACAATACCCTTTTTTTCATTTTTCACTTTTTTAAAATGGATAAAATATACTGGACTATATGATATTCTCACTATTAATCTAGCATCTAAAGGACTGGTATAGTCCAAAAAAAATTTAAAAAAATTTTTTATTATGATAAATTACATAGGCTTTTTTGAATATTAGCTACAACTAAACTAAATACCTATAATTTAAAAATATTCATAAAATGCAGGCTTGCCAATTTGTAGTGCCTGCTGCCAGCGCTCAATGATTGCTCGTGCTACCGGCTGCTGTGCATACATAACTGCCTCTTGAACAGATAAATAGCCTACCATCATTGCTGAAAATAAATTGATTGGCAATACTAGTACTTGCTGTGCATCCACAGCATCCACCTCTATAACGGCTACTTCCCCGTTATGACGAACCTCAAATATTTGCTCATTCCATGCGCAAAATTGATCTTCTAAACGCACATATAAAGGCGTCTCAATGTGATTCCATTCATATTGCTGCAGAAAGGCTTGCGCATCTACAATTCGCACCATAATATCTTGCACAACCTCACGCTTAAATTGCGGCTCTGCAAAATAATAGCCAAAGCGACTATGATTTGCTGTAACTCCTTTAATTTCAGTAATGCTTGCTGCATGCGCTGTCACAAAGCGCCAAATCGCCTGCTCTGCCGCCATATCTTGCGCTACAAAATCGTGAATCATAAATGATGTTCCTGCTACTTCATAGCGAAGATAGGCAGCTACTTGATTGTCTTCATAATATAAAGCAAAATGACTATCAGGATGCCTGCTCGCTAAGCGATTCCACCATGCTTCGTCCCTTTGCATACTGCCGCTCGTTACGGCTGCTTGCTCATTATGAAACGCTTTCACCTGCTCAAATAGCTCTTCATCAAGCCATTCAAAGCTTGTGCGCTTAATCGTATCCAGCTTTTTGCCTAATGCAGGGAATTTTTCTGGTAAAATCGTATAATTTAATTTCTCAAAAAATAGCTCCCAGCCAAAATAGCGGTAAAATGACACGGAAAAAGGCGCCAATACAGAAATCGTTTGTCCATTTGCTCGCATTTGATTGAGCGATTCAATCATTAGCTTTTTAACAATACCTTGCTGACGATACTCAGGATAAGAAGCAACAAATGCGATGCCACCCATTTTATAGTTTTTACGATGAATCGTCATATTTAATGGCAAAACAAGCACTTGCCCAACGACTTTACTACCATCATATGCCCCTAAAGTCGTACTATGCTGAACCCAGTGATGAAAATCTTTTCTACGTGCCTCGCTATATTTGTTAGGAAAGCAGTAATCTCGTAGACGATGAATCTGCCAATAATCCTTTTCTTCCACATTATGAATTTGTATCATGTCATCAATCCCTATCCATTACCTTGAAATTTGGCTAATAAATTTATAACGATCCGCTCTGTAAACACTGCGTACAAGCTCAAAAGGTGCGCCATTTGATAAGTAGCTAATTCGTTTAATGATAAGAACTGGCGCTACTTGATTAATTTGTAAAAGCTTGCTGTCCTCCTTCGAAACAATCGCTGCCTCCATTTGCTGAATGGCATTGCCAATTTTTTGATGGAAAGCGGTTTCAATTAATGAGTACAAAGAGCCCGTTAACTTACTTGCATCTAATTCAGGATAAATTTTCACTGGGATATATGTTCGCTC
Organism: Metasolibacillus sp.; assembly: GCF_025291715.1. Lineage (GTDB taxonomy): Bacteria > Bacillota > Bacilli > Bacillales_A > Planococcaceae > Metasolibacillus > Metasolibacillus louembei. Next base: position 175,882 of record NZ_JAMBIZ010000002.1, read on the forward strand.
CACTGCCATCGGAATTCCATCTGCATTACGAATTCGGATCACAAAAAATACTTCCTCGCCCAGCTCTAATTGCAAATCTCTTGCCACATCAACAGACGGAATAATCTTTTCGAAACGCACAACTTTACTGCTTGGCACCATATTTCTTGCACGCATATCTTCGGTAAAGCTCGTTAAGCCTTGTAACGGCTGTTCCAGCTTTGGATTTGCTACAAATGTTCCCCGCCCTTTTTCTCGATAAAGCATGCCATCATTCACTAAATTCGTAATCGATTGCCTCACAGTCATACGACTTACATCAAATTGAACTGAAAGCTCTCGCTCTGATGGTATCGCCTCACCAATTTTATATTCATTTGAAAGTATTCTCTGTTTAATTATTTCTTCAATTTGTATATAGATTGGTATATACGAATTTTTATCTAACAATCTGATCCCCCCTTATCATTCTGTACAACTCCTATTTTGAGGTATAGTTGTCTATACTAATTATAAATGAATATTTTGAAAATACAAAGGATTATTTTTGAAGTAAGTGCCGTTTTCTTTATTTACCAAAAATAGTCGTGTACGATCAATAAAAAGGAGATGTTTACAATGAGCGTTAGGGGAGAAAGCCGAACAACTGAAATTCATCTAAATCCTAAGTATATTATAAATAGAGATAAAAATTCCTTCCAAACAGATAAAAAAGGAACGATAGAAGGATTTATTTGGTATAAATATTCGACAACAGAAGAAAACCAACTCGCTGTTTTTGCCTTTCTAGAAAATGATGCTACACCGGTAAAAATCGAGATGAATGGAACTGTTGCCCCTTATCATATGATTGATATACCAAAAGAAGGCGGTAAAAAAGTGCCGTTCACTATCACCAATTTGCCACATGGTAATCACACACTCTATATCATAAGTGAAAAAGTGCTGAGCAACACAATCAGTGATCCTTTAGAAATATATGATACACAGAGAACTGTTGCTCGAAACTTCCTTTCAATCAAAGTTCACAATGAGCAAACAGAAACATCTACAATTCCAAATAATTATGCAGCAGTAGAGAAAATACAAGACTTAAAAAATGAAACTTCTGTTATTATGCAAATGTATGAAGATGCCGATTTAACAAAAGAAGTAGATACAATCAATAGTATGGACGATTATTTCTTAACAATAGAAAATCAATACGATTTTGAAATGAAGGCTCATTTAAAGCTAATTGCTGACTATGAAACTTTGGAGCTACAGCAAATACTTATACCAGCTAATGCCAAAGTAATTGTACCTACTAATTTCCAAGCTTTTCAGATAGATAAAAGCGCCAGAATTATTATGGTTGCTGCCCCTTCCGAAAAACTAGATATTCCCTACGCATTGCGAGTAGTTAAAACCACCAAACGCTTTCCAATAGAAAACAAGCGGTAGTGAAAGCTGAAAACTTTCTCTACCGCTCCTTATATGCGCAATCTTGCACAGCGCTTTTTTGTTTCTTTATATAGCTCATCTAGCTGGCGATAGCTCGCATATTGTGCTGGATTCCCTTGCACAAAGGCTAACCGCTCACCGCTGTTTAATGGTAGTAGCTCATAGCTTTGCTGTGCATCGTAGCGTTCTATCTCCGATGCCTTGCATAAAAAATCAATAAAATGAGCTATGCCTTCTAGCATGAATTGCCCTGCCTGCCCATTTCGTGTAGCATGCGCCTCATGGATTTGCGAGGATAGCTTGTCCCATTTCGCATACCAGTCATCGACAGCTATCTGCGAAATCAATTGTTTATTCACCGCAATCATTTTTTGACAAGTCCTTTTTTCAAGCGCTTTTGCCCCTCTCGGCAATCATCTAACAAAGGGCATATATGACAGCCTGGATTTTGCGCTTTGCAATGGTAACGTCCAAAGAAAATCATTTGGTGATGGGCTTTTGACCATTTTTCAATTGGCGTTTTTTTCATAATTGTTTCTTCTACTTCTAAGACGCTATCTTTCCAGCGACAAAGCCCTAAGCGCTTCGCAATGCGCTCGACATGTGTATCAACTGCCATCGCAGGTACATCGAAAGCGACTGATAGCACAACATTAGCCGTTTTGCGTCCAACGCCTGGTAATGTGACAAGCTCCTCGCGATTTGCTGGTATTTCACCATTGTATTCCGTTATTAAGCGCTGACACAATAATTGAATATTTTTTGCTTTATTGCGATATAGTCCAATGGAGCGAATATCATCCTGTAATTCTTCCAATGAAACGGCTAAATAATCTTCTGGTGTTTTATATTTTTGGAATAAGCTTTTCGTTACTTTATTGACGAGCACATCTGTACATTGCGCAGATAATAATGTGGCAATTGTCAGCTCAAACGGATTATCGTGTACAAGCTCACAATGTGCATCTGGAAACATTTTATCCATCTCATCCAAAAAATGCAGCCACTGCTTTTTCGTTAACATCTGACCACCTCACTATTCTTTTTCTTCCAACCAATTGTACATCACGCGCTTCGGTTTTTTTTCCGTTTGCGGCTGTGTAATGGTGCGCTTGCGGAATTGCTCAGCATGCTGCTCCACTTGCTTGACCGTTGTGAAATTTTTCTTTTTCCATTCAAATAAGATGCGATCAATATAACGAAGTGACAGCTTTCCTGCTAATACGGCTTCCTTTAAAGCTGCCTTTATTAGCTCTGGGGAATGCTTATCAATATCAAGCCATGCGTTAATATTTTCAAGCTCCATCGGTGATAAAAGGCGACCAAATTCCTGCTCAAATATGGAAAAAATCGCGCCCTCTTCTCTTTTTTGCTGCTCATCGCTCGTGGCAATCGTATTTGCCTCTAATAGCATAATAATACGATTCCATAATGGATAAAGTGAATATTTTTCATAAATTTTCCCATCGCTATCGATATCATGTGTTATTTCAATAAAGCCTTTTTGTAAAAAACGCTGTATTTTCGTTGAAATTTCATTTTGTACAAAAGAGGTTCTTGCCATCAAATCACCTGGTGTCGGAAAGTCATTTCCCTCTTCATGAAACGCTAATAAATGGAGCAGCAACATTGCATCATCATCGTTAATTTGTAGTGCTTTATAATGCTGAAAAAATAGCTGTGGAATCGTCATATGCTTTTGCTCTAACCATATGCGAAGTTGCTCATTGCTTGTCATGATTGGCACGAATCCTTTCCTAGCTTTAGTCATAGCAGAGGGCTGTCAAGAAAGTCAACAGCACTTCCAAGCAGCCCCCTGAATTTATTTAAATGTAGCTTTCTTTCCTATTATGGGTATAGACGGTTTAATAAACGTGGGAATGGAATTGTTTCACGAATATGCTCCGTGCCTGAAATCCAAGCAACTGTACGCTCTAAACCTAAGCCGAAGCCTGAGTGTGGTACAGAACCATATTTACATAATTCCAAATACCAAGCATATGCACCCATATCTAAATTATGCTCTTCTAGGCGAGTTTTTAATAAATCATAGTCATGGATACGCTCAGAGCCACCAATAATTTCACCATAGCCCTCTGGTGCAATTAAGTCTGCGCAAAGCACTACATCGTCGCGCTCTGGGTGCGGCTGCATGTAGAATGGCTTAATGCCAACAGGGTAGCATGTGATAAATACAGGCTTATCATAATGGTTGGCAATTGCTGTTTCATGCGGTGCACCGAAATCATCGCCCCATTCAATATCATCAAAGCCTTGCTCATGTAAAAACTTAATCGCATCATCATATGAAATGCGTGGGAATGGTGCTGTAATATTTTCAAGCTTCGATGTATCGCGACCAAGACGCTCTAAGTCAAGCTTGCAGTTCGCTAATACCGACTGCACGATATGCGCTACATATTGCTCTTGAATTTCTAGATTTTCATCAAACTCTACGAATGCCATCTCTGGCTCAATCATCCAAAACTCAATTAAGTGGCGACGTGTTTTTGATTTTTCAGCACGGAAGGTTGGACCGAATGAGAATACGCGTCCTAATGCCATTGCTGCAGCTTCCATATATAGCTGACCTGATTGTGAAAGGTATGCATCTTCATCAAAATATTTTGTTGCGAAAAGCTCAGATGTTCCTTCAGGTGCAGAGCCAGTTAAAATTGGTGGGTCCATTTTTGTGAAGCCATTGTTATTGAAAAACTCGTATGTTGAACGAATAATTTCGTTACGGATATTCATAATGGCATGCTGTCTGCGTGAACGTAGCCATAAATGGCGGTTATCCATTAAAAATTCTGTGCCATGCTCTTTCGGTGTAATTGGGAAGTCTACTGCTTCGTGCAATACTTCAATACCCGTTACATTTAGCTCACAGCCGAATGTAGAGCGCTCATCAGCCTTCACTTCACCGACAATATACATCGATGTTTCTTGCGTTAAGCCCTTTGCTGTAGCAAAAATTTCTTCGCCAACCTCTTCTTTTACAACAACGCCCTGCACGAAGCCTGTGCCATCACGTAATTGTAAAAAGGCGATTTTACCGCTTGAACGCTTATTGGCAAGCCATGCGCCTAATTTTACTGTTTCGCCGATATGCTGTGGCATATCTTTAATCATAATTTTCTTCATAATATCCTCCAACTACAAAAGCAATTGTTATTGCCATTTTGATTTTACAAATTTGTCCATGCGACGTACTGCTTCCTCTAATAAATCATATGCAATGGCATATGACAAGCGAATTGTCGTATTTGTACCGAAGCCTGAGCCTGGTATTACAGCTACATTTGCCTCCGTTAATAACGCTTCTGCAAAGGCATCGACATTATCATAACCTGTTTTCTCCATTGCTTCAGCTACATCTGGTAGCAAGTAAAAAGCACCTTCTGGCTTTAATAGCTTAAAGCCTGGAATCGCCGCAATTTGCGGATAAATTTTTTGTAAGCGCTCCTCAAATGCTTGACGCATTTCTTCTACTGCATCCTGTGGACCGTTGTATGCTTCAATCGCTGCATATTGCGCTGTTGTTGTTGCATTTGATGTAGAATGAGATGCTAAATCCGTCATCGCATTAATAATGTCTGCATCACCTGCTGCATAACCGATGCGCCAGCCCGTCATCGAATGCGATTTTGCTAAGCCGTTAATAACGATTGTGCGCGCTTTAATCGCTGGTGAAATTTGCGCAATTGAAAAATGCTTATTGCCATTGTATAAAAGCTTTTCATAAATTTCATCTGATACGATTAAAATATCATGTTTTTCAGCAACTTCAGCTAATGCTTTTAACTCCTCTGGGCTATAAACCATGCCAGAAGGATTTGACGGCGAGTTAATAATAACAGCTTTTGTTTTTTCTGTAATAGCAGCAGCTAATTGCTGTGCTGTAATTTTATATTGCTGCTCACTCGTTCCCTCGACATACACTGGTACACCACCTGCTAGCTTCACTTGCTCAGGATACGATACCCAGTATGGAATTGGGATGATAACCTCATCACCCTCATTTAAAATAACTTGGAACAATGTGTAAAGCACATGCTTTGCTCCAACGCCTACGATAACCTCATTTGCCTTATACGTCAGCTCATTATCGCGCTGTAATTTTGCAATAATTGCTTGCTTTAATGCTGGCAAGCCACCTGCTGGCGTATATTTTGTGAAGCCTTGTTCCATTGACTTTGTCGCTGCATCTAAAATATTTTTAGGCGTATTAAAATCAGGCTCACCTGCACCTAATCCAATAACATCAATACCTTGCTCTTTCAATTCCTTCGCCTTTGCTGTAATTGCCAGAGTCGAAGAAGGCGTTAAAGTTTTTACACGGTTTGCTAACAGCTGTTTCAAATGAGATCTACTCCTCTACAAATTCAAAATACGTTTCCACCATTGCCCATCTTCAAACAAAATATAAACATAATTTAGCTGGTCTGTGTTATTCAAATAAGTAATTTCCCACACCGCACCTTGCTCCTCATAGCCTAATTTTGTATGAAGTATTTTTTTTACTGTCGCTTCATCATGCAACACTGCTAGCGCTTGTTCTTCCGTTATTCCGTCCTGCAAAAATACTTCCTGAATCGCATTTTCTTCTAAAGTGATTGGAACAAAAATTGCTTTTTCCTTACCATATTCGTCTACCCCGAATACGGTAACATACGGCTTATTGCCATTATAGGTATAAGAGTCCGAAACAATTGCGAGCGATTTTGTGACGAGCGCTAATTGCTCAGCCTTTTCCTCCATTTCATTAAATGGAGCATCGGCTTTCCAGAGTACTAAGATGGAGATGACAAGTGACAAAGAGACGAGAAAGACTGTACTAAAAATTATCCACTTTTTCATTCAATCACCTAAGTGCGATAAATTGTGAAAATCGCTTTTTCTTGATCTTCGCGATCTAGCGCTAAGCCAAACATTAAATTTTGCTCTTTCAATGTTCGATTTAATGTATCAACGACCTTATACAGATCAGATTGATAGTTTATTTTCACAACCGATAATACTTCGACTTTACTTTCCATGATTGTCAACCTGCTTTCTTTACTCATGTCTGTTATTATACCAATTTCCGAGCGCTTGTACCATATGTTCTAGCGATAGTTTTTGAATAGAAATCGGTGGCAATGCAGAAAGGAATTCTTTCCCATAGGATTTCGTATCAATACGACGATCTAAAATAATAAATGCACCGCTGTCCGTTGATGAGCGAATTAAACGTCCAAAGCCTTGTTTAAAACGTAAAGTTGCCTCTGGTAAAGCAAGCTCTGTAAAGGCATTATGTCCTTGTGCTTGTAGCATTTGCGATTTTGCTTTGAAGGTTGGCTCGTTCGGTGCAGAAAATGGTAGGCGCACAACGATAACAGCCGCAAGCCCATCCCCTGGCACATCGACACCTTCCCAAAAGCTGTTTGTGCCAAATAACACAGAATGACTAAATTTCTGAAATGATTTTAATAGACGCATTCGACTGCCAGCCGTTACACCTTGTGCAAATAGCATATAGTCATCTAACAATTTCGTTTCTTGAATTAACAGGACAGTTTTACGCAGCATATCTTGGGACGTAAACAGCACAAAGCAGCGCCCCTCTGTTGTGCGCACAATTCTCGTAATCGCATAAGCCATTTCCTCGATATAGTCATGCTGCGAAACGGCTTGAATATCGGGCATATCTGTCACGATAAAGCAGCGCGCCCCTTGATAATAGCTGGACGATGCCTGTAAACGATGAATCGGAACATCCGCTGCAATACCAAGCTGGTCTGCGATGAAACGCTCATTATTTGGCACTGTTAACGTGCCAGATGTCCAAACAATCGCTGCCTGCTGTCGCATCGGCACAAATAATCGTTCAATGCTCGCTGTCACTTGGAGCGGCTTTTTCAATAATTGCAAGCTGCCTGGTATACTGCGTTTATCGAGTTCAAACCATGCAAAATAATCCGCCTGCCTTAGGACAAATAATTCATCCCATTCTGCCACTTTTATTTTAAATTCATGAATCCAGTACTGCCATTCATCTAAAATATATTGCTGTGCAATGGAAATTTCCTCCTGATGCTCATAAAACATATACAACACTTGCTCTGCACTATCTATCCAATTTTGCATAAACGTAGATAGCTGTGTGCAACGTTGTACATCAATTGTCAGCTCTGTTAACATAACTGCTTGCTTCGCTTCATGTCGGTGTGATTGTCGCAGTATATGCTGAAGCTGCTCAATAAGCGTGTGCATCACATAATCAAATGCTGTCACTAATCGCTGAAAATTTTGCGCTGTCTTTTTCAACAGCTGTCTTGGTACACGTCCTGTCGCCATAGCTATATGCTGCAATTTATCAAAAAGCTGGTCTTCTCCAGGTGTGCCAATTCGCCCAAATAAATATTTCCAAGCTGTATAAGAAAAAACCTTTTCATCCTGTTGAACAGCAGCTTGAATAAACTGGTGGGCTTCATCAATAATCCAGCCACCAACATTATCAAATAATTGCTCTTGTCGCACTAGGTCAGCAAGTAGCATCGCATGGTTGGTCATCAATATATCCGCATGTTGACTTTGTTCGATAGCATAGCTATAAAAATCAAATTGCTGAACCTTTTGCCATTTCAGCTTACGAATTTTTTCTAAAAATAGCTGACCACCGCCCGACATATTGAGCTCGTTTAAATCACCTGTTTCTGTTTTGGCAAGCCATGTAATGACTTGTGCAATTGCTAACGTTTCATCGTAAGATTCATCATCAACCTTCAAAATTTTAGCGAAACGTCCAATATCAATATAATTTTGCATACCTTTTAATACAGCAACTCGCACACGTTCACCTGTAATTTGTTCCAGCTTTACAAGCTCCTCGTATAATAGCTGGTCAAGTAAATTTGATGTGTATGTGCTAATGCCAATTTTTTTCCCACTGTGCTTAGCGTAGTAAAAGGCTGGCAATAAATACGCTAACGTTTTACCAATACCTGTAGAAGCCTCAATCATTGCTTCTTGCTTGTCATGAAAGCTATGCCAAATAATGTCCATCATTTGAAATTGCTGTGGCCGCTCTTCAAAGGCTGGGATTTCCTTTTGCAAAAGTGCCAGCTTTTCTTTACGTGTTTTTGGGTAGATACTGTCCGTCACCGTTTTTGACTGAATAGCAGGCGGCTGCTTAATCGCCAGTTGATAGGCATAAATAAACCCTTGCTGTTCTTTTACTGTGCTTCTTTTTAGATGCAGTGCGGCAAATAGCAGGTGTGAAATATCTGATTTTAATTGGAACGAGCGCTTATGTAATTGCTCGATTGTCGCTTGTGGCAGCGCCTTCAATTCCTCCCAACAAGCCTTTAACAATTGCGCTGTCGCTTTCGCATCATCATCCGCTCGATGTGCCTGCTCAAGTGGAATATGCAATTCCTGTGCTAAGTCACCTAATTTATAGCTTAATGCCATTGGAAAAACAATTTTCGCCAGTTCTACTGTATCAAGCTTTTTCCCTTGCCATGCTGGTAAGCCTGCTTTGCGTAATTCTGCTTGTAAAAAAGCTAAATCGAAGTCTGCATTATGGGCAACAAAAACGGCATCCTGCAATAAATCGTAAATTGTTTGCCCATACGCCGCAAAAGGCTTTGCACTTGCTACATCCTCATCCGTTATATTCGTTAAACCTTGAATAAATAACGGAATTGATTTTTCTGGATGGATAAAAGTTGTAAATGTTCTTTCAATATACCAATCCTTCATGATCACAATCGCGATTTGAATGATGCGATCACCGCCTGCAAACGAATGACCTGTCGTTTCCAAATCGACAATTGCATATTTTTGACTTTCCATCATTATCAACTCACTGTTCATCAATTCGAATAGATCAATTACGCCTTGGCGTAATTGCGTCGGGATTTTGCATTATGCTTGCACTTAGTAGAAGTTAACCTAAAAGCGTCACTTCCTGTGACAACGGTTAACTGACCTGCGTCGTGCAGGTCTCCTTTCAAAACCCCTGACATCCACCGGAGGCTTTATTAGGATTCAGTGGGTGTTTTGACACTCACTGAATGAAAGGGAATCTAAGTATTCATCGCACCGCCTATAGAGGGAGCGTTTTCTACTGAATCATGATAAATTTTATCATAGAAAGACTTGTTTGGTCATGTGGCTACTCTACTATCAATTACGCCTCAGCGTAATTGCGTCCAGATTTTTTCAAGCTTGCTTGCAGTAGAAGTTCACCTAAAGCCGTCACTTCCTGTGACAACGGTGAACTGACCTGCATCGTGCAGGCCTCCTTTTCAAAATCTGTGACATCCACTGAACCAAGATAAATATTCCTCTGCTAAAATGGCATAATAGTACTCATCCCACCAACCATCCTTTGTTGGAATACATTTTTTAAAATAGCCTTCTTTACGCATACCTATTTTCTCCATAATGCGCCAAGAAGCAGTATTTTCAGGCTGACATGTGGCAATAATACGATGCAGCTTACATTCAGTAAAGCCATAATGTATGACTGCCTGTGCAGCTTCTGTTGCATAGCCCTTTTGATAGTGTTTCGGATTAAATACCCAGCCAATTTCATATGTATGCTCACCAAAATAGCGGAAGAAGGCAATATGCCCAATTAGCTCGTCTGTTGCCTTTAACACTACTGCAAATTTTTCCGCATTCTCGCCTTGATTCTCCTGTACAAATTGCTGTGCCTCCTTTTCTGTAAATGCATCCTCTGGCAAATAGTGCATCACCATCGGATCAGCAGTATATTCATAAAGCGCCTGCCAATCGCTTTCCTTAAAATTTCTAATGCATAAACGCTCTGTTTGTATATTCATGTTGATTTTCCCTTTCTAATATATGGTGGATAAAAATTAGCTTGTTGTAAGGCTTCGTCATTCCATGTGATTAAGCTGGCAACTTTATTTTTAGTGAAAGACCCATTTTCATATGTTTTTACCACATCGGCAAGCCCATAAAAATGCCATGTAATGCTATTAATCCATTGCTGAAGTGATTCGACCTCTGCTTTCATATAACGCTTTTGATAAAGCACTTGTGCCATTTTCAAAAAGCCTTCCGATAGCTCGTCCTGCTTTTTGGTAAAATGATAGGTGGGCGCAACAGCCATATTGTCATCTACAATATGAATCGTGACTGCCTCCACATCGAATGCGACTTCCACCGAGCTAATTTCATCAAATATATTCAATCCACGATACTCCATTTTAATTAAACGCATTGAGCTCAACCCCTTCCACGTAAAATCGTACCACAGCAGCTCATCTTGCGGGCGAATCTGGACTTTTATACTAAAAAAAAGCGAAACCACCAAAGCGGTTTCACTTTCTCTCACTAAGACTGTTGTAAATAAGATAATGTTGCATGTCCAAGGGTATTTGCTGCAATTAATAGCGCTCTCTCATCGATATCAAATCTCGGATGATGATGTGGATAGGCGATTTCCCACTCGGGATTTTTCGCCCCTGTGAAATAAAACGTGCCTGGCACCTTTTCTAAATAGTAGGCAAAATCTTCTCCACCCATCGCTAAGTCTGCTACTACTAATTTTTCTACTTTCGGTACAGCCGTTACTTCTTCCATAAAGCGGCGCGTTGTTTCCGCATCGTTGATAACAGGCGAGTAGCCACGATTATATGTGTACGTATAGTCAGCACCATATAATAAGCAGGCTGATTTCACGACTTCCTCCAGCTCTTTTTCGATTTGGTCGCGCACGTCTGCATCAAACGTACGAACTGTTCCTCTTAGTACAGCTGAATCAGCAATTACGTTAAATGGATTGACCGCTTCAAAGTGACAGACAGAGACAACGGCTGGTCGCACAGGATTGACGCGTCGACCTACTACTTGCTGTGCTGACACAACAAATTGTGAGCCAATCATTACGGCATCCTTTGTATCATGTGGAGACGCCCCATGACCACCTTTTCCGTGAATCGTAATTTCAAAGCCATCTGCTGCTGCCATTAAATGACCTTCTTTTACTAAAATTGTTCCTAGCGGCACGCCTGCCGATAAATGCGTGCCATAAATAACATCGACACCATCTAAGCAGCCGTCCTCAATCATAGGCAATGCGCCACCCGGTGTTACTTCCTCACCAAATTGATGAATAAAGACTACCGTGCCTGCAATTTCCTCTTGTAGTTTATTTAATACTTTCGCTAACACCATCAATGTTGCTGTATGGCCATCATGACCACATGCATGCATTTTGCCATCAATTTTTGATTTATAGGAAAATGTATTTTGCTCCTGAATCGCTAACGCATCAAAATCGGCACGTAGCGCAACCGTTTTGCCCGGCTTTGCACCATGTAATTTCGCTACAACGCCTCGTCCACCAACAAATTCTCGTACCTCATGTCCTAAAGCGCGGTGGTACTCCGCAATATATTTTGGTGTCTCTACTTCCTCATGAGATAATTCTGGATTTTCGTGTAAATGTCTACGAATTTCAACCATTTCATCATAATGCTGCTCTAATAGTTCATACAGATTGTTCATTTTATTGCCTCCCAAAACTATTGTCTAACTATTTTAAATATTAGCAAATTAAAGAAGCTAAGTCACGAGGATAATAAGTTAACATTTCAATACCATCCTTTGTGACCACAACTGTATCAGAGTGTCTAAAGCCACCTAAACCTGGCACGTAAATACCTGGCTCCACTGTGAATACCATGCCCTCCTCAATAACCGTTGTATCACCTAAGTCTAAAAATGGCCCTTCATGCCCTAAAATCCCAATATTATGTCCTGTATGGTGACGCGTTAACTGTGTAATACCTTGCTCGATAAAGTATTGCTGAACAGCCTCTTCCACTTCACGACATTCTACACCTGGTTTAATATGGTTGAAAGCAACGTCCTGTGCCTCATACATATAGTTGAAATATTTTTCTTGGTCTGCCGATGCTTCTTCTACAAACATCGTGCGCTCTAGCTCGCTCTTATAGCCAAAAATATCAGCGCCTGCGCCTGTTACAAGCGTATCCCCTTTTTTCAGGATAATATTTTGTGTTACCGCATGTGGGAAGGCAGATTCCGGCCCAATTTGCCCCCTGAAAATGGCATGTGCAGGTGAACCATGTGGCTTATAGCCTCCGCCTAAAGTCTCAACCATTGCAGCAGTTGCCTCGGAAGATGCCCGTGTTGTAATTTCAATTTCGCTTGCGCCTGCTTTTGAATATTTTTGTAGAAGGCGATGTGCTAAATTGCCCCAACGGCATGATTCTTTAATTAATTCGATTTCATTGGCAGATTTCACATAGCGCATTTCTTCAATTAACCATTTCAACGAGACAAATTCCTTTACTTGTAAAAATGTATCCATCGTTGGCCCACGATAGCCCATGGAAGAGCCATAGCCCATTGCATCAAAGCCAATCGCTTTATTTTCAAAGCCATGTGCAATCAACACCTCTTTAAAATATTCCATTGGATGCTTGATGCCCGGATATTCTGGGTATGAATACACTTTGCTAATCACTGCATATTCCTCTGCATGCTCCACCTCTAAGGCAGGTACAAATAAATGAAACTCCGCTTGGCTATCTACAAATAACGCAATCGGTCTCTCTGTTGGATGAAAATGAAAGCCTGTTAAATAGAAAATATCTGCTACTGCATAAATAACGGCAGCTTCACAGCCCTTCTCCTGCATTTTTTTAACAAATTTCTGTTGACGCTCTTTAAATTCATAATTGGGAATAGATAAAATCATTGCTGTTGTTCCTCCTCAGTATTATATAAATGACAAGTAGCCTTATGCGTATCGGAAAATGCTACAGCGCTTGGCGCAATTTGTTTACAAATATCGCTTGCGAAGCGGCAGCGCGGATGGAATGTGCAACCACTTGGTGGATTGGCAGGGCTTGGTACATCACCCTCCAGCACAATTCGCTCTCGCTTTTCCATTGGATGGCTAATTGGTACTGCTGATAATAATGCTTGTGTATATGGATGCTTAGGGCTATCAAATAGCTCCTCTGTCGTCGCAATTTCGACAATTCTTCCTAAGTACATAACCGCTACTCGGTCCGTCATATGCTGAATCACACTTAAATCATGTGAAATGAATAAATAAGTAAGCTGGAGCTTTTTTTGAATTTCCAGCATTAAATTAATCACTTGCGATTGGACTGAAACATCTAGGGCAGAAACAGGTTCATCCGCTACGATAAAATCAGGGTTTAAAATAACCGCCCTTGCAATCCCGATACGCTGTCTTTGACCACCAGAAAACTCATGTGGATAGCGATGTAAATGCGCTTCAGACAAGCCAACCACTTTTAAAATCTCTATAATTTTTTGCAATCTTTCCTGTGGCTCAAACTTTTTATGAACAGCTAGCGGCTCCATTAAAATTTGCTGAATTGTTTTTTTAGGATTTAATGAAGCATAAGGATCTTGAAACACCATTTGCATTTGACTGCGTAATCTCCGCATTGCTTCATAGGATAAATTAGCAATATTTTGCCCTTTAAATAACACTTCTCCTGCTGTTGGCTCCGTTAATTTTAAGATCGTTCTGCCTGTTGTTGATTTGCCACAGCCGGATTCACCAACAAGCGCAAAGGTTTCCCCTTTGTAAATATCAAAGGAAACATCATCCACTGCCTTGACAACAATTTTAGGCTTAAACATGCCTTGACTAATTTCAAAATACTTTTTTAAGCCTGTTACTGATAGCAATTGCTCTTTACTCATCGTTGTCACCCCCTGCTAAAAGCCAGCATTTTGCTTTATGCTGATCGATTTCAAAGACAGGTGGCTCTGCTGTCAAGCAACGCTCTGTCGCAAACTCACAGCGGTTAGCAAAAGCACAGCCTTGTCCAAGCTCATCTGGCTTCGGCACTTGACCAGCAATAGAGTATAATGTCGACTTCCGTTCATTTTGACTTGGCAGTGATTTCAGTAGCCCCTTCGTATATGGATGTAATGGATTATCAAAAAGCTCCTCCACCGAGGCTTCCTCTACAACACTCCCTGCATACATAACGACAACTCGATGGCATATTTCCGCAATCACTCCTAAATCATGGGTAATCAGCATCATGCTCATATTTGTTTCAGCAATAATACACTTTAGCAATTCTAAAATTTGCGCTTGAATTGTTACATCTAAAGCAGTTGTTGGCTCATCCGCAATTAATAATTTCGGCTCACATAAAAGGGCAAGGGAAATCATTACTCTTTGTCGCATACCGCCTGATAGCTGATGTGGATACTCATCAATAATTTGCTCCGCGCGTGGAATACCTACTTGCTTTAGCACTTCAACAATGCGTTCTCTGCGCTGCCCTTTCGTTAAGCTTTTATGTTGCTTTAAAGGCTCCATTAGCTGCTGACCTATCGTAAAAACAGGATTCAATGAGGTCATAGGCTCTTGAAAAATCATCGACATGTCATTCCCGCGTAAATTTTGCAGCTGCTTCTCTGTCATTTTTTCAATATGCTGTTCGTTGAAAATAATTTCTCCACCCGTAATTTCACTCGATTTTGGAGGCAGCAGTCCCATAACCGCCATCGATGTTACGCTTTTACCGCAGCCTGATTCGCCAACTATGCCTAATATTTCGCCACGTTGCACGAAAAAATTAATATTGCGTATTGGCTGAGTAATGACTTTCCCATTGCGAAAACAAATATTCAAATTATTCACTTCTAATAAATTCGTCATCACATCACCTACTCTACAAACTCTGGATCTAATGTATCTCTTAGCCAATCACCAAATAAATTGACACCTAATGCTGTTATTAAAATTGCAATACCTGGGAATGTAATGAGCCACCAAGAGCTAAAAATATAATCCTTGCCCTCACTCAGCATATTGCCCCAAGCTGGTGTAGGTGGCTGCACACCGAAGCCTAAAAAGCTAATCGATGCTTCGGCAATAATATATGTAGCGATTTGCAATGAGCCTAAAATAATAATTGGTGTTACTAAGTTAGGCAAAATATGCTTAAACAAAATATGTGAGCGCTTTACGCCTGTCGCAACACATGCTGTAATAAATTCCTTTTCTCGAATAGCCAAAACTTCACTGCGAATAACGCGGGCAAAAATGACCCATCCCCCTATTGCTAAGGAAATAATAATATTTCGTAAGCCTGTTCCTGTAATAGCGCTGACAACAAGCACTAACAGAATAAATGGAAAGCTCAGCTGTACATCAACAATTCGCATTAAGACAACGTCAATCCAGCCTCTAAAATAGCCTGAAATAATGCCAATAATTGTGCCAAATGTACCTGCAACTAATACGGTAATAAGCCCAATAATGACAGATACTCGCGCACCTACAATTATGCGTGACAGAACGTCTCTCCCTAGCTGGTCCGTGCCAAGCAAATGCCCTTCCGTTAAAGGTGGCAGTAATTTTTTAGCAAAGTCTGTATACATCGGGTCATATGGGGCAATTTGTTTTCCGAAAATACTGATAATTAACAACAAAAAAATAATGACAAATCCTATAAAGCCACTCCAATTTCCTAATAGCTTTTTAAAAAAGCTTGTAATTTTCAACTTTTTCCCACGGCTATTTCCTTTTACTACATTTATTTCACTATTTATAGTCATTACACTCACCTACTTCACTCGAATTTGTGGATTCACGTATGCGTATAAAATATCTGCAATAAAGTTGACGATTGAATAAATAAACGCAATGATAAATACGCCCGCTAGCACAATCGGAAAATCACGATTTAGCAATGATTGCAATAACAATCTACCAACTCCTGGCCAAGCAAACACCATTTCTACAACTACTGCACCACCTAGTAATGTCCCTAAATCAAGCGCTACTAGCGTAATGATAGGAATTAACGAATTTTTTAAAGCATATTTCAAAACTAACCTACCTGTCGGTGCACCAGAAGCCTTGGCTGTCCGAATATAATCTTTTCGCAATACGTCTAGCATCGTAGAGCGTGTAAATCGAGTAAAGCGTGCAATGCTATATGTCGCCAATGTCACACTAGGTAATATTAAATGCATAATGCTGCCACCTCCGCTCGATGGTAGCAATGAAAAGCTTACAGCAAATGTATAAATTAATAACAGCCCTAGCCAAAAGCTTGGAATCGCCTGCCCGACGACCGTTGCGGCAACTGCTATTCTATCAAATATGGAATTTCGTTTATAGGCCGCCAAGACGCCAAGTGGGATTGCTACAAGTAAAGAAATAAATAAGGCAGAAAAAGCTAATTGAAAGGTTGCAGGTAAGCGTGCTAAGACAAGTCCTAATGCACTATCACCTGAACGTAAAGATTGTCCAAAATCCCCTTGAATGGCATTGCCAACAAATTCACCATATTGCACATATAAAGGGCGATTAAACCCTAAAAGCTCTCGATATTCTTCAATTTGCTCTCGTGATGTGTCTGGTGGTAAAAATAATGCTGTTGGATCACCAGAAAGCCGAATGAGAAAAAAAACAGCCGTTAAAGCTAAAAAAACAACGATAATAACTTGTAGTGAACGCTTTACGACAAAATCTAGCATAAAATCCCTCCTGTAGGCAAAGTGCATTCGTTAGAGGCTATGTTTTACCTTTACTCATACAGCACAAAGTGGGACTTCCTCTCCAGTGAGTAAAGAGGAGGCTGCCCACTATGCTGCTTTAGTTTAATCGCTTTTTACTATACAGCTGATGTAATGGATTTCTTTTATTCCCAAGACATCTCAAATACTTTTATTTCCTCATCTACACGAGGCTCAAATTTCAGATTTGCGCGCACTGCATATAAGTCTCCTTGCTGCCATAATGGAACCCATGCCGCTGTATCTACTAATAAATGTTGAATATGATTGTATGCCTCTTTACGCTCTGCATTGTCAAAAATCTTTGTTGCTGCTACAATTTCTTGTTCGATTGCCTCATCGTAGAAGCTACTATATGGAGCATTTTGCGTAAATAAATCGAATATCGTAGAGTCTGGCTCAAATGCTGGTCCCCATCCTAAAATATACATATCCTTCATTTCTCGGTTACGAATTTTTTCTAAATGCGTACCCCACTCATTTACTTGTACATTCACTTTAATACCAATGCGCTGAAGCTGTGCAGCAATCGCCTGTGCAACTTGTGCATCCATAGGATAGCGTCCATTTGGTGTATCCAATGTCAATGTAATATCCTCTGGTGCATAGCCTGCTTCTTTTAATAATGCAATCGCTTTATCTGCATCATAGCTATAGTCAGTTGTTTCTGTGTAGTTGGAATTAATTTTTGATAATGGACCCGTCATTTTTGTCGCATGTCCATTTAAAATGGCTGAAATTAATTCATCAACATCAACAGCATAATTAATAGCTAAACGTACCTTTTCATCTTGTAATGGGCCTTCATAATGTGTATTTAGCGCTAAATAGTTAATTCGTGATGAAGATACTTCTTCAATTTTCGAGTTAGCATCAGCCTCTACACTTTGCACTGAATCAACTGGAATATTTTTAAACAAATCAATTTCTCCACTTAAAAATGCTGATAATCGCGAGCTGAATTCAGGAATGTAGCGGAATTCTACTTGCTTAATTGAAGGTGCACCATTCCAATACTCCTCAAATGCTTCTAATTTCAAATAATTATCACGTGACCATTCTACAAATTGATAAGGGCCTGTACCCACTGGCTTTTTAGCAGCCTCATCGTTCCCGACCTGTGCTACATAGCCTGGTTCTAAAATTAATAAATCGCCTGTAATACGCTCAATCAAGCCTGGGAATGGTACTGATGTGCGAATTTCGACCTCTGTTGGAGATAGCACAACGACCTCACTAATATTAGCCCAGCGTGAGCGGTAGAATGAGCCGTTATTTTCATCTAATATATAATCAATGCTGAATTTTACAGACTCTGCATTGAAATCTGCACCATTATGGAATTTCACACCTTCTTTTAATGTCAATCTCCATGTTAGCTCATCAATGCTTTCCCAAGATTCAGCTAGGAAAGGTATGTACTTACCTGTTTGACTGTCTCGTGTAATTAATGGATCGTATATATTACGAATTTGCGCATCTGTTGCATAGTTCACATCGGTATTGGCAATTAATGTACCCGCATCTGCCTCGAATCCGATGACGATGCTATCTTTCTTACTTTCTTCATTATTACTTGAAGAGTTTGTTGTTGAATCGTTATTGTTAGATTTTGATGGTTGCTCTGAAGTGCCTTCTGTACATGCAGTTAAAACAAATAAAACAACAAGTAACAAAATGGGTACGAAATATTTTTTCATTGTTTGTCCTCCCTATTCAAGCTGTTTCTTCATAATTCTTTCTATAACCTTCATTGCTTCTAATAACTCGGCTGCTTCTGCATCTGATACACCATGTACGACATTGCCTACAATTTTACTTGCTTCAGATGCTAAGTGATTCAAGACACCCTCTCCTTCTTCTGTTAAAAAAAGTATTTGAACACGCTTATCTTGCTCATTTACTTTTTTGTTTACGAGTGAATTTTTTAATAACTTACTTAATGCTTTACTGATAGTACTTTTATCTAACTGAAAATATTCAGATAAATAACTAGCTGTGCAATTTTCCGTGTTTTTAATTTCGTACAGAATCATTGCTTCTGTGGCAGAATATTTACTCGAGCTTCCATATAAGTTAAATATCCCAATTGCTCTTGTGTAAAAACGGTTAAAATGCTTTACGTCCTCTATTAATTGAATTTTCATAATTTTTAATCTTCCTTTCCTCTACAATATTCAAATTAGTTGAATATGTCAACTATTTTTTCACTTCAAATTTTCCCTTTCCTCTTTCACCTCTTACAGAAAAAAAAGCGAAAACTACCCTATCGTCACAGTCCACGCTAGGAGTTTTCGCTCTATATATTAGTTTAACAAATCTATTTTATTGTTACTAGCTCTAGATGAAAAAACATTACTCACTTTTAGTCATGACATTGCTATCAGTAATATTAAGGTATACAATTATTGGAATGAAATAGCTACTGAAGGGGATGATATCATGAAAATTTATTCAGTAAAAATCTTACTAGAATCGATTGTTGTGCCTAATCCAGATGGTGGAAAAACATTTGAGGAAACGATTCGGTTAGTTAAGGCATTTACTAAAGAGGAACTTGAGCAAAAAGTGCGAAATTATTTTGTAGATGAAACATATGAAAATGCATTAGGTGGTCAAACAACTTGGCGATTTGTCACGATCTTAGATATATTCGAATTGATTGATGACTTTGCAGGAGACATTGATTTCAAAGAGGTGTATAGCCGCTTTTTACCGTTTGAGCAGCTAATTACAGCAAATGAAGTGATTGAGCTATATTCACTTGCTAAATGAAAAAAGTTGATGCAGATTCAATCAATCATCTACATCAACTTGTTATTTAGTCACTCACGCGCGCAATATGAATATCTTTGACGATTGTATTAACAACCCAGCTCGCTGCGATTAAGCCTGCAACAGATGGAACAAAGGCGTTCGATGCTGGTGGCATTTTTGCTTTGCGAATTGTAGCATCAGGCTTGCCAACATGCTGTACAACATCCTCACGTACAACGACAGGTGATTCATCTGAAAAGACAACCATTACCCCTTTTTTGATACCCTCTTTACGCAATTTCGTGCGGATAATTTTCGCTAACGGGTCTGTATGTGTTTTCGAAATATCAGCAATTTGGAAGCGTGTAGGGTCCATTTTATTAGCTGCCCCCATGCTTGAAATAATCGGGATATTACGCTTTAAGCATTCTTTCATTAGATGAATTTTATACATTACTGTATCACTTGCATCAATAACATAGTCGATGCCCTGTGCGAAAAATTGCTCATATGTTTCTTCTGTATAGAACATATGCATATCGATGACTTCACACTCTGGATTAATGTCAGCAATACGTTCCTTCATGACAGCTGATTTCGATTTACCAACAGTTGATAAATAAGCAACTAATTGTCGGTTGACATTTGTAATATCTACATTGTCCTTATCCACTAAAATAATGCGGCCAATACCACTTCGGGCACATGCTTCTGCTGCAAAGGAGCCTACGCCACCAACGCCTAAAATCGCCACTGTTGTATTTTTTAAAAGCGCTAAGCCCTCACTGCCTATTGCGAGCTCATTGCGCGAAAATTGATGTAACATTTTTAATCACTCCATATCGATTTTGTAAAAAAAGGTAGAGAGGGACAACCCACCCCTCTCTACCTCTATTATTCCGAGTACTATACTTAGAAAAGATGAATACTTGAAAAATATATACAAAAAAACACGATTACGCAAGTGAAATATTTAGATCTGTTAAAACAACTACATTTCCATGCTGCTGCAATACTGTAATTGGTGAATCAATTGTTACTTCACCGTGTACTAAAGATTCTAAAGCTGCACGTTTTTTCTCACCAACAGCAATTAATAAAATCTCTTTCGCTTCTAAAATATTCGCAATACCCATCGTAATAGCCTTTTCAGGCACTTCAGCAATTGAATTGAAGAAGCGTGCATTTGCTTCACGTGTTGACTCAGTTAATGTCACTGCATGCACTTTTTCAGAAAACGGTGTGCCTGGCTCATTGAAGCCAATATGACCGTTTTCTCCTACACCTAATAATTGCACATCAATTGGATTTTGTGCAAGCAGCTCATTGTAATGTGCTACTTCTGCATCAATATCCTCAGCTAAACCATTCGGTAAATAGCTTTTGCTAAATGGCTTATGCTCAAAAAGCTCCTTTTGCATATATGTAAAGTAACTTTCTGGATGCTCGATTGGTAAGCCAATATATTCATCTAAGTTAAAGCTTGTACAACCCGAGAAATCCACATCACTTTGACGCAAAACTTGATAAAGAGGCTGCATTGTTCCACCTGTTGCTAAACCGAACGTCTTGGCACCGTCCTTTACTTTTTGTTGTAAAAATTGTGCCGCGAAGTTGTATAGTTCATCGGTATTTTCAAATGTTTTTAGCTGTAATGCCACAACGTTTTCCCCCTTATTAATTGTACACCTGCTGCGCCCAGTCTTTTACTTGCTCAGCTGAATCGCATGCTAACAGCTTATCTACTTGCTGTTGCAATGCTTTTTTATTTAATTTAGATAAATTTTCTCTTGTACGTAACACAGCGCTTGAGCTCATAGATAGCTCATCTAACCCTAATGCTAACAAAACTGGTAATGCTAGTGGCTCACCAGCCATTTCGCCACACATCCCTGCCCAGATGCCATGCTTACGTGCACTTGATGCCACATTTTCAATCAAGCGAATGATTGCTGGATGGAATGGCTCGTATAAATAAGATGTCGCCTCATTCATACGGTCTGATGCAAATGTATATTGAATTAAATCATTTGTACCGATTGAGAAGAAATCAACTTCACGTGCTAATACATCTGCTAAAATTGCGGCAGATGGCACCTCGATCATAATTCCTACTTCGTATTTGCCAATTGCTACACCTTCAGCTACTAGTGCATCATGCTGTCGTTGTAAAATCGCTTTTGCCTGATGTAATTCTTGCATTGTCGCAATCATTGGGAACATGATTTTTAAATTGCCATACTGACTTGCACGCAATAATGCACGCAATTGTGTGATGAATATGTCTTCATTTGCTAGAGAAAGTCGAATTGCACGCTGCCCTAAAAATGGATTTTCCTCTTTTGGTAGCTGCCAATATTCTAAATGCTTGTCGCCACCGATATCTAATGTACGTACAACGACAGGCTTGTTATTCATTTTTTCAAGCACTGCTTTATAAAGCTCAAATTGCTGCTCTTCCGTTGGTAATGAAGTGCTGTCCATATATAAAAACTCTGTACGGAATAAGCCCACACCATCTGCCCCAACTTTCAACACAGCTTCAACATCTTGCACGCTACCAATGTTAGCAGCAAGCTCGATATGTGCGCCGTCTGCTGTTACGCTCTCTTTATCCACAAATTGCTGCAATTGCTTTTCGCGTTCTGCTTGCGCTGTCATGCGCTCTTTTGCTTCAAGCTGTGTTTCTTCTGATGGATTGATAATTAATTGACCTGTAGCACCATCTAGTAGCACGATTTCACCATGCTCAATTGTTTCGGCTTCTTTGACACCAACAACAGCTGGAATTTGCAAAGTTCTTGCTAAAATGGCTGTATGTGATGTACGTCCACCAATCGTTGTAATGAAGCCTTTTACAAATTGCTTATTCAATTGCGCCGTAACAGAAGGCGATAAATCATAGGCAATTAATACAACTTCCTCATCAATTTGTGATACGTCAGGCAATACTTTACCTAATAAGCAAGCTAAAATACGGCGTGATACATCTTCAATATCTGCTGCACGTTGACGCATATATTCATTATCCATTTGATTGAATAAATCGATAAACTGCTGTGCTATTTTTTGCAATGCTTTTTCAGCTTGTACATGTTGATCGATTTCACCTTCAATTGCTACATGGAAATCAGGGTCCTGTAAAACGAGTAAATGGGCAGAAAAAATTTCTGCCTCCTCCTCGCCAACCATTGTAATAGCATAATCGCGGATTTTCTCAAGCTGTGTTTTAGCATTGGCAATTGCATCGTGAAAGCGTTGTTTTTCGGCAGATGGCTCTATACCATCATGCTCGATAATGGATAAATCGGGCTCTGCTAAACGGTATGCCTTCGCAACAGCCACTCCTTCTGATACAGCGATCCCTTGCAATTGTCTCATATTATTGCCCAATACCTTGTGATTTGATAACATCTTCTACTTTTGCAATTGCTGCTGCTGCATCGTCGCCTTCAGCTTTTACTGAAATCTTACCACCTGATGGAATCGCTAACGCCATTACACCCATAATTGATTTTAAGTTTGCTTCACGACCGTTATAAGAAATCGTTACATTTGATTGGAATGCAGAAACCCCTTGCACTAATAATGTACATGGACGCGCATGTAATCCTTCTGCTGCTGTAATTGTGAATGTTTTTTCCATAATAAATTCCTCCTAGTTAAATGTAATTCTGTCTTCAAATTGTTTGCAGTACTTGTCGTTTTTAGAGGAAGACTCGTTAATATTATTGCTAACAAAAACAGGTGCCTCTTGCTGCACTGCTAAAAGCTGCTCAATCACCATACTAACAAGTGCATTAAGCATTGCTGCACCAACAATCGTAGAGCTTGCCCCATATTGATAATCGCCACTATGTAATACACCATCACCAATTGGTACAGACGTATTTAATACGATATCTACAACTTCTTCTAAACGCTTGCCACTACTATGTGTGCTGTCTTGTTCAGTATAACATAATGATTGCAAAGAAATAACAAATGCCCCTCGTTCTTTTGCTTCAAATGCCATTTCAATCGGTGCCGCATTACGACCTGATGTCGAAATAATAATCACCGTATCTTCGGGACGAATATCAAGCAAATGGCGATGGGCTGGTACAACACCTTCTGTACGCTCATTGCGAGAAGATGTTACAGGTCCTGCTGCAAGCATTAACGACTCAATATAAATCGGCTTCACTGGTACGAGCCCGCCAGCACGATAAAATTGCTCCTCAGCTAACAAAAAAGAGTGCCCTGCACCGAATAATTGTATAATACCACCTTTTGCAATTTTTGTTGCAATCATTTCAGCAACTTCTTGTAATTGTTGCTCCTGCTGTTCTACTTGATTCAGCAACTGCTGAATATTTTTAAAAAATTGATGCATTTACTCACCCGCATTCTTCAGTCATTATCAACTATTTTACTACCTTCGCTAACTTTTTACAAAGAGCGCTTCCTCCCAAGACTACGAACGTAGCATGAGGTGAGCGCCCTTCTTTCATAAATCAAGTGCTTTCATACTGTATTTCATTATGCGGAGTAAACGATTTTTCCATTCACAATCGTATATTTTACTTGTAAATTTTCATCAACGATCACTAAATCTGCATCTTTTCCAGCTTCAATATAGCCTTTTTGCGATAATTTTAATTGTGTCGCTGCATTAAAGGATGACATTTGCACAAGCTCTTGCCAAGCTGCCCCTGTTGCTTGGCGCATATTGCGTAACGCATCGTTCATTTTCAAAACACTGCCAGCAAGTGCGCCGTTTGCTAAATGGGCACCGTTCTCAGTTACAGTTACCTCCTGACCACCTAAATCATATTTCCCATATGCTAGCCCTTTTGCGCGCATCGCATCTGTAATTAAAATGATTTTGTCAGGGCCCTTTAAACGGTATGCTAAATCAACCATTTCAGGGTGGATATGAATGAAATCAACAATCATTTCAACATATACATCCTTTTCTAATAGCACCGTTCCTACAACGCCTGGCTCGCGGTGATGCATTGCTCTCATTTGGTTATAAAGATGCGTGCCTTGTGTCACACCTTGTACAACAGCTGCTTGCGTTTCTTTCGCCGTTGCATTGGAATGACCAATTGACACAACTACACCTAATCCCTTTGCATATGAAACGAGTTCAATGCCCTGTTCTGGTGCCATCGTTATTTGTTTAATTTGGTTGCCACTCATTTCATGCCATTGCTGGTATTTTTCAATAGATGGCGGCTGAATATGCTCTATTGGCTGAGCCCCCGCACATTGTGCTGAAATAAAAGGTCCTTCCAAATGAACACCTACTAAATTAGCTTCCCCTTCGCCTTGCTGAAATGCAGCTATATTTTGTAATGCAGCTGCAATTGCTTCTTCACTTTGTGTCATCGTTGTCGCTAAGAAACTAGTTGTTCCTTCCGCTACAAGCGCTGCAGCGAACTGATGGAGCGACGCAGCTGTCGCATCCATCGTATCTACACCGTCCGCTCCATGAATATGCATATCAATAAAGCCTGGTAAACAATAGTAGCCCGTACAGTCTATCCCCGTGCCCATTGCATTATTTTCTGTAACAGCTGCAATTTGTGCCCCTTCAATCGCAACATTACGATGCGCTGTTAGCGCATCGTAATTCACCACTGTGACATTTTCTAAAATCAATGGCTTTGTCATTTTGATCAGTCCTTACTTAATTTCAATAGTAATGGATTCTCCATTTTTTAATGTGCCGCTATTCGTTACATTAATTTCTTTACCTTGTAGGTTTGTAAATACAATCGGTGTCACAATAGACGGTGCTGCTGCGCTTACCGCTTGCAAATCAACCTTTAATAGTGGATCGCCTTTTTTCACTGTTTGCCCTTGTGCAACGAATGCTTCAAAGCCTTCACCATTTAATTTTACCGTATCTAACCCAACGTGAATTAATAGCTCTAAGCCATCCTTTGTCATTAAACCAACCGCATGCTTCGTTGGGAAGACCATTGCAACTTCACCATCAACTGGCGATACGAAAATGCCATCAGTTGGATTTATCGCAAAGCCAGGTCCCATCATACCAGTTGAGAATACTTGATCTGGTACAGCTGTTAAAGGTAATAGCTCACCTGTTGCAGGCATTGCTACAGTGATAGAACGATCTACTTGCACATTTTGTTGCGTTGCTTCTTCTACTACGACTTCATTTTTTAATGCTGGATGCCCTTTTTTCAATCTTTCTTTCATTGCATCGCCTAAAAACTCTACAGATGGTCCAATAACAACTTGTGCTGCCGTCTTGTTCATGCGCATTACGCCTTTTGCACCGTAGCGCTTTAACAATGCTTCATCAATAACTGTTGTATCTTTTAAAGACATGCGTAAACGTGTTGCACAATAGTCTACTTCATTAATATTCGTTGGTCCACCAAGACCTTCAATCATATAAAACGCTTTCGTGTCTAATACTTCATCCGCTGAGCCTTCAAGTGCCGCTTCATCTTCATCATCTTCACGACCAGGTGTTTTTAAATCCAACGCTTTGATTAAGAAGTAGAACACGACAAAGTAAATGGCACCAAATACCAGACCAAGCACAAGTATTAATGCTGGCTTTGTTGCAATACCAAAGTTCAGTAAATAGTCAATTAAGCCGGCTGAGAAGCCAAAGCCATGTAATACGCCTAATGCCTCTGTAACATATAATGAAATACCTGTTAACACTGCATGCACAGCGTATAATACTGGCGATAAGAACATAAATGTAAACTCAATTGGCTCTGTTACCCCTGTAACAAAGGCTGTTAATCCAATTGATAGGAACATCCCACCAACTGCCGCACGTTTCTCTTTTTTCGCTGCGAAATACATTGCTAAACATGCTGCTGGTAAACCGAACATCATAATTGGGAAGAAACCAGCTAAAAACGTTCCTGCTGTTGGGTCACCTTTTAAGAAGCGGTTAATATCCCCTTTAACAACTTCACCTGCTGCTGTTGTAAATGTACCAAAGTCAAACCAAATAATCGTATTCATTACATGGTGTAAGCCTACTGGAATTAATAAACGGTTTAAGAAGCCATATACCCCTACACCTAGACCACCTGCGCCTAAAATCCAATCTGCACCACTATCAAGAACACCTTGAATCGGTGGCCAAATGATACCAAATACAAACACTAACGCAGTCATTATGAGAGCTGTAATAATCGGTACGAATCGTCTACCACCGAAAAATGAGAGCCATTCAGGGAATTTTACATTATAAAATTTGTTATAAAGTAGACCTGCAATTACCCCTGCAATAATCCCACCAAATACGCCCATATTAATTGTTTCATCATAGGCACCTAAACCTTTTGTTAAAACAAGATAAGCAATCGCCCCTGCTAGTGCAGCACCACCGCTTGTATCAAAGGCAAAGCCCATTGCAATACCAATCGCAAAGATAATTGGTAAGTTTCCTAAAATACCATCGCCTGCTGCTGCAATGACTGGCAAATCTAGCATATCTGGTTGGCCAAAGCGCACTAATAATGCTGCTGCTGGCAATGTCGCAATTGGAAACATTAAAGATTTACCGATTTTTTGTAAAAAAGCTAACATTCAAGTATCCCCCTTAATTTTCATTTTGGACTAGTTGTCTATACAAGTATACATAAAATGAAAACGCTTTTCTATATGATTTTAAAAAAAAGAACAAAAGTATTTCATAGACAGCTAGTCAAAAAAAGGACGAATCCCGAATGTGCCGTTATATTGTTAAAAGTTTTGAACCCGCTCGCTAGCAGGTGGGTGCCCGCTTCACTACATTAAACGTCCCACTTTATTTGAGAGGGCATGTTTGCCGCAATGAAATGAGGGCTCCCATTCATTTAATGTTCGGTCAAAACATAGATTAACAACGAAAAACGAACACTTCAGGATTCGTATTAAGCATATTTTAGCACGAATAATCTGAATATTCAAGTTAATGAGAGTAAGATTTTTGAAGCGTTTTCATTTGAATGCCAATATTTTTATGTTTTAAAGTAGGAATTCCCTCGTGAATTCCTAATAAAAATGCCATTTGACCGTAGTATCGATCAAATGGCATTTTATTCATTATTTTTCTTTCGTCGCTGTTACAGCTAAATGCAATTCTGTTAATTGCGCATCTGCCACTTGTGACGGAGCATCTGTCAACAGACAGCTTGCTGATGCTGTTTTTGGGAAGGCAATTGTGTCGCGTAAGTTTGTACGACCAGCTAATAGCATAACAAAACGGTCAAGACCGAACGCTAAGCCACCGTGTGGCGGAACACCGTATTCAAATGCTTCTAATAGGAAGCCGAATTGCGCGCGTGCCTCTTCTTGTGTAAAGCCTAAAAGCTCAAACATTTTTTCCTGTAAGTCACGCTCATAAATACGCAATGAACCGCCGCCTAGCTCATAGCCATTTAACACGATATCGTATGCTTGTGCACGCACTTCTTTAGGATTTGTCTCCATCAACGCCATATCTTCATCGAAAGGACGTGTGAATGGATGGTGCGCTGCGTAATAGCGACCTTCTTCCTCATCATATTCGAATAATGGCCAATCAACAACCCATAAAAAGGCGAATTTTGACTCGTCGATTAAATTCAATTCTTTGCCTAGTTTTAAACGTAATGCACCAAGTGCATCTGCAACAACAGAGGCTTTGTCTGCTACAAATAATAATAAGTCGCCCGCTTCTGCTTCTGTTGCACCTATAATTGCCTGTGCTGCATCGCCTTCAAAGAATTTAGCAATCGGTCCGTTTAATCCTTCTGCTGTTACTTTTAACCAAGCAAGCCCTTTTGCACCGTAGCGCCCTGCAAACTCGCCTAATGCATCGATATCTTTACGTGAGTAGTTATCTGCTGCACCTTTAACGTTGATTGCCTTTACTTCACCACCTGCTTTTACTGCGTTAGCAAATACACCGAAAGCTGAATCTTTAACAATGTCAGATAGCTGCTTTAATTCTAAGCCAAAACGTACGTCTGGTTTATCTGAGCCATAACGTGCCATCGCCTCTTGATAGCTCATGCGCTGGAATGGCGCTTCCACTTCCACACCTTTCACATCGCGCATTACTTGTTGAATTAAGCGTTCATTCATTGCGATAATTTCATCCATTGTCATAAACGATGTTTCGATATCGACTTGCGTAAATTCTGGCTGACGGTCTGCACGTAAATCTTCATCGCGGAAGCAACGTGCAATTTGGAAATACTTCTCGAAGCCTGATACCATCAATAATTGCTTAAATAGCTGTGGGGATTGTGGCAATGCATAGAATTCACCTTCATGCACACGAGACGGTACTAAATAGTCGCGTGCTCCCTCTGGTGTTGATTTTGTTAAAATTGGCGTTTCTACTTCTAAAAAGCCTTCATTTTGTAAAAAGTTTCGAATTGTACGCGTTACATCTGAGCGCATTTTAAATGTATCGAACATTGCAGGGCGACGTAAATCTAAATAACGATACTTTAAGCGTAAATCCTCTGAAATTTCTACTTTGTCATCAATCGCAAATGGCGGTGTTTTCGCTTCATTAATAATTGTTAACGAAGACGCGATAACTTCAATTTTGCCTGTTTTAATATTTGGGTTAACTTGCCCTTCTTGACGAAGGACTACCTTTCCAGTCACTTCGATGACAAATTCACTGCGAATTTTTTCAGCAATTGCTAACGCTTCAGGTGCCTCATCGCCAAATACGACTTGGACAATCCCTTCACGGTCACGCATATCAACAAAAATTAATCCACCTAAATCGCGGCGCTTTTGCACCCAACCTTTTAATACAACTTCCTGACCTTGCTGCTGTTCATTTACTTCACCACAAGCATGTGTTCTTTGTGCCATTATCGATTCCTCCAAATTTATTTCTGCTCTAATAAGTAGTTCACTAAATCATGGAACGCGACTTTTTGCTGATCGCCTGTTGCCATTGTTTTCACATTCACTGCCGCTTCGGCTAGCTCCGTTTCACCTAACACTAATACAAATTTTGCACCTAGGCGATCTGCTGCCTTCATTTGTGCTTTCATTTTGCGATCGATGTAATCCATATCAGCAGAGATGCCTTTTGCACGGAAGGAGCTAATTAATTCCGCTGCCTTCACCTTCGCCGTATCATCAAGCGCTACGACAAATACGTCAAGCTCATCTTTTACATCAAGCTCCACACCCTCTGCCTCAAGAGCTAGCAATAAACGCTCAATGGAAAGTGCAAAGCCGATACCTGGCATATCAGGTCCGCCAATATCTTCTACTAATCCGTTATAGCGACCACCACCGCAAAGTGTTGTAATCGCACCAAAGCCTGCCGCTGTTGACATGATTTCAAATGTTGTGTGGTTATAATAATCAAGCCCACGCACTAAATTTGGATCAATTTCATAGGCAATACCGAGCGTATCTAAATACATTTTTACTTTCTCAAAATACGCTGCTGATTCCTCTGTTAAATAATTTGGTAATGCAGGTGCTGAAGCCATTAATGGATGCTCCCGATCTACTTTACAGTCCAAAATACGCAGTGGATTTTTTTCTAAACGCTTTTGGCAATCTGTACAAAACTCGCCAATGCTTGGCTGGAAGTGCTCGATTAATGCCTGACGGTGCGCATCTCGCGTTTCTTTATCGCCTAATGAATTGAGCACAAGCTTAATGTCCTTTAAACCAACTGTGCTGTAAATATCCATGACTAACGCAATCACTTCTGCATCAATCGCTGGGTCTGCAGAGCCAATCGCCTCTACGCCAAACTGTACGAATTGGCGATAACGACCAGCTTGTTGACGCTCATAGCGGAACATTGGTCCCATATAAGAAAGCTTCACAGGCTGGTCTGGCTGCCCGAACATTTTGTGCTCAACATAGGCACGCACTGCTGAAGCTGTTCCTTCCGGGCGAAGCGTTAAAGAACGACCACCGCGATCCTCAAATGTATACATTTCCTTTTGCACGATATCTGTCGTATCACCAACCCCACGTTGGAAAAGCTCTGTCGCTTCAAACATCGGTGTGCGAATTTCTTTATAGCGATAAAGATGACATAGCTCACGAATTTTCTCTTCAATTAACTGCCATTTCTCTGATTGTCCAGGTAAAATATCCTGTGTCCCTCTTGGTACTTTAAAGCTCATTTCAAATGCCTCCTTTTTTCAAAAAACAAAAAAGCCCTCGTCTCTTGCATAGCTATGCAAGGGACGAAAGCTTGTATCCATACTTCCGCGGTTCCACCCTAGTTGATGTAAAAAGTTACACCCTCTCGATATTCGGATAACGGCCGATTCCGTTTTTCCCTACTATGCATAAGCATTTCGAGAAAAAGCCTCTCAAGTGTTATTCGCAATGAACGTACTGTAGGAAAAATTGCAGCCGATGTTTTTCCCTCTCTGTGTCAGCCCTAGTTATTGCTACTTGCTTGGTCGCTGGCGATTTGTTCTTTAATTTATACTTTATCATAATGATGTATACGGGACTTGTCAACCATTTTCAAAAAAACTATAGATTTTCGTATCGAAATGCTTTTACAATATGAATAGCGTAGCCTTTAGCATTTGAAAGGAGTTGCTATAGTGAGAAAAGCGTTTATTTTATGGTTGATTTGCATCATGCTTGTAACAACGATGCTGCCAGCTACAGTGCACGATGTCAAGGCTGCTAAAGATGATTACATAGTCAATGCGGAAATTTTATATTTACGTGAAGGCCCTGGCTTATCGTATCCTATTTTAGAAACATTAAAAGAAGGCCAATTGCTTTCCTCAATTGAAGGGCAAGGTGACTGGATGCATGTGACAGTGGATGGCCAAGAGGGCTGGGTAGCCAAATGGTTGATTAAACAAGCTACCGCAGAGAGACAGCAAAGCACCGACCAACAAATAGTCATTACACAGGTGGACAAGCTCAATGTTCGTTCAGAGCCTTCATTATCTGCAACCGTCCTAACACAGCTTCCATTAGGTGCGGAGGCACAGCTACTTCAGCAGCAGCAGGACTGGGCAGAAATCCAATATGGTAATGTCGTAGGGTGGGTTTCTACATTGTACATTACGATAAATGAAAAACCGTCAACACCTGTCACAGAGCAACCAGCTCAAGAGGAAGAGCAACCAGCTACTGAGACAGTTGAAAATGATCCAAACACCTTTACAGTTGTTGTCGATAAAGTTAATATCCGAAAAAAGGCAAATACCACATCGAAAATATTAGGTGTCGCAACAAAAGGACAGCAATTCAAAGTATTAAGCAGAAATAATAATTGGGTGGAAATTCAATATTCCAAAAAGAAATCAGGCTGGATTTATAGCTTTTACGGCACATTTACTGTCCAGCAAGAGGCACCAGCTGACCCATTAACACCTATTACGGAAAGCGTCACAATTATTTATAATGGGACAAATTTACGTGAGCAAGCTTCTACCTCATCAGCCGTTGTCCACCGTGCAGATGCTGGACAACAATATTCCATCATCGCTAAGGAAGGTGAATGGTATAAAGTAGCCGTTGATGACAAAGAGGCATATGTAGCAAACTGGGTTGTGTCAGCTTCACAGGACGAAGCTACGAAAGCTACTACGGCACCGTCACGCAAAAATGGAACGTTGCAAGGACTAACAATTGTTATCGACCCTGGACATGGTGGAAATGATCCTGGTACGACAGGCGTGCGTGGCACATATGAAAAAGGCTTAACATTGCAGACAGCCGAATTGCTAAAATCGAAATTACGTGCAGCAGGGGCAAATGTTGAGCTCACACGTGAAGCTGATGTTTTTGTTGATTTGCGTAAGCGCATCGCTGTTGGGCATCAGGCAAATGCAGACGCCTTCATTAGCTTACACTATGATGCCAATGAGGTAAGCTCGGTTACAGGCTTTACAACGTATTACTATGGCGATACAAATAAAAAGCTTGCTGAAACTGTACAGCAAGGGCTTGAAGGTACCGTAAATTTACGCAGCCGTGGGGCACAATTTGGCAATTACTTAGTACTGCGCGAAAATCGCCAAAATGCCATTTTAATTGAGCTTGGCTATTTAAGTAATGCCGCAGAGGAAGCAACAATTACAACCGACTATTACCGCGAGCAAGCAACGCTCGGTATTTATCAAGGGTTGTTAGATTATTTTAATCAATGAAAAAGATTGTCCGAAAAGCAGTACGTTAGACTGCTTTTCGGACAATCACATGCTTTTAGATTAGATAGTTCACTGTGAAAAAGTGATAGCGTTCTTTGATAAGGTTGAAAACACTGAAACTGAACATCAGTACTTTTGCTTTCACTTTTAAACTAAATTAAGAGGGAATTCGCTTTTGTTTTACTACAGAAGATTGACAAAATGTTTCTCAAATTCTTCCTCTGTGTAAGTATGGACTTTTCTGAAATATAGCTTTTGAAATCGTTCTAAGTCAAATCGAATAAGTTCTTGCTTTCCTTTCGCTAAAAAATATTTAGCAATAGCATCTCTTGATTTAGAGTCTGCGATACTGTTCTTCTCTTGATTCGATACTGGATTTTTCTGTTGATTATATACCAAAATAAAATCAACTTTCTCACGTGTATCAGCAATTTTTGTGTTTGTTAAATCACAAAAAATCAATAAGCTATCTTTAATTTTACTTTTCACATTCGCTTTCGCATTCTTCATATTACCATTTTTAAACTCAATAAACGTAACATGACTTGTATGATAAGTGATAGCATCACAAGAGGATGCAACCTCCTCTGACAAGCCTAATCCATTCGCATACTGCGTCTTTACTTGATCAAAATCTACTGCTAGCATCTCAGAGTTTGTCATATAAACAATATTCGCCTTATCGCTGTTATCTTTAGATAACTCTTTTAAGGGGAAAAGATGATTTTGAAAAATAGGGAAACCTTCAATATTAATCATCCTGATACCTCTCATTTTCTAAATCTTGAAGAGGTCTTGCTAATTTGCTATAAATGATCTCAATATTATCAGATACATCCTCAATAAAAGAAGTCTCTTCCTTCACTGTTGCCAAATAATATTTGCATTTGTTCGCGATGCCATGTTTGGCTGAATACACTTCAATCGCATTTAAGAAATAAGGGCTGTGGGTAGTCAATAAAATATGCATGCCAAATTCTTTTTGAATCAACACAATCAACTCCGCAAATAATAATTGCCACTCTGGATGTAAATGAATTTCAGGCTCATCCAAAATAATCGTGCCATTCGGCTTTAATACATCATTTGTCAATAAAGTTTTTAAAATAATAAATGTTTTTAAGCCAGATGAGAGGTTTCGTACATCTAATATTTTATCTGATTTACCTTTTTTATAACCAATACCTAAATGATCAATTTTAACAACATCCCCACTACAAACGGCATTAATCTTATTATAAATATGCTCAAATTTATTTGTTGCAATAATTTTGTTAATGACCTTCCCCTCATTATGTTCTATCGTAAGTTTGTCTCTTAAATGATCGCGGTGATTATTATAACTACGAGAAAACCATACACGCTGAACTTGATCTAATACAAACGGGTCATCAATATAAATAGCTTCTGTTTTAAGTGAAATACTATCTTTAACCTCCTTAACCACATTATTAGTTAGGGAAATTGACATAATAGATTCTTTAATTGCTAGGTGAATTAATCCCCTATCGTCTGCAAAAACATTATTAATTTGACCGTTAAATTCTAAATCTAATTTTTTATTTAAAATAGCCTTGATAATCTCTCCACTGGATACATTTAACACCGCTAAAATATCTTTACAAGCCTCATCCAAGCTTTCATCGTCTATACTATTTTTGTATAAAGAATAGAATTCTTTTGTTAAGATTGCTGGGTCAGATAAATATCTTTCAATATTATCAACAATTTTTTTTGCTGGCATTTTTGTATATTCAATAAGAAATAATGTTTGACTTTGATTTTTATATAAACTACCTAGTATCTCTTCAACACTTCCAATACGTTCCTCCCTAATCTGCTCCTCAATCTGATAAAAACTATTGAACACCGCAAACAATGTTTTCCCAACTGTACTTTTCCCTGTATCATTTTCCCCTGCAATTACTGTTATTCCTTTTATTTCAATGGATGCTTCTTTAATTTTCCCTATATTTTTTAAGGATAATTTCATCTTTTTACATCCTTTCTTTCTCCATTTACATACAATTATTCTATGTTTTCTCTTCTTATTATAGCACGAGAACTAAATGTTCATACAGTAATGGCTGTCACAAAAGTCTCGCTTTAAGCAAACTTTTATAACAGCCACTTTTCATTTAGACTCCACAATAATCGTCACAGGACCATCGTTCACTAAGGCGACATCCATCATGGCACCGAAAATGCCTGTTTCAACTTGCAAGCCGTATGTGCTTAGCTCCTCGTTGAAGGCTTGCCATAAACCTTCTGCATAATCAGGACGTGCCGCCTCGATAAAGCTTGGGCGACGCCCCTTTTTGACATCCGCATAGAGCGTAAATTGCGAGACAGATAAAATCGCCCCACCTTCTTCTAAAATCGAGCGATTCATCTTGCCGTTTTCATCTTCATAAATACGCAATTCTGCAATCTTTTTTGCTACATAGTGAATATCTTCTAGCGTATCTGTATGCGTAATACCGACTAGTAGCACATAGCCTTTGTCGATTGCTCCAGTTATGCTGCCATCCACTGTAACGGAAGCGTTTTTTGCACGTTGTAGCACAACTTTCATAAAAATCCCTCCGTTAGTTGATTACACGCTGCACTGAATAAACATCAGGCAATTGTTTAATTTTATCGACAACTTTATTTAATTCATTAATGCTTGAAATCGAAATTGTTAAATGCAATGTCGCCATTTTTTCTCGGTCTGCGCGTCCTGCAACAGCTAAAATATTCGTCTTTGACTCGCTAACGACCTGCATAACATCGTTTAAAATGCCGTGACGGTCATATGCAGAAATTTCAATATCAACAGGATATTGCTTGCGTTCTATTGCACCAGCTTCCCATTCTACAGCAATTAAACGCTCTTTATCATCATCTTGAATATTCGGACAATCTGCTCTGTGTACAGAAACACCGCGTCCTTTTGTAATAAAGCCAACGATTTCATCCCCTGGCACAGGCGTACAGCAGCGTGATAAGCGAATAAGTAAATTATCAATTCCTTTAACAATAACACCTGACTCTGTTGTGCGCTTTGGCTTCGGATTTTGCATTTCCTTAACGATTTTTTCAAGCGCTTCCTCTTGCTCGCGCTCCTTGCGCATTTTTTCCGCTAGGCGGTTGACGATTTGCTGTGCAGTGATGCCACCTACTCCGACAGCAGCATAAATATCATCTTCATGCGTATAATTGAATTTTTCAATAACGCGCTTCATATTTTCTGATGTTAGCACTTCTTTTACATCAAATTCCTGCGCTTTAATTTCCTTATCAATTAATTCTTTACCTTTGATAATGCTATCCTCACGCAAGTTTTTCTTGAAATACTGCTTAATTTTATTTTTTGCCTGTGAGCTTTGCGCAATTTTAATCCAATCGCGGCTTGGGCCAAACGATTGCTTTGATGTTAATACTTCAATAATATCGCCTGTTTTCAGCGGCGTATCGAGCGGTACCATTTTGCCATTTACCTTTGCTCCGATTGTCTTATTGCCGACCTCTGAGTGGACGCGATAGGCGAAGTCAATCGGCACAGAGCCTGCTGGCAATTCAATGACATCGCCCTTTGGTGTAAAGACGTAAACCATGTCTGAAAATAAGTCGAACTTTAACGATTCCATAAATTCTTCGGCATTGGATGATTCATTTTGGAATTCTAAAATTTCACGGAACCAGCTTAATTTTTGGTCAATGCTTTCTTTATGGCGTTCCACCGTTTTGCCTTCTTTATATGCCCAGTGTGCCGCAATCCCGTACTCAGCAATTTTATGCATTTCCTTCGTGCGAATTTGCACCTCTAATGGGTCACCATACGGACCGATAACTGTCGTATGTAACGATTGGTATAAGTTTTGCTTCGGCATGGCAATATAGTCTTTAAAACGACCTGGCATCGGCTTCCATAGCGTATGCACAATGCCGAGCACCGCATAACAATCTTTAATGCTATCAACTAAAATGCGCACAGCTAATAAATCGTAAATTTCATTGAATTGCTTTTTTTGCAGTACCATTTTGCGATAAATGCTATAAATGTGCTTTGGTCGTCCATAAATATCTGCGTCAATCTCAATGTCATCTAGCTGTGATTTAATTTCATCCATGACATTATCTAAATACGCTTCACGCTCATCGCGCTTTTTCTTCATTAAACTGACGATACGATAATATTGCTGCGGATTTAAATAGCGGAGTGCTGTATCCTCCAGCTCCCACTTTACTGTGGAAATTCCTAAACGGTGGGCAAGTGGTGCAAAAATTTCTAGAGTTTCGTTGGAAATACGACGCTGCTTTTCACTAGGTAAATGCTTTAATGTACGCATATTATGCAAACGGTCTGCTAGCTTAATTAAAATAACGCGAATATCCTGTGCCATTGCAACAAACATTTTACGATGATTTTCTGCTTGTTGCTCCTCTTTCGACATATATTTAATTTTCCCGAGCTTTGTCACACCATCGACAAGCAAAGCAACTTCTTCGCTAAATTCCCGCACTAAATCTTCACGTGTCATTGTGGTATCTTCAACCACATCATGTAAAAAGCCTGCTGCAACAGTTGCTGGGTCCATTTGCAGCTCAGCCAATATGCCTGCTACTTGTACAGGGTGAATAATGTATGGTTCTCCTGAGCTACGGAACTGCTCTTTATGCGCTTCCTTTGCCACCTCATATGCTTTTTTCACAAAGTCAACGTGTTCATTATTCATATACGATTTAACGAGCTCGAAAACATCTTCGGGCGCTAAAATTTGTTCTTTCGCCATTGTATATCCACCTTGTCCATAGATTTTCACGATTCATGTATAAACTCCATTTTATAAAAAAGAGATGTATGTTGTAAAGGTGCGTTATGCATGAAATTTTTCGTAACAGCAATCTTGGCAAGCAAAAAAGACTGCTTAGCAGGAAAATTCCCTTTCTAAGCAGCCTCTATTTTTTATGACTCTTCATACCCAAGCACAATCCCCTTCACTGTCTCTACTGGAATTAAACCGAAATAACTACTATCATACCCACGCCACCAAGCATCCACTAAAACGAAAATAGTTCCTTCCTCTACTGTAACAGTTGGCATTGCTAAATTATAATATGCCTCCGTTTGTTGCTCCTGCTCTTTCGTTTGCTTTCTTTTATTTTCTCTAGCATACCACTGCTCTTTATTCATTCCATACTTTGTGGCTTCACCATAAAACGCATCGAGGCGTTGGTCATTTATATATACTTTACCCTTTTTAATTTCCACGGTTTCTCCTGGTAAGCCAACTACCCTACCTAGAGTAGGCGATAACAAGTTAGGATTTTCTTTTAAGAATTGTGGTGGCACTTCATAATACACAATCAGCCCTCTTTGTAGCTCTGACACATTTGAAGAAACAACGAGCATACCGTGCACTTGCGTATACAAATCATGATCCCCTCTATCCATCGAATCTGCACGCCATTCTACTAAAAAGGTATCTGCCGTTTGTGCTACAGGTGTAAGCTTTTCAGGTGTTGTCGTATCTACAAGCACAGCTTCTTTGCGCAGGACAACAAACATAACAATAGCAACAGCAAGCACAATCAGCCCAACAATGGTATAGCTTTTTCTCATCTAGCATCCCTCTTTCTATGAATTGGTAAATTTACTTCATTTTAAAAATACCATAAAAACACATTAATGTTTAATAATTTAGAGTTTGTATGTGAAGCAAACTCTAGATATTGCTCTAACCTCCGTTAGAATGGATAAACTAGGCTATACGAACTGCACAACTAGGAAACACTTCAACAAAAAATAGGCGAGAAACGCAGATTTCAGCCTGCATTTCCCGCCTTTCCTCTTAATATTCAATCAATGTTTTAATTGGGTAGCTACCAATTTTGTCACGTCCGCTTAATTCTGTTAGCTCAATTAAAAATGCACAGCCTACAACGATACCGCCAAGTTGCTCAATTAGACGAATTGTTGCTTCTACTGTACCGCCAGTCGCTAATAAATCATCGCAAATCATTACTTTTTGACCTGGTTTAATCGCATCACGGTGCATCGTTAACGTGTCTTGTCCATATTCTAAGCCGTAATCCACGCTCACTACCTCACGTGGTAATTTACCTGGCTTACGCACTGGTGCAAAGCCGATTTCTAGCGCATATGCTACTGGGCAGCCAATAATAAAGCCGCGCGCCTCTGGTCCTACAATCACTTCTGCGCCTAATTCCTTCGCATATGTCACAATTTGATCTGTTGCATATTTATAGGCTTGACCATTATCCATAATCGTTGTAATATCTTTAAAACTTATTCCTTCTTTTGGCCAATTTTCGACCGTTGTTACGTATTGCTTTAAATCCATTTCCTAGTCCTCCCTAGACATTTGTCCATCTAACCATTGCTTTAGCTCACTATATGTTGCATATAACAGCTTTTGCTCTAATTGTATTTGTGCTGAACGTTCTTTGTATGACGGAGCTGTCTCCAATGCCTGTTTGGGTGCACTTTCAACGACTGTCGTCAGACCATTCTCTATTGTAACAAATCCTAACTCAAAAAACACCTTTGTCATAAAATTAATTACGTCAATATTTAGCCCAATATGCTTCGCAAGTGGCTCGATATGCTGCTGTAAAGCAAAGTTCGGGCGCTTCTTTAAAAAGCTGTAATACCAGCTAAAATGCTGACGCGTTGGCATACCGCTAAAATACTGTGACGATGCTGTATAAAAGTGAGCATAAATGCGCTGTGGCTGTAAGCGTTGCAGTAGCTCTGCTAAGCGCTCCTCATTAGGCGGTAAATCAAGCACCGCTACATATGGTTTTTGTCCCACTATTTGCTCCGCAAGTGTTACTGGCACATGCTGTTCGAAATAAGGCACGAGCTGCTCATCAAAAACAACAAATAGCGTTTCTTCCTGTGGAATATTCACGAGCTGCTTTTTCCCGCGTAAATCGAATAATTGCCATTCGTTTGATTGCACATCCTGTACCATAAATTGTGGCTTTTTGCGGTTTTGCCATTCATTAATTTGTAAATCACCAACAAAGGATAAGGCGACACCATAGGATATTTCATTAAATAAATAGCCTTTGTTAAAGCCAACTGCATCCATTGTACAATAGCCATCATCCAGCTCTAATTTTAAATGATTTTCATTTGCGCCAATTTTACGCATAGCACTTACCTTTACTTGCTCTAACGCGAAAACAGGCTTTGGAAAATCTGTACCGAATGGACCGAGCTGCCCGATTTCTTCAATTGCCTCTACTGTGATCTCACTTAACTCTAGAGGAATATCAATTGTGAGCTTCGGAATGAGCTGTTCCTCTGTTAAACAAGCCTTTGCCTGCTCATTTAAACGCATTTGTAGCTGCTCTACATGCGCTGCTGCTAAGGTCATACCTGCTGCCATTGGATGCCCCCCGAAATGTGGCA
Source organism: Metasolibacillus sp. (assembly GCF_025291715.1). Classification (GTDB taxonomy): domain Bacteria; phylum Bacillota; class Bacilli; order Bacillales_A; family Planococcaceae; genus Metasolibacillus; species Metasolibacillus louembei. The sequence goes on from NZ_JAMBIZ010000002.1 coordinate 216,190, forward strand.
AGATATCGCGATTTTTTGCTAGCTCGTTGAATAAATGGAAGCCCTCGATACTGCGGGCTGAGCCTTTCGCTGTCCCCTTCTCTGTATCAAGTGATAGCACAATTGTTGGTCGATAGTATTGTTCAACAAGCCTTGAAGCAACAATTCCTACAACACCTGGATTCCAGCCTTCTTGTGCCACAACTAACACATGCGCATTTTTTAGCTTGTCATCTGACTCAATCATAGCAACTGCTTCTTCCGTAATAGTCGCAACAATATTTTTACGCTCCGCATTTTTACTATTTAGCAGCTCAGCTAGCTCCTTTGCTGTTTCCGCATCTTCACTCATCATAAAGTGGACACCTGGCATTGCATCTCCAAGACGCCCAATGGCATTCAAGCGTGGACCAAAATAAAAGCCAATCGTTTCCTCGTTAATTTCTGCTTGCTTCGCACTTGCCACTTTACAAAAAGCCTCAACCCACGGGCTTTGTGACTGGCGTAAATGCTTAATTCCTTGCTTAACGATATAGCGATTTTCATCGACTAAAGGAACTAAGTCGGCAATTGTTCCTATTGCTGCTAGCTCATATAAATGCGTAGGTATTTCTCCATATAAGGCATGTGCCACTTTCAAGGCAACGCCAACACCTGCAAGCTCACCGAAAGGATAATGCCCCTCTGGTACACGTGGATGGATAATCACATCTGCAGGTGGTAACACTTCTCCTGCCTCATGGTGATCTGTCACAATGACATCCATACCTAGCTCCTTCGCTACACGAATCGGCTCAATACCGCTAATGCCGTTATCGACGGTAATAATTAATTGCACACCATTGTCATACGCCTCACGGAATAATTGCTCATTTGGGCCATAGCCATGCGCAAAGCGATTTGGTATAACAAAATCGACATCTGCTCCTAAGTCCAGCAATGTATGGAGCATGACGGTCGTACTCGTAATACCATCGGCGTCATAGTCACCGTAAATTAATATTTTTTCTCCAGCTTCAAGCGCCTGTTCAATGCGCGCAACTGCTTTGTCCATATTATGTAATAAAAATGGATCATGTATGGCCTGTTCATCCATTGATAATATTTTTTGTGCTTGCTCAACCGTTTGGCAGCCACGTGCTACTAAAATTTTTGCCGCGATTGGCGATAGCTTTAATTGCTTTTGCAAATGCTCTACATGCTGTTCATTCGGGCGTTGGATTACCCATTTTTTGTTTATACTCGCCATTTCATTCACTTCCTTTAACGTTCTCATTATACCAATAATAAAGTAAAAGAACCCTTTGAAAAGCAAAATACTTTTTCAAGGGCTCTCTCCATTATTGCTCTTCGGCTGGTATAATTTCTTGCTCTACGTTTGGCAATTGCACATGTTGTTGTTTCGTTAATTGCTTTTCTTTCGCATGCAAATCTTTTTCTAACTGTTGTATTTCCTCACTTTTTTGCTCTACATCTTTTGTCAATTGCTCAATTTGCTGGTCTCGTTGCTCTACATCTTTTGTTAAATGCTTAATTTGACGCGTCTTGCTAAACAAATTGAAAAAGACGAACGATGCTGAGATCACAGCGCCAATCAAGGCTGAGCCTAAAATAACAAGGATCAGCGGCCAATATGCCTCCCCAAAAATATAGTTAACAGGCACTTGGTCCACATTGACAACCGCAAAGATGGCGATGATAATGGCAAAAACTAAGCCGATTAATAATGTCCATTGGTTTTTCATAAATACACTACCTCCTCTATTCTCTCTATTTTATCCTGTATTTGGTTATGCGTAAATCAAATTCAGCCTATTGATATATTAATGAATGGCTAAAAAGATAGCTTCTATACATTTTATTCTCCGTATCCTCCAAAAGCTCCTTCCTCTATTATAAATTGATACTTCTCCTTGCCCTCTTTATAAATAAGCTCAATTTCTGCTTGAATTAAGTCTTCTAAAGAATTCGCTACGACAAGGCGTTGCCATGATTCATTTTGTAGCTCTATAATTTGTCCGTATGTTCCTGTTGGGCTTGGGTCGGTATCGATTAATAAATAATCGCCATTGCGCCCTTCCGCAAAAGGAATCCACTTCGAATTACAATAGCCATCTATCTTTAGCTTATTAGAAAATATATCACTTGGCTCTGGCTCTATCTCCATATTTAATAATTGTCGTTCTTTCACAATATTTTGAAATGGTAAAAGATCATATTGCCATCCATTAATCGAGAAGCAAAATGCAGAGGTAACTGGATGCCATTTCACATTATGTATTTTATAAAAATTGGTTAACGCTGCTGGCAGTGCTAATTGTCGTGTAGCTTCTTCTAGCTGTTGCGCTGTAATACCCTGTGTCAAATTATAGTAATCATTATTTTCTTGCATCATGCTACGAAGTGCCTCTTGCCATTGATTCCATAACGCAATCAAATGCGTGTATTGTTCATCTACAGGTAATGGTTCAATATGTGGTTGCTCTACAGCATGATATTTCTCTATTGAAATGCCCTGTATCTTGCCTTGCTCCAAGTCAAACCATGCGCTAATCCCATTCATAATAAAGGCGCCACCTCGATCGCCATCAAATAGTTTTATTCGTTCATCTTGATGCTGTGCAAAATAGCTGTGAGCTTCTGTATCATTTATGAGGAATTGCCCATCAAATGGATGATTTGGTGCATAATCGTATATTTCTAGCGTAAAATACACATTTAGGCTTTCGACAATCTGACCATTTTTAGAAAAGGCACAAATCCCCAAGCTTGACCATGTGTAGACGTGATTGTATTTTTTTATCGTCAAATGTGCAGGTCCTAAAATCTCCTCTAGCTGAGTAATCGCAATCGGCAGCATAATGTCTACTGCATTTATTTGAAACTTACCCGGATTCAATGTAATATGCGTCATATGAAGCTCCCTTCTATTTTAGAAAAAACAAAAAGGCTGTTGAGAAAGACAGATATACATCCACTTTTTCAACAACCAATAGCTTATACAACAGGCTCGTCTGTACCCCATTGTTTTTTCTCTTTTTTCACGACAGCGCCGCCTGTTTTATTCATTTCACGTACTTTTAATGAATACCAGATTTGCGCTGCGATACAGATAGATGAATACATACCTGTCACAAGACCGATTAATAAGGCGATAGAGAAGTTTTGAATCGATGGTGCTCCTAAGAAAATCAATGCCACAACAACGATAATTACCGTTAAGACTGTATTGACAGAGCGTCCCATCGTTTGACGAAGCGATTTGTTGACAATATTCGCCAGCTCTTCCTTCGTCTCAATCTTCCCTGCATGGTCGACATTTTCACGAATACGGTCAAATGTGACGATCGTATCGTTAATGGAATAACCAACAATTGTTAATACTGCGGCAATAAACGTAATTTCTACCTCTAAGCGCAGCAAGCTGAAAATCGCTACGATAAAGAATACGTCATGTAGTAAGGATACAATCGTTCCAATTCCCATGCGCCATTCAAAGCGAATCGCTACATAAATAATGATACCAATCGTCGAAATGATTAATGCTTTAATGGCATTTTTCACAAGCTCTTTTCCGACTGTTGAGGACACCGCACTTACACTTGGCTCATGTCCAAAGTCCTCTTTGATTTTTGCCTTTAAATCTAAAATTTCCTGCTGTGAAAATTCTACTTTATAACGAGCGACTGCAATATTTTGCTCTTCACCCGAAATCACAACATCTTCATTGGCAATGCCAATTTTATCGAAATATGCCACCATTTCCTCTTGCGTAACCGCACGGTCTGCTAAAACTTCCACACGTGTACCACTTGAGAAATCGATGCCTAAATTTAAGCGGAAAATACCGATAATGGCGATACCTACAACTAAAATAATTACTGAGAAAGCATAAAACTTACGACGATGCCCTACAAAGTCAAGGCGATCAAATTTCGTTGTTAAATCAAGCGCTTTATAGCCCTCTTCTAATTTATGCTGCTTCGATTTTGCAATGCCATACCAAGCAGGGTTATCAAAGTAGCCGCTATTGACAAGTAAGCCTATCAGCATGCGAGAGCCCCAAACAGCTGTCACGAAGCTTAATAAAATCGTAATAATTAATGTTGTCGCAAAGCCTTTTACAGAGCTTGTCCCAAAATAGAACAAAACGATGGCTACAAGCAATGTTGTTAACTGTGCATCGACAATCGCAGATAGTGATTGCTTTGAACCGAGTCGGAATGCTTCTTTCGCATCATGACCAACACGCAATTCCTCACGAATACGCTCAGCCGTTAAAATGTTGGCATCAACAGCCATCCCAATCCCAAGCACAACCGCAGCAATCCCTGGTAACGTTAATACCGCATTAATACCGTTGAAAACAACGAGGACAAGATACGTAAAGACCGTTAATGTCACAATCGCAATGATACCTGGTAAACGGTAATACAGCAGCATGAATACGAAAATAATAAGTACCCCTACTACACCTGCAAATACCGTGCTTGTTAATGCTTTTTCACCGAATTGTGCCCCAACAGAAGTTGAGTAAATTTCTGTTAATTTTACAGGCAATGAGCCTGAGTTTAAAATGGATGCAAGAGTTTTCGTCTCATCTACTGAGAAGTTCCCTTGAATCATTACATTTGTTGTATTTAATACTTGATCTACTGTTGCAGCAGAGGCAAATTTAGGATTTTCCTTCCCTGCTTCTGCTTCATAAGAGTCTACACCTTCTTCAAAGTCTAGCCAAACAACCAGTAGATTTTTACCTGGTCCTTTTTCTAGCACTTTTTGAGTTGCTTCTGCAAATTTCGATGCATCCTTCAATGTTAATGTCACAATCGGCTGGTTACGATCGCCAAATGTTGCGTTTGCACCATTTTCTTTTAAATCCGTGCCGTCCAATAAAATATTATCGTCCACATCGCGGAATGTTAAGTTTGCCGTACTTGATAAAAGCTCACGAGCAGATGATTGGTCATCTAAGCCAGCTAGCTGTACACGAATACGGTTTTCCCCTTCTACTGCAATGGAAGGCTCACTCACACCAAAGGCATTGACACGTCGGTTTAACGCAGCATTCGTATCAGCTAAAACAGCTGGTGTCACCGTTGATCCATCCAATGTTTCCACTTTGTATAATACTTCAAAGCCACCTTGTAAATCCAAGCCGAGTTTTACTTTGTCTAAAACTCCTTGAACCGTTGTACCCATACCTGTAAATAGCAATAAAACAATTAGTGTAAAGGTAATAATACGGTTTGCTAATTTCATTGTAAATCCTCCTCTAAACTTAACGCACGAATTTGTGCATAATCAATTACGCCTTGGCATAATTGCGTCTGGATTTTTTCGAGCAAGCTCTTAACTGACCTGCATCATGCAGGTCTTCTCTTCAAAATCCGTGACATCCGCTGGGGCCTTTCTCTTGGTTCAGTTAATATTTGGACATTCATTAAACCATGAGAAAAAGCGCCTATGCGCCATGTTCTCCGTTCACTTATGTAGCGGCTACATGATGCAGCCTTAAAAAGCCATTCTAAAAAACGAATGCACACAATATGCTTATTATGAAACACGATTGGCTAGCTGTCAAATATTGAATAACACATTTCTCTTCATCTAGCTTATCTTTTTATTACTGTTCACAGACTATTACTTTTTGCGTGAAATAGCACGGCAGCTAGCTCGCTTTGTAAATCCAATGCTTGATGAGATACGAATCGATGATAATTTAATACTTCCGATGGTGTTAAATCAAAAACTGTTGCTACTATCTCTGCAATAGGTAAGCTTTCAATTTCTTTTTTACGCCATTTCCGGTCGATGCAATAATTCCAAAGCTCCTCCTCTGTTAGTGATCGATATTGAAGAAAACGAAATTCTTCTATCTTGCTTTGAAGCACAACATACACATGGTCAAAAAGCTCGTTATAACGAATCGTCATCATAGCCCACCTCTGTTTGAAAGTTGTAATCACTACTCGTCCTGCATACAAATAGTGTATATCAAAAAAGATAAATTGAGAAGGGATGGCGCTAGTGGCATCATTTATCAAAGGTACAATTTTTTTAATCGTTGTCATTTTTTTATCGAAATGCTTCGGCTTTCTTTATCGCATGCAATTTATGCGTGTTGCAGGAGAAGAAGCAGTCGGTATTTATATGACCGCTTATCCAACCTTTATTTTTTTCATTTCTATCGCCCAGCTCGGCTTGCCAATTGCTGTAGCAAAGCTGACAGCAGAGCTTCGAGCAAAAAAGCGCGATGCCGATGTACAAGCCGTTATGGCAAAGGCTATTTTTATTTCCACAATTGCCATTATCATCTTATTGCCGCCGCTTTATTTTTCATTGCCATGGCTAGCGCGCACATTGCTGCAAAATGAAGCGATTGCCCTTACATTAAAGGTATCACTGCTAACGGTGCCAATCGTTGTTTATGCAAGCTTAATTAAAGCGTATTTGCAAGGCTTAGCAAAAATTACACCTACCGCTTGGGCACAATTACTTGAGCAAGTATTACGCATCGCGCTCGTTACGCTGCTTTTGCCCTACTTTGTTCATACAGATGCGAGTCTTACCGCAGCAGGTGCTATGCTTATTACATTGCTCGGTGAAATTTTCTCCTTGCTATTTTTAGCCTTTCATTATGCTAAGGAGAAATATAGTCAAAAGACAAATAGTTATCCCGCTGCACCACTGTTTCGCATTGCCCTGCCTTCTGCTGGTAGTAAAATGTTTGGCACCTTTACATGGTTTTTAGAGCCGATTATTTTTTTAAAAGCATTGACCGTTTCGGGGCTTGCTGCCACCGCCGCCACTACGCTGTATGGTGTTATTTCTGGTGTGCATATTCCATTACTGCTATTTCCATCGTTCATACCAAATGCGTTAGCTATCGTCCTGATTCCAGCCGTTAGCGATGCTGTTGCACGCAATAATACCGCGGTACTAACCGAGCGTGTCGCTGTTTCCTTGCGCCTTTCTTCTATTATCGGCTGCTTCGCCGCCACCTATTTTTTCATTTATGGTGACGAGCTTGCAATGAAGCTTTTTCACTTAGAGGAAAATCGGGGCTTTATGAAAATTTTGGCACCTATTTTTTACTTTTATTATGTGCAAAGTCCTTTGCACTCCATTTTACAGGCTGTTGATGAGGCACGTGCCGCAATGATGAATTCTGTCTATGGCGGTTTAGCCAAGCTCTTTATTTTATTTGCGCTCGCCTCCCAGCCATTTATCCAAGAAAAGGGAGCAATTATTGCGATTGGCTTTGGTGTATTAATTACATCATTTTTACATATCGCTACATTGCGTCAGCATCCTCGCATCGGTGTCGGCTATCAAATTTTTGTTGTACCTTATGGGATATTTATCGTCGTCGCGACGTTTCAATCATTTATTTCATTGACAGGGCATTTTTGGATTGATAATGCGATCACATTGCTCATGGTGACATTTTTACTTATCATTATGCGCCAAATTCGCTGGACAGATTTGCGTTATTTACGAGCTATTTTTTCGCGACTTTAATTGCACATACAATTGTCCTCCCTCATAAGAGGCATAAAAAACACGCTTTACCGAATAAACGCCTTGTGCACGTAGCTCATCCTCCAGCCACTCTTCTGTTTTGCCAATTAAACGTAAGTGCTTTTTATCCAAATAACCATCGACAATAATTGGCAAAACGAAGGCTGGTCCATCTTTCATATAAATGGATAGCTTTCCTGATTGCTCTAAAAAAGCAAAGGCAATCGATTGCACAGAGCTGATGCCTTGCTCACGCATTTGCTGAAATAAATCATCTAAATTATAACGCTGCTTCACCATCGCATTTTCTAAAATCACCCCATCGCGTACAACAATCGTTGGATCTCCGTCAATTACATCACGCAAGCGCTTATTTTTTAAAATAAAAATGGCATTTATATATTGAATAGCAAACAGTAGTATAATTGGTAAAACAGATTTAAAAAATGGCTTATCCACGTCTTCAAGCGCCAGGGCAGCAACTTCCGCAATTAGTACATATACCGCTACATCCAAAATACTTAATTCACCTAATTCACGCTTGCCCATAATGCGAAAGACAAACAGCACAAGGAAATAAAGAAAAATTGTTCGCGCAATAATTAATAAATACTCTTCCATACGCAAAAACCCTCTTTTTGCTTATTGTGAGCAGAAAGAGGGTTTTTATACTATTTTCTAACCATTTTGATAAGCTTTATTTAATTGAAATTAACTCTGCAATAATATTACCTTTTCCATCTGTTGATTTAATAAGCCCTACTCCCTTCACAAAATAGTGGCGGTAATTATTTGGATGCTTTAAAATAACAACATTATGGAAAGTGCCTGCTTTTACTGTTATTGTCTTCGATGTACTTTCTACAAAAATTTTATCTAATTCCCTTTCTTCCCCTATATTTACCGACCAGCCATATGTATATGTTCCCTCTTTCATTGGATACATATAAATATACCATGGTACCGTTCCTGTACCAATCCATAGTTCTTTTGCCGTTGAGCCTTTCCGAACAACATCTACAATCGAGATGTCCGCGTAACTATCACCAACATTCGAATATAAACCAACGTTAGAACTGAATGTTTTATCTGAGGCATATTGAGGTTTGTCCTCGCCAAGAGTATAGTACTTGCTCTTAACATTCCCTAAAATATCTGGAATATATACAAGTTCAAGTCCTACTTTAGGATATAATCCACCTGTCACAACAGGCGCTTCTTTTTTATTCGGATTTTTCGCAGATAAAGCCGAAGAATATACATAGCCTTTTTGCTTACCAACTTGAATATGTGACCATTCCTTTGTTGTACCTAAAACTGTGACCGCTGTTTTATTTTTTACTGTACTCAATTGCTTAGCGTCTTTTGCCGGTTTATCACGTAAAATAATATCGCTTTTAGCATTGACATACATCATTTTGCCCGTAGCTTCGATTTTGTCACTTGGATAGACGGTACCTAATACTACCAATAAAAGTGCTATCATTACAATAATAATTCGCTTCATACTTTTCTCTCCTTTATGCTAAGAGGATTTAAAAAATCATACCATTTCCCTAACAAAATAAGCAATATATAGTGGAGTAGAAAAAACCTTTAACTTTGTGAGGCTCTAGTAAATAAAAAAACTGCTAGAAAAGTAGCATTTCCTACTTTTCTAACAGCTTCTAGTCAATTAGTCTACTACAACGCGACCAATTGCTTGTCTTTCAAATTTCACACGTACGTTATCTGCAATGATTAAATATACAAATGCATCTTCAATCGCATCTACTTCACCATGTAAGCCACCAATTGTCACAACGCGATCACCGCGTTTAATGCTGTTTTGCATTTCTGCCGTCGCTTTTTGTCTTTTTTGTGCTGGACGGATTAAAATAAACCACATCGCAACAAACATGATTAAAATTGGTACTAGTTGCATTAATGTGCCACTCAAAGTATTTCCCCCTTTCAAAATCTCACTTTTTAAGTATAGTATAAACGATACTAAAAAAGCGATTAGAAAACTATTTTTTTCTGAAATTTTCTACTTTCGTCACTTTTTCGCTTAGAAGTTTTTCGGATTCGGCACATTATAGCCATATTTCTCGAAAAATTCTTCCTTAAAGTCTCCTAAACGGTCTTCACGAATTGCTTGACGTACATCTTCCATTAATTTAATTAAGAAGCGTAAGTTATGGTAAGACGTTAAACGTAAGCCGAACGTTTCCTCTGTGCGCAGTAAATGACGTACATAAGCACGCGTATAGTTTTTACATGTGTAGCAATCACAGTTTTCATCAATTGGACGGAAATCGCGTGCGTATTTTGCATTTTTAATGACCATACGCCCTTCCGATGTCATTAATGTACCATTGCGGGCGATACGTGTTGGTAATACGCAGTCAAACATATCGATACCACGAATCGCGCCATCAATCAGAGAGTCTGGTGAGCCAACGCCCATTAAATAACGCGGCTTGTTTTCAGGCATTAATGGTGCAGTAAATTCGAGTACACGGTTCATGATATCTTTTGGTTCACCTACAGATAAACCACCGATTGCATAGCCTGGGAAATCTAATTCAACAAGTGCCTCTGCGGAACGACGGCGCAAGTCCTCGTATTCCCCTCCTTGAATAATACCAAATAAGCCTTGCTCCTCTGGACGTGCATGTGCTTCTTTACAGCGCTTTGCCCAACGCGTTGTGCGATCAACAGATTGCAGCATATAATCATATGTTGCTGGATATGGTGGACATTCATCAAAAGCCATCATAATATCTGAGCCTAAATCATTTTGAATTTCCATCGCCTTTTCAGGGCTTAAAAATAGCTTATCACCATTTAAATGGTTGCGGAAATAAACGCCCTCTTCCTCAATTTTACGGAATTTGCTTAAAGAAAATACTTGGAAGCCGCCTGAATCCGTTAAAATTGGGCGATCCCAGTTCATAAATTTATGCAAACCCCCCGCCTCTTTGACGATATCATTACCTGGACGTAACCATAAATGATACGTGTTTGATAAAATAATGCCTGCATCCATTTCCTTTAGTTCTTCTGGTGACATTGCTTTCACCGTTGCCTGTGTTCCAACAGGCATAAATGTTGGCGTTTCAAACGAGCCATGTGGCGTATGCACGATACCTAAGCGTGCTCCTGTTTGCTTACATGTTTTAATTAATTCATAGCGTATTGCTGGTTGTGTCATTGAAAAAAATCCCTCTCTCTTAAAGGTAAAAACAGTACCTCGGATTTAACTATGTGACGATGCACACAAAAATTTATTTTATAATGTGTTGCTATAAATAGCAATTTATTTTGCTGGACGAATAAACATCGCATCGCCGAAGCTAAAGAAGCGATATTTTTCGTCTACAGCCTCTTTATAGGCATGCAAAATCGTTTCCTTACCTGCTAAAGCGCTCACTAGCATCACCAAGGTCGATTTTGGCAAATGGAAGTTCGTAATCAAGCCGTCCACCGCCTTAAATTCGTAGCCAGGATAAATGAAAATAGCTGTCCAGCCTTGCTCTGCAACGATTTTTCCATCATGCTTTGAGGCAACTGTTTCGAGTGTACGTGTCGATGTTGTACCGACAGCAATCACTTTGCCACCATTCGCTTTTGTGCGGTTAATAATAGCAGCCGTTTCTTCAGATACGCTATAAAATTCGGAATGCATATCATGGTCTTCAATTGATTCAACGCTAACAGGGCGGAATGTACCTAGACCTACATGCAATGTGACGAAAGCAATTTCCACGCCTTTTGCGCGAATCGCCTCTAGCAATGGCTCTGTAAAATGCAAGCCTGCTGTTGGTGCAGCGGCTGAGCCGCGCTCCTTTGCATACACCGTTTGGTAGCGCTCCTGATCGTCAAGCTTTTCACGAATATATGGCGGTAAAGGCATTTCCCCTAAGCGCTCTAAAATTTCATAAAAAATACCTTCGTATTGGAATTTAAAAATGCGTCCACCATGGTCAAGCTCCCCAATGCACTCCGCACGTAATAAGCCTTCACCAAACGTCACAATCGTACCGATTTTCACACGTTTAGCAGGCTTCACTAACGTTTCCCATTCATCGTCATTCGTTTGCTTTAATAGCAATAGCTCAATATTTGCACCTGTATCCTCCTTGACACCCATTAAGCGTGCAGGTAATACGCGCGTATCATTCAAGACAAGGCAATCCCCTGCATGCAATTCATCTACAATATGCGCAAATTGATGATGCTCTAGCTCCGTAGAATGGGGGTTAACGACTAATAGACGACTTGCAGTGCGGTCTAATAGCGGTGTTTGGGCAATTAATTGTTCTGGTAAATCAAAATCAAAATCTTCTACTTTCATAACAAACGTCCTTTATTTAAGATTGTTGTGGCGCTATGCCAAAATGTTCATATGCAAGTGCTGTCGCAATGCGTCCGCGTGGCGTTCGTTGGACAAAGCCAATTTGCAGTAAATAGGGCTCGTACACATCTTCAATCGTCACGCGCTCCTCGCCGATAGATGCTGCAATCGTATCTAAACCAACAGGACCGCCACGGAAGCGCTCTAGCATTGCAAGCATCAGCTTATGGTCAATATGGTCTAAGCCGAGCGGATCGACTTGCAGTAATTCAAGTGCCTGCTGTGCAAGCGACAGCGAAATTTGCCCGTTACCAATGACCTGTGCATAATCACGTACTCGCTTTAATAAACGATTCGCTATACGAGGTGTTCCTCTTGAGCGACGAGCAATTTCATAGGCGGCAGTTTCGTCCATTTCCACATCGAAAAGCTGCCCACTGCGCATGACAATTTGAGCTAATGCATCCTCATCGTAAAATTCAAGACGCAATAGGACACCAAAGCGATCGCGTAATGGGGCTGATAATGCACCTGCACGCGTTGTCGCACCAACTAATGTAAACGGGGGCAAGTCCAAGCGAATGGAGCGTGCTTCTGGTCCTTTGCCGACAACGATATCTAAGCAAAAATCCTCCATCGCAGGATACAGCACTTCCTCAATCGCACGTGGCAGGCGATGAATTTCATCAATAAATAATACATCGCCAGGCTCTAGGCTGCTCACAATTGCCGCTAAATCACCTGGGCGCTCAATCGCTGGTCCACTTGTCATACGCACTTGTACACCCATCTCATTGGCAATGACTGTAGCTAATGTCGTTTTCCCAAGCCCTGGTGGTCCGTAAAGTAGCACATGGTCTAAGCATTCCTGTCGCTGCTTCGCCGCTTCTATGAAAATTTTCAAGTTATCCTTCACTTGATGCTGCCCAATATATTGTGCAAGTGACTGCGGGCGTAAAGAATACTCGAGCTGTTCCTCCGCCGCATTCGCTTCGCTCGAAATCACTCGATCTGCCATTGTTAATTCCTCCTACTTTAATTTCAATAGTAGCTGTAATGCCTGTTTCATATAAGCATCCGTCGTCGTTAATGTCTCATCCGCTTCAAGCTGAGGCTGTATCTTTGCTAACTCACGCTCTGCATAACCAAGTGCTGTTAATGCTAATAGTGCCTCTTCTAGCTCATGCTTATACGGATTAGCGCCGAATAATGGCAGCTCTTCCTCTGCGCTCGGTAGCTCCACATTATCTAACAGCGCTCCAAGCTTTCCTTTTAAATCTAAAATCATTTGGCGTGCCGTTTTTTTACCAACGCCTGGGAATTTAACTAAAAAGGACTCGTCCTCCATTTCAATCGCTTGAATAACTTGCACAGGGTTGCCTGTCGCTAAAATCGCCAAGGCGCCCTTTGGTCCGATTCCTGAAACTTGGATGAGCTTGCGGAATAATTCACGCTGATCTAAGCTTGTAAATCCATATAAAAATTGCGCATCCTCACGCACATGCATATGTAAAAAAACTTGTTGCTCATTCGCTGTTTTTTGAAAGGCAAATGGATTCGGTGTAAACAATCGCCAGCCAATTCCTTGCTGCTCTATGACGATGTATTCAGGCGTTATACGCGTCACCTGTCCTTTTAAATAATCATACATCTTTCATCCCTCACAATCATGCATTCATTATAGCATATTTGTTCGGCATTTCTGTACAACGAACTAGCAAATGTCTGAAAAGCACGCACAATGCTTTTCAGACATCTTTCTAGTATTGCTCGATTTGTGCAATTAATTTTGGCCAATGTCGTAATGCTTTTTTAGTAAACGGTATTAAGTAATCTAAAAAAGGCTCGCGCTCTTCCTTATCTAACTGCAAAATATATAGCCATTCTCGCAACAACTCATTAGGATAGTAAATATAAGAGAGCTGCGTCTTACAAATCTCTGTATAAGGATGCTCCTTTAAAAGCAATGCTACATCATAATCGACATTTGGGAGCGCTCGGTGCATCCATAAAATCATCTCATCAATTGGAGAGCCAAGCACCGCTAAATCAAAATCAATTAGCAGCATGCCGTGCTCTGTTTTCAAAAAATTATGATGCACTACATCGCCATGTAATAAGGTTGCTTCCCCTAATTGCATTGGAACTGGCTGCATATTGCGTAAGCCTTTATATGCCATTTGAATAATTGTTTCATAGTCATTTTTCAAATACTGTGTTAAGGCCTGTTCGTGCATTAAAAAGCGCTCAAATCGTGCACGCCATTTTCGCGGTAGGTGTTGACGTGGTAACGGCTCCAATTGCCAATTAATGCTTGTGCTCGTATCATGAAGTGCCTGTAAACAATTAACAGCCGCCAATCGCTCTTCCTTTTCTTGAAAGCGGGCGCTACGTCCCTCATGCCACTTTTGAATCACAAGCCCATCGTTGTTGTTCGCTATCGGAATATGATAAGGAAAATGGATATTAGCTAGTTTTTGATGAATATTTTTAACTTTTTTTTCAATTACTATATCATCATATTTTTTAACAAAAAATGCGCCTGCTGCCGTTTGCCATTTCCAGCAATTGTGCTTAATGTACATATTAATATTGCCATGGTGGGCATGGCATTGGCTGACATGGTAATGGCATCATTTGCGGGCATGGAGCATATGGGTAAGGCTGATTCATTTCGTCACTTATGTTTTCTGTACACATTCCATGTTCCATCATAGGCGAAGCTTGCTGCTCTCCTTCTACAAACTGTGGCATATTTGGATATGGCTGCATTGGCATTTGCATTTGTGGATACATCATCATATCGTATGGCATAGGCATTGGGCTACAACACATCATCTGCATTGGTGGCATACACATCGGTGGCATTGGCTGACATGGCATCATTTGTGGAAACATCGGCTGTTGCATTGGTGGTAACATAGGCTGTTGAACTTCTGGTAACGGCATGATTGGCTGCTGTACTTGTGGCGGTTGTTGAATTTCAGGACGTGGTACGATTGGTTGCTCCACTTTTGGTGGCTTTTGCACTTCTGGTAACGGCATCATCGGTGGCTGCGGTGCTGGCATGATTGGCTGTTGCATTTGTGGTGGTGGCATCATCGGCTGCATTTGCATCATATCAATATGCCAAGGCATGTATAAATTGAACTCTGGCCATACAGGCTGCGGTGGCTGCCAGTGTGGCTGTGGCGCGATTGGTTGCTCCACTTTCGGTGGCTGCGGTGCCGGTGTGTGTGGTGGCACAACATTGTGTGGCTTTTCAATCGGCTTTTCCTTAATGTGTTCTTTTGGTTTCTCCTTCACGTGATGACCGTCTGGCAAATAAATTTCCATTCCTGGCACGATATAATCTGGATTAGCTAAATGTGCATTTAAACGTTTTAGCTCATCAAAGCCAATGCTGTATTGCTTTGCAATTTTCCAGAGTGTATCGCCTTTTTGGACAACATGAACTCGCATGGGCATCCTCCTTTTCTCGCTTTATCATATGTGAAAATAAAAAAATGGACACAAATCTTTTAGGCGCATCAAGACGCTCTCATGTTACACTATGTTTGGACAAATTATTGATATACATAAAATCATTCGGAGGTGACAGCATGAAAAAAATGTTAGGCGAAGAACGCCGATACGAGCTATTGTCATTATTAAAAACAGCTGGTAAAGCAATTACAGGCACAGATTTAGCAAAGCATGCCAATGTATCACGCCAAGTGATTGTCAACGATATGAACTTATTAAAGGCACGCAATGAGCCAATCATTTCTACAAGCCAGGGCTATTTATATATGCCTTTAGAAAAAGCAGCTTATATTGAGCGCAAAATCGTTTGTTCACATAGTGCTGAGCAAGCATTGGACGAGATGTATACGATTGTCGATTGCGGTGTGACGATTCAAAATGTGATTGTCGATCATGCAATTTATGGAGAAATTACTGCCTCCATTATGGTATCCAATCGCCCCGAAGTAGAGGCTTTTGTGAAGCGTATCGAGGATGCTAATGCCAGTTATTTATCCGCGCTCACAGATGGCACACATATGCACATCATTAGCGCATCTTCTGAAGGCTTGCTCGATTTAGCTGAGGAACGATTGAGAAAAAAAGGCTATTTAGTAGAAAATTAAAATGGCTGTCGGAATTTTTTTCCGACAGCTTTTTCATTAGGCCAAGGTCACAAAATACAATCTGGAACGTAATTTTATTTCTAAATTTTGAAACGCATTCCATTTTTACGTCGTCTTAGGGGCAAGAAAGGATGTGAGATGATGACACGAGCAGAAAATATCCCATTCGATACGGTATTGGATACACCCGAAGCATGGCTTGATACATTAATGGATACATACGGACTACCACTCACAAAGCTTACCTTTAGCTATGTTCAGGATTGGGGCAAGGCACAGGAAATTGTGCAAGATGTCTTCCTTACCTGTTACGAGCAATACAACAAAAGACATACTATCCAATCATATAAAGCATGGATTTATCGTATCGCCATTAATCGCGCAAAGGATTATTACCGTACAGCATGGTTTAAGCGAATCATTGTGAAGGATAGCGGCTTTGATCAACAGCTCCCTACCGCGCTGCATGCGGAGCATTTTGTAATCCAACAAGAAATAAATGAAGCATTAGCACATGCTGTACTCACATTGCCTACCAAATATCGAGAAGTCATTTTGCTTTATTACTATGAGGAATTATCTGTTCATGAAGTCGCAACCATATTACGCTGTGGTGACAATACAGTAAAAACACGTTTAAAGCGAGCTCGCGAGAAATTGAAAACTTTGTTAGAAGGAAGGGATTAATATGGAAAAGCAATTTAAAAATTTACCTGCCGCTTTGGAGCAGCATATTTTTCGAGAAGCACAATTTACCCATAGAGAACGTGCAACAATTCATGCAAAAACAAAGCAGAAAAAACAAGCGCGTTGGATGCCGCGCATCGTACTCGCTTTCTCAGCTATTATTTTTCTATTAATTGGTGCCACTTATTTGCAAAAAGAACAGTCAGCAAGCTATCGTATTTCAAATAGCGATTTAGATGGTCAAATATTCAACACCCAACGGCACGGTGAGCATATTTCATATTTTTATTTTCAGGACAATACCCTAGTCATCGTCCCTAAGTCGCTTTTCACTGAGGAAGAGATGGAGGGTAAAGAGCATTTTAAAGTACCACCCGGACAGCTGAATTATCATAATGTTTCGGTCAAAACAGAAGGAACAACTTACTTTGTTTATAGCGACAAAGAGCTGATTTTAACATTTGAAAAAATTGCACCGCGTATTGTTGTAGACCCAGATGGCAATCGATATAGCTCTTCCCGCTATTTAAGCAAGGAATACGAACTACAATTTGTCAACCAATCAGCAATTAACCTATCAAATGTTGAATTGACAATCGGTGGGGAGAACTACACAGTGCCAAAAAACAATATTGAAAATAATGGCTCCTTGTCATTCAAAATTCCTCGTGCGGAGGATACATTCCATCATGCAATTACGTTGGATGTCAGCTTTGACTATAAAGATGATAAAGGGAATAAACAGCGAGGAAAAATCGCACAGCCGTTTTCTTTAGATAACTCTTACAGTGATTACTATACGCTTGTTATTACTGGTGATTCCTATGATACACTAACGCTCACATTACAGGATACTGAATAAAAAAATAGCTAGAAAGCAGTCGCTTTCTAGCTTGTTTCATTTCAAACAATGCATTGCCTGCTCTGCTTCATCCCAAGGAATTACTTCTCCCTTGCCCTTTTTACAAAAAATACTTGATGACGTATAAAGCGGGTCTGCGTTTTTATCATAGTTTTTCTGTGCGATAATTTCCTCAGTGTTATGGCATACATCATAGCCTGCAAACTGCAAGCTCAATGCACCTTTACCATTCGTATAGGCTGCAAAAATTGCGCTGTAGTTCATAAATGTTGCGACGGGCACTTTTCCAACTAGCATTGCAGTCGTTTCTGTCATCACAGGTGGCTCAAATGTACCATGTGCCTGCTGTACATCAAACATCATGCGCCCAATAAAATCACTTGCTGCCTTCATTTTAACATCATAATAAGGCTCTAATAAAATATTTTCTGCCTGCTCCAACCCTTGGCGTAATGCACGGAAGGTCGCTTCTCGGAAATCACCACCTGACGTATATTCTACATGCCCTCGCCCTGTCAGTAGCGTAAATTTCATATCCGTTAAGGCAGAGCCTGTTAATAACCCATGGTGCTCTCTTTCAAATAAATGCTGCTCCACTAAGCGCATATTGCCAATTGATAGATGATCAGCATGACAAGCATTCACGAATTGAATCCCACTTCCCCGTGCGATGGGCTCCATCAATAAATGTACCTCTGCATAATGCTTCAACGGCTCGAAATGTCCATAGCCTGTCACCGTTGAAGCAATTGTTTCTTTATAAATAATTTGCGGATCAGCAAACGTGATGGCTAAGTTGAAGCGTTCTTTGGCAACCTCTACAAGCACCTCTAGCTGAATGACCCCCATAACATGTACATGTATTTCCTGTAATTGCTCCTGCCAAATGGCACGTAATGATGGCTCCTCCTCGTTTAATAAGCGAAATTGCTGCCACACTTCCTTCATATGTAAAGCGCCATGATAAACGACCTTTGCTTGTAATGTCGGCACTAATTCAAAGCCGACCGCATCCTCTGTACCACCTAAAACCTGGCCAATAGCTGCTTGGCTCAAGCCCTTGACAGCAAAAACCTCGCCTGCCTCAACCGAAGTGACCGTTTCAAATTTCGCACCATTATACTGTCGAATTTCTGTTACTTTTTCTGTCGTTTTATCAAATGTAAAGGCATCTCGCACTTGTAAACGCCCCTGCAATGCCTTCATAAACGTTAGTCGCTGTCCGCTAGCATCATGCCGAATTTTAAATACCTCTGCTTGAAATGGTGCTATTGTATCAAAGCTTGTCATAGTTAATTTTGCAAGCTGCTCGAAAAATGGGTACACGCCTTCATCCTTTAATGCAGAGCCTGTCATGCAGACGAAAAGCTGGCGTGCTGCAATTTGCTGTTGAAGTTGCTGCTTTACCATTGCCTCATCCAATTCACCAGCTAGAAAGAGGTCGAGCAGTTGTTCATCACGCTCTGCTAACCATTCTTTTACAGCCTCCTCATGATAATCCTCTTCTATCCATAAAATTTCCTCAGATAGCTCCTGCCGCATCGCCGCAAGCACCTCCTGCGGATTTGCGCCCTCCCGATCGGTTTTATTAATAAATAAAAAAGTTGGCACATTGTATTTTTGCAGCAATTGCCAAACCGTTTCCGTATGCCCTTGAATGCCCTCTACAGCACTAACAATCACAATGGCATAGTCCATCACACGGATTGCGCGCTCCATTTCAGGTGAAAAATCGACATGGCCTGGTGTGTCAATTAATGTATATGTATCTCCTTCATATTGAAAGCGTCCTTGCTCTGCAAAAATTGTAATGCCACGTGCCCTTTCCAATGCATGATAATCTAAATGTGCATCTTGATTATCAACACGCCCTTTTTCTTTAATGCTGTCCATATGGTAAAGTAGCTGCTCAGAAAAAGTTGTTTTTCCCGCATCTACATGTGCTAAAATCCCAATTGTTTTAAACATCATTTCACCTTTTCCATTAGATTCCCAATCGACTTTAGTCATCATTTTGTGTATAATAGTAACAATTTATTTGATACTTCAGTTAGGAGTCCATTTGTATGTCACTTTTGCTGTTTGATATGAAAACAGTCATTTCATTGCTAGTTATTGGAAATATTTGTACCATTATACTCATTTCTGCATATAGTTATCAATATAATAATCGCACTGTTTGGACTTTTGTTTTAGGAAAACTCCTACAAGTTATCGCATTCACTATGCTATTATTACGTGACATCCTACCATTTACCCTCTCTGTTTTTTTAAGCAATACCTCGTTGCTTATTGGAACAATGATAGAATGTATTGCACTATTAATGCTGCTTAAATGCTTAACAACAACTGTCAAAAGAACTGTATTTATTGTAACATTAATAGGTTTGTTTAGCTTTTATTCAGCTATTTTGTTTTATAATTTTGAAAATGTGCGCATTGCTGTTATATCTATTACGATTTTCACACTTATTATATTTCCAGTTTACTCCTTTTACCAAAATCGGAAAACATCCATTTTACAATATATTATGCTGATTTTATATAGTGCTATCGCTCTATCACTTATGTTTCGTGCATACAATGCCTTATTTATCTCAACAGATGTCACACTTTTTGCAGAAAACAGATACCAAACGCTTGCTTTTTTAACACGTTTTATTGAGATGTTAGTTGGCAGCATTGGCTTTATTTTACTTGCAAAAGAACAAACCGATATTGAGCTAACACGAATGGCGATGCTGGATGAATTAACGAATATTTATAATAGACGTGCCTTTATTCAACGTGCAAATGCGTTAATTGCTACAGAATTAAAGAGAGAAAAACAATTATCCTTTATTATTTTCGATATTGATCGCTTTAAAGGAATTAATGATACATATGGGCATGATATTGGGGATTATATATTAAGGGAAATTTCGCAGTTAATTACCAATACACTGCCAAAAGACGCCATTTTTGGTCGCTATGGTGGAGATGAATTTGTTATTTTAGTGCCTAATTGCAATCGTGACAATGCGAAGCAGCTAGCAGAAGCTTTGCGCATGGCTGTTTTACATCACCCATTTGAATATATTTCGACAGCATGCACACTAAGCTTAGGCGTTGCTACAACGGAGGTTATCACAACTATATCTCTAGATGGGCTCTATAAAAATGCAGATAAAGCTTTATATCGTGCTAAGGAAAATGGACGTAATCAAGTTTATGCTATGAGCTTTTAACGCCAAAATTAAGCATTTACTTAACATGATTTTGTAGAAAGCTCTCTAACCTTTCCTCTATAAAAAACGTTGACGCACATCCGCTGATGGCAATTCACATACCTCTTTTTTCCCAAACCATTTATAGCGATTTTTTGCAATGATATTATATGCAATATTGCGAATACTAGCAGGTACAACGATAAATAGATAAGCAAAGCGCCAGCCACCTTGCAGTCGCCGCGCAATTTTTAAGGCGGCTGTTGATTGTACATAATAGCTTTCATTTTCGACTAGTACGATACTATCTGTTGGCGGTACATGATAGCGTGCTAATAGCTCTTTTCCTACATCACTCTGCAATGATGCAAATTGAAAATAGACTTGCGGGTCTCGCTTAATAATAAATTGAACGCTTGCATCACAAAAATGACATTGTCCATCAAATAATACAATTGCCATTGTCCTCACCTCATTCTGGTGTTGTGTAACTATAGTATGTACCGAGAGATTTGACGGTACAGCCGAGCGCATGCAGCTCCTCTACCGCACCTTTCATCATCGGTTCTTCCTCATCCGCTAATACATCAACAATAAAGAAATAATCCCCTAAGCCTGTTTTTAATGGGCGTGATTCAATTTTACTCAAATTCAGCTTGCGCCATGCAAATACCGATAGCACTTGATGAAGTGCACCGGATACATCTGATGGCAATGTCACCATAAATGTTGTTTTTGCTACTTCATTATCCATTTTAGGCAAGCGAATATTTTCTTTTGATAAAACGAAGAAGCGTGTATGGTTGAAATGAAAATCGTGAATGTTTTTCTCTACGATTGTTAAGCCATATTTTTCCGCAGCCGCGCTATTGGCAATCGCCGCGATGCATTGCTCTGGTGAATCTGCAATAAGCTTTGCGGCAGCAGCTGTGGATGAATATTGGTGCAACGGCACACCGCTAAAGCGATAAAATAAATATTTATGACATTGTGCTAGCGCATGTGGATGGGAGTATACCGCTTCAATGCTTTGCCAATTTTTCACTTGTTTTGGATGCACCATTAAATGCTGCTGGATTTTCGATGTTACTTCCCCTACTACATATAAGTCTGCCTCATGGAATAAGTAATCAATTGTTAACGGCACAGAGCCTTCTAAAGCATTTTCTAAAGGAACAACCGCAAGCTCCACTTTCCCCTCTGCCACAGCTTCAATACATTCAGGAATCGAAGCTTGTGGCATGAGCCAATCGTTTGGGAATAAGCCCTTTGTCGCTAAATATGTAAATGATGCTTCCGGTCCTAAATAAGCGATACGCTTTTCCCAATTTTGTGTTGACATTTAATATTTCCCTCTCTTTATTTCAAAATTTTCAGTTTTCAGTATTTAAAGAAATACTGCCATACATATCGTATGACAGCCTTTCTTTATAACGCACCTGAGCTAATGACTTCCGCTGATTCGATAAATTCAAGGCGCTTTAATAGCTGAACTAATTCATTTAAATCAACCGCCATATTCGTCACATCTAGCGACAACGTAACGTTTGCACGCCCTTGAATCGGTATCGTTTGATGTATCGTTAATACATTGCAGTGTGCCTCTGAAATCGTTTCAAGTAATTTAGCTAAGGAGCCTTTGCGGTCCTGTAGCTGCAAAAACAATGTCAATATGCGCTCTTGTACGATAGAATGGAAAGGAAAAACAGCATCGCGATATTTATAAAATGCGCTACGTGATAAATCCACTTCTTTGACCGCATCCCAAATCGAGGCGACAGCACCCGTTTGTAATAATTCTTTTGCCTCTAATGTTTTTTGCATCGCATCTGTCAAAACATCCTCACGCACTAAATAATAGCGCTGATTTGCTATGTTTTTCATCTTTCCTACCCCCGAGCATTAATCTACAAAGTCAAATTCAAATTCCATTAAGCGAACTGTATCGCCATTTTCCGCACCGCGTTTACGCAACGCATCATCGACGCCCATCGCACGCAATTGACGAGCAAAGCGTCGAATACCATCCTCACGACTAAAGTCTGTCATTTTAAACAGACGCTCAATCGAATAGCCTGATAGCACAAATGCGCCATCATCATCGCGTGTAATGTCGAAATCTTCACCTTGTTTTTCATATTTGTAAAGCACTGTTGCGTCAGATTCTTCTTCTGTAATATCATGCAACTCAAATTGTGGTGTCACTTCTAGTAAGTCTGCCACTTCAAATAGCACGGCTTTCAAGCCTTGACGTGATACCGCAGAAACAGGGAATACTTTTACACTGTCACCCACTTTTTCAAGGAATGCTTGTAAGTTTTCCTCCGCATCAGGCATGTCCATTTTATTTGCTACAACAATTTGTGGACGCTCTGTTAAGCGTAAATCGTATTGCTGTAGCTCTTCATTAATTGTCACATAATCCTCATATGGATCACGACCTTCCATGCCACTCATATCAATGACATGAACGATAACTCTTGTGCGCTCAATATGGCGTAAAAATTGCATCCCTAGACCAACACCTTGATGCGCACCTTCAATCAAGCCTGGTAAATCGGCCATCGCAAATGAACGACCATCGTCTGTTTCAACCATACCTAAATTCGGTACGATTGTCGTAAAATGATAGGCACCGATTTTTGGCTTCGCTGCTGAAACGACAGAAAGCAATGTTGATTTCCCAACTGATGGGAAGCCTACTAGCCCAACGTCGGCTAATACTTTTAATTCCAAAATTACATCTAGCTCTTGCCCTGGCTCGCCTTTTTCCGCAAGCTCTGGTGCAGGGTTTGCAGGTGTTGCAAAACGGCAATTACCTCGTCCACCACGACCAGCTTTCGCAATAACCGCTGTTTGTCCTTCTTCAACTAAATCGGCAATTACAGCCTTCGTTTCCGCATTAATGACAACCGTACCTGGTGGCACCTTAATGACTAAATCAGATGCTTTACGACCATGCATCCCTTTACTCATGCCATGCTCCCCACGCTCTGCCTTGAAATGGCGCTTATAGCGGAAGTCCATTAATGTACGCAAGCCTTCATCAACTTGGAATACGACATTTCCACCATGACCGCCATCTCCACCAGCTGGACCGCCATTTGGTACATATTTTTCACGACGGAAGGCAACCATACCATCTCCGCCATCTCCACCTTTTACATAAATTTTCACGTGATCGACAAACATTGTTTTCACTCCAGTCCTGCGCTTAATACATAGTGTAACGAGTTTTCGGTCACTTCTATTATATCAATGCACATATGTTCTATTTCGCTTATGAGTGATGCCTTTGACCAATGCCCAGTTAAATGAAAACTCAACTGGAATTGTGTCGCATCTGATGTTGTTACAATGTGAAGCTGATGCTCAGCATATGCATCAAGCCCATCATAAATATGGATAACTGTATTTTCCAAGTATCGTGCTAGCGCTTCATCAAGCTGTGGGTGATTAACAACTTGTTTTACATCGCTATCAAGCTTTAATTCAATTGCTGGAAAGCGCCAAGCAAACGTTTGAATCCATTCTGAAGTTCGTGGTAGCTGCAATTTATTCATATTTGATAGCATTTTACTATCTTCTGCAATATTTTGAATGATTTGCTTCGCTTCTTCAATTCGCTGTAAATCTAAATACATTTGAATCAAATTCAGTTGATTCAAAAAATCATGATTCGCAAAACGCAATACGTCATTAATCGTTAATGGCTTTGTTGTCATGTACTACACTCCAATCAGTATCGTTATTAGTATAGCAAGTTTTGCAGCTTTTTTCCCTAAAACAGCGTAGAAAAATTTGAGCTTTTCAATACTTAAGAAAATTTCAATCATCCATTGACAGAAAAAAGGCTGACGCGTAAGTTAAAGCTTTACGCGTCAGCCCTATTTTGTAACCCTTATGCTTCTTGAGCTACTGGGTATACAGATACTTGTTTCTTGTCGCGACCTAAGCGTTCGAATTTCACAACGCCGTCAACTTTAGCGAATAAAGTATCATCTCCACCACGGCCTACGTTTGTACCTGGGTAAATTTTTGTACCGCGTTGACGGTAAAGAATTGAACCACCAGTTACGAATTGACCATCAGCACGTTTAGCGCCAAGGCGTTTTGACTCAGAGTCACGTCCGTTTTTTGTAGAACCTACACCTTTTTTAGATGCGAAAAATTGTAAGTCTAATGATAATAATAAGTTCATTGCGATGCACCTCCTAGACCATTTTATATTTCAATTCAATAAAGTCTGAATAACTTGCTGTCATCGTATAAAACTGTGTCACCATAGTATTCAGAATCACTTGAAGCTTATCGTCTGTTTCAGGCTCTAAGTCATTTGGGATTGTTACTTTTAAGTAGCCTCCCTGTTCTCCTTGCTCTATTTCTGGTGTGATTCCTGTAAGTTGCGGAATAGCATTGACAGCACCAAAGGCGATAGCAGATGCACCAGCACATACTAAATCACGTCCATAAACATCTGAAAGGGCATGACCAGAGATTTCAAATCCATACGATTTACGATTTTCATCGCTATAAATAGTTACCGTAATCATTCGGCTCCCCCTAAAATTAAGCGTTGATTGCTTCAACAACTAATTTCGTGTATGGTTGACGATGACCTTGTTTACGACGGTAGTTTTTCTTCGCTTTCATTTTGAAAACAGTAATTTTTTTAGCGCGGCCTTCTTTTACAACTTTCGCTGTAACAGTTGCACCAGCAACAGTTGGAGCACCAACTTTAACTGTTTCTCCACCTACGAATAAAACTTTGTCAAATGTTACGATTTCGTCAGCAGCTACACCTAGTTTTTCAACATAGATTTCTTGACCTGCTTCAACTTTGATTTGTTTACCACCAGTTTCGATAATTGCGTACATTAAAATGCACCTCCTCTTTAGACTAAGACTCGCCTGTTACTATCAAGGTGTTAGCAAACTTCATGCTAATCTTAGGCACCTTGCCAGTGCGGTTGTAGCGGGTGCTACAAACAATAACATTAAAATACTACCATAAGAAAAAACTTACGTCAACCTATTCAAGACAAATTTCTCATAGGCAATATGATATTTTCGATACTTCCATTCTCCTATGATATTGCCCCAAAGTAACAAGCTCACAACGAGTACAGGAAGCGACTGTGGTAGCAGCCATAATGTAACGAATACAACAATGGTGAAGGCACATAATGAAAGCGCTAAAAACCATTCATAAATTTTTGCTTTTGGAAAAAATGTTAGCAGCGTATAACAAATAATCTTTCCACCATCAAGCGGTAAAAACGGCAATAGATTTAAACATAATAAGTAAAATTGCACTTGAAAAAAAGGCTCCGCTAAAAGTGGTGGCAGCAAAATACTGCTGGCCATACCAAGCAAAGTTGCTAAAGGCCCGCCAACTGCAATAATAAGCCGCTGCCAATACGTTCCTTCCTGCTGTAGCTTAATTTCTCCACCATAAGGCATAATGACACAGCTTTTCACAGGTACATCCATCATTTTTGCAGCGAGTAAATGTCCAATTTCATGAATAATTAATGAGCTTAAAATAATGCTATATAGCGCAATATTACCAGTTAACACCATCATCAACAACACGAACAGCAATAAAGGGTGGATCGTCATTCGCAACATGCTACATCTGCTCATTTAACCAAGTTAATGTTTGTTCTAAATCAAGCACCTGGTTATCTTTCTCTATGCGAATATATAAGTCGCCAGCTTGCTTTGTTGCAACAATTTCATTAACGCCAATTGCCGTATATGGTAACAAGGAGAAACTATCAATAAAACCATATGTGACCGTCGTGTTATCATCGTAAAAAATAGAAACAGTTTGTCCTGTTTCTTTCGTGTGGCCTGTAAAAACAACAATACCATTTTGCAATGCAAAAAGATTTACTGCCTCATCATATGTCATTAAATAGCCTTTACCGCTTGGCTGAATCGATGTATAGGCCAGCATTTCCCTGCGCTCTGGGTAATCAGCAACTTCAACCTTTTTCCCTTCAAACACGGTAATATTGCGCAAAGTATTGCGCATAAATGTTAAATCGTCTTGGCTATAAACAATCCGCTTAATCACTTTCGTCGTTTTCGTTTCAGGCAATTGCGTCGTTCCCCACACAACCGCGCAGCATAACAAGGCAATCCCCCACTGCCATCTTTTCATGCCACCATCCTATCGTTTTTAATAGTATATGCTGTGACACTCATCAATTACACCTAGTAGGAAATTACTGATTGGATTTTATGGCTTGTAAGCTTATGTATTAGTTAGATTATAACTTTCACATGACAAATAAAAAGCCTATCCAAAAGCACGCTTTTAGACAGACTTTCACATGTTATTTTGTAAACAACGATTTAAACTTCGCAAACATGCCTTTTGCCTCTGGTTCAATCGACATTAATGGTACAGATTCACCTAAAATACGGCGCGCAATATTGCGATAGCCTAAAGATGCTTTATTATTTGGATCCATAACGATTGGCTCCCCTTTATTAGACGAGCTAATAACATCCTCACTATCAATAATAATACCTAATAAATCAATAGATAAATGCGTTGTCACCTCTGTAATATCCATCGTATCGCCTGATGCCATTAAATGATGGCGCACACGGTTAATAATTAACTTCGGTGCCTCTATTTCCTCTTGCTCTAACAAACCGATAATGCGGTCTGCATCGCGCACAGCTGAAATTTCTGGTGTTGTCACAACGATGGCACGGTCTGCTCCAGCTACCGCATTGCGATAGCCTTGCTCAATACCTGCTGGACAATCAATTAATACATAATCAAAATCACTTTTTAATTCACTAATTAAGCTCTTCATTTGCTCAGGGGTCACAGCGTTTTTATCTGTTGTTTGAGCTGCGGGCAATAAAAAAAGTTTATCATCGACTCGCTTGTCCTTTACAAGTGCCTGATGCACTTTACAGCGACCTTCTATGACATCAACTAAATCGTAAATAATACGATTTTCTAAACCTAACACAACATCTAAATTACGCAAACCAATATCTGTATCTACTAAGCATACTTTTTTTCCTTGAAGAGCCAATGCAGTGCCGAGGTTAGCGCTCGATGTCGTTTTCCCTACGCCGCCTTTTCCCGAAGTGATTACTATTGCTTCTCCCACATTAGCTTCCCCCTTTAAATGTTGTAAAAGATGGACGGATTTCCTTTACCTTTTGTATACGATCATAAGAAATTGTACCACTTTCATTAATATATGCACATAGCTGTTCGGCATTATCTTTGACTGCTTGCTTTTCATTTGACATTACTTCTACACGATCTGCAATGAGCACATGTGTTGGTTCAAAATGAGAAGCCGTAATAACAGCCTTTTCATTGCCCTCTATTCCTGCATGTGCAATACCTTTTAGCCTTCCGAGGACATAAATATTGCCACCAGCTTCAATACGCCCGTTCGGATTGACATCACCAAGCACGATAATATCGCCCGTCGCTCGTAGCACTTGGCCTGAGCGTACAATGCCAACATATGTATCGCACTTTTTTTGTAGCATTTTTTGATTGCTCTCTTCAATTGTTAGTACATCACTCTGTACTTTAGATACAATCAAATTTCCTTGTTGTTGCACAATTTGAATCAGCTCTTTTTTTTGTGTACTTGTGCAGTAACGGGTACCTAAATGCAGTTGCACATCTAGCTTCCCTTCAATTCCACCTTCAGAAGCTTTGTCTGCTAGTTCCTCTAAAAGCTCTGCATAGGCACATTGATCATCAAGCCGAAGTATTAAACCATCCTTCGTTCCTTTAATATGGACGAGTTGTTTTTTCATGATAATATGCCACCTCACACTCCGTTATCAATTCCATAATTACATCATTACATTAAGCCCCATTGCGCGCACGTTGTAACACTCGTTGATTAATTACATATTTAAATGCCCAACCAAGTATTGCTAAAAATAATAGGTTGGCTACAATTGTCGGGATTAATCGACTATGAAGAAACGTTTGGAATGTCATTGGGGTGAAATCTATTAAAAAGAAAAATTCGTACAGCACGACTTCCATCGCTGCAACGAGCATTACTGCCAATACAGTTGTAATGACTAAGTGCTGATGAACATACTTCACACTCCACCCCGCCAGAAAGCATAGTAATGGGTATAAAAATGAGTATAATCCAATAATATCAATGTAAAACACATCATACAATATGCCAAAAGCGAGACCATACAATACCGCCCGTTTACGATTATAATAAATCGCAATGAAAATTAAATATAAAATTAAAAAGCGCGGCACCAAAAAAACGAGTTGTTCACCAAGCATAATTGGTGAAAACTTCGCAAACATCGACTCTGATAAAAATAATAATACTGCAACTGTTGGAATGAGTAAACGAATAAACATCTATTCCTCTCCCTCTTCCTCAGGCAAATTGGTTAAATCAGCATTCGTGCCTTGACCATCTGAGCCATCAATTGCGGTTGCTTCACGTTTCGCAATAATCACATTTTCAAGCATTGAAAATTCTGCTGCTGGTTTAACATAAGCCATTTTCGTTAAGCCGAAATCTTCCGTCGTTACTTCTGTCACTTCCCCAATTAAAATACCTTTCGGGAAAATTCCACCTAGACCTGATGATACGACTTGCTCGCCAGCTTTTATTTCTGTGCTAGAATTGATGCGCTTTAAAATTAATTCGTTACGCTCTTCATCATATCCTTCAATTACACCAGAAATATCTTCTTTTTCGCCTTGCACAAGTGCGGATACACGATAATTCGCATTATTTGTGTAAAGTAGTTCCACTTCAGATGTAAATGGCGTCACAGCAATAATCTTACCAATTAACCCTTGCGCTGTCATAACTGCCATATTTTTTTCAATCCCATGCACTTGGCCTTTATTTAAAATAATTTTTTCTTCCCATTGATCAGGGTTTCGTGCAATTACAGTTGCATGAATCGGCTGATAATCTCGCAAGCTTTCTTCCTTGTCAATTAGCTCTCGAAGCTTTTTATTTTCTGACTTTAATCCATCCACTTCCGATTGCAAAACAACAAAATCCTCCAATCGGCTTTTTAAACGTTTATTTTCGTCATACGTATTTAACAAAGCTTCGATATTACCATAAATACCCGTTATGTAATTTGTTGGCTTTGCAACAAGTGATTGCGCAAAGCCAACAGTATCCTTAATAATTTGTTGAGGTAATGTTGCATTATGACGATTGCTTAACGAGAAGCCAATCAATGCCACTAGAAAAACTGTGCTAACTAACAACACGATAATTTTTTTATTTGAAAAATGTGGCATTGTTTCCTCACCTTATCCTTTTAATTGCTGTGCACGAATTAAGTCGATATTATCTAACGCCTTACCTGTCCCAATTGCCACACAATCTAACGGATCTTCAGCAATAAATACTGGCATATTTGTTTCAGCGCTAATCACTTTATCCAAGTTCTGCAATAAAGCACCACCGCCTGTTAACACGATTCCGCGTTCCATTACGTCTGCTGATAATTCAGGTGGCGTTTGCTCTAACGTGCGCTTCACACCATCAATAATTGCCGATACCGCTTCACGTAAAGACTCTGAAATTTCCTGTGCAGTAATTTCAATTGTTTTAGGTAAGCCTGTTACAAGATCGCGTCCTCTAATGTCCATAGATGCTGTATTGCCCTCTGCACGTGCACTACCAATTTCCATTTTAATTGCTTCAGCTGTACGTTCACCAATCGTTAAATTATATGTTTTGCGAATATAGCCAATGATTGCTTGGTCCATCGCATCGCCGCCGATACGAACAGATTCGCTTGTTACAATACCGCCAAGTGAAATAACGGCTACCTCCGTTGTACCACCACCGATATCAACAACCATTGAACCTGTTGGATCCCAAACAGGTAAATTCGCACCGATTGCTGCTGCAAATGGCTCTTCAATCGTAAAGGCATCCTTTGCTCCTGCTTGACGCGATGCATCAATTACTGCGCGTTGTTCAACTGATGTAATGCCATATGGCACACAAATCATTACATTTGGTTTTTTCCAATTTGAACCTGAGTTTTTTAATGCTTCCTTTAAATAATATTGAATCATTGCTGTTGTAATATCAAAATCTGCGATAACGCCATCTTTCATTGGACGAATCGCTACGATAGAGCCTGGTGTACGTCCAATCATATTTTTCGCATCATTACCTACCGCCACGATGTCCCCTGTTTTGACATTTTTCGCCACTACTGAAGGCTCACGTAAAACGATTCCTTTTCCTTTAACAAAAACAAGTGTATTTGCTGTGCCTAGGTCAATCCCGACATCCTTATTTCCAATTCCAAACAATTTCTGTACTTCCTTTCCTCGTAAAGCGTGTTTTTATTTTTTTAACGAAGCTGCTATGTCACCATATTATTTACAGCATGTAGCTTATCTAAACGATACGCTTAATTATAGCGGATAAATGTTAAAAATTATAGTGTGATATCGTGCAAAACCTGATAAATATCTTTTCTTTTACCCACTTTTCTATTGTATTCGTTCTCACAGCGGGAAACAAATGAAAAATCACCCACTATTTTTACAGTTTCATTGCAAAATAATGACGAAAAAGCGCGAGAAAGGTTCGTTTATCAAACGAAATTTCCTCACGCTAGTTTTTATTTACATTAAACCTTGTTCTTTCATGCTGATATATTGATGATTGCCAATGATTACATGATCTAAAAGTTCAATCCCAATAATGACCCCAGCCTCTTGTAAGCGAAGCGTCACTTCTATATCCTCTGGACTCGGCGCTGCACTTCCTGAGGGGTGGAAAAGGACATGTTCAAAATTGACATGTTTGATACTACCTAACATTTTATATAAAAATAATAAAGTTGTTTAAACCATAATAAAATCGTATAAAGTCATTTAAAATTAAAATAGCTGTTATGTTATTCAACAAACGGGCCATTTAACGGAATAAGTGATGAAAACTGAATTTAAAACTTAGTCTGTTGTAACCGCTAAAATAAAATTAACAGTTTTTGCTCATTTCAATTGAACACTTTTTCACCAATTCAATAGTTTCCTGTAAACTGGAAATATCAGTTTAATAGGAGGCTGTACTAATGGAGGAGAAGCTTGTGTTACATATCGAAATTCATCAATTGCGTGATCGTGGATTAAGGATTGTGCAAATTGCAAAGCGACTAAGAATATCACGTAATACCGTGTATAAATATTTAGATATGTCATTTGAAGATGCAGTAAATGAGTTTAGTCAGACTGGCCGTAAGAAGAAGCTGGATGAATACAAAGATTGGATTGTAGGTTGGTTACTTGAGTTTCCAAGCTTAACAGGGGCACAAGTTTTAGATTGGCTACAAGAGAAATACCCTGAAATTGATGTTGGGGAAAGTACAGTTAGACGTTATGTAAATGAAATTCGCGAAATTTATCAAATTGATAAGGTAGATGAACCCCGTGAATACGAAGCGGTCATTGAGCTGCCACCAGGGAAGCAATTACAAGTAGATTGGGGACAAACTATTCAAAAAACATCAGGTGGTAAAGAAGTGAAATTATACTTCGTTGCCTTTGTGTTAGCGCACTCTCGACATAAATTCACTGTGTGGTTAGATCGTCCTTTTACTACA